>NZ_NEIZ01000019.1:0-138660 GCF_002113645.1 Pseudomonas sp. B35(2017) | reverse complement strand
GCAAACTGGCCCGGATCGTATTCGCCCTGCTCAAAGGGCAAAGCGAATATGAACCAAAAGCAGGCTGAGGGCTTTGCCTCAACCATAGAATCTCCCACAGGGATCCCGGTCGTGCGCAAATCCCTGCACACCCAAAAACCTGTGGGAGCTGCGGTGCGACGATTCGACTTGCCCGCGAAGAGACCCGTCCGGCAACGCCCCCCCGTGGGAGCCAGCCTGCTGGCGATGAGGCCGGCCGGAACACCCTCAATCCCTGACCTGACGCCGCCCCCAGAACTCCCGCGCCAACGACCGCAGGTCCCCCGCCAGCCCCGCCACGTCCTGCGAATTGGCCTGACTCTGCCGCCCTTCGTCCACCGTCACCTCGCAGGCCGAGCGGATGCTGACGATGTTGCGGTTGATGTCCTCGCTCACCGCGCTCTGCTCTTCCACCGCCGCCGCGATCTGCAGGCTCATTTCGGTGATCTGCCCCACACGCCCGCTGATGCCGTCCAATGCCTGCGCCGCCCGCTTCGCCTGTTCGACGCTGTTGTCCACATGCTCGCCGCTCTGCTGCATGGCCAGCACCGCGTCCCGGGCGCCGTTCTGCAGGGTGCTGATCATCCGCTGGATCTCGTTGGTCGATTGCTGGGTACGCTGGGCCAGCCCCCGCACTTCGTCGGCCACCACCGCGAACCCGCGCCCGGCATCCCCGGCCCGCGCCGCTTCGATAGCAGCGTTGAGCGCCAGCAGGTTGGTCTGCTCGGCGATGCTGCGGATCACCTCCAGCACCCCGGAAATCTCGCTGCTGTGGCCTTCCAGTTGATGGATCACCTCGGTCGCCCGGCCCAGCTCCTCGGCCAGGCGCAGCACCGCCGTGCGGCTTTCGCCGACCAGCAGATGCCCTTCACGGGTTTCCGTGCCGGCCATGTCCGCCGCCACCGAGGCCTGCTGGGCATGGCTGGCCACCTCGGCGACACTGGCCGCCATCTGATGGATCGCCGCCGCCACTTGATCGGTCTCAGCCTGCTGGGCCAGGCTGCTGGTGTGGCTGCTGTGCAGGTGATCGACCAGTTGCGCGGCATGCCCGGCCAGCCGCTGCGAAGCGTCGCCGATCCGCCCGACGACCGCGCCGACCTGGGCCTCCAGCATCTGCAAGGCAAACTCGATCTGGCCGAACTCGTCCCGCCGGCCGGTGTAGATGCCCTGGCTCAAGGGGTTGTCGGCGATTGTTTGCGCCCGCGCGGTCAAGCGCTCCAGCGGCCGCAGCAGCCAGCCCACGCCCAGGGCGCAGACCGCGCTGCCGACCACGAACGCCCCGGCATCGATCCACAACGACTCCGGCCGCAACCACGCTTCGGTGCCCAGCACCAGCGCCAGCAACGCGCTGGCCAGCGCCGTGATCCGCCCCCGCAACCCCAGCACCGGCAGGCGCGCCCAAGGCGACGTGCGACCTTCGCGCAACCGCGCATAGGCCCGCTCCGCCGCCGCCACCAGCCGCGCGTCCGGCCGGGTGCGCACCGACTGGTACTCCACCGCCGCGCCGTTCTGCGTCACCGGCGTGACATAGGCACTGACCCAGTAATGATCACCGTTCTTGCAGCGGTTCTTCACCAGCCCCATCCAGGAACGCCCGCGCTTGAGCGTCTGCCACATGTGGGCGAACGCCTGGGGCGGCATGTCCGGATGGCGCAGCAGGTTGTGCGGCGCGCCCAGCAGCTCGTCACGGCCATAACCGCAGATGTTGATGAAGTCGTCGTTGGCGTAGGTGATCGCGCTGTTCAGATCGGTGGTCGAGAGGATGTTCGCATCGGGCGCAACATCGAGGTTGCGCCCGGTCACCGGGAGATTGATCTTCATGGAGAGCGCGCTCGTTTTATTGGAAAGAGTCGGCAGGGCTGCTGACTCTAAGCGCACTCATTGGATAAACGTTGATCTGGCTCAGGATCTGAGCAATTAGCCATCACTGCGACGGAAAATCGCAGCCGATGGCCGCACATCGGCGCCGGATCAGCGCTTGCCCATCGACCGCCGGGTGCCGGGCGGCGCCATGCCGGGGACTTTGGTGTGGCCGTTCTTGGCGCCGTTCTTGTACCACGGCTGGTTGGAACCCTTGGCGGCGGCCAGCTCACCGGGCCTGAACGGGAACTTGAAGTCCGGGATGGCCGACGGGGTTTCACTGGCATCAGGTTGAACGGCCGGGGCGTCGGTCACGGCGTCGTCGGTGGGGGCAGTCATGGGGGCTCCGGGGAGGCGGGAGGTCGGCTCCGGAAAGGAGCCGAGAAAGCGCGCAGTATACCTGCGCGCCACCACTTTACAGCCCCGAAAAAGGAACCGGCCGGCCTCATGCCGAGACTGTTCGATGGGCGGAACGCTCCGGCCTCACGCCAACGGCGCCACCCGGTCCAGCGCCCGGTTCACCGCCAGCTCGGCGAGCATGACGATCTGCTGGATCCCCAATGCCATGCTGCGATGCGGGCCGCTGAGCTCATTGGCGAAGTTGCTGACCAGGATGCTGGCCGACGCCAGGGACTCACAGGCGTCGGCCAGCAGGTTCTCGTTGCCGATGTTGGGGCAGACCGTGTACATCGCACTCGGCTGACGGCGCTTGTGGGGTTCCGGGCTGAGGTAGAAATCGAGGGCCCGTTTGACGGCTTGCTCGTTTCTGGCTTGCTCTTCGGCGCGCCTGGCGTCGGCGAGTGGGGTTGTTGAGGGTGGGTCGGGTATCAGCTTGTCCATGAAGCAAATCCTCCAAGTCTTGAAGCCACGATTTCCCGATCTCACTCGAAGAAGTGGTGGCAGCTATGTACGGGGTGAGATCACCGGTCATGGATAACCCGGCAGGACATTCGTCCACCCGCACATAGCCGCCATAACAATCGCCGACAGTCTAAGCCGGCGGCGATTATGGAGGGACTCGCACAAGTATCCAAATGAGTAGCCGGGGATCTCACACCCGGTCGCCGAATGGCCAGCGACGGGGAAAGACTAGAGAGCGGGCTTCCGACGGACAACCTGAAAACCTTGTGGGAGGGTTCGGCAAATCTGCAACAGCCTTTAAACATTTCGGTTCTGAAATGCAGTGAGGTTCTATGGGAATTGGGGTGGTCAGGTAGAGATTGATTGGCTGGCAGGCCGCTATCGCCAGCAGGCTGGCTCCTACAGTTGGATCGGGGGCAGTCAGGTGGGGATTGGTTGGTTGGCTGGCAGGCCGTCATCGCCAGCAGGCTGGCTCCCACAAGGGATTGAGGTGGTCGGGGAGGGATTGGTCGGCTGGCAGGCCGCCATCGCTGGCAAGCCAGCTCCCACAGGGATTGAGGTGGTCTGGGAGGGATTGCTCGGCTGGCAGGCCGCCATCGCTGGCAAGTCGAGTCGTCGCACCGCAGCTCCCACAAGTAGCCCGGTGCCCACAAAATCCAGGCACACCACAAAAACCTGTGGGAGCCGGCTTGCCGGCGATGACGGTGAGTCAGTCACCACAGATGTCGGCAGTGCCGGCCCCATCGCTGGCAAGCCAGCTCCCACAGGGATTGAGGTGGTCTGGGAGGGATTGCTCGGCTGGCAGGCCGCCATCGCTGGCAAGTCGAGTCGTCGCACCGCAGCTCCCACAAGTAGCCCGGTGCCCACAAAATCCAGGCACACCACAAAAACCTGTGGGAGCCGGCTTGCCGGCGATGACGGTGAGTCAGTCACCACAGATGTCGGCAGTGCCGGCCCCATCGCTGGCAAGTCGAATCGTCGCACCGCAGCTCCCACAGGGAATTGTGTCGGGCAGTCAGAAACAGGTCGGCTGTCAGGCCGCCGTGGCGTGCTTCTCAAAAGGCCGAGTGTCAGCTCGCCTCGCTTTTGATCTTGATCTGCCGGCCCCTTCGGAAGGCTGAGCGGAGGGGTTCATCCGGGGGTGGGCGCGCAGCGCCGTTTGGCGCAGCCAAACACATCGCAAGGAGGTGCAGCGAAGCAAACCGTAGCCGATGCCCCCGGATGAATCCCGGAGCGAAGGGACCCCGAGCCTAGGCGAGGGGCCGTACGCCGGGGCCAGACCTTTTGGTTACTTTGGGCTGGGCCGGCATTCCGGCGTCTGCCAAAAGTGACCCGCCGTAAGGGCGGAACCGCCAGCCGCCACACCCGAAGAAACGGATATACACACAAAACCACCCCCAACCTGGTCGGCCCAAAGGCCGCCAAGACCAAAACAAAAAAACCAAGAAGCCGAAACTGACAGCGCCGTCAGCCAGCCGTCACCCTCCCGACCCCCAAACCCGTTTATAAAGACACAACCTGCCCCAACTCCGTCCCCCTGGCGCCCACCGCATGCACATCCAGAAGAAACCCGCCCTGCTCGCCACCCTGCTGATCGCCCTGGCAGCCGCCGGCCTGTGGTACATCGCCAAACCCGCCCCGGCCAAACTGGCGGCCCCCACCGCCATCCCGGTGCAGGTCGTCAGCGTCAGCGAACAGGACGTGCCGCGCTACACCAGCGGCATCGGCTCGGTGCTCTCGCTGCACAGCGTAGTGGTGCGCCCGCAGATCGACGGCATCCTCACCAAGCTCTGGGTCAAGGAAGGCCAACTCGTGAAGGCCGGCGACCTGCTCGCCACCCTCGACGACCGCTCGATCCGCGCCAGCCTCGACCAGGCCCGGGCGCAACTGGGCGAGAGCCAGGCGCAGCTGCAGGTGGCGCTGGTCAACCTCAAGCGCTACAAGCTGCTCAGCGTCGACGACGGCGTGTCGAAGCAGACCTACGACCAGCAACAGGCGCTGGTCAACCAGCTCAAGGCCACCGCCCAGGGCAATCAGGCGTCGATTGACGCGGCGCAGGTGCAACTGTCCTACACCCAGATTCGCTCCCCGGTCACCGGCCGCGTCGGGATTCGCACGGTCGATGAAGGCAACTTCCTGCGCATGACCGACACCCAGGGCCTGTTCACCGTGACCCAGATCGACCCGATCGCCGTGGAGTTCTCCCTGCCCCAGCAAATGCTGCCGACCCTGCAAGGCCTGATCGCCGACCCGCAGCACGCGCAGGTCAAGGCCTACATCGGCGCCGACACCGACGGCGAGACCGGCAACCTGCTGGGCGAAGGCCACCTGACCCTGATCGACAACCAGATCAACGCCAACACCGGCACCATCCGCGCCAAGGCCGAGTTCGACAACCCCGGCCAGAAGCTCTGGCCCGGCCTGCTGGTGACGGTGAAGGTGCAGACCGCCCTGGATAAAGACGCCCTGGTGGTGCCGCCGACCGTCGTCCAGCGGGGGCTCGATCAACACTTCGTTTACCGGGTCAACGGCGACAAGGTCGAAGCGGTGCAGGTGCAGATGGTCTATCAGGGCAGCGGCCAGGACATCATCCAGGGCGTGAAGGCCGGCGACATCCTGGTCAGCGACGGCCAGTCGCGGCTCAAGCCCGGCTCGACCGTGCAGGTGATGAATGAACCGGCGCAGGTGGTGCAAGCGGAGCCGAAGCCATGAGCGTGCGCGGCGGGATGTCCGGGTGGTGCATCGATCACCCGGTGGCGACGATTCTTCTGACGTTCGCGTTGCTGCTGGTGGGGGCGATTGCCTTCCCGCGCTTGCCGATCGCCCCACTGCCGGAAGCGGAATTTCCGACGATCCAGGTGTCCGCGCAATTGCCCGGCGCCAGCCCCGACACCATGGCGTCGTCGGTGGCCACGCCGCTGGAGGTGCAGTTCAGCGCCATTCCCGGCATGACCCAGATGACCTCCAGCAGCGCCCTGGGCTCCAGCCTGCTGACCCTGCAGTTCACCCTCGACAAGAGCATCGACACCGCCGCCCAGGAGGTGCAGGCCGCGATCAACACCGCCGCCGGCAAACTGCCCAAGGACATGCCGACGCTGCCGACCTGGAAGAAGGTCAACCCGGCCGACAGCCCGGTGCTGATCCTGAGCGTCAGCTCGACGCAAATGCCCGGCACCGAACTGAGCGACCTGGTGGAAACCCTGCTGGCCCGCCAGATCAGCCAGATCGACGGCGTCGGCCAGATCAACATCACCGGCCAGCAGCGCCCGGCCATCCGCGTGCAGGCGTCGGCCGACAAACTGGCGGCCATCGGCCTGACCCTGGCCGACATCCGCCAGGCGATCCAGCAGACCAGCCTCAACCTGGCCAAAGGCGCGCTGTACGGCGAGTCGAGCATTTCCACGCTGTCGACCAACGATCAACTGTTCCATCCCGAGGAGTACAGCCAGCTCATCGTTTCCTACAAGGACGGCGCCCCGGTTCACCTCAAGGATGTCGCCAAAGTCGTCAACGGCTCGGAAGATGCCTACGTGCAGGCCTGGGCCGGCGACCAGCCGGGGGTGAACCTGGTGATCTCCCGCCAGCCGGGGGCCAACATCGTCGAGACGGTGGACCGGATCCAGGCCGCCCTCCCCGCCCTGGAGGCCATGCTGCCGGCCTCGGTGCAGGTCAAGGTGCTGATCGACCGCACCCAGACCATCCGCGCCTCGCTGCATGAGGTCGAGATCACGCTGATGATCGCGATTCTGCTGGTGGTGGCGGTGATGGCGCTGTTCCTGCGCCAACTGTCGGCGACGCTGATCGTATCGGCGGTGCTCGGCGTGTCGCTGACCGCCAGTTTCGCCCTGATGTACCTGCTCGGCTTCAGCCTGAACAACCTGACCCTGGTGGCGATCGTGGTGGCCGTGGGGTTTGTGGTGGACGACGCGATCGTGGTGGTGGAGAACATCCACCGTCACCTGGAGGCCGGCGACGACATGCGCGAGGCCGCGATCAAGGGGGCCGGCGAGATCGGCTTCACCGTGGTGTCGATCAGTTTCTCGCTGGTGGCGGCGTTCATTCCGTTGCTGTTCATGGGCGGCGTGGTCGGTCGGCTGTTCAAGGAATTCGCCCTGACCGCCACCTCGACCATCATGATTTCGGTGCTGGTGTCGCTGACCCTCGCGCCGACCCTTGCCGCCCTGTTCATGCGCCGGCCCACGCACCACGCCCACGACAAGCCCGGCTTCAGCGAGCGCCTGCTGGCCGGCTACGAGAAAGGCCTGCGCCATGCCCTGGCCCACCAGAAACTGATGCTCGGCGTGTTCGGCCTGTCGTTGGCGCTGGCGATCGGTGGCTATGTCTTCATTCCCAAGGGGTTCTTCCCGGTGCAGGACACCGGTTTCGTCCTCGGCACCACTGAAGCTGCCGCAGACATTTCCTACGGCGACATGGTGAAAAAACACCTGGCCATGGCCGAGATCGTCGCCGCCGACCCTGCCGTGCAGGCGTTCTCCCACTCGGTCGGGGTCTCCGGCAGCAACCAGACCATCGCCAACGGCCGCTTCTGGATCGCCCTGAAAAAACGTGGCGACCGTGACGTCAGCGCCAGCCAGTTCATCGACCGCATCCGGCCCAAACTGATGAAAGTGCCGGGCATCGTCCTCTACCTGCGCGCCGGGCAAGACATCAACCTCAGCTCCGGCCCGAGCCGGGCGCAATACCAATACGTGCTCAAGAGCAACGACGGCGCGACCCTGGCCACCTGGACCCAGCGCCTGACCGAAAAGCTGCGCGGCAACCCGGCGTTCCGCGACATCTCCAACGACCTGCAGCTGGGCGGCAGCATCACCCACATCAGCATCGACCGCAGCGCCGCCGCGCGTTTCGGCCTGACTGCCAGCGATGTCGACGAAGCGCTCTACGACGCCTTCGGCCAGCGGCAGATCAACGAGTTCCAGACCCAGGTCAACCAGTACAACGTGATCCTGGAGCTGGACACCAAACAGCGCGGCAAAGCCGAAAGCCTCAACTACTTCTACCTGCGCTCGCCCCTGAGCGGGGAAATGGTGCCGCTGTCGGCGCTGGCCCGGTTCGACCCGCCCACGGTCGGCCCGTTGTCCATCGCCCACGACGGCATGTTCCCGGCCGCCAACCTGTCGTTCAACCTGGCGCCCGGCGTGGCGCTGGGCGATGCGGTGATCCTGCTCAACCGGGCCAAGGCCGAGATCGGCATGCCCACCGCCATCAGCGGCAATTTCCAGGGCGCGGCCCAGGCGTTCCAGAGTTCGCTCAAGAGCCAGCCGTGGCTGATCCTGGCGGCGCTGGTGGCGGTGTACATCATCCTCGGCGTGCTGTACGAAAGCTTCGTGCACCCGCTGACGATCATCTCGACCCTGCCGGCGGCGGGCCTCGGTGCGGTGATCATGCTGTGGCTGTGCGGCCAGGACTTCTCGATCATGGCGCTGATCGGCCTGGTGCTGCTGATCGGCATCGTGAAGAAGAACGGCATCCTGATGATCGACTTTGCCCTGGAGGCCCGGCGCAACCGCGGGCTGGCGCCGCAGGAGGCGATTTTCGAGGCCTGCCTGACGCGGTTCCGGCCGATCATGATGACCACCCTCGCCGCCCTGCTCGGCGCCCTGCCGCTGATGCTCGGCTACGGCACGGGCGCCGAACTGCGCCAGCCGCTGGGCATCGCGGTGGTCGGCGGCCTGCTGGTGAGCCAGGCCCTGACGCTGTTCACCACGCCGGTCATATACTTGTGGCTCGAACGGCTATTCCATCGACCTGCACCGGCGCCCGCCGCGGCGCTGGCGACCACAGACTGAGGCAGGGTCATGCGCGTCCTGATTATCGAAGACGAAGAAAAAACCGCGGACTACCTGCACCGCGGCCTGACGGAACAGGGCTACACCGTGGACCTGGCCCGCGACGGCATCGAGGGCCTGCACCTGGCGCTGGAAGGCGACTACGCGGTGATCGTGCTCGACGTCATGCTGCCGGGCCTGGACGGCTTCGGCGTGCTGCGCGCGCTGCGGGCGCGCAAGCAGACGCCGGTGATCATGCTCACCGCCCGGGAACGGGTCGAGGACCGGATCAAGGGCCTGCGCGACGGCGCCGACGATTACCTCGGCAAGCCGTTCTCGTTCCTGGAACTGGTGGCGCGCCTGCAAGCCCTGACCCGGCGCAGCGGCGGCCACGAGCCGGTGCAGGTGAGCATCGCCGACCTGTGGATCGACCTGATCAGCCGCAAGGCCACC
Source organism: Pseudomonas sp. B35(2017) (assembly GCF_002113645.1). Lineage (NCBI taxonomy): Bacteria > Pseudomonadati > Pseudomonadota > Gammaproteobacteria > Pseudomonadales > Pseudomonadaceae > Pseudomonas > Pseudomonas sp. B35(2017). The sequence continues at coordinate 129,679 of NZ_NEIZ01000019.1, read as the reverse complement.
CGCGCCGGCACCCGCCTGGACCTGACCGCCAAGGAGTTCTCGCTGCTCAGCGTGCTGGCCCGGCGCCAGGGCGAGATCCTGTCCAAGACCGCCATCGCCGAGATGGTCTGGGACATCAATTTCGACAGCGACGCCAACGTCGTCGAGGTCGCGATCAAGCGCCTGCGGGCCAAGCTCGACGGGCCGTTCGACGAGAAGCTGCTGCACACCATCCGCGGCATGGGATATGTGCTGGAGAGCCGCGGTGTCCAGTAACTCGATTGCCCTGCGCCTGAGCGGCCTGTTCACCCTGGTGGCGCTGCTGGTGTTCCTGCTGATCGGCGGCGCGCTGTACCAGCAGGTGGACAAGGGCCTGGGCCTGCTGCCGGAAGCCGAGCTCGACGCGCGCTACAGCGTGCTGGAGTCGGCGCTCAACCGCTTCGGCACGCCCGAGCACTGGGTGAAGATCAACGCCAAGCTCAACCTGCTCGGCGAAGAGGACAAGCGCATCCGCTTCTGGGTGGTCAGCGGCGATCCGGGTTATGAGTACGGCAGCCCGGACGCCCTGATCCGCGCCTTCGCCCAGGGGCCGCTGGGCATGCGCGACCTGCAACTGCCCGGCCACGCCTACCCGCTCAAAGTGCTGCTGACCGAACTGCCGGCCAAGGATCAGCGCCCACCCCTGCGCTTCATGATCGGCATCGACACCGAGACCTTCCACGAGACCCAGCACCGCTTGCTGATCGCCCTGGTCAGCCTGGCGGCCGTCGGCGTGCTGCTGGCCTCGGCGCTGGGCTACTGGGTGGCGCGGATCGGCCTCAAGCCGTTGATCAAACTGTCCCAGGAGGCCCAGCGCCTGGCGCCGCCCTTGCGGGCCGGGCGCTTGCGCCTGTCGCCGCTGCCGCCGGAGCTGGCGCAGTTCGTCAGCTCGTTCAACTCGACGCTGGAACGGGTCGAACAGGCCTATTCGCGGCTGGAGTCGTTCAACGCCGACGTCGCCCACGAACTGCGCTCGCCGCTGACCAACCTGATCGGCCAGACCCAGGTCGCCCTCACCCGGGGGCGCTCGGCGGAACATTACTTCGAAGTGCTGCAATCGAACCTCGAAGAGCTGGAGCGGCTGCGTTCGATCATCAACGACATGCTGTTCCTGGCCAGCGCCGACCAGGGCAGCAAGGCCACCAAACTGACGCAGACTTCGCTGGCCGACGAGGTGGCCACCACCCTCGAATACCTGGACTTCATCCTCGAAGACGCCCAGGTGCAGGTGCAGGTCAGCGGCGACGCCCAGGTGCGCATCGAGATCGCCCACCTGCGCCGGGCGCTGATCAACCTTTTGAGCAATGCCGTGCAGCACACGGCGCCGGGCCAGGTGATCGAGGTGCACATCGAGGTGCAAGAGCATCAAGTCAGCATCGGCGTGGCCAACCCCGGCTCGCCGATCGCCGGCGAGCACTTGCCGCGGCTGTTCGAACGCTTCTATCGGGTGGATGCGTCGCGCAGCAACAGCGGCAACAACCACGGCCTGGGGCTGGCCATCGTCAAGGCGATCGCGCTGATGCACGGCGGCGACGTGTTCGTGCAAAGCGACCGCGGCATGAACACCTTCGGCATGCACTTGCCTGTCTGACGCCCGGGATCTTTGCCTGCGCTGTAACAGTCATTTATGAAAATCACGCTGTTTCCCGGTGTCCGGCGACCTTATCTTTGCCCGCAACCACACAGCACTTGCCAAGCAAGAAGGTTTTCGAGATGTCCAACAGTATGGGAATTGCCAGCGCGTTCGTTTTGTCCTCATTGATCCTGTCGCCTTTGGCGATGGCCGAAGAATCCCAGTCGTTCGTGGCGCACAACGCCGCCCGCGCCCAGGCCTTCGAGCAGCATCAGGCAGAGATGATGGCCAAGGCCCAGAACGCCGCGCAGTCCCCGCAGGCCGCCACTTCCCAGGCACAGCCGTCGCTTGAGAAAGACAGCTGAGCCGCGCTCCTTCCGATTTCCCTCGACGCGGTCGTTTGGCTCTTCCCGTTCGACCGTCGTCACTCCAGGCCGCTGAATTTCAGCGGCCTTTTTTTCGTTGTGGTCTGAAGGCCGTCCGGATCGTCTTTAACAATTAGAAACATCCCGCCCCTCAAGCGATTGAAGGGAACGTTGACCCAAGGAGCTTTACCGCACGTGCGTTACCCAGTCCGTTTCACCCCGCTGTTCATTGCAGTCGCCGCAACGATTGCCCCGGCAGCCCAGGCCGCCGAACCCGAGAAGGCAGGCTTCGTCGAAGGTTCGAGCCTCAACCTCAACGCCCGCAACTACTACATGAACCGCAACCGCCTGCAGCAGGCGGACGACAACATCGAGTGGGGCCAGGGCTTGCTCGGCAAGTTCGAGTCCGGCTACACCGAAGGCACCGTCGGCTTCGGCGTCGACGCCCACGCCATGCTTGGCCTGAAGCTCGACGGCGGTGGCGGCACCGACAACTCCAGCATCCTGCCGGTGAGCGACGGCAGCGGCAAAGCGCCGGGCTCGTTCTCCACGGCCGGCGGCACCCTGAAAATGCGCGCGTTCGACACCGAGCTCAAGGTCGGCGACCTGTTCCTCACCAACCCGGTGATCGCCGGCGGCGAGAGCCGCATGCTGCCGCAGACGTTCCGCGGCCTGAGCCTGACCAACCGCAGCTTCGACGGCTGGCTGATCGAAGGCGGCCAGGCCAGCTTCACCAAGCCCTACAACCAGAGCGGCCACAAGCGCATCGGCACTTCCTACGGCAGCCTCCCCGACGGCGACGAAAGCCGTCACCTGAACTGGGCCGGCGTGGCCTGGAGCGGCGTCGAAGGCCTGACCAGCAGCCTGTACGCCTCCGAACTCAAGGACATCTGGAACCAGTACTACTACGACCTGGACTACACCTGGGCGCTGAACGATCTGGTCAGCCTCAACCCCGGCCTGCATTACTACCACACCCAGGACACCGGCGAGGCGCTGCTGGGCGACATCGACAACAACACCTGGAGCGTGCACTTCACGGTCGGCATCGGCAGCCACAGCCTCACCGCCGCCTACCAGCGGGTCAACGGCAACACGCCGTTCGACTACATCAGCCAGGGCGACAGCATCTACCTGGACAACTCCCAGCAGTACTCGGACTTCAACGGCCCCAACGAGCGCTCGTGGAAGCTCAAGTACGCCTACGACTTCGCCGGCGTCGGCCTGCCGGGCCTGACTTCGGCGGTGTCCTACTCGCGCGGCACCCTGGACCTGACCAAGACCGACCCGAACAGCCCCGGCTACGCCGCGTGGTACAGCGCCGAGGGGCGCAACGCCAAACACTGGGAACGCGACATCGACCTCAAGTACGTGGTGCAGAGCGGCCAGGCCAAAGACCTGGCGGTGCGCCTGCAATGGGCGACCAACCGTGGCGGCAACGGCTACGGCGCGCTGGACTCCGACACCGATGAATACCGCGTGATCATCGACTACCCGATCAACGTCTTCTAAGATCGGCGCTACGCTAGAGGATCGGCCTGACCCTCAGGCCGTTCCAATATCCTGTGGGAGCGAGCCTGCTCGCGATGGCGGTGCATCAGCCAACATCCAGGTTGCTGAAGGATCGCCATCGCGAGCAGGCTCGCTCCCACAATGGTATCTACAGGCCTACGCTTACAAAAATCCACAACCGAACGCCCACCATGATCGCAAGCCGCACCCCACCTGCTTCGGGCAAGACCGGACGTTCCGTGCCGCTGCTGATTCTCGGCAGCCTGCTGACCGTCGTCGCGATCGTGTGCATCGTCACCTTCCTGCTGATCCGCGAGCACGCCAACGCCCAGGAATCGGCCACCCGCAGCGCCACCACCATCGCCCAACTGATCGACGCCGATGTGCTGCGCACCGTCGAGCTGTACGACCTGACGCTGCAAGGCCTGATCGCCGCCGCCCAGCGCGAGGACCTCAAGCACGTGTCGCCGCAGATCCGCCACATGGCCCTGTTCGACCGCTCCACCGCAGTGCGCTTCAAGGGCGACATCCTGCTGCTCGACAAGCACGGCGAGGTGGTGGCCGACTCTTCCCGGGTCGAGCCGAAACCGGGCAACTTCGCCGACCGCGACTACTTCCTGGCCCATGCCTTCAACCGCGACGCGGGCCTGTTCATCAGCCGTCCGTTCAAGACCCGCTGCGACTGCGACGAGGCCGACCAATGGCGGATCAGCTTCAGTCGGCGCATGTCTTCCGACACCGGCGAATTCATCGGCGTGGCGGTGGCGTCGATGAAGCTCGATTACTTCGACCAGCTGTTCAACAGCCTCGACATCGGCGTCGACAGCACCCTGAACATCATCAACAGCGACGGCCTGCTGCTGGCACAGAAGCCTTACCTGCAAAGCGACTCCATCGGCAAGAGCTTCGCCAACCGGCCCAACGTGATCCGGATCCTCGGCGACAGCGGCGGCAACGGCAGCTTCAACAGCATTTCCAGCATGGATCTGCGGCAGCGGCTGTACACCTACTCCCGGGTCGGCAATTTGCCGCTGACGGTGATCGTCGCCCTGTCCGGCGATGCGGTGTTCGGCGCCTGGCAGCGCACGGCGATCCTGATCAGCGGCGCCACCGGCGTGCTCTGCGCCGGCCTGCTGTGGCTGACCTGGCTGCTGGCCCGGGAACTGCGCCTGCGCCACCGGGCCGAGCGGGAGTTGGCGCAGCTGGCGGCCACCGATGCCCTCACCGGCGTGGCCAACCGGCGCATGCTCGACCAGTCGCTGCGCCACGAGTGGTTCCGCGCCCAGCGCTCGGGCAAGCCGTTGTCGGTGCTGATGATCGACGCCGACCGCTTCAAGGCCTTCAACGACCGCCACGGGCACCAGGCCGGGGACCGGGCATTGCAGGCGCTGGCCCGGGTGGTCAGCGCGAACGTGCGGCGCCCGGCGGATCTGGTGGCCCGTTATGGCGGCGAGGAGTTTTCGGTGATCCTCGCCGAGACCGACAGCGCCGGCGCCCGGCAGATCGCCGAGCACATCCGCGCGGCGGTGGAGCAGTTGCCCCACGCGGACGGCGATGAGGCGCCGATGACCGTGAGCATCGGCGTCAGTACCTGGACGACGGCAATGGACTCAAGCCTTGAGCAACTGCTGTTTGCGGCGGACAAGGCGCTGTACCAGGCCAAGGAAGGTGGGCGCAACCGGGTGGTGGTGGCCTGAACCTTGTGCTGACGGTGCTGAAGCCATCGCCAGCAGGCTGGCTCCCACAGGGGGCACCGGGTGTTCGCAAGATTCATGCACACCACTACAACTGTGGTGGCTACCCCACTGCCATCACCAGGGGGCTGGCGCCCGCTGTGCAACGAATCCGGGCATAAAAAAAGGCCACCCAAAGGTGGCCTTCAAAAAACTAGAGAGGTTTTTTACTTACACCGCCGCAACCGGGCGCATGTAAGAGATCGGAGCGGTGCTGGCGTCTTCGAACGTCACGACTTCCCACGCATCTGTCTGCTCAATCAACTTGCGCAGCAGCTGGTTGTTCAGTGCGTGACCGGACTTGAAGCCCTTGAACTCACCGATCAGGCTGTTGCCCAGCAGGTAGAGGTCGCCGATCGCATCGAGGATCTTGTGCTTAACGAACTCGTCTTCGTAGCGAAGGCCGTCTTCGTTCAGCACGCCATCGGCATCGACCACGATCGCGTTTTCCACGCTGCCGCCGAGTGCGAGGTTGTGCTTGCGCAGGTACTCGATGTCACTCATGAAGCCGAAGGTGCGGGCGCGGCTGACTTCCTTCACGAACGACGTGCTGGAGAAGTCCACGCTTGCACTTTGGGTGCGGTCGCGGAAAACCGGGTGATCGAAATCGATCTCGAAGCTCACCTTGAACCCGTCGAAAGGGACGAAAGTGGCGCGCTTGTCGCCGTCTTCCACGGTCACTTCCCGCAGGATGCGGATGAACTTCTTGGCGGCGTCCTGCTCTTCCAGGCCAGCCGACTGAATCAGGAATACGAAAGGTCCGGCGCTGCCATCCATGATCGGGACTTCGGACGCGGAGAGCTCGACGTAGGCGTTATCGATGCCCAGGCCAGCCATGGCCGAGAGCAAGTGCTCCACCGTGTCCACCTTCACGTCACCGTTGACCAGCGTCGTCGACATGGTTGTCTCGCCGACGTTGGCGGCGCGGGCCGGGATCTCGACGACTGGGTCGAGGTCGGCACGACGGAAGACGATCCCGGTGTCGATCGGCGCAGGCTTGAGGGTCAGGTAGACCTTCTCGCCGGAGTGCAGGCCAACACCGGTGGCACGGATAATGTTTTTCAGTGTGCGTTGTTTAATCATGGCATGGGCCGCTTCAGCGCAAATTGCGAACTGGTATCAACAAAGGCTGGCGATGATAGCAGACCGAGCCTTTGCTGAACACCAATCACCTGAATACCCCTGATACATTTCATCAATCGGCCTGACGACGCAGGAAAGCCGGGATGTCCAGGTAGTCCAGGTCATCTTGCGGATTCATCTTCGCGGCAGTCGCAGCACCGGCCTGGGCCTGGTTGCGCATGACGGTCGGACGGTCCAGGTCACGGTAGTTCACCGCTGGCTGCTCCTGACGTGCAGGGGCCTGCTGCGGCTGTACCGGGGCGGCGGCCATGGTGGTGTGGACGGTGTTGTCGATGACCTTCACAGGCTTCTCGATCTTGGCGCCCAGACCGGTGGCGACCACGGTCACGTGCAGCTCGTCGCGCATGTCCGGATCGATCACGGTGCCGACCTTGACCATCGCGTGCTCGGAGGCGAAGGCTTCGATGATCGAACCCACGTCGGAGTACTCGCCCAGGGACAGGTCGGGACCTGCGGTGATGTTCACCAGGATGCCGCGTGCGCCCTGCAGGTTCACGTCTTCGAGCAGCGGGTTGCGGATGGCCGCTTCGGTGGCTTCGCGTGCACGGTTCGGACCGCTGGCGCAGCCGGTGCCCATCATCGCCATGCCCATTTCGCTCATCACGGTGCGCACGTCGGCGAAGTCGACGTTGATCATGCCCGGACGCTTGATGATGTCGGAGATGCCGCGCACGGCGCCGGCCAGCACGTCATCGGCCTTGGCGAAGGCGGACAGCAGGCTGGCGTCCTTGCCCAGGATGGTCAGCAGCTTCTCGTTCGGGATGGTGATCAGCGAGTCGACGCTTTCGGACAGCATGCGGATGCCTTCGTCGGCGATCTGCATGCGCTTGCGGCCTTCGAACGGGAACGGACGGGTCACGACCGCAACGGTCAGGATGCCCATTTCCTTGGCCACTTCGGCGATGATCGGCGCCGCACCGGTGCCGGTGCCGCCGCCCATGCCGGTGGTGATGAACACCATGTTGGTGCCGGCCAGGACTTCAGCGATGCGCTCGCGGTCTTCCAGCGCGGCCTGACGGCCGACTTCCGGGTTGGCGCCCGCACCCAGGCCCTTGGTCACGCCGGTGCCCAGTTGCAGGATGGTGCGCGCACCGATGTTCTTCAGGGCCTGGGCATCAGTGTTGGCGCAGATGAACTCGACGCCTTCGATGTTGCTCTTGACCATGTGATTGACGGCGTTGCCGCCGCCACCGCCGACACCGATAACCTTGATTACCGGGCTTGCGGGGATGTTGTCTACGAGTTCGAACATTTTCCCTCTCCTTACATTCTCTAGTTTTTTCGCCTACTGCCGTTTGTTGCGGTGCTGCGGTAAAGCTTCAGAAATTGCCTTGGACCCACTTCTTCAGTCGGTCGAGCAACGGCGCCTGCGGCTCGTCGTTGCTGTAGCTGTCGCGGCTGCCGATGCCCGAGAACGAGATCCCGTCGGACTGCTTCTGCAGGCCGTACATCAGCAGGCCCACGCCGGTCGAATAGATCGGGTTGCGCACCACGTCGTCGAGGCCCTTGACGCCGTGCGGCACGCCCAGGCGCACCGGCATGTGGAAGATTTCCTCGGCCAGCTCGGTGGCGCCTTCCATCTTCGAGGTGCCGCCGGTCAGGACGATGCCCGCCGGGATCAGGTCTTCGTAGCCGCTGCGGCGCAGTTCGGCCTGGATCAGGGTGAACAGCTCGTCGTAGCGCGGCTCGACCACTTCGGCCAGGGCCTGGCGGGACAGCTCGCGCGGCGGACGGTCGCCGACGCTCGGCACCTTGATGGTCTCGCCGGCGCCGGCCAGCTTGGCCAGGGCGCAGGCGTAGCGGATCTTGATCTCTTCGGCGTACTGGGTCGGGGTGCGCAGCGCCATGGCGATGTCGTTGGTCACCTGGTCGCCGGCGATCGGGATCACCGCCGTATGGCGGATGGCGCCTTCGGTGAAGATCGCGATGTCGGTGGTGCCGCCGCCGATGTCCACCAGGCACACGCCCAGTTCCTTTTCGTCGTCGGTGAGCACCGAGTAGGCCGAGGCCAGTTGCTCAAGGATGATGTCGTCGATTTCCAGGCCGCAGCGGCGCACGCACTTCTCGATGTTCTGCGCGGCGTTGACGGCGCAGGTGACCACGTGGACCTTGGCCTCCAGGCGCACGCCGGACATGCCCAGCGGCTCGCGCACGCCTTCCTGGTTGTCGATCACGTAGTCCTGCGGCAGGGTGTGCAGCACCCGCTGGTCGGCCGGGATCGCCACGGCCTGGGCGGCGTCGAGCACGCGCTCAAGGTCGGCGGAGCTGACTTCGCGGTCGCGGATCGCCACGATGCCGTGGGAGTTCAGGCTGCGGATGTGGTTGCCGGCCACGCCGACGAACGCCGAGTGGATCCGGCAGCCGGCCATCAGCTGCGCCTCTTCGATGGCGCGCTGGATCGACTGCACGGTGGATTCGATGTTCACCACCACGCCTTTCTTCAGGCCGCGGGACGGATGGGTGCCGATCCCGACGATATCGAGCGTGCCGTCGTCAGCGACCTCGCCTACCAGCGCCACCACTTTGGAGGTGCCGATATCCAGACCGACGATCATTTTGCCGCTTTGCACGTTTGCCATGGGTCCTGCCTCTTCTTAATTCTTTGCGACAGCGGGTTGGGCTGCCGGCGGCGCTACAGGTTCCCGCCAGCCAACGGCCAGGCCGTTGGCGTAGCGCAGATCGATGCGCGCAATGTTCGTAATCTGTTCTTTGAGCGTCTTGTCGTAGATGGCAATGAAGCGGCGCATCTTTTCCACCAGGTTGCCGCGTCCCAGCAGCAACTCGATGCCGGGGCCGGAACTACCGGCACCGGTGGTCAGGAACCAGCTGCCCCGCTCGCGCAGTTCCAGGCGCGCGATCGAGAAGCCCAACGGCCTGAGCATCTGGCTCAGCACCTGATACTGCTGCATCACTTGCTGCTGGGCCCGCTGGGGGCCGAACAGCTGCGGCAGGTGTTCGTAGTTCGCCAGTTCCTTGGGCGTGAACGCCTGGCCCTGGTTGTTGAGCAGCGACTCGTCGCCCCAACGGGCCACCGGCAACTGCTCTTCGAGGCGGATCACCACCTGGTCCGGCCACACCCGACGCACTTCGGCGTGGGCGATCCACGGCATCTGCTCAAGCTCCGTGCGCATGCTGGCCAGGTCGATGGTGAAGAAGCTCGACGCCACGTACGGGGCGATCCGCTGCTGCACCGCCTGCTGGCTGATGTAGCTCAGGTCCCCCTGCACCGCGATCTTGGTGATCGGCCGGTCGGCGTACGGCAGGAGCCGCTGCGCGCCTTCGTAGGTGCCGAACCCCAGGGCCACCAGCAGCACCGGCCAGAACAGCCCTTTGAGGAAGCCGAAATTGGCTTTGGGCAGGCGCGCGGACATCGGCTCTTTGGCCACCATGCGGCTGGCGCCCCGCGGCACCGGCTTGCGGCCGGGTGCGGAGGGCTGATGTCTGAGCTGTGCGCCTTGCATGGCCTTAACCTCGCGCGTCTGCTTCGACACTGGCGGCCAGGATGGCCAGAACCAGTTGCTGGAAATCCAGACCGGCGGCCCGGGCCGCCATCGGCACCAGGCTGTGGTCGGTCATGCCCGGAGCGGTGTTCACTTCCAGGAACCAGAACTGCCCGTCGGCGTCCTGCATCACGTCCGCACGTCCCCAGCCGGCGATGCCCAGCGCGTCGCAGGCCTTGGCCGTCAGGTCCATGAGTTCCTGTTCCTTGGCGGCATCGAGCCCGCACGGAATGCGGTACTGGGTATCGTTGGCGATGTACTTGGCGTCGTAGTCGTAGAACGTGTGGGGCGTGCCCAGGGCGATCGGCGGCAACACCTGGTCGCGCAGGGTGGCGATGGTGAACTCCGGACCCTGGATCCATTGCTCGACCAACACTTGCGAATCGTAGGTACTGGCCGCTTTCCAGGCGTCGATCAACTCGGACGCGGAAGTCACTTTGGCCATCCCGATACTTGAACCTTCATGGGCCGGTTTGACGATCAAAGGGAAGCCCAGTTCCGCCGCCGCCGAAATACAGTCCGCTTCGCTGCGCAGCACGGCGTGGCGCGGCGTCGGGATCCCGAGGCTGTGCCAGACCTGCTTGGTGCGCAGCTTGTCCATGGCCAGCGCCGAGGCCAGGATGCCGCTGCCGGTGTACGGAATGCCGGCGACTTCGAGCAGGCCCTGCATGCTGCCGTCCTCGCCGCCACGACCGTGGAGGATGATGAACGCGCGGTCGATCTTCTCGCTCAACAGGCGCTGCAGCAGGTCGTCGCCCACGTCGATGCCGAACGCGTCCACGCCGGCGCTCTGCAGCGCGGCGAGCACGGCGTTGCCGGACTTCAGCGAGACTTCACGCTCGGCGCTCTTGCCGCCGAACAGCACGGCGACGCGGCCGAAGTCTTTCGGCGCGATGGTGGAGAACAGGTTCGCGTAGGCAGCACTCATTTCAACTTCCCCTCGACCGGCGCCGCGACGGCCCCGGCGAACAACTCGCTTTTCAACAGTTTCGGCGCCAGGCCGCCGATGTCACCGGCGCCTTGGCACAGCAGAATGTCGCCGGCGCGCAGCAGCGGCTTGACCACCGGCGCCAGATCGGCGCCACGCTCGATGTAGATCGGGTCGAGCTGGCCGCGCTGACGGATGCTGTTGCACAGCTTGCGGCTGTCGGCGCCGGGGATCGGCTCTTCGCCGGCCGGGTAGACCTCCATCAGCAGCAGCACGTTGGCGTCGGCCAGCACGTTGACGAAATCGTCGTACAGGTCGCGGGTGCGGCTGTAGCGGTGCGGCTGGTAGACCATCACCAGGCGGCGCTCAGGCCAGCCGCCGCGCACGGCCTTGATCACGGCCGCGACTTCGGTCGGGTGGTGGCCGTAGTCGTCGACCAGCATCACGTTGCCGCCGTCCACCGGCAGCTCGCCGTAGACCTGGAAGCGCCGGCCCACGCCCTGGAAGCCCGACAGGCCCTGGACGATGGCTTCGTCGCTGACGCCTTCGTCGGTGGCGATGCAGATGGTCGCCAGGGAATTGAGCACGTTGTGGTTGCCGGGCATGTTCACCGACACCTCCAGCGGCTCGCGGTCGGGGCGCAGCACGGTGAAGAAGGTCTGCATGCCTTGCTGGCGCACGTTGATCGCGCGCACGTCGGCGTCTTCGCTGAAGCCGTAGGTCACGGTCGGACGCTTGACCTGCGGCAGGATCTCGCGCACCACCGGGTCGTCCAGGCACATCACCGCCAGCCCGTAGAACGGCAGGTTGTGCAGGAACTCGACGAAGGTCTTCTTCAGCTTGTTGAAGTCGCCGTCGTAGGTCGCCATGTGGTCGGCGTCGATGTTGGTGACCACGGCCACCAGCGGCTGCAGGTGCAGGAAGCTCGCGTCGCTCTCGTCCGCCTCGGCGACCAGGTAGCGGCTGGTGCCCAGCTGAGCGTTGGTGCCGGCGGCGTTCAGGCGCCCGCCGATGACGAAGGTCGGATCCAGGCCGCCGGCCGCGAACACCGAAGCGATCAGGCTGGTGGTGGTGGTCTTGCCGTGGGTGCCGGCGACGGCGATGCCGTGGCGGTAGCGCATCAGCTCGGCCAGCATCTCGGCACGGGGCACCACGGGAATGCGACGCTCAAGGGCGGTCGCCACTTCCGGGTTGGAGGTGTTGACCGCGCTCGACACCACCAGCACGTCGGCTGCGGCGGCGTTCTCGGCACGGTGGCCGATGAAGATCTGCGCGCCAAAGGACTCCAGGCGCTCGGTGACCGGGGAAGCCTTCAGGTCCGAACCGGACACGGCGTAGCCCAGGTTCAGCAGCACCTCGGCGATGCCGCACATGCCCACGCCGCCGATGCCGACGAAGTGGATGCGGCGGATGCGGCGCATTTCCGGTTGCGGCATGGCTTTCTGATTCTCAACCATGGGCCACCTCCAGGCAGGTGTCGACCACGCTACGGGTGGCATCGGGTTTGGCCAGACGGCGGGCCGCTTGGGCCATTTGTTCGAGTCGTTGCGGTTGCATCAAGACCTCTGTCAGGCGCGCGGCAAGGTCCGCTGCGCCGGTCGTTCTTTGCGGCATCAGGAAGGCAGCGCCTTCGCGGGCCAAATAATCGGCGTTGCGGGTCTGGTGATCGTCGATGGCGTGGGGCAAGGGCACCAGCATCGAAGGCAGACCGGCGGCGGCCAGTTCACTGATGGTCAGGGCGCCTGCGCGGCACACCACCAGGTCAGCCCAGCCATAGGCCTGGGCCATGTCTTTGATGAACGGCTGCACCTGCGCGTCGACGCCGGCGGCGCGGTAGCGCTCTGCAGTCACTTCATCGTGGTGCTTGCCGGCCTGGTGGAACACCTCCGGACGCAGGTCGGCAGCGACTTGCGCCAGGGCTTCAGGCAACAGCTTGTTCAACGGTTCTGCGCCCAGGCTTCCGCCCAGGATCAGCAAACGTGCCTTGCGACCGGCCAGGGCCTGCCGCGGCGTTTCGAGGAACAGCTCGCTGCGCACCGGGTTACCGGTGGTGCGGCGGCTGTCCGACAGGGTAAAGGTGTCGGGAAACGCTTCACACACCCGGGCGGCGAACGGCACCAGCATCCGATTGGCGGTGCCGGCCACGGCGTTCTGCTCGTGAACGATCACCGGCACGCCGGCCAGCTTCGCGGCGACACCGCCGGGGCCGGTCACATAACCGCCGAAACCGACCACGCACACCGGCTTGAGGCGGCGCATCACGGCACGGGCCTGCAGCACCGACTTGAGCAGCATGAACGGCGCCTTGAGCAGCGACAGCTTGCCCTTGCCCCGCAGGCCGGTGGCGTTGATGCGGTGCAGCTCAAGGCCGGCGGCCGGCACCAGGTCGTTCTCGATCCCGCGCGGGGTGCCGAGCCAGTGCACGGTGTAGCCGCGCGCCTGGAACTCGCGGGCACAGGCCAGCGCCGGGAACACGTGGCCGCCGGTGCCGCCGGCCATGATCAATACGTTAGCGCCCATGGTTCGGCTCCTCGGCGAAGTCGCTCTCATGGAATTCCATCTCTTCGCTGCCCAGGTGCGTGCGGCTCTCCCACTCGATCCGCAGCAGCAGGCCGAGGCAGGCGCAGCAGATCACCAGGGAGCTGCCGCCGTAGCTGAGGAACGGCAAGGTCAGGCCCTTGGTCGGCAGCAGGCCGACGTTCACGCCGATGTTGATCAGGAACTGGCCGATCCACAGGAACGACAGCCCGTAAGCGACATAGGCGGCAAAAAACTGTTTGGCCTTCTCGGCCCACAGGCCGATGTACATGCCACGGATGCACACGAACACGAACAGCGCCACAGTGCACAGCGAACCCACGGCGCCCAGCTCCTCGGCCAGCACCGAGAACACGAAGTCGGTGTGGGCTTCCGGCAGGTAGAACTGCTTCTGCACGCTGTTGCCCAGGCCGACGCCCAGCCACTCGCCGCGGCCGAACGCGATCAGCGCCTGGGACAGCTGGTAGCCGGCGCCGAACTGGTCGGCCCACGGGTCGGCGAAGTTGGTCAGACGCGCCATCCGGTACGGCTGCATCTGGATCAGCAGCACCACCGCCGCGACCGCCAGCACCACCATCAGGGAGAACCGGAACAGGCCGACGCCGCCCAGGAACAGCATCGCCGCGGCCGCGCCCATCATCACCACGGTGGCGCCGAAGTCCGGCTCCATCAGCAGCAGGCCCGCCATCGGCAGCAGCACGATGAACGGCTTGAAGAAGCCCATCCAGCTTTCGCGCACTTCCTTTTGCCGGCGCACCAGGTAGCCGGCCAGGTAGATCACCACGAACACCTTGGCGATCTCGGAGGGCTGCACGTTGAAGAAGCTGAAGCCGATCCAGCGCATCGAGCCGTTCACCTCCCGGCCGATGCCGGGAACGATCACCATCACCAGCAGGCCGAAGGCGCCGATCAGCATCATCCAGCCCATGCGCTGCCAGGTGGCGATCGGGATCATCATGGTCACGACGCAGGCGCCCAGCCCCAGCACGATGTAGATCAGGTGGCGGATCATGTAATAGAGGGCGCTGCCCGACTGGGCCGCCGCCACTTCGGTCGACGCCGAGGCGATCATGATCAGCCCGAGCCCCAGCAGCGCCAGGCAGCCGGCGAGCATCGGGAAGTCGAGGTCGATGCCGCGTCCGGTGATGATCGGCGACGGGTACGGCTTGATGATCCCTTTCAGGCTCATGCCAGATCCTCCACGGTGCGGACGAACTGGTGGCCACGGTCTTCGTAGTTCTTGAACATGTCGAAACTGGCGCAGGCCGGCGACAGCAGCACCACATCGCCCGGGCGGGCGGCGGCGCGGCATTGCGCAACGGCTTCGGCCAGGGAGCCGGCACGGATCAGCGGCACGGCGTCGCCGAGGGCCTCGCCGATCTTGTCGCTGTCGCGGCCCATCAGGACCACCGCGCGGCAGTGAGCCGCCACCGGATCGCGCAGGTCATGGAATTCGGCGCCCTTGCCGTCGCCGCCGGCGATCAGCACGATCTTGCCGTCGATGTCCGCGCCCAGGCCTTCGATGGCGGCCAGCGCGGCGCCGACGTTGGTGGCCTTGGAGTCGTTGTAGTAGCCGACGCCGTCCACGTCACGCACCCACTGGCAGCGGTGCTCGAGACCGGCGAAGTTGCGCAGCGCCGCGAGCATCGCGTCGAACGGCAGGCCGACCGCATGGCCGAGCGCCAGCGCCGCCAGGGCGTTGGACTGATTGTGCGCGCCGCGGATCTTCAGTTCGCGCACCGGCATCAGGTTCTGGAATTCGAAGGCCAGCCACTTCTCGCCGTCCTCTTCGCGAATGCCGAACGCCTTGAAGTCCGGTTTGGTCAGGCCGAAGGTCCAGCACGGCTGGCCCTCGCCCATCAACGGACGGCTCAGGGCGTCCTGGCGGTTGACCACGAACTGCTTGGCGCCCCGGAAGATCCGGTGCTTGGCCAGGTGGTAGGCCGGCAGGCCGCTGTAGCGGTCCATGTGGTCTTCGCTGATGTTGAGCACGGTCGCCACTTCGGCGTTGAGCTGGTCGGTGGTCTCCAGCTGGAAGCTCGACAGCTCCATCACGTACAGCTCGACGTCGTCGCTCAGAAGGTCCAGCGCCGGTGTGCCGAGGTTGCCGCCCACCGCCACGCGTTTGCCGGCGGCAGCCGCCATCTCGCCGACCAGGGTGGTGACGGTGCTTTTCGCGTTGGAGCCGCTGATGGCCACGATCGGCGCCTTCGCGTTGCGCGCGAACAGCTCGATGTCGCCGGACAGTTTCACGCCACGGGCCGCTGCGGCCTGCAGGGCCGGGGTCGCCAGCGCCAGGCCGGGGCTCACGTAGAGTTCGTCGGCACGGCACAGGAACTCGACGTCCAGCTCGCCACAACGCACTTCCACGTGCGGATAGTCACGCTTGAGCGTGGCCAGTTCCGGCGGGTTTTCCCGCGTGTCGGCCACCGCAAACGCCACGCCCCGGTTCGCCAGGAAGCGAACCAGGGACATGCCGCTCTTGCCGAGGCCGACAATGATGCGGAAGTGGTCGGAAGCGATCAGGGACACTCGTTCTACCTCAGCTTCAGGGTGGCAAGGCCGATCAGCACGAGAATCACGGTGATGATCCAGAAACGGACGATCACGCGCGGCTCGGGCCAGCCCTTGAGTTCAAAGTGGTGGTGGATCGGCGCCATGCGGAACACGCGGCGGCCGGTCAGTTTGAAAGAGGCGACCTGGATGACCACCGAGAGGGTCTCCATCACGAACACGCCGCCCATGATGAACAGGACGATTTCCTGGCGCACGATCACGGCGATGGTGCCCAGCGCGGCGCCCAGCGCCAGCGCGCCGACGTCGCCCATGAAGACCTGGGCCGGATAGGTGTTGAACCACAGGAAGCCCAGGCCGGCGCCGATCAGCGCGCCGCAGAACACGATCAGTTCGCCCGCGCCCGGCACGTAAGGGATCAGTAGGTATTCGGCGAACTTCACGTTGCCCGACAGGTAGCAGAAGATGCCCAGGCCGCCGCCGACCATCACGGTCGGCATGATCGCCAGGCCGTCGAGGCCGTCGGTCAGGTTGACCGCGTTGCTCGACCCGACGATCACGAAGTAGGTCAGTACGATGAAGCCGGCGCCCAGCGGAATGCTGTAGTCCTTGAGCATCGGCAGGATCAGGGTGGTTTCCACCGGCGTCGCGGCGGTCATGTAAAGGAAGATCGCGGCGCCGAGGCCGAACACCGACTGCCAGAAATACTTCCAGCGGCTCGGCAGGCCACGGGAGTTCTTCTCGATCACCTTGCGGTAGTCGTCGACCCAGCCGATGGCGCCGAACAGCAGGGTCACCAGCAGCACGACCCAGACGTAACGGTTGGTGAGGTCGGCCCACAGCAGAGTGCTGACGCCGATGGACGACAGGATCAGGGCGCCGCCCATGGTCGGCGTACCCGACTTGGACAGGTGCGATTGCGGGCCGTCGTTGCGCACGGCCTGGCCGATCTGGCGGTTCTGCAGGGTGCGGATCATCCATGGGCCGTAGCACAGCGACAGGACCAGCGCGGTCAGCACACCGAGGATCCCGCGCAGGGTCAGGTACTGGAAGACCGCGAAGCCTTTGTAGAACTGTTGCAGATACTCCGCTAGCAGCAGCAGCATTAATGTTTCTCCAGACTGGAACCGCACAGGGCCGCCACGATGTTTTCCATCGCCGCGCTGCGCGAGCCCTTGATCAAAATGGTGGTGTTTTTGTCCTGTTCGGCGGCCAGGGCCTGGATCAGTTCGGCCTGGGTGCCGAAGTGATGCGCCTGCGCACCGAAAGCGTTCACGGCATGGGCCATCAGCGGGCCGACGGCGTAAAGCGCGGAAACCTTGCCCCGGGCGTACTCGCCCACGTCGCGGTGCCCCTGCTCCGCCCAGTCGCCCAACTCGCCGATGTCCCCGAGCACCAGAACGGTGCGGCCGGAAAAGCCGGCGAGTATATCAACGGCCGCGCACATGGAGGTGGGGTTTGCGTTGTAGGTGTCGTCGATCACGCGTTGGCCGTTCTTGGCCAGTTGCGCGACGGTGCGGCCCTTGACCGGCTGCACCGCGCCGAGCCCGGTGGCGATGCCGAACGGCGACACGCCCAGGGCATGGGCGGCAGCGGCGGCGGCCAGGGCGTTGGCGACGTTGTGGGTGCCGAGCAGGTTCAGCTGCACCCGCTCGGAGCCTGCCGGCCCGTGCAGGGTGAACGCCGGGCAGCCGCGCGCGTCGATGGCCAGGTCGCTGGCACGGAAATTCGCCTGCGGGTTGTTCAGGGCGAAGGTCAGCACCTTGCGCCCGCCCGCCCGGGCCTTCCAGATGCCGAAAGCCTTGTCGTCGAGGTTCAGCACCGCGGTGCCGTCGGCGGCCAGCCCTTCGATGATCTCGCCCTTGGCCTCGACGATCTTCTCCGGCCCGCCGAACTCGCCGACATGGGCGGTGCCTGCGTTGTTGAGGATCGCCACATGGGGTTTGGTCAGGCCGACGGTGTAGGCGATCTCACCCAGGCGCGAAGCCCCCAGCTCGATCACCGCCGCGCTGTGTTCCGGCGCGAGTTCGAGCAGGGTCAGCGGGACGCCGAGGTCGTTGTTCAGGTTGCCGCGGGTCGCGTGCACCGAGCCACGGGTGCGCAGGATGCCCGCAAGCATCTCCTTGACCGTGGTCTTGCCGCTGGAGCCGGTCACGGCCGCCACCGGATGGGTGAACGCGGCACGGTTGAGCGCACCCAACTGGCCCAGGGCCTGACGGGTGTCCTTGACCAGCAGTTGCGGCAGCGTGCTGTCGGCGATCTCGCGCTCGACCAGCGCCGCGACCGCGCCTTTGGCGGCGACGTCGTTGAGGTAGTCGTGACCGTCGAAACGCGGGCCGGTCAGGGCGATGAACAGTTGGCCGGGCTTGATCGCGCGGCTGTCGATGCTGACGCCGTCGAAGCTCGCGTCGCCGGCGATCAGCCGTGCGTCGAGGGCGTTGGTCAGTTCGCTGAGTTTCAGAGCCTTAAGCATGGGCCACCTCCCACGCGGTCAGGGCATGATCGGCTTCCACCAGATCGGAAAAGGCATGCCGCTGGCCGTTGATTTCCTGATAGTCCTCATGGCCCTTGCCGGCCAGGACGATCACGTCGTCGGCCGAAGCGCCGGCGATCAATTGAGCGATGGCCTGGCCGCGGCCGGCCACGAAGGTGACGTTATCCACAGCCGCGAAACCGGCGCGGATGTCGTCGAAGATCTGCGCCGGGTCTTCCGTGCGCGGGTTGTCGTCGGTGACCAGCACGCGGTCGGCCAGACGCTCCACCACTTCGGCCATCAGCGGACGCTTGCCGCGGTCACGGTCGCCGCCGCAGCCGAACAGGCACAGCAGTTGGCCTTTGACGTGCGGGCGCAACGCGGTCAGAACCTTTTCCAGCGCATCCGGCGTGTGGGCGTAGTCGACCACCACCAGGGGCTGGTTGCCGCCGCCCAGGCGCTGCATGCGTCCGGCCGGGCCTTCAAGCTTCGGCAGCACCTTGAGGATTTCGTCCAGCGGGTAGTCGAGGCCGAGCAACGCGCCGACCGCCGCCAGCACGTTGCTCAGGTTGAAGCGGCCCAGCAGCGTGCTGCGCAGGTGATGTTCGCCCTGGGGCGTGACCAGCGTGGCGCGCACGCCGTGGTCGTCGAACTGCGCTTCGCGGCAATAGAGGTAGGCGCCGCTGTCGAGCAGGCTGTAGGTGATCAGCCGCGACTCGCGCTGTTCGGCGGCCAGTTGCCGGCCGAAGTCGTCGTCGAGGTTGACCACCCGGCATTTCAGGTCGTTCCAGGCGAACAGCCTGGCCTTGGCCGCCGCGTAGGCTTCCATGGTTCCGTGATAGTCGAGATGGTCGCGGGACAGGTTGGTCATCACCGCCACATCGAAGGCCAGCGCCGTGACCCGGCCCTGATCCAGGCCGTGGGACGACACTTCCATGGCCACGGCCTTGGCGCCGGCCTTTTTCAGGTCGCCCAGGGTCGCCTGCATGGCGATCGGGTTCGGCGTGGTGTGCAGGCCGCTCTGCAGCGCGCCGTAGAAACCGGAACCGAGGGTGCCGACGATGCCGCAGTGCTGGCCGAGCAGGTCCAGGGCCTGGGCCACCAGTTGGGTCACGCTGGTCTTGCCGTTGGTGCCGGTCACGCCGATCAGGTTCAGGTGATGGCTGGGCTCGCCGTAGAAGCGCCCGGCGATGTCCGACAGCTGCGCCGCCAGGCCCTTGACCGGAATCAGCGGCACATCGGTGATCGGCAGCACGGTGGCGCCCTGCACTTCATAGGCCACGGCGGCCGCGCCGCGCTCCAGCGCGTCGGCGATGTGGGCACGGCCGTCGAACTTGCCGCCCGGCACCGCGAGGAACAGGTCGCCGGCGCGCACGTTGCGGCTGTCCAGCGCCAGTTCACGGATCAGCAGATCGTGGCCGGCGTGGGGGAATATCTTGTTCAGACTCAGAGACATCAGCCGCGCCCTCCATTGGCTTTCAGCGGAACGGCCGGGGTGGCGTTGGCCTGTTGTGTGGTCGGCAGGTTGTCCGGGGTGACGTTCATCAGGCGCAGGGTGCCGGACATCACGCGGCTGAACACCGGCGCCGACACCAGACCGCCGAAGTAGCCGGCCTTGGTCGGTTCATCGATCACCACGACGATGGCGTAACGCGGATCGCTCATCGGGCCGAAGCCGGCGAACAACGAACGGTAGGAGTTTTCGGCGTAGCCCTTGGTGCCCACCGACGTCTTGCGCGCCGTACCGGACTTGCCGCCCACGTGGTACGCCGGCACCTGAGCACGGAACACGCCGCGCGGGGCCTCGATCACCTGCTGCAGCATGCCTTGCATGGTTTTCGCCACGGCCTCCGGCAGCACCTGGGTGGTCTGCGGGGCCTTGTCGGTCTTGATCAGGGTCAGCGGCGCGAGGCGGCCGTTGTTGGCCAGCGCCGAGAACGCGTGCACCAACTGGATCGCGGTGACGGACACGCCGTAGCCGTAGGACAGCGTCGCCGTTTCGGCCTTGCGCCAGTCCCGGTAGTTCGGCAGGTTGCCGACGCGCTCGCCGGGGAAGCCCAGGCCGGTGTCCTGGCCGAGGCCCAGCTTCTGCGCCAGGCGGAAAATGGTCTCGCCGCCGATGTCGAACGCGACCTTGCTCATGCCGACGTTACTGGAGTTGATCAGGATGCCGGTCATGTCCAGCACCGGGCCTTCGGTCTTGGACACGTCCTTGATGGTGTACTTGCCGATCTGCAGGCTGCCCGGATACACCTCGACGGTGTCGCTCGGTTTCCAGCGCCCGCTCTCGATGGCGGCGCTCATGGAGATGGCCTTCATGGTCGAACCCGGCTCGAACACGTCGATCATCGCCCGGTTGCGCATCATGGCCGGCTGCAGGTAGCGGCGGTTGTTCGGGTTGTAGGTCGGCTGGTTGACCATGGCGAGGATCTCGCCGGTCTTCACGTCCATGATCACCAGGCTGCCGGCCTTGGCGCCGTTCTCGATGATCGCGTTGCGCAGTTCGCGGTTGGCCAGGTACTGCAGGCGCAGGTCAATCGACAACGCCAAGGGCTTGCCGGCCTTGGCGTTCTTGGTGACCTGGACATCCTTGATCAGCCGACCGCGCCGATCCTTGATGACCTGTCGTTTGCCCGGCACCCCGGCGAGCCATTCGTCGTAGGCGAGCTCGACGCCTTCGCGACCGTGGTCGTCGATGTCGGTGAAGCCGACCATGTGCGCGGTGACTTCGCCGGCCGGGTAGAACCGGCGGAACTCTTCGATGCCGTAGACGCCCGGCACTTTCAGGTCGAGCACGGCCTGGCCCTGCTCGGGGGTCAGCCCGCGCACCAGGTAGATGAATTCTTTGTTCGCCTGCGCCTCGAGGCGTTCGGCCAGGGCTTTGGGATCCTGCCCCAGCGCAGCCGCCAATGCCGGCCACTTCTCTTTGGCCAGTTGCATTTCCTTGGCGTTGGCCCACAGGGTGGTCACCGGCGTGCTCACGGCGAGCGGTTCGCCGTTGCGGTCGGTGATCAGGCCACGGTGCGCCGGAATCGGAATGTGACGCACGCTGCGCGCATCGCCCTGACCTTTGAGGAAGTCACGGTCCACCACCTGCAGGTCGATGATGCGCCAGCAGATCGCCGCGACCATGATGCCGAGCAGCCCCACCACCAGGCGGAACCGCCATGGGAAGAGTGCGCCTTCGAGCTTCATCATGGCGCCACCATCTTCACGTCAGCCGCGCCGGGGATGTGCATCTTCAGTTGTTCGGTGGCCAGCACTTCGATGCGGCTGTGGGCGGTCCAGGTGCTCTGCTCCAGGATCAGCCGGCCCCACTCGGCCTGCGCCTTGTCGCGCACGCTCAGCTCGTTGTACAGGGTGTTGAGCAGCTGCCGGTTCCAGTGGGCGCTGTAGGACACGCCGATGGCCGACACGAGCACGCCGATGAACAGCAGCAGCATGAAGAAGCTGCCGCCCGGCAGGGGCTTGGCGAATAGCTTGCTCACCGCAGCTTCTCCGCCACACGCATGACCGCGCTGCGCGAGCGCGGGTTGGCCTTGAGCTCGGCGTCGGAGGCTGTCTGCGCCTTGCCGTGGACCTTGATCTTGGGTTCGAACGCCACGTGCCGGACCGGCAGGTTGCGCGGCAGGTTGTCGGCCTCGCCCTTCACCAGCTTGCGCATGAACAGCTTGACGATGCGGTCTTCCAGCGAATGGAAACTGATGACCACCAGACGGCCGCCGACTTCCAGGCACTCGAGCGCGGCTTCAAGGCCGGCCTCCAGGTCGCCCAGTTCATTGTTGACGTGGATGCGCAGGCCCTGGAACGCGCGGGTCGCCGGGTTCTTGCCCTTTTCCCAGGCCGGGTTGGCGACCTTGAGGACTTCGGCCAGGTCGCCGGTGCGCTCGAACGGCGTGACATCGCGGCGCTCGACCACGGCACGGGCCATGCGACCGGAGAAACGCTCCTCGCCGTATTCCTTGAACACCCGGGCGATCTCTTCGACCGGTGCGGTGTTGACGAACTCCGCCGCACTGATGCCGCGGGACGGATCCATGCGCATGTCCAGCGGACCGTCGTTGAGGAAACTGAACCCGCGCTCCGGGTCGTCTAGCTGCGGCGAAGACACGCCCAGGTCGAGCAGGATGCCGCTGACCTTGCCGGACAGGCCGCGCTCGGCCACTTCCGCGCCGAGCTCGGCAAAGCTGCGCTGCACAACGACAAAGCGGCCGTCTTCGGCCGCTAGCGTTTGCCCGGTGGCAATCGCCTGAGGATCCTTGTCGAATCCGAGGAGCCGCCCGTCAGGCCCCAGCTTGCTGAGGATCAGCCGGCTGTGCCCGCCGCGCCCGAACGTGCCGTCCAGATAGCAGCCATCAGGACGTACGGCGAGAGCCTCGACGGCTTCGTCAAGCAGTACGGTGATGTGGTTGAAGCCGCTATCAATAGTCACAGGATCAGATCACGCAGTTCGTCGGGCATGGCGCCCGGTTGTTGTATGGCAGCGAGGTCGGCGGCGGAAACCGCGTTCCAGGCATCTTCGTCCCACAGTTGGAACTTGTTCAGTTGGCCCACCAGCATGGCGCGCTTGTCGAGCTTCGCGTATTCGCGCAGGCGCGGCGGAACCAGGAAACGGCCGCTGCCGTCGAGTTCGAGGTCGACGGCGTTGCCGATCAGCAAACGTTGCAGGCGACGGTTCTCTTCGCGGAGCGAAGGAAGCGCGCGCAACTTGGTTTCAATAATTTCCCACTCATCGAGCGGGTAGACACACAGACACGGATCAATGGCGTCGATCGTGACGATCAACTGCCCGGAACTACGCGAAACGAGCTCGTCACGGTACCGGCTCGGCATGGCGAGACGGCCCTTTGCATCGAGACTGATAGCGTTGGCTCCGCGAAACACGGCTGCGTTTCTCCAATTTTTAGCGTTTTGAGCTCAGAAAACCCACTTCATGCCACTTTCCGCCACTTGCGCACACTATAGGAATGCGCCCACCACACCGTCAAGGCGCGGATTAAAGGAAAACCCTTACAGAACGGAGATTTAGGAGCATAAAAGGAGGCACAACGAGAATCCGGCGGACACCTGCGACCAATAACCTGAAGCAGCACTGAAAGCTGCGCTCGAAAGTTAAAGTGATTTGTTAAGAGTAAGATCTTTTCGGTATTACAAAAGCGCTTCTGCTGTTGAATGAAGCAAGGTGGGAAATGGCTACTACGGCATCGGCCGCTGCCGGATCTCCGGCGCAGGCCTGCTGCTAATAAACAGCCCCGTCGCCTTTAATTCAAGCAGGGAAAGAAAAAAGGTGGAGAGTCGATCTGTAAGCCGGGTTCTGTCTTGAACAGTCATTCGTCTACGATGGCCATCACTGGACACCTTTAGCAACCTACCCGGTCCCAGCGCGGGCCACGCCTTGGGACCCTATTTGGTCTTGCTCCAAGTGGGGTTTACCTAGCCACGAACTGTTGCCAGTCGTGCGGTGCGCTCTTACCGCACCTTTTCACCCTTACCGGCGCCGAAGCGCTTAGGCGGTTGTTTTCTGTGGCACTTTCCGTAGGCTCGCGCCTCCCAGGCGTTACCTGGCACTTCGCCCTATGGAGCCCGGACTTTCCTCCCCCCCCTAATTCTCATAGGGGGCAGCGACTGTCCGATCGACTCTCCGCCGCGCAGGTTAACGGCAGAGCGCCCGAAGAACAAGCGCTAATGGCCATCAGAGCCGTCCGGGCGACGGGTTACGCGCCTTTTTGCCGATCCAGCGCCACCTGGTACAGCACGTTCTTGCGCTCGCCGGTGATTTGCGCCGCCAGGGCCGCCGCACGCTTGAGCGGCATTTCCTCAAGCAGCAGATCGAGGATGCGCAGGGCTTCGGCGCTGACCGCCTCGTCCGACTCCGGCGCCGTCCAGCCGGCGACCACCACCACGCACTCGCCGCGCTGCTGGTTGCTGTCCGCCTCGACGAACGCGCGCAGCTCGGCCAGCGGCAAGCCCTTGAGCGTCTCGAAGGTCTTGGTCAGTTCACGGGCCAGCAGCGCCGGACGCTCGGCGCCGAACACCGCTTCCATGTCCTGCAGGCATTCGAGGATGCGGTGCGGCGCCTCATAGAAGATCAGCGTGCGGGGTTCTTCCTTGATGGCCTCCAGGCGCGCCTTGCGCCCCACCGCCTTGGCCGGCAGGAAACCTTCGAAGATGAAGCGGTCGGACGGCAGGCCCGCCGCCGACAGCGCGGCGATCAGTGCACAGGCGCCCGGCACCGGCACCACATTGATCCCGGCGGCCCGGGCCTGGCGCACCAGGTGATAGCCCGGGTCGGAGATCAGCGGCGTCCCGGCATCCGAGATCAGCGCCACGTTGTCGCCCGCCAGCAGGCGGGTGATGAAGCGGCTGCCTTCGTCGCGCTCGTTGTGCTCGTGGCAGGCCGCCAGCGGCGTGTTGATGCCGAAGTGCTGCATCAGACGCTGGGAGTGCCGGGTGTCCTCGGCGGCGATCAGCGCCACTTCGCGCAGGATCTTCAGCGCACGGGCACTGATGTCGTCCAGGTTGCCGATGGGCGTCGCCACCACATAAAGCGAGCCGGCAGCGGAATTCAAAGCACCTGGAGCAGTCAAAGCGCGCACCTCAAGATCGGTAAAAGCCGGCATTGTAGCGCGTCAGGCGACGGGCGACGTGCTTTGGATCGACAGGGCCCGTCGCCGGCCGGCGTGACGCCGCAACATTTGCTGCGGATAAATTAACGGTTTCGTACCGGCGACATCGCGCCCCGGCCAGCGCTTGGGTACAATTCCACGCTAATTTGATCGAGTATTCAGGAACACTTACATGATCGCTTGTCTGCGGCTGCTCACTGCCCTCTGCCTCGCTGCCTTGCTGGCGGCCTGCGCCAGCTCCCCTTCCTCCAGCCTTGGCGAACTTCCACGGACTCCGGACGCCAGCATCGAGCAACTGCTCGAACAGGCCGCCCAGAGCAAATCCCCGGACAAGGCCGCCCTGCTGCGCCTGAGCGCCGCGGACCTGGCCTATCGCCAAGGCAATGCCGGGCAGTCCGCGCAGATCCTGCAGCAAGTGCCGATGGAGCAGCTCAAGCCCGGCCAGCAGGTCTTCGCCGCCACCCTGTCGGCGGAGCTGGCCATGACCCGCAACCAGCCGAAGGCCGCGCTGACCGCCCTGAGCCATCCGAGCCTGCAACGCCTGGGTGAACTTTCCGAGGCGCAGCAAGTGCGCACCGGCACCGTTCACGCCCGCGCCCTGGAGGCCGACGGCCAGACCCTGGCCGCCGCACGCGAGCGCATCTTCATCGCGCCGATGCTCGAAGGCGAAGCCGCCGCCAAGAACCACGAAGCGATCTGGACACTGGTCGCCTCGCTGCCGACCGACCAACTGCAGGCCAACGCCACCGACGACCTCGGCGGCTGGATGAGCCTGGCCCTGGCCGTCAAGACCGCCGGCACCCTGGAACAGCAACAGGCCGCCATCGACGCCTGGCGCTCGCAGCATCCCAAGCACCCGGCTGCCATCACCCTGCCGCTGCCGCTGACCAAGCTCAAGGAACTGGCCAGCCAGCCCCTGAGCAAGATCGCCCTGCTGCTGCCCCAGGACGGCCCGCTGGCCTCGGTCGGCAAAGCGCTGCGCGACGGCTTCATGGCCGCCCACTACCAGGCCCAGCAGGCCGGCCAGAAGCCGCCGGCCATCGAGTTCTACGACAGCTCGCGCCTGACCAATCTCGATGAGTTCTATCGCAAGGCCCAGGCCGACGGCGTGCAACTGGTCGTCGGCCCGCTGGAGAAGCCGCTGGTCAAACAACTGAGCACCCGTCCGCAACTGCCGATCACCACCCTGGCCCTGAACTACAGCGAAGGCGACCAAGGCCCGGCGCAACTGTTCCAGTTCGGCCTGGCCGCTGAAGACGAAGCCCGCGAAGTGTCCCGCCGCGCCCGCGCCGACGGCCTGCACCGCGCAGCGATCATGGTGCCGCGCGGCGAATGGGGCGACCGCGTCCTGCGCGCGTTCAGCCAGGACTGGCAAGCCAACGGCGGCAGCATCGTCGCCACCGAGCGCGTCGACCAGCCGGTGCAACTGGCCCAGCAGATCGCCGACATGTTCCAGCTGCGCCAGAGCGAGGCCCGCGCCAAGAGCCTGCAGAACGCCGCCGGCACCAACGTCGCCGCGCAGCCGTCGCGCCGCCAGGACATCGAGTTCATCTTCCTGGCCGCCACCCCGCAGCAGGCCCAGCAGATCAAGCCGACCCTGAACTTCCAGTACGCCGGCGACGTGCCGGTCTACGCCACCTCCCACGTGTTCAGCGCCAGCGGCGACGTGAACCAGTACAACGACATGAACGGCATTCGCTTCTGCGAAACCCCATGGCTGCTGGACGCCAACGATCCGCTGCGCAAGCAGGTGACCGCGCAGTGGCCGCAGGCCGCCGGCAGCCTCGGCCGCCTGTATGCGATGGGCGTCGACGCCTACCGCCTGGCGCCGCGCCTGGGCCAGCTCAAGGCCATGCCGGACAGCCGCATCGAAGGCCAGTCGGGCAGCCTGGGCATGACCCAGAGCCAGCGCGTCGTTCGTCAGCTGCCATGGGCCGAGTTCGTCAGCGGCCAGGTCCAGCGCCTGCCGGACACCCCGCGCTGATGCCCGACAGGTCACGCCAGCAAAGCGGCAAGGATGCCGAGCGCCAAGCGCTCGAGCATCTGCAGCACCAGGGTCTGCGCCTGCTGGCGCAGAACTGGATGTGCAAACGCGGCGAGCTTGATCTGGTCATGCTCGATGGCGATACAGTAGTATTCGTCGAAGTCCGCTACCGGAAGAACACCCAATGGGGCGGCGCACTCGACAGCGTCGATGAGCGCAAACGGCAAAAACTGATTTTCGCCGCGCAGTATTTTCTTCAGCGCGAACCGCGCTGGGCCAATTCTCCCTGCCGCTTCGACGTGGTGGCCATCGACAACCGTCCCGATCAACTGAACTGGCTGCAGAATGCGTTCGACAGTTGACCGCCGACGGCGCCCCGGACATCTTCACCCAACTCTTTTTTGCTCTTTGCTTTGCGGGCAGCACATTCACGTGCCGGACAGCCGCGCCAATTAAGGTCACACAGATGGACATGCAATCCCGAATTCGCCAGCTCTTTCAAGCCAGCATCGACACCAAGCAACAGGCGATGGACGTACTTGCACCGCACATCGAGCAAGCCAGCCAGGTGATGGTCAACGCCCTGCTCAACGAAGGCAAAATGCTGTCTTGCGGCAACGGCGGCTCGGCCGGCGACGCCCAGCACTTCTCTTCGGAACTGCTCAACCGCTTCGAACGCGAGCGCCCGAGCCTGCCGGCCATCGCCCTGACCACCGACAGCTCGACGATCACCTCGATCGCCAACGACTACAGCTACAACGAGGTGTTCTCCAAGCAGATCCGCGCCCTCGGCCAGCCGGGCGACGTGCTGCTGGCGATTTCGACCAGCGGCAACTCGGCGAACATCATTCAGGCGATCCAGGCCGCACATGACCGCGAAATGATTGTCGTAGCATTGACCGGACGCGACGGCGGCGGCATGGCTTCCCTGCTGCTGCCCGAAGACGTCGAGATCCGCGTTCCGGCCAACGTCACCGCACGTATTCAAGAAGTCCACTTGCTGGCGATCCATTGCCTTTGCGATCTGATCGACAGCCAACTGTTCGGGAGTGAAGAATGACCCCTAATCGCCTCGGCCTCCTGGCCCTGACCCTGTGCCTCGGCATCAGCGGCTGCACCTCGGTGGTGAACGCCAGCCGTGAAGCCCCCATCGACGATGACCGCGGCACCCGCACCTTCGGCAGCAAGATCGACGATTCGCTGATCGAGACCAAGGTCGGCGTCAACGTGGCCAAGGCCGACGTCGGCCTGGACAAGGATTCGCACATCGTCGTCACCAGCTTCAACGGCGTGGTGCTGTTGGCCGGCCAGACGCCGCGCGCAGACCTCAAGGCCAAGGCAGAACAGGCAGCCGCCAACGTGCAGCGCGTGAAGACCGTGCACAACGAGCTGCAGGTGATCCAGCCCTCTTCCCTGCTCGCCCGCCAGAACGACGCCTGGCTGACCACCAAGATCAAGACCCAGATGCTCACCGACGCCAACATTCCGGGCTCGCGCATCAAGGTCGTGACCGAGAACGGCATCGTCTACCTGCTGGGGCTGCTGACCAAGCAGGAAGCCGCCCAGGCCACCAACCTGGTCCAGGGTGTTTCCGGCGTGCAGAAGATCGTGAAGCTGTTCGAGTACATCGACTGACGACCGTCAGGCACCAAAGCTCAAAGCCCCCGCTTCTGCGGGGCACAAAAAAAGGCGATCCGGTTGGATCGCCTTTTTTGTCACTTCACCACTTTCAGGCTTGGCCGGCCGGTCGGGCGCGGCGGTTCGCTGTCCGGCGGCGGCACATCGTCATCCGGCTCGATGTCCTCTTCGTCATCCATCGGCGACTCGAGGTCGAACACCATGCCCTGGCCGTTTTCCCGGGCATAGATGCCGAGGATCGCGCCGATCGGCACGTACAGGCTGTGCGGGACGCCACCGAAGCGGCCTTCGAAGGTCACGACGTCGTTGTCCATGTGCAGATGGCGAACGGCATTGGGCGAAATGTTCAGCACGATCTGCCCGTCGCTGGCGAAGCCCTGCGGCACCTGCACCGCCGGGTATTCGGCATTGACCAGCATGTGCGGGGTGCAGTCGTTGTCCACAATCCACTCGTAGAGCGCGCGGACCAGATAAGGTCGACTGGAATTCATAGCGGCTCCTTAAGCCTTAGCGCATGTCGCGTTCGACGCCAGACAGACTCGCCTGGAAAGCCTCACGCGCAAACTGGCGCTCCATGTAATCAAGCAACGGCTTGGCCGGCCGCGGCAGTTCGATGCCCATGACCGGCAAACGCCAGAGTATGGGCAATAGGCAGCAGTCCACCAGACTTTGTTCCTCACTGAGGAAGAACGGCTTGTCGGCGAACAGCGGCGACACGCCTGTCAGGCTTTCGCGCAGCTCCTTGCGCGCCACCACGCGGGCCGCCTCCTTGGAGCGCGGATCCAGGATCAGATCCACCTGACCGCACCAGTCGCGCTGGATGCGGTGCATCAGCAGACGGCTGTTGGCACGCGCCACCGGATAGACCGGCATCAACGGCGGGTGCGGGTAACGCTCATCCAGGTACTCCATCACCACAGTCGACTCCCACAACGCCAGGTCGCGGTCGACCAGGGTGGGCAAGCTGCCGTAAGGGTTTACCTCAATCAGTTTAGGCGGCTGGCGGCCAGCCTCCACGTAAATGATTTCGGCGCTGACACCCTTCTCGGCAAGCACGATGCGCACTCGGTGGGAATAGTGGTCGGCGGGGTCGGAGTAACAGGCCAACCGATTGGTCACGCCCATGGCGATCCTCCTCGCTTGTTGAATTGATCGGAACCGGAAAAGCACGCGCGCCCAGAGGGCGCCTCCCGCAAAGCCTGGCCAACCAGACCTTGCGTCACCGGAGGCGCCCCTGGGCGCGCGCGATCGACAGCAATGGTTTGAAGCGTTATCAGTGCACGTCTTTCCAGTATTCACGCTTGAGCAGGTAGGCGAACACAAAGAAGAACGCCAGGTACAGCAAGACGTAGGTACCGATGCGCTGATGCTGCAGCTTGACCGGGTTAGCCGAGTAAGCCAGGAAGGTTACCAGATTCTTCACCTTCTCATCGAACTGCTCTTCGTTCAGCGTGCCGGTCTTCGGCACGATGGTCAGCTGGTCGCAGGCTTCGTGGGTCAGCGGCGTGCCGGTCAACGGGTCGTATTGCTTCTTGCCGTCGTCGACGATCTGCACCTGTTTGCAGCCCACGACCTGGCGACCTTGCAGGCCGACCAGCACGTTAGGCATGCCGACGTTCGGGAAGACCTTGTTGTTCACGCCCCATGGACGCGCCGGGTCTTCGTAGAACGACTTCAGGTAACCGTAGAGCCAGTCGGTGCCGCGGACACGGGCCACCAGGGTCAGGTCCGGCGGCGCTGCGCCGAACCAGGTCTTGGCGTCGGCCGGCTGCATGCCGATGCTCATGTGGTCGCCGATCTTGGCGCCGGTGAACACCAGCTTCTCCAGCATCAGTTCGTGAGGGATGCCCAAGTCATCCGCCACACGCTCGTAACGCTGGAACTTGGCGCTGTGGCAGCCCATGCAATAGTTGGCGAAGGTGCGCGCGCCGTCCTGAAGGGCCGCTTTGTCGGAGACGTCGATGTCGACCTTTTCCAGCTCGGGGCCACCGTGTTCGGCCGCGAAGGACAGCACAGGCAATGCAGCAAGAATCAGAGCAACAAATAACTTTTTCATCAGCCAGTCACCCTTTCCGGAACCGGTTTGGTCTTCTCGAGCCTGGTGTAGAACGGCATCAGAATGAAGTAGGCGAAATACAGGAAGGTGCAGACCTGCGACAGCAACGTGCGGCCCGGCGTCGGCGCCAGAACCCCCAGGATGCCGAGGATCACGAAGGCGATGCAGAACACCACCAGCCAGATCTTGCTCAGCCAGCCTTTATAGCGCATCGACTTGACCGGGCTGCGGTCGAGCCACGGCAGGACGAACAGCACCGCGATGGCCGCGCCCATGGCGATGACGCCGAAGAGCTTGTCGGGAACCGCCCGCAGGATCGCGTAGAACGGCGTGAAGTACCAGACCGGGGCGATGTGCTCAGGCGTCTTGAACGGGTTGGCCTGCTCGAAGTTCGGTTTTTCGAGGAAGTAGCCGCCCATTTCCGGGAAGAAGAACACGATGAAGCAGAAGATGAACAGGAACACGACCACACCGACGATGTCCTTCACGGTGTAGTACGGGTGGAAGGCGATGCCGTCCAGCGGTACGCCGTTCTCGTCCTTGTGCTTCTTGATGTCCACGCCGTCCGGGTTGTTCGAGCCGACTTCGTGCAGCGCCAGGATGTGCAGCACCACCAGACCGAGGATGACGATCGGCAGGGCCACCACGTGCAGCGCGAAGAAGCGGTTCAGGGTGATGCCGGAGATCAGGTAGTCACCGCGGATCCATTGGGTCAGGTCGTTGCCGATGACCGGAATCGCACCGAACAGCGAGATGATCACCTGGGCGCCCCAGTAGGACATCTGGCCCCACGGCAGCAGGTAGCCCATGAAGGCCTCGGCCATCAGCGCCAGGTAGATCAGCATGCCGAACACCCACACCAGTTCGCGCGGCTTCTGGTACGAACCGTAGAGCAGGCCACGGAACATGTGCAGATAGACCACGATGAAGAACGCCGAAGCGCCGGTGGAGTGGAGCAGACGCAGGATCGAGCCGTACTCGACGTCGCGCATGATGTATTCGACGGAGGCGAACGCCTCTTCCGCCGACGGGGTGTAGCTCATGGTCAGCCAGACGCCGGTGACGATCTGGTTGACCAGCACGAGCAGCGCCAGGGAGCCGAAGAAGTAGAAGAAGTTGAAGTTTTTCGGAGCGTAATACTTGCTGAGATGGTCTTCCCACATCTTGGTGGCGGGGAAGCGCGCATCCACCCAATCCATGAACTTGCTCATCACGCGTTCTCCTTGTCGACGCCGATGACGATGACGTCGTCAGACTCATAGGAATGCGGGGGCACTGGCAGGTTCAAAGGCGCAGGTTGCGACTTGTAGACGCGGCCAGCCAGATCGTAGTGGGAACCGTGGCAAGGGCAGAAATAGCCGCCTACCCAGTCCTTGCCCAGATCCGCGGGCGCCACTTCGGGACGGAAGGTCGGGGAGCAACCCAAGTGCGTGCAGATACCGATCAGCAGCAGGATTTCCGGCTTGATCGACCGCACTTCCGGGTCGACATAAGTGGGTTGCGTGGAGTTTTTGGAGGTCGGATCGGAGAGCTGGCCCTCGATCTTCTTCAGATTCCCCAGGATTTCCTCGGTACGGCGGACAATGAACACCGGCTGGCCGCGCCACTCAGCAATCATCTGCTGGCCTGGCTCGATCTTGCTGACATTCACTTTCACCGGTGCACCGGCAGCTTTCGCCTTGGCACTGGGAAACCATGACCCCACGAACGGGACCGCAGCCCCCACCGCCCCTGCAGCACCCACCACGGATGTGGCTGCAACCAGGAAGCGACGCCGGCCTGCATTCACGCCGTCATTGCTCATTCAGTCCTCTCCCATCAGCTTTGTGGCCTGTTAAATCAGGCATCTACTAAATAAAACTATGTACTTATAAAAATTTTGCCGAATGGTAATGAAAACCCCCAATTCTGACAAGGTAATTACCCGGAGGGCTGGCCCTCAAGCCTTGTAGTATAGGGGGTCTACGGATGTGGCAAGTTGTCACAGCGCAATTCTTCAACAAATCGCAGGCATAAAAAAACGCCCGGTTCCATGAGGAAGCGGGCGTTCTTTTTGAACGTGGAAGCGGAATTAACGCTTCGAGTACTGCGGACGCTTACGCGCTTTACGCAGACCGACTTTCTTACGTTCAACTTCACGGGCGTCACGAGTGACGTAACCGGCTTTGCGCAGGGCGCTGCGCAGAGACTCGTCGTAGTCCATCAGGGCGCGGGTGATGCCGTGGCGGATTGCGCCAGCTTGACCACTCACACCACCGCCGATCACGGTGACGTACACGTCGAATTTCTCGACGGTTTCGGTCAGCTCCAGCGGCTGACGAACTACCATGCGGGCAGTTTCGCGGCCGAAGAAGGTGTCCAGCGAACGGTTGTTGATGGAGATGTTACCAGTGCCCGGACGCAGGAAAACGCGTGCGGTTGCGGTCTTGCGACGGCCAGTGCCGTAGTTTTGAGTCGCCGACATAATGAACTATTCCGTTAAATCTTCAGTTCTTGGGGCTGCTGAGCAGTATGAGGGTGAGCAGCGCCCGCATAGACTTTCAGCTTACGGTACATGTCGCGACCCAGCGGGTTCTTAGGCAGCATGCCTTTTACCGCGGTCTCGATCACGCGCTCAGGGGCCTTGGCGATCAGCTTTTCAAAGTTGATCGACTTGATGCCGCCCGGGAAACCGGAGTGGGAGTAGTACATTTTGTCGCTGGTTTTGGCGCCAGTCACACGAACCTGCTCGGCGTTGATCACGACGATGTAGTCGCCGGTGTCAACGTGAGGGGTGTACTCAGGCTTGTGCTTGCCACGCAGGCGGCTCGCGATTTCGGTGGCCAGACGACCCAGGGTCTGACCAGCAGCGTCGACGACAAACCAGTCGCGCTTTACTGTTTCCGGTTTAGCAGTAAAAGTTTTCATTCTTTATAGCCTCAGGGGCCGCCCGTAAATAAGACGGCGGATCTTACTGAATAGTGCGTACTTTGACAAGTCAAAGGCAGCCGGATACAGACGCTTTCGGGGGCTCGGGTCGGCGCGTCCGTTCAACGGCAAGATTCTTCGGCGGCGGCGCATCACTTCCACTGCAGAAAGAGGTCGGCAATTATCCAGATTGCGAAAAAAAATTCAACCTGCTTTTATGGCTCCTTTGCCCAAGGAGCACCCGATGGACTATCGCCAGCTAGGCCGCACCGACCTGAACGTGAGCGCAATCTGCCTCGGCACCATGACCTGGGGCGAGCAGAACACCGAAGCCGAAGCCTTCGCCCAGATCGAACGGGCCAAGTGCGCCGGGATCAATTTCATCGACACCGCCGAGATGTACCCGGTGCCGCCCAAGGCCGACACCTACGCCACCACCGAGCGCTACATCGGCAATTACTTCAAGACGCGCGGCGACCGCGCCGATTGGATCCTGGCGAGCAAGATCGCCGGCCCCGGCAACACCATCGACTACATCCGCGACAAGAACCTGCGCCACAACCGCCGGCACATCACCGAGGCGGTGAACGCCAGCCTCGAACGCCTGCAGACCGACTACATCGACCTCTACCAGCTGCACTGGCCGGAGCGCAGCACCAACTTCTTCGGCCAGCTCGGCTACAAGCACAAGACCGAAGCCAACCTCACGCCGCTGGAAGACACCCTGGAGGCGCTCGACGAACAGGTGCGCGCCGGCAAGATCCGCCACATCGGCCTGTCCAACGAAACCCCGTGGGGCACCATGCGTTTCCTGGCCCTGGCCGAAGCCCGGGGCTGGCCGCGCGCCGTGTCGATCCAGAACCCCTACAACCTGCTCAACCGCAGCTTCGAGGTGGGCCTGGCGGAAATCGCCATCCGCGAACAGTGCGGCCTGCTGGCCTATTCGCCGCTGGCGTTCGGCTTCCTGTCGGGCAAGTACGAAGGCGGCGCACGCCCGCCGAAGGGCCGCCTGAGCCTCTACAGCCGCTTCAGCCGCTATTTCAACCCGCAATCGGAAGCGGCCTGCAGCCGCTACGTGGCCCTGGCCCGCGAGCACGGGCTGGATCCGGCGCAGATGGCCCTTGCCTTCGTCAATCAGCAGCCGTTCGTCACCAGCAACATCATCGGCGCCACGACGCTGGAGCAACTGGACAGCAACATCGCCAGCTTCGACCTGAAGCTGTCCGACGAAGTGCTGGAAGGGATCGAGGCAATCCACAAGGACCATCCGAACCCGGCGCCTTGACCGGCAGATGAACCGCCATCGCGGGCAAGCCCGCTCCCACAGGGAACTGCATTCCAATGCGGGAGCAACTGCCTTGTCCTGAACTGGCGCCATCGCCAGCAGGCTGGCTCCCACAGTGTTGCGGGCAACACCGACCACTGTGGGAGCGGGCTTGCCCGCGATGACGATCCGGCAGTCGCCTTACATTCAAAGCGAACGCGCAATGATCTCCTTCATGATTTCGTTGGTGCCGGCATAGATCCGCTGCACCCGCGCGTCCGCCCATGCCCGGGCCACCGGGTATTCCCACATGAAGCCGTAACCGCCATGCAGCTGCACGCACTCGTCGAGCACCTTGCATTGCAGATCCGTGCCCCAGTACTTGGCCATCGCCGCCGTCGGCACGTCGAGCTTGCCCTGCAGGTGCAGTTCCAGGCAGCGGTCGACGAACACCCGGCCGATCTGGATCTCGGTGGCCATCTCGGCCAGCTTGAAGCGGGTGTTCTGAAAGTCGGCGATCGACTTGCCGAACGCCTTGCGGTCACGGGTGTAGTCCAGCGTCCATTGCAGCGCCGCCTCGGCCGACGCCAGCCCGCCGATGGCCACCGTCAGGCGTTCCTGCGGCAACTCCTGCATCAGGTAGGCGAACCCGGCGCCCGCCTGCCCCAGCAGGTTTTCCTTCGGCACGCGCACGTCCTGGAAGAACAGTTCGGAGGTGTCCTGGGCCTTCATGCCGACCTTCTCCAGGCGCTTGCCCTTGTCGAAGCCCGGCGTGCCGGCCTCCACCAGAAACAGGCTGGTGCCCTTGGCCCCGGCCTTCGGGTCGGTCTTGGCGACGACGATCACCAGATCCGCGAGATAGCCGTTGGTGATGAAGGTCTTCGAGCCGTTGATCACGTACTCGTCGCCGTCCAGCACCGCGGTGGTCTTGACCCCTTGCAGGTCGGAACCCGCCCCCGGCTCGGTCATGGCGATGGCGCTGACCATTTCGCCGGAGACCAGCTTCGGCAGGTATTTCTGCTTCAGCGCCTCGCTGCCGTAATGCAGGATGTAGGGCGCGACGATGTCCGAATGCAACGAGAACCCGATGCCGGTCAGCCCCAGCCGACCGACCTCTTCGATCACCACCGCACTGTAGAGGAAGTCCGCCCCCAGCCCGCCGTACGCCTCCGGCAGGTGCGAGCACAGCATCCCCGCCTCCCCCGCCTTGTTCCACAGATTGCGGTCGATGTAGCCTTGCTTCTCCCACTGTCCATGGAACGGCACGGCCTCTTTCTGGAGGAACGTACGCACGCTGTCGCGGAACAGTTCGTGCTCGGGACTGAACAGGGTTCTGGGGATCATGCGGCACCTTTTTCTTTATTGTTGAAAGGATCGAGCCTTCAGAGACTAAGCCCCGCTCCCGATACAGGACACTGGACACATCCGACAAAAAATAAGACGATCCAGCCGTCTGATGACCACTTTCCCTTATAAAAACAAAAGTTGAATTATGTCTAAGCAAGTCTCCACGCCCTTGCGGCGCGTCAGCATCCTGGCGATCGACCGGGTTTTCGCCTCCACCCTCATGCAAGCCAAGGACTTCTTCCACCTGGCCAGCCTGCGCTACGGCAAACAACTGGGCCACGGCCTGACGCCGGCGTTCGAAACCCGCCTGGTCAGCCCCGACGGCAAACCGGTGAACAGCTTCAGCGACGTGATCATGCCGGTGGACGGCGGCCTGGAGAACACCGACGTCATCATCCTCCCGGCGTTCTGGGACGACTTCGAGACCCTGTGCAAACGCTACCCGCAGGTGCTGCCGTGGCTGCGCGAACAGCACGCCCGCGGCGCGGTGCTCTGCGGCGAGGCGACCGGGGTGTTCTGGCTGGCGGAGGCCGGTTTGCTCAACGGCAAGGAAGCGACCACCTACTGGCGTTTCTTCAACGCGTTCGCCGAGCGGTTCCCGCAGGTCTACCTCAACCAGGACAAGCACCTGACCGACGCCGACAACCTGTACTGCGCCGGCGGCACCACCTCGGCCTGCGACCTCTACATCTACCTGATCGAGCGCTTCTGCGGCGCCAACGTGGCGCAGGCCGTGGCCCGGGACATCCTCTATGAAGTGCAGCGCAGCTACTCGCCGGGCCGCAT
This sequence comes from Pseudomonas sp. B35(2017), assembly GCF_002113645.1. NCBI lineage: Bacteria > Pseudomonadati > Pseudomonadota > Gammaproteobacteria > Pseudomonadales > Pseudomonadaceae > Pseudomonas > Pseudomonas sp. B35(2017). Next base: position 92,774 of record NZ_NEIZ01000019.1, on the reverse strand, counting down.
CGGCTTCGGCGGCCAGAAGCTGCACCAGGACGTGATCATCCTGCAGATCCAGCACTGGCTCGAAGAGCATTTCGCCGACAAATTCCGCTTCGAGGACGTGGCCCGCGAGCATGGCATGAGCATCCGCAACTTCATGCGCCGCTTTCAGACCGCCACCGGCGACAAGCCCCTGCATTACCTGCAGCGGCTGCGAATCGAGACCGCCAAGGGGCTGCTGTCCGGCAGCCGCAAGAGCATCAAGACCATCAGCTACGAAGTCGGCTACGACGACGCGAGTTTCTTCGCAAGGTTGTTCCGCCAGCACACCGAGCTGTCGCCGAACCAATACCGGCAGCAGTTCCAGCAGGCGGCGTAACCTGACAGGCGACCCACTCCCCTTGTGGGAGCCAGCCTGCTGGCGATAGCGATCTGTCAGTCGACTTCTTCATTGAATGCTCGGCCGCAATCGCGGGCAGGCTCGCTCCCACAAAGGCGGCAGGCAAATTTCGCGTAAAAAAAGGGCCTGCGATTGCAGGCCCTTTTCATGTTCCGGATCGCGTTACGGCTTGTGCGCCCGCGCGAGGAATTCGTGCGACTGCATCTCCAGCAGACGGCTCAGCGTGCGCTGGAACTCGAACGTCAGGCGCCCGCCGGTGTACAGGTCCTTCAGCTCCACCTCGGCGGAGATGATCAGCTTGACGTTGCGGTCGTAGAACTCGTCGACCATGTTGATGAAGCGGCGGGCGATGTCGTCGGTGGTGACGCTCATCTGCTCCACGCCGCTGAGCAGCACGGCATGGAAGATCTTGCCCAGTTCGATGTAGTCGTTCTGGCTGCGCGGGCCGTCGCACAGTTCGCGGAAGTCGAACCAGGCCACGTCGTCGCAGGTGCGCAGCGCACGGATTTCGCGGTTTTCGATGATCAGCACATCGTTTTCCACCGCGGCGGTGCATTCCGGGGTCAGCGCACGGAAGCTCTTGCGCAGGCTTTCGTGGGCGGCCTCGTCCAGCGGGTAGTGGAACAGTTCCGCCTGTTCGAGGTGGCGCAGGCGGTAGTCGACGCCGCTGTCGACGTTGACGATCTCGGTGTTCTGCTTGATCAGCGCGATGGCCGGCAGGAAGCGCGCGCGCTGCAGGCCGTCCTTGTACAGGCCGTCCGGCACGATGTTCGAGGTGGCGACCAGGGACACGCCGTTCTTGAACAGCTCTTCCATCAGGGTGCCGAGGATCATGGCGTCGGTGATGTCGGAGACGAAGAACTCATCGAAGCAGATCACCCGCGATTCGGCGGCGAAGCGCTTGGCGATGATGGTCAGCGGGTTCTTCTCGCCGCCCAGGGTCTTCATCTCTTCGTGCACGCGCTTCATGAAGCGGTGGAAGTGGGTGCGGGTCTTTTCCTTGAACGGCAGCGCCTCGAAGAAGGTGTCCACCAGGTACGTCTTGCCGCGGCCCACGCCGCCCCAGAAGTACAGCCCCTTGACCGGTGCCTGATCCTTCTTGCCGAACAGTTTGCCCAGCAGGCCCGGCTTGTTCTGCTCGGCGGCGATCAGATCGTCGTACAGCCGCTGCAGATGACGCACGGCGGTTTCCTGGGCGGCGTCATGGAAAAAGTCCGGACGTTTCAGATCAGCTTGATATCGTTCTAGGGGCGTCATAATTCGTTAGCAAGGCAACAAAAACGGGCCGACACTGTAGCGACGGCCCCGGGGAATGGCAATCGGCCCTTGGTCGGGCCGAACCGTTGTTTATTCCTGAACCGGCGTCAGCGCGATCCGCAGCGCCTCGACCGCCGCATCCCGCGCAGCGGCGTCGGCGAACGCCGGGCTGTCGCCGACGCACTCACCTTCCAGCCACACGCTGAACGCCAGGCCTTCGCTGCGCACATCCAGCGCCTGACCCGATTGCAGTTGCTTGGTCACCTGGCCCGCCGCCTTGCCGTCGGCGAAATTGCGCGACAGCAGCAGTTGCTCGCCGTCCGCTGCCAGCAGACGGAAGCGGAAGCTGCCGTCGTCCTCGCGAAAACTGACGAACCGTGCGGCTTTGGCGGCTTTCTTCTTGGTGGTCGCGGCCGCTTGCGCCTGATTGACGAACGAACGCAGGCCGACGGCCTCGCGCAGTTCGTTGAGGAACGGCGTGGCCACCGCACGGGCCTTTTTCGCGCCGTGCTGCAGGATGTCTTCCAGGTCCGCCGGACGCTCGATCAACTGGTGATAGCGCTCGCGGGACTCGCCCAACTGGCCGTCGAGCAACTGGAACAGGCGGCTCTTCGCCTCACCCCAGCCCAACCCCTGCAGCAGGTCGCTGCGGAACTCGTCGGCCTGCGCCGGGGTGGCGAACGCCTGGAACAGGGTGAACAGGTGCGAGTTGTCCGGATCCTTCGCCTCGCCCGGCGCCCGGGAGTCGGTGACGATCCGCGAGATCGCATCCTTCATGTCCTTGGCGCTGGAGAACAGCGGGATGGTGTTGTCGTAGCTCTTGGACATCTTGCGGCCGTCGAGGCCCGGCAGCGTGGCGACGCTTTCCTCGATCTGCGCCTCGGGCAGGGTGAAGAACTCCTTGCCCTGGCCGAACAGGTGGTTGAAGCGCTGGCCGATGTCACGGGCCATTTCGACGTGCTGGATCTGGTCGCGTCCGACCGGCACCTTGTGCGCGTTGAACATCAGGATGTCGGCGGCCATCAGCACCGGATAGCTGTACAGCCCCATGGTGACGCCGGCGTCCGGGTCTTCGCCGGCCTCGACGTTCTTGTCCACCGACGCCTTGTAGGCATGGGCGCGGTTGAGCAGGCCCTTGGCGGCGACGCAGGTCAGCAGCCAGGTCAGCTCGGGGATTTCCGGGATGTCGGACTGGCGATAGAACGTCACGCGGTCCACATCCAGGCCGCCGGCCAGCCAGGTCGCGGCGATCTCCAGGCGCGAACGCTGGATGCGCAGCGGGTCGTCGCACTTGATCAGGGCGTGATAGTCGGCCAGGAAGTAGAACGAATCGGCGTTCGTGTCACGGCTGGCGACGATCGCCGGGCGGATGGCGCCGGCATAGTTGCCCAGGTGCGGCGTGCCGGTGGTGGTGATGCCGGTGAGGATGCGGGTACGGTTCGTCATGGGTAATCGCTTGTCAGACTGCAATCAATTCGAGAGACGCGGCAGGATCAGATCCTTGAGATCGGTCAGCTTGCCATGAAAAAAGTGTCCGCATTCTGCCACTTTCAGCAGCTCATGGGGGCGCTGGAGTTTGCCGGACCATTCGTAGACCAGCTGCGGATCGATCACTTCGTCGGTTTCCGGCTGAATCACCGTCAGTTCGCCTTGATGCGGCAGCTGATCCTGCTCGCCCAGGCGCATCACCGCCGGCGCGACCATGAACAGGTGCTTGAGCGTCACGCCCTGGGCCTCAAGGCGCCCGCCGAGGCTGGCCGCCACGAACCCGCCGAAGGAAAAGCCGAACAGGGTCAGCGGCAGCTGCGGGTGCTTGGCCCGCAGCCAGGCGGCAGCGGCCCAGGCGTCGTCGACCTCGCCGCTGCCCATGTCGTGGCTGCCTTCGCTGGCGCCGACGCCACGGTAGTTGAAGCGCAGGGTGATCAGGCCGGCGTCGCGCGCGGTGCGCTGCAGGGTCGAGACGACCTTGTTGAGCATCGTGCCGCCCTGCACCGGGTTCGGGTGGCAGATCAGCGCGATGCCGCGCGGCTGTTCGTTGTCCAGGTACAGGGCTTCAAGTTGACCGACAGGGCCGGCAATCGCTACAGGGGTTTCACGCATCAGCAAGGAAGGAACTCCGTGACCTCGGATCGGGTCGACTCGTCTAGCAAATTGTCTGTGCCGATCTATTGCGAGTGAATCGCGGTATACAGCGCAGGTTCGAGCCGTTAACGTAAAGCAAAGCCGTTTATAGAGGAAGGACTCGTGGAACACTCGCTCTTAGTTTGGTTGTTGCCGACTCTTGCCCTGGTTGTGGGTGTAGCCATCGGTTTCCTGATCGCTCGCGTTGCGCCGAACGCCGCGCCGAGCCGCACGCAGCGTCAGCTGGATGACATCCAGGAACGTTTCGACAGTTATCAGAACGAAGTGGTGACCCACTTCAACAGCACCGCGAACCTGGTCAAGAAGCTGACCCAAAGCTACCAGGAAGTGCAGGATCACCTGGCCGAAGGCGCCAACCGCCTGGCCCTGGACGAACAGACCCGCCAACGCCTGCTGGCTTCGCTGCACGCCGAAGCGAGCCAGGCGCCACGGGAACGCCTGACCCCGCCACGGGACCAGGAGCCGCCGCGGGACTACGCGCCGAAGGCGCCGAACTCGCCGGGCATGCTCGACGAGCATTACGGCCTGAAGAAGTAAGCGGCCTCCGCTCCAAGCGAAAAGCCCCCGGACATGCGAGTGTCCGGGGGCTTTTTTGTGTCCGGCGTCTTCGGTGTCGGTCACGACCCCATCGCCGGCCACACAAAAAAATGCCCGATCACCAGGATCGGGCATTTTTCATTCGGCCGTCGGGTTACGGATACTGCTGAACCGTGCCCGGCTGCTGCTGACCACCGTACTGCTGACCCGGAATCGCCTTCAGGTTGACCTCGACCCGGCGGTTCTGCGCCCGGCCGTTGACGTCGCCGTTGCTGGCGATCGGGTTGTCCGGGCCGGCGCCCCGGGCCGACAGGTTGGCGCCGCTGACGCCTTGCGACGTCAGGTAGGTCGCCACGCTCTGCGCACGGCGCTGGGACAGGTCCATGTTGTGCTGGCGGCTGCCGGTGCTGTCGGTGTAGCCGACGATCTCGATCTGGTTCTGGTTGAACTCCTTCAGGGAGCTGGCCAGGTTGTTGAGCGGCTGATAGAAGCTGGAGGCGATGTTCGCCGAATCGGTGGCGAAGGTGATGTTGCCCGGCATGATCAGCTTGATCTGATCGCCCTGGCGCTGCACCTCGACGCCGGTGTTGGCCATGCTGGCGCGCAGTTTCTTCTCTTGCTGGTCGGCGTAGTAGCCGTAACCGGCCGCCGAGGCGCCGACCACGGCGGCGCCGATCAGGGCACCCTTGCCGCGGTTGTTGTGGTCGATCGCCGCACCGGCCAGGGCGCCGGCCAGGGCACCGAGGCCGCCGTACTTGGCGGTCTTGCTCATGCCCTGGGAGCCGCCGTCGGCCTGGCCCTGGTTGTCGTACGGGTTGGGCGAGGCGCAGCCGGACAAAACGGCCACGGCGGTGGCGACAATGATCAAACGACGGGTGGTGAACATGGAGTGCTCCTACATTTGCATTCTGTTGTGCAGCGGCCATTGGCAAAAGACCCGTGCGGGCGTTGGATCATGGCAATGGGCAAAAATTCCGCCGTGCACTCATGACAAAATGTTTAGGCGCGCACGAAGGGGTTTTCACGCATCTCGTCGCCCAGCCGGGTGTCCGGGCCATGTCCCGCCACCACGGTGGCGTCTTCGTCCAGGGTGTACAGCCGCTGCTTGATCGATCGCACGATGGTCGCCTGATCGCCGCCCCACAAGTCCGTGCGTCCCACTCCGCGACGGAACAGCGTGTCGCCGGCAATCAACAGCTTAGCCTCGGAAAACCAGAAGCTCATGGAACCTGGCGTATGCCCCGGCGTGTGCAGCGCGACGCCGCAGCCGCAGGCCAGCTCTTCGTCGTCCTCGAGCCAGCGGTCCGGCGACGGCACCGGGGTGTACGGCACGCCGAACATCTGGCATTGCATCTCCAGGTTGTCCCACAGGAACTGGTCGTCCTTGTGCAGGTGCAGGGTGGCGCCGGTCTTTTCCTTCATCTGGCCGGACGCCAGGAAGTGATCGAGATGGGCATGGGTGTGGATGATGCTGACCACCTTCAGCCCCAAGGCGTCGAGGCGCGCCATGATCCGGTCCGGATTGCCGCCGGGGTCGACGACGATGGCCTTTTTCGTGATCGGATCGCCGATGATCGTGCAGTTGCATTGCAGCGGGCCGACAGGAAAGGTTTCGCGGATGAGTTGGGGCTTGATGGCGGTCATGGGAAGTCCTGTGTGTTCGTGGGCCTGCCGGGCGCGACGCACGGTCGGCAATGGCGCTCAGGATTCTACGCCACCGGCCGATAGAGAACCTCCGGTCAGATTTTTGGCGCCATGAATAAAAAAATAGTGGCCAATTGATGCCAGTCGCCCGGTTTCTAATGCAAAATTGCACTTTGTAGCGGCCACATTTTCAGGAAGGGCCGCAGCCTACTCAGGAAATCCGCATGCCCCGCCCTACTGGTTACACCGATGCTACGTTCGCCTCGCTGACTGGCGTCAAACCCGTCGACAGTCTCATTTCCGGCTACAAATGGGAAAGCACCAAGTGGTGGTCGCCAACAGCCGTAACCAGTCTGACGTACAGTTTCATTGTGCCGGGCACTTCCGTCTTCGCCCCCAACTACAGCCCCGACAACGAGCCCAAGGCCGCCTATGCGCTGACCGACGCGCAAAAGACGGCGGTGACCGCGGCGCTGGGCGCCTGGTCCGCCGTGGCCAACATCACGTTCCAATTGACGGGCGAATCGTCGACAAGCGTGGGCGACCTGCGCTTCGGCGGCTACACGCTGCTGGACAGCGGCTCCGCAGCTTGGGCCTACACGCCGTACGAAACCCCCAACGCCGGCGACGTCTGGATCGGCCCGAACACCAATGAGCCATCGCCCGACAAAGGCACCTACGATTTCATGACGTTCGTCCATGAGATCGGCCATGCGATCGGCCTCAAGCATTCGTTCGCCCCGTCGGTTTACAACAGCATCACGCTTGATCCGCAGCTCGATGACGCGGGCTTCACGATCATGAGCTACAACAACAACTATTCCTATCTGCCGACCACCCCCATGGTGCTCGACATTCTGGCGATCCAGAGCCTGTACGGCGCCAATACCCAATGGGCGACCGGCAACAACGTCTACTCCTGGGCACCGACGCAGTCCGTGTTCGAAACCATCTGGGACGCCGGCGGCATCGACACGATCGATGCCAGCAACCAATTGGCGGCCGTCAGCATCAACCTCAACGAAGGCCAGTACAGCAAGATCGGCAAGGCCTTCACCGATCAGGCGGGCAACACCTTCAACCAAGGGCTGGCCATTGCCTTCGGCGCGAAGATCGAAAACGCCACCGGCTCGGCATTCAACGACACCCTGACCGGCAATGCCCTGGACAACACCCTCAACGGCGGCGCCGGCGCGGACATCATGGAAGGCGGCGCCGGCAACGACAGCTATGTCGTCGACAACGTCGGCGATGTGGTCATCGAGCAGGGCCCTTCGGCCAGCGACGTCGATTCGGTGTACTCCTACATCGACTACACCCTGGGCGCCAACCTGGAGAACCTCAACCTGGTCGGCGGCGCCCTCAACGCCACCGGCAACTCGCTGAACAACATCCTCCGGGGCACCGACGGCAACAACGTGCTGGACGGCGGCGCCGGCGCCGACCTGATGATCGGCGGCCTGGGCAACGACACCTACATCGTCGACAACGTCGGCGACGTGGTCAGCGAGACCAGCACCCTGGCCAGCGAGATCGACACCGTCCGCGCATCCGTAAGCTACGCCCTCAGCGCCAACGTGGAAAACCTCACCATGACCGGCGCCGGCAACATCTACGGCATCGGCAACGCGCTGAACAACGTCATCATCGGCAACGACGGCGACAACCAACTGGTCGGCGGCGCGGGCCTGGACACCCTGATCGGCGGCAAGGGCAACGACGCCTACGGCATCGACCAGGTCGGCGAGCTCGCCCTTGTCCAGGAACTGGCCAACGAAGGCATCGACCGCCTGGAGATCTCGTTCAACGCGACCGCCCAGAGCACCATCGACCTGAACCAGAGCAACCTGCAGAATTTCGAAGACGTCGCCATCATCGGCGCCGGCGACTTCTCCCTCTACGGCAACGCCCTGAGCAACACCCTGATCGGCAATGCCGGCAACAACACCCTCAACGGCGGCGCCGGCGCGGACACCCTGATCGGCGGCGCCGGCAGCGACAGCTACGTCATCGACAACGTCGGCGACGTGATCATCGAGCAGGGCCCGTCGGCCACCGACGTCGACTCGGTGTACTCCTACATCGACTACACCCTGGGCGCCAACCTCGAGAATCTCAACCTGGTCGGCAGCGCCCTCAACGCCACCGGCAACTCGCTGAACAACACCCTCAGGGGCACCGACGGCAACAACGTGCTGGACGGCGGCGCCGGCGCCGACATCATGATCGGCGGACTGGGCAACGACACCTACATCGTCGACAACGTCGGCGACGTGGTCAGCGAGACCAGCACCCTGGCCAGCGAGATCGACACCGTCCGCGCCTCCGTGAACTACACCCTCAGCGCCAACGTCGAGAACCTCACCCTGACCGGCACCGGCAACATCTACGGCATCGGCAACGAGCTGAACAACGTCATCATCGGCAACGACGGCGACAACCAGCTGGTCGGCGGCGCGGGCGTGGACACCCTGATCGGCGGCAAGGGCAACGACGCCTACGGTATCGACCAGGTCGGCGAGCTCGCCCTGGTCCAGGAACTGGCCAACGAAGGCACCGACCGCCTGGAGATCTCGTTCAACGCGAGCGCCCAGAGCACCATCGACCTGGGCCTGGCCAACCTGCAGAACGTCGAAGACGTCGCCCTCGTCGGCGCCGGCGACTTCAGCGTCTACGGCAACGCCCTGAACAACACCCTGATCGGCAACAGCGGCAACAACACCCTCAACGGCGGCGCCGGCGCGGACACCCTGATCGGCGGCGCCGGCAGCGACAGCTACGTCATCGACAATGTCGGCGACGTGATCATCGAGCAGGGCCCCTCGACCACCGACGTCGATTCGGTGTACTCCTACATCGACTACACCCTGGGCGCCAACCTGGAGAACCTCAACCTGGTCGGCGCCGCCGTCAAGGCCACCGGCAACTCGCTGAACAACGTTCTGCGGGGCAACGCCGGCAACAACGTGCTGGACGGTGGTGCAGGCGCAGACACCCTGTTCGGCGATGCCGGGGCCGACACGTTCGTGTTCCGTGCCGTCAATGAAATGGGGATCGGCGCCAACCGCGACGTGATCAGCGACTTCAGCAGCCTGCAAGGCGACAAGATCGACCTGACCCAGTTCGATGCCAACCTGCTGCAGAGCGGCATGAACGGCTTCACGTTCATCGGCGCCAACGCCTTCACCGGCGCCGGTCAGCTGCGCTTCGTCGATCACGTGCTGTCGGGCAACGTCAGCGGCAACGCCGGCGCCGATTTCGAGATCATGCTGGTCGGCGTCAACAGCTTCAGCGCCAACGATCTGGTGTCCTGATCGCCTGACGGCGGTGACTGAACGAAAAACGCCCCGACCGGTTCGGGGCGTTTTTCATTGGGGGGACTGCGCTGGACCGCTCAGGCCAGCACACCCAACGCCTTGGCCCGCGCCACGGCCTGGGTGCGCCGCTCCACGCCCAGCTTGCTGTTGATGTGGCTGGCATGGGTCTTGACCGTGTGCAGCGAAATGAACAGCTGTTCGCTGATTTCCTGGTTCGAGCAACCTTGGGCGATCAGCCGCAGCACCGCCAACTCGCGGGAACTCAACAGCTCGGCCGCCGGAGCCTCCAACGCCGCACGCGCAGGGGCCGGCGGGAACAGCTCCAGCAATTGCCGGCCCAGCGGGCTTCCGGTCAGTTGGCTGCGCAACCAGTCCGGGTGCTCGTCGAACAGTTGTCCGAACGGCTGCAGCACACCGCCGGCGGCCGCTTCGAGGGCCTGGCTCAAGGCCTTGCGCGCTTCAGGCTCCCGCCCGCCGCCCAGCAGCACGGCGACCTTCTGCGTCAACGCCATCACGCTGAGCAGCTGCCGCCCGGTTTGCTGGCCGTTTTCCAGCAACACGTTCAGCCGGCCTTCGGCGAGCATCGGCTGCCCTTGAATCACATCCAGCAAGGCCTGCTGCAATTCGACATGCAACGGCAACTGCGGATGGAACTCCGGCGGCGCCGCGGCGCGTTCGCCTGTGTAGGTCTGCCCCAGGCGCGCCAGCCAGGCCTCGGCCAGGTCGGTGCGCCCCTGCGCCAGCCACAGTTCGCATTTGACCAGGGTGATCATCGCCAGGTAATAGATCGGCGGAACGTCCCAGATGTGCATCAGCCGCTCGGCTTCGGCCAACTCGGCGAAGGCCTTGGCGAATTCGCCGCCGCTGCCCTCCAGCCGGGCGATCACACAGTGGCCGATCAGCACGCTGATGTCGCGGCAGGCCCGCGCCTCGCTCAGGCCGGCCTGCAGCCGTACCCGCGCCGCCCGGGGTTGCAGGCGCATGGCCAACAGAAAACCTTCGTACAGCGTCAGCCGGGCCCGCACGGCGTACAGGCGCTGCGTCGACAGCCCGCGCAGGCGCTCAAGCCCCTGGTGCACTTCATCGAGCGCCCGCAGGATTTCCCCCCGGGCCTGCAGCACCCGCGCCCGGTCATAGTGGGTCAGGGCCTCGAACAACGGATTGCCGACCCGCTGCGCCAGCTCCAGGGACTCGCGGTTCAGGCGCCGGGCCTGCCAGAGGTCGCCGTCGGCGATCGCCAGGTTGGACAGGGTCGAGAGGCACATCAGCCGTTGCCCGTAGCGCTTTTCAGGAAGGCTCTCCAACGCTTCGCTGCAGTATTGGCGGGTCAGCTCGCGCCGGCCGCGGCCCCGGGCGATGATCCCGCTCAACGCCAGCCATTGCGCCAGCATGGATTTCTGGGCGGTGGCCGACGGTGCCGGCAGGAAGCGGCTGAGGTGGCTGGCCAGTTCCTCGGCGGCATCGAGCTGGCAAGCCAGGCCCAAGGCCCAGCTGTACAGCACGATCAACCGCGGCGTGCTGATCAGCAGGCTGTCGGGCAGGTCCATCTTCCAGCGCAGCAGCATGCCGACGTTCTGCTCGGCCAGCAGTTGCTCCTCGGACAGGTTCTGCACCAGGTTCGCCGCCACGTCCAGGTGCCCGGCGCGCAGGGCCTGCTCCACCGCCTCGTCCAAGAGGCCCTGGGCGTTGAACCAGCGGCAGGCGCGCAGGTGCAAGGTGGCCGGCGGCACCATGGCATGGGCGGCAGGCCGGCTGCGCAACAGGTCGGAAAACAGGTGATGGTAACGGTACCAGTGGCCGTGCTCATCCAGCGGCACCAGGAACACCTGATGCGCCAGCAGGTAGCGCAGGATCTCGGCGCTGTCGTGGGCTTCGCGCACGGCATCGCACAGCTCGCTGCAGAAGCGCTCCTGCGGCGCGGTGTCGAAGAGGAAAGCCTGCACGTCCGCCGGCAGGCAGTCGATCACCTCCTCCAGCAGGTAGTCGCGGATCAGCCCTTCCCCGCCGTTCAAGGCCTGCGGCAGCGCCGCTTCGTTGCCGGCCCCGGCCGCCGCCAGCAGCCAGAAACGCAAGCCGGCGACCCACCCTTCGCTGCGCTGGATCAGGTTCTCCACCGCCTCGCCGCGCAAGGCGCTGCTGTGGCGGTCGAGCAAGGCCAGCGCCTCGTCGCGGGTCAGGCGCAGGTCCTGCTCGTTGAGTTCCAGCAGTTGCCGCGACAGGCGCAGGCGCGCCAGGTGCCAGTCCGGCCGCTGGCGGCTGGTGACCATGACCAGCAGGCCGTCTGGCAAATGGTTGAGGAAAAATTGCAGGCAACGGTCGAGCACCGGCCCCTGGGCAAGGTGGTAATCGTCGAGCACCAGCAGCAGCGGCGCCGAAGGATCGAGCTGCAGCGCCAGTTCGTCGAGCAGGCCGTCCAGCCACTCTTCGAAGGCGAACGGCTGATGACGCTGACGCATTTTCAGCAGCCCCAGCGCCCGGCTGCCCAACTGCGGGAAAAAGTCCTGCAGGCCTTCAAGCAGGCGTTCGAGGAAACGCCCCGGATCGCTGTCCCGCGGGCTCAGGCCCAGCCACAGGCTCTGCCAGTGCGCCGGCAGGCTCTGGCAGAACTCCACCGCCAGCGAACTCTTGCCGAAACCGGCCGGGGCGCTGACCAGCAACAGCCGCCCGCCGAGGCCGGCGCGCAGGCGCTCGCACAGGCGCGGGCGCAACACATGGCCGTCAGGCAGCGGCGGACGGAAGAAACGGCCGTCCAGTGCCGCGACGGCAACGCTTGCAGGACCCGGTAGCGGGGACAGATCAGTCATGGCCGGCTCTTGTTCGAATGGCTGTTGGCGGCGTGGCAGATGTCCGCAGACTAGCCGTAAACGAAGAGGGATTGAAGGCGGTTGCTACAAATGGCTACAAAAAGGCTACGGAAAAAGCCACAGGCAAAAAAAAACGCCCCGAACCGGTCGGGGCGTTTCCACGAGGATGCGGCCTCGTTTGCAGCGGTTTAGCGGATGCCGTCCTGACGCAGCGCGTTCGGCGTGAAGTCGGCGGTGGTGGCGGTGAAGCCGAAGTCATACGCCGACTTCTCTTCGTTCTTCATGCCCAGCGCCAGGTAGCGGCCGGACTGCAGGTCGTAGAGGGTCTCCAGGGTGTACCACGGCACCTGGACGTTGTAGTAGTTCTGCGAATGGGCCTCGGCCACGCGCCACAGCTGGTTGCGGCCGTCGTAGTGGTCGATCACCGCCGCCTGCCAGGTGTCTTCGTCGATGAAGAAGTCACGTTTGGCGTAGATGTGGCGCTGGCCTTCCTTCAGGGTCGCGACCACATGCCAGACGCGGCGCAGCTCGTAGCGGGCCAGGTCCTGGTTGATGTGGCCGGCCTTGATGATGTCGGCGTACTTGAGCTTCGGATCGTCGAGCTTGTAGCTGTCGGAGGCGATGTACATCTCTTTCTTGCCTTCGAGCTTCCAGTCGTAGCGGTCCGGCGCACCGTTGTACATGTCCAGGTTGTCGGAGGTGCGCAGACCGTCCGCCGCGGTGCCCGGGCCGTCATAGGACACCTGCGGCGCCCGGCGCACGCGGCGCTGGCCGGCGTTGTAGACCCACGCCGAACGTGGTTCCTTCACCTGGTCGAGGGTCTCGTGCACCAGCAGCACGCCACCGGCCAGACGCGCCGGCGCGGTCACTTTCTGCTTGAAGTAGAACAGGATGTTGCCCGGGTTGGCCGGATCGTAGTCCTTCATCTTGTCGCGGAACACGAACTGGTCCTGGAAGTACACCAGGCTGAACGAGCCGTTGGCCTGCGGCGTGGCCTGGGTCACCAGACGGGTCACGCTGCCGCCGCGGTAGCGGGTGATGTGGTTCCAGATGACTTCCACGCCGCTCTTCGGAATCGGGAACGGCACGGCGGTGTCGAAGTTCTCCAGGCCGTTGCCGCCGGACACCAGGTTGGTGCTGGTGGCGTTCTTCTTGATCGCGGCGAACACGGCGTCCGGCACGGTGGCGCCGCGGTGGGACGGGTAGACCGGCATCTTGAAGGTGTCCGGGTAGCGCTTGAACATCGCGTACTGGCCCGGCGCGAGCTTGTCCTTGTACTGCTCGACGTTCTGCGCGGTGATGGTGAACAGCGGCTTCTCGCTGGCGTACGGGTCGGACAGGAACCCCTTGCTGTCGACGGTGCCGGCGTTCTTCGGCATCGGTTTCCAGGCCGGGATCGAACCGTCGGCGTTGCCGGCCATTTCGGCGCCCATCGGGGTCAGGCTCTTGCCCAGCTTGTCCGCTTCGGCGGCGGGCACCGCCGCCATGACGCCGGTCGCCAGCAGCGACAGGCCCAGAACACCGGCGTGGAACAGACTCTTTGTTATTTTCATAAATTCGTTCGTCCTGAAGATGCAGTGCTTAGAAGTTCACGCCGAAGCTGAGGGCCACGAAGTCGCGGTCATCCACGGTGGTGTACTTGCCGTCGAAGAAGTTGGTGTAGGCCAGGCTCGCGGTGTAGGTGTTCTGGTACTCGGCGTCGAGGCCCAGGCTGATGGCCTTGCGGCCTTCCTCGAAGTTGCCGCCAGGGCCTGGCGAGTAGCCGCTCACGTCGTGGGACCAGGCCACGTTCGGCTTGAGGTTCACGCCGGCGAACACGTCGTTGTATTCCCAGATCGCCCGGCCGCGGTAGCCCCACGAGGTCGAGGTGGTGAAGCCCTCGTTGGTGCAGTTGCGGCTACGGTTGTTGGTCGGGGTGCCGGGGCCTGCGCCGTTGATGGTGCTGGTGTTGAGCGCCACGCAGGTGTCCACCGGACCTGTGAACGGCAGTTCGCCCGGGCCGTAGACCGGATCGCGGCCGTAGCGCACGTCCGAGGTGCTTTCCAGGCCGCCGACGTGGGTCACGCCCACTTCGCCCACCAGGGTCAGGCGGCTGGCGCCCATCACCTGATCGAAGAAGTGCGTCAGGGTGGTCTGGAACTGGGTGATTTCCTTGCGGCGGTAGCCGTGCAGGTCCTGGCCCGGAACGCCGTTGAGCAGCGAAGCGTTGGTCAGGGCGCCGCCCAGCGGCCGCACGCCGGCGAACAGGATGTCGGTGGAGTTCAGCTGCACCGGCGCGTTCGGCCGGTAGCTGATCTCGCCGCTCCACGCCGTGCCGGTGGGCAGGGTGGTGGAGAAGCTCAGCCCGTAGAGGCGGATGTCCTCAGGGTATTCGACGAAGTACTGCGAGTTGCCCGCCACCAGCAGCGGCCCGAGCGCGGCGAACGGCCCCGGCAGCCCGCGCGCGGTGTTGTACACCGACTGCGGCGCGCCGGTGGCGCTGAAGATCGGCGCACGGCTGTGGTAGTTCATGAAGTAGGCGCCGAATTCGGTGTCCAGCGGCTCGAACATGTACTTCAGGGACGCGCCCCACTGGCCGCCGTCACGGGCGTCCCGGTCGCCGCCGCGGCGCACCAGCACGCCTTCCTCGTTGACGTCGACGCCGTTGGCCGCCAATGGCCCCAGGGCGATGGCCGGGATCTGCGAACGCTTGTTCAGCACGCGCAGGTTGTTGTCGCAGCCGTCGGCGATGATGTCCGGCTGGGAGAAGAAGGTGCCGCAGTTGTCGACGACGGTCTGGTCCCATTCGATCTGGTAGAAGGCATCGGCCGACAGGTTGTCGGTCAGACTCTGGGACACGTAGAACATGTTGACCGGGATCAGGCCTTCCTTGATCTCGGCGCCCGGACGGCGGAACGCGGAGACGTCGATCGGGTTGATCGAGTTGATGCCGCCGCCGATGAAGGTGCTTTCGCCCCAGCTCACCACCTGCTTGCCCAGGCGCACGGAGCCCGGCTGATCGGCGATCGAGTAGTTGTGGTAGACGAAGGCGTCGAGGATCTGGCCGCCGGCGGACTTGGCGCCTTCCTTGCGGTTGTTGTCGCTGATGTCCTTGAACTCGCGGCTTTCGTCCTTGAGCTCGAAGTCGTACCAGTACTTGCCCCGGACGAACACGCCGGTGTCGCCGTATTTCAGCTCCAGGTCATGGATGCCCTTGAAGATCTTGGAGAAGGTCTCGCCGCTCTTGAAGTTGGCGTGGCCGTCGTCGGAGGTCTGGGAGAGGCCGTGGCCGCCGTTGTTGACGCCGATGAGGTTCTTGTTCGGCTGCTGGGTCGACCAGCTGGCCCCGATCGACAGGGAGGAGTCGAACTGGCCTTCGATTTCACCGACGTTGAAGCTGACGCCGAATGCAGGCCCGGCGAGCGTGGAGGCGAGACTGACGGCCAGAGGCAGTTTAGCCCGGCGCCAGAACTGGTTAGCTGAATTCATCGACGCTACTCCATGTGCATTATTGTTATGGCAGTGAGTACTTTTAAAAACGCCTGAAGGACCGGACGCCAGGGCTGCCCGAATTCGCTTCAAATTGCATCGCCCCAAATGTGTGCGCGTGTGCCCCGTTCTTAAAAATCCTTGAGCGGACTATAGCCAGCAGGGGGTATCGCTTGATCCCTCTAAAGTGTGATTTGCAGCTGCCGGCCACTCTGGAACAGTCCTTTCGCCAGGCCGACCCATGTCGGCACGGCAAGGATGGCTGAAAATTCGGATTTCACAAGCCAAGCGCTTGCTTGGGGGTGTCTGGCGCGCCGTTTGCGGCGCGCCAGGGGACGCTCAGAGCGTGGAGAGGAAGGCGCTGTTGTTGGTCTGCCACTCGGTGATGTCGAGGCGGATGCGCTTCTTGTCGAGCTTGCCGACGCTGGTCTTGGGAATTTCGGTAACAAGGGCGATCTGGCTCGGGATCGCCCATTTGCTCAGGTGCCCCAGCTCGACGAACGGCTTGAGGTGCTCCTTGAGCTCCCGCGCCCCGATCTCATGCCCCTCGCGGACCACCAGCAGGGCAAACGGCCGCTCGCCCCACTGCGGATCGGGAATGCCCACCACCGCTACTTCGCGTACCGCGACGTGACGGCTGATCAGGTCTTCGAGGTCCAGCGAGGAGATCCATTCGCCGCCGGTCTTGATCACGTCCTTGATGCGGTCGCGGATGTCGATCACGCCCATGCCGTCCAGCGTGGCGACGTCACCGGTGTGCAGCCAGCCGCCGGCCCACAGCTCGGCGCCCTTCTGCGGCTCGTTGAAGTAGCCCTCGGTCAGCCACGGCGCACGCAGCACCAGCTCGCCCTGGGTCTCGCCGTCCGCCGGGAGGAAATTGCCCTCGGCGTCGACGATGGCCGCCTCCACCAGGGGTCCCGGCACCCCTGCCTTGATCCGGTAGGTGGTGCGCTCGTCTTCGCTGCCGGCCATCAGTTCGTCGTTCAGGTGCGCGCAGGACACCAGCGGCCCGGTCTCCGACATGCCGTAGGCGGCGGTCAGCTGAATGCCGCGGGCCTTGGCGGTCTCATACAGGGAACGGTTGAGCGCGCTGCCGCCGATGACGATTTTCCAGCCGCCGAAATCGGTGCCCTGGGCGCCCTTGGCGTTGAGCACCATCTGCAGGATGGTCGGCACGCAGTGGGAGAAGGTGACCTTTTCCTTGCGCCACAGCTCGACCAGGAACTCCGGATCGTAGCGCCCCGGATAGACCTGCTTGAGCCCGAGCATGGTCGCCACGTACGGCAGGCCCCAGGCATGCACGTGAAACATCGGCGTGATCGGCATGTACACGTCGTTGGTGCCCAGCAGCCGCACGCTGTCGATGGCGCCCATGATGGTCGACACGCCCATGGTGTGCAGCACCAGTTGCCGGTGGGTGAAGTACACGCCCTTCGGGTTGCCGGTGGTGCCGGTGGTGTAGAAGGTGGTGGCCACCGAGTTCTCGTCGAAATCCTGGAAGTCGTAGCGCGGGCTGGCGGCAGCCAGGAGTTGCTCGTACTCGCCGACAAGGTTGGGCAGGTCGGCGGTCTTCTCCGGCAGATCCGTCAGCAGCAGGGTCTTCTCCACCGTGGTCAGGTGCGGCGCGATGGCCCGGTACAGGCCGGTGAACTCGCTGTTGACCAGCACGAAGCGGTCCTCGGCGTGGTTCATCGTGTAGAGGATCTGCTCCGGCGACAGGCGCACGTTGATGGTGTGGATCACCGCGCCGATCATCGGGATGGCGAACATGCATTCCAGGTAGCGATGGCTGTCCCAGTCCATCACCGCCACGGTGTCGCCGGCCTTCACGCCCGCCGCCGTCAGCACGTTGGCCAGCCGCGCGACCCGTTCGATCAGGGTCGGGTAGCTGTAGCGCAGCTGGTCGCGGTAGACAATCTCGCGGGTCTTCTCGTAACGGGCGCCGGACATCAGCAGCCGTTTGATCAGCAGCGGGTACTGGTACGCCCCTTCGGCGGGCGGGATGACGCGGGTCTGCAACATAGGAATCCCTTTTCTGACGGCACGGTGTTGGCATTAGAGCTCTACTCTAGAACCGTTGCGTGACAGTCAAATCAGCCAAAGGAATGATTTGCAGAGCGGCGCAAATGCTAGCTTTGCGCCAGCATTTGCGATGGTTCGAACCGGCTCAAGCCATTTGTCCGACAGCCTCTTCCGAAGGCGTGCGTGGGAAAACCGCTGCGGCAAGGAAGGTCAAGGCGCCAAAACCGGCGAGAATCAAGTAAAGGCCCGCGAAGCCATGGCGCGGTTCGACATAGGCGATCAGCGGGATCGCCGTCGCGCTGGCGCCGAACGACAGGCAGTAGCGCAAAGCGAACACCCGGGCCTGCCAGTGCGGCGCGACGAAGTTGGCCACCATCGAATCGTTCACCGTGACCTGACCGAACACCACGAACATGAACGCCGCACCGACGGCGATCACCGCCCAGCCATCGACCCAGGCCAAGGCCAGCAACAACGGTGCCTGGCACAGGGTCAACACCACGAACGGCCATTTCAGGCTGATCCGGTGCAGCACCCGGCCGATGCTCAACTGCGCCACCGCGCCGAAGGCGTAGGCCAGGCTGACCACCACCCCGAGGGTCTGCGGCGAGGCGGCCCATTCATGCAAGCGCTCCTGGAACAGCTTCGGGTAGGTCATGGTGGTGGCGTTGAACACCACTCCGCCGGTGGCCGTGGCCAGCGCCAGCACGCCGAACACCATCGCCATGGAGATGCGCTGGCCCCCGGCGCCCTTGAGCGCAGCGTGGGCACGCACCGGAATCGGTTCGTCACGCACATGGAGGGCAAACCCGATGCCCAGGGCGATGGCCACCGCACCTGGCACCAGGAACGCCGCACGCCAGCCGAACTGCGCCACCAGCAACCCGGTGACCAGCGCCGAGAACGCCACCCCCAGGTTGCCCCACATGCCGTTGATGCCGATCTCGCGCCCGCGGTTCTGCGCATAGGCCACCAGCATCGCCGTGCCCACCGGGTGGTAGATCGCGGCGAAGACACCGGTCAGGGTCAGGCCTGCCACCAGCATCGCGGGGCTTGCGCTCAGGCCGGTGAACATCGCCGAGGCGCCGATGCCGAAAAAGAACACCAGCATCATGTGGCGCCGGCTCCAACGGTCGCCGAGCCACCCGGCCGGCAGCGAGCAGGCGCCGAAGGCGATGAAGCCGCCCAGCGACAGGCCGATCAGCGCGGCGTAGTCGAGCCCGAAGGCTTGGGTCATGCCGAGCACGGCGGCGGGGAAGATCAGCATGAACATGTGATCGATCACATGAGCTGCGTTGATGTAGCGGATGACGGTGGCGGATCGGTTCATGGCGGCACGCTTGATGTTGTTGTGAGCGGCTATGCTAAGTTGGCGAAAAAGCGCAGACCTGCCAATCAAGTCATCGAACCAGACATGTTGATCAGCCATTTCGAACACGGCCCGGTGAGCGCCTACCCCCGGGACTACCTGGACGGCGCCCACCAGCCCTTGCACCTGCATCGCGAGGCGCAGCTGCTGTATGCGGTGCGCGGGGTGATGCGGGTGGTCACGGCCCAAGGCGCCTGGGTGCTGCCGCCGACCCGTGCGGTGTGGATCCCGCCCGAGGTCGCGCACGAGATCTTCATGTCCGGCGACGTGCAGATGCGTTCGCTGTTCATCGCCCCGGAGCTGTCGCCGGCCAGCCTCCAGCAGTGCTGTGTGCTGGCGGTCACGCCGTTGCTGCGCGAATTGATCCTGCGCGCCGTGCAGGGCCCGCCCCACGCGGACAATCCGCTGATCCAGCAACTGATGCTGCAGGAGCTCGCCGGCCTGGAGAACCTGCCGCTGCACATTCCGATGCCCGCCGACCGGCGCCTGCAAGGCATCTGCCTGGCGCTGCTGCAGACCCCCGACCACCCCAACACCCTGGAGGACTGGGCGCAGCAGGCCGGGGCCAGTTCACGGACGCTGGCGCGCCTGTTCCAGCAGCAACTGAAGATGAGTTTCAACGCCTGGCGCCAGCAACTGCGCCTGATGGAAGCCCTGCCCCGCCTGCTCGCCGGGGACAGCGTGCAGCGCGTGGCGCAGGACCTGGGTTACGGCAGCGCGCGGGCGTTCAGCGCGATGTTCCGCCGTTTGCTCGGGGACAATCCCCGGGAGTACCTCAACGCCCTCAACCAGCTCGGGTCGATCAGTGCATCTCGGTGAAGGCCAGCTTCACGCCGATGGCGATCAGCACCGCGCCCATGGTGCGGTCGAACCAGTGGCCCATGCGGGCGAAACCGGCGCGCACGCGCTGCTGGCTGAACAGCAGCGCCACCAGGCAGAACCAGGTCGCGGTGGCCGCCGCCAGGTAGAGGCCGTAGCCGGCCTGCACCGCCAGCGGCGTGTGCGGGTTGATCACCACGGTGAACAGCGACAGGAAAAACAGCGTGGCCTTGGGGTTCAGCCCGTTGGTCACGAAGCCTGAGGTGAACGCGCCGCGGGCGGTGCGCTCGCCGGCCTCCTTGTGCAGATCATCGGTGACGGCCGGCGCCGGTTGCGCGCGCAAGGCCTTGTAGCCGATGTACAGCAGGTACGCGGCGGCGGCCCACTTCAGGGCGTTGAACAGCACGATCGACTGCGACACGATCAGGCCGATGCCCAGCAGCGAGTAGCCCACGTGCAGGAAAATCGCCGTGCCCACGCCCAGCGCCGTCCAGGTGCCGGCGCGCCGGCCGTGGGTCACGCTCTCGCGCACCACCACGGCGAAATCCGGGCCGGGGCTGGCCACGGCCAGCAGGTGGATCAGTGCAACGGTCAAGAACTCGGTCCAGTACATGGGGACTCCTTTGGGTCGAATCGGGCGGATCCGCAGAGCAGAGCCCCCAGCGGGGCGGGCTTCAGCCGTTGCGTATCAATTTGTTTCATCTGGTAGGCTCGGCAGATTACGCCTTCCGTTCACCGCACAAAAGGTACAGTTGATGACGAACGCCCGCCGCGCCGTATTCCTCGATCACCCTTCCCTGGACCTGGGCGATCTCGACCTGAACCCTTTGCGCGAGTGCTTCAGCGACCTGCAACTGTTCGCCCAGACCCTGCCGGAGCAGGTCGCCGAACGCCTGCACGGCGCCACCGTGGCGATCACCAACAAGATCGTCATCGACGCGGCCGCCATGGCGGCCAACCCCGACCTGAAGCTGATCCTGATCACCGCCACCGGCACCAACAACGTCGACCTGGCCGCCGCAAAGGCCCGCGGCATCACCGTGTGCAACTGCCAGGCCTACGGCACGCCGTCGGTGGCGCAGCACACGATCATGCTGCTGCTCAACCTCGCCACCCGTTTGGGTGACTACCGAAAAGCCGTCGGCGAAGGCCGCTGGCAACAGGCCAAACAGTTCTGCCTGCTGGACTACCCGATCGTCGAGCTGGAAGGCAAGACCCTGGGCCTGCTCGGGCACGGCGAACTGGGCGGCGCGGTGGCCCGCCTGGCCGAAGCGTTCGGCATGCGCGTGCTGTCGGGGCAGATTCCGGGACGGCCGCCGCGGCCGGACCGCGTGCCGCTGGCTGAACTGCTGCCCCAGGTCGACGCCCTCACCCTGCACTGCCCGCTCAACGAACACACCCGCCACTTCATCGGTGCCCGGGAACTGGCGTCGATGAAACCCGGCGCGTTCGTGGTCAACACCGCCCGCGGCGGCCTGATCGACGAGCAGGCGCTGGCCGACGCCCTGCGCAGCGGCCACCTCGGCGGCGCCGCCACCGACGTGCTGAGCACCGAGCCGCCGGTCAACGGCAACCCGCTGCTGGCCGCCGACATTCCGCGCCTGATCGTCACCCCGCACAACGCCTGGGGCAGCCGCGAGGCGCGGCAGCGCATCGTCGGGCAACTGACCGAAAACGCCCACGCGTTCTTCAGCGGTGAGGCGCTGCGGGTCGTCAATTGATAGACTGCGGCACTTTTTTACCAAGGAGCAGTTATGGATCCGCGCAGTGAAGTACTGCTTCGTCAGGCCGAGTTATTCCAAGGGTCGGTGCTGCTGGCCGGGTTGCCCGCCGACGATCTGCTCGGGCGCCTGCCCGACGCGTTCGGCTGGTGCTGGCATGCCGGCGATCAGGCCATGCTGGAGGCGCGCTTCGCCGGGCGCAGCCACTTCGGCGTGAACGTCCCCGAGCGCGGGTTCGACAGCGCGGTGGTGTTCCTGCCCAAGGCCAAGGACCTGACCGACTACCTGCTCAACGCCGTGGCCGCGCGCCTGGCCGGGCGCGAGGTGTACCTGGTGGGGGAGAAACGCGGCGGCATCGAAGGCGCAGCCAAGCAGCTCAATCCGTTCGGCAAGCCGCGCAAGCTCGACAGCGCCCGCCATTGCCAGCTCTGGCAGGTGACGGTGGCCGACGCGCCGGCGGCCAAACCGCTGGAAAGCCTGGCCCAGACCTATGAACTGCCGCTGGCCGAAGGGCCGCTCAAGGTGATCAGCCTGCCGGGCGTGTTCAGCCACGGCCGGCTGGACCGCGGCAGCGCCCTGCTGCTGGAGCACCTGGACAAACTGCCCAGCGGCCATCTGCTGGACTTCGGCTGCGGTGCCGGCGTGCTGGGGGCTGCGGTCAAGCGTCGCTACCCGGACACCCAGGTGACCTTGCTGGACGTCGACGCCTTCGCCGCCGCCAGCAGCCGTCTGACCCTGGCGGCCAACGGTCTGGAAGGCGACGTGCTGACCGGCGACGGCATCGATGCCGCCCCGCTGGGCCTGAACGCGATCCTGACCAATCCGCCGTTCCACACCGGGGTGCACACCGACTACCAGGCAACGGAAAACCTGCTGCGAAAAGCAGCCCAACATCTGAAAAATGGTGGCGAACTGCGGTTGGTGGCCAATAGTTTCCTCAAGTACCAACCGTTGATCGAGGAGCATCTGGGCGCCTGTTCGGTGAGGGCCGAAGGCCAGGGGTTCCGGATCTACAGCGCCAAGCGCGGCTGAAAATTTGTACTTGCCCAATCGGATTTGCCTAGGCAGAATCCGCTCCGTCCTAGGGGAGTAGTCTCCCACGAGCGCCTAGCTCGTCCGGCATACGTCAACACACTTGATCCGCAGATCATGGCGTATGCGACCCCAGCGTCCGCACCAGACGGACCGCAGGGTTTGACAAGACCTATGACACGCACACCTTACCCGGGGCGGGAAGGCTGTACGTGTCATAGCCGTGTCGACCCGCCCCTTAGGAAATCCTGATGCTGGACTCGCTGCTCGTTCCCACCGCCATCGTTGCCCTCGCCGAAATCGGCGACAAGACGCAACTGCTCGCGCTCATTCTCGCCGCACGCTTTCGCAAACCCTGGCCGATCATCGCCGGCATCGTCGCCGCGACCCTGGCCAACCATGCGGCCGCCGGTGCGGTCGGCGCCTGGTTCGGCAGTTTCTTCTCCGACTCCGTCCTGCACTGGATCCTCGCGGCCAGCTTCGCCGCCACGGCCCTGTGGACCTTGGTGCCGGACAAGATGGACGACGACGAGGCCAGCACGGCCCGCAAGTTCGGGCCGTTCCTGACCACGCTGATCGCGTTCTTCCTGGCTGAAATCGGTGACAAGACCCAGATCGCCACGGTGATGCTGGCGGCGCAGTACCCGGAGCTGTGGCTGGTGATCATCGGCACCACCGCAGGCATGCTGATCGCCAACGTGCCGGTGGTGCTGGCGGGGAATTTCGCGGCGGAGAAACTGCCGCTGACGCTGATCCGTCGCCTGGCGGCTTCGGCCTTCATGATTCTGGCGATCGTCGCGGTGTACAAGGCGATGCAGAGCAGCGGCTGGGTCTGACGCGGCAAGCCTGCGATGTCGCGTTATCGTTCATCGCGGGCAAGCCCGCTCCCACAGGATTCTGCGGTGACCACAGCCCCAGCATTCACCCGAGATCCCTTGTGGGAGCCAGCCTGCTGGCGATGGCGTCAGTCCGGGCACCACAGGACCAAGACAAGACAGGTGCCCCCCACGGGAATCTGCGCTGAACCGTCCTTGTGGGAGCGGGCTTGCCCGCGAAGGGGCCACCAGCCGCGCAGGGTGTCCATCAGGACTTCGGCGCTTTCTCGTACAACGGCATCACCTTCGGAATCGCCGCCTGCAACGAGGCGATCCGGCTGGACGAGGCCGGGTGCGTGCTCATGAACTCCGGCGGTGCGCCTTCCGAGGCCTTGCTCATCTTGTTCCACAGGGTGATCGCGGCGTTCGGGTTGTAGCTGGCCCGGGCGGCGAGTTCGAGGCCGATCAGGTCGGCTTCGTTTTCGTTGGCGCGGCTGTTGGGCAGGGTCATGCCGTAGTTGGCCACCGTGTCGGCGAGGGCCAGGCTGTCCTGACCCAGGCCGAGCAGCGCACCGGCCCCCTGCTTGGCCATTTCGATGCCGTAGGCCTTGGACATCGCCTCACGACCGTGCTCGCGCAAGGCGTGGGCGATCTCATGACCCATGACCGCGGCGATCTCGTCGTCGGTCAGCTTCAGGCTGTCGATCAGCCCGGTGTAGAAAATGATCTTGCCGCCGGGGCCGCAGTTGGCGTTGAGCTCATCGCTCTTGATCAGGTTGACCTCCCACTTCCACTGCGCAGCGTCCGGACGGAAGTTCGGCGCCTGCGCAATCAGCCGGTTCGCGATGGCCTGAACGCGTTTCGCGTCGTTGCTGGTCTTGTCCAGCACGCCCTTGCCGGACGCCTCGCCCACCGTCTTCTGATAGGACTGGGCATACATCTGGTCGACTTCCTGCGAGGACAGCATGCTGAACATGTACTGCTTGCGTTCCACACCCACGGCGCCGCCGCTGGTGGTGTTGACCGACTGGCAACCG
This sequence comes from Pseudomonas sp. B35(2017), assembly GCF_002113645.1. Taxonomy (NCBI): domain Bacteria; kingdom Pseudomonadati; phylum Pseudomonadota; class Gammaproteobacteria; order Pseudomonadales; family Pseudomonadaceae; genus Pseudomonas; species Pseudomonas sp. B35(2017). Next base: position 68,414 of record NZ_NEIZ01000019.1, on the reverse strand, counting down.
GCCAGCGACAGCGCTGCGCCCAGCGCACCTGCAACCCAAATCTTGTTCATTCAAAAGCTCCCTGGAAACCTGCGCGTATCCTAGGCGGGTAACGGTAGCCGCGCCAGATCCAACAGACGTGTTGCACGTACTTTCAGAAAGCCTCCGCGCCCCTGTAGGAAAAAATTCATACCCGCCGCAATGCCTTCCGCCACTGCGTCGCGCACCGATCCATTTGCGACATCCTTCCTTTATTCCGGCGCAATCCGCTCATGGCTCCGTGCCCGCTGCCGATACATCAGCGCAGACGTCTTCCTGCGTGCGGAGCTCCCATGAAATTCAAGTCGATCCAGTTTTCCGTGGCGGCCCTGGCCGGCGCCATCGTTCTCAGCGTGGTGGCCGCGCTGGTGCTGTATGCGCTGTTCTCCGGCGCCCGGACGCAAGACATGGTGCAGGAACGCACCCAGGCCCAGTTCGAGCAGGTCATTGAACAGCGTCTGACGTCCCTGGCGCAGACCCAGGTCAGCCAGATCCAGCGCGAGCTCGAAGCGCCGCTGCTGATCGCCGGCGGGCTGGTGCGGGTCAACGCCCTGCTCGGCACGCCGGGCGCCGACGGCCAGCCCCGGCTGACCGTCAGCCGCGAGCAGCTGATCAGCCTGATCAAGGAAAACGTCGAGAAGAACCCGAAAATCCTCGGCACCTACATCGGCTGGGAAAAGAACGCCCTGGACCACAACGACGCCGCCTACGTCGGCACCCAGGTGGTGGGCATCGACGCCACCAACGGGCGCTTCCTGCCGTGGTGGTTCCGCAATGACGACGGCACCCTGGGCCTGGACAAACTGGTGGATGTGGACGACCAGAAAGTCCTGTCCACCGGCGTGCGCGCCAGCGAGTACTACCTGTGCTCGAAGGAAACCAAGAAGTCCTGCGTGATCGACCCGGCGCCGTACAAGGTCGGCGACAAGGTCGTGATGCTCGCCTCGTTCATCGAGCCGATCATGCTCAACGGCGCGTTCCAGGGCATCGTCGGCGCCGACCTGTCGGTGAACTTCATCCAGGAGATGCTCCTGGCCGCCAACCAGAAACTGTACGCCGGCGCCGGGCAGATGGCCCTGATCGGCGGCAACGGCCGGATCGTGGCCTACACCAAGGATCCGAGCAAGTTCGGCGAGAAGGTCAGCGACATCCTCGACAGCCAGCAGATCGCCAACATGGCCAATCTCAAGCGCGGCGAAGTCACCTACACCGTCAGCAAGGAACAAGGGCGGATCGAGCTGTACCTGCCGTTCGGCATCGGCCAGACCGACGCGCGCTGGACCTTGATGCTGCAATTGCCGCTGAACGCGGTGATGGCCGACCTGCAGAAACTCCAGGGCGACCTCGACGCCCAGCGCAAATCCGACACTTTCGGCATGGCCATGGTCGGCCTGATCATCGCCGGCCTCGGCCTGCTGGTGATCTGGCTGGTGGGCCACGGCATCGCCCGTCCGCTCAAGCAGATGGTGACCATGCTCGACGACATCGCCCAGGGCGAAGGCGACCTGACCCGCCGCCTGAGCAGCGACCGCAGCGATGAGCTCGGCTCGATCGCCAAAGGCTTCAACACGTTCCTGGCCAAGTTGCAGGCGATGATCACCCAAGTGGTGACGTCGGTGCAGAGCGTCAGCGATTCGTCCGAGCACACCGCCGACATCGCCATCCGCACCAACATCGGCGTGCAGAAGCAGATGGCCGAGATCGACCAGGTGGCCACCGCCGTGCAGGAGATGACCGCCACCGCCCAGGACGTGGCGCGCAACGCGACCCAGGCCGCGCAGGCGGCCAGCCATGCCGACCAGGCCGCGAGCCAAGGCATGCAGATCGTCAGCGACACGTCGAAGTCGATCGGCGTGCTGGCCGTGGAGATCGGCAAGGCCGTGGAAGTGGTGCAGGCACTGGCCAAGGACAGCGAGAACATCAACGCGATCCTCATCGCCATCCGCGCCATCGCCGAGCAGACCAACCTGCTGGCCCTGAACGCGGCCATCGAAGCGGCCCGCGCCGGCGAGCAGGGCCGCGGTTTCGCGGTGGTGGCCGACGAGGTGCGCAACCTGGCGCAGAAGACCCAGCAGGCCACCGAAGAAATCCAGAGCATGATCCAGCAGTTGCAGCAGGGCACCCGCGAAGTGGTGCGGGTCATGGAGGACAGCCAGAGCCGCACCGACGAAAGCGTGCAGCACGCGGCCAAGGCCGCCGAAGCGCTGGAGACCATCACCCAGGCGGTGTCGGTGATCAACGACATGAACACCCAGATCGCCAGCGCCGCCGAGGAACAGAGCGCGGTGGCCGACGACATCAACCGCAACGTGATCAACATCGGCCAGGTGGCCAACGAAGTCGCGGGCGGCGCCGACGAATCGAGTTCGGCCAGCGCCGACCTGACCAAACTTGCGGAGCAGCAGCGCCGGCTGATCAATCAGTTCAAGGTCTGACCGGCGGGAAGGCCCTGCGGGCCTTATCGCGAGCAGGCTCGCTCCCACAGGGGGACGGTGGTGAAAAACTGTGGGAGGCAGCCTGACGCATAGATGCCGAATGGGCCGGCCTCATCGCGGGCAAGCCCGCTCCCACAGGTTTTTGCAGTGAACACAGTTGCGCATGCCCACCAGATCCCTGCTGGCGATGGCGGTGGATCAGGCACAGGTGATGTCGGATGAGCCGGCCTCATCGCTTGCAGGCTCGCTCCCGCAGGGTTCGGTGAGAACCACAGATTCCGCAGGCACCCGCGATCCCCTGTGGGAGCCAGCCTGCTGGCGATGGTGGAGGTTCGGGTTCCGCGTCAGGCCGGGGTCAGGCACTCCGGGCCGTTGAGCTTGGGATCGTTGACCAGGTTGGCCAGCACCCGCTCGCGCAGCGCCACGGGCTCGCCGGCCAGCAGCGCGTGCAAGGCATGCAGCGGCGTTTGCGGATCCAGCCATGCCGCCTGCCCCGCTTCATCCAGGATCAGCGGCCGGCGCTGGCTCATGGCCGGCTGGGTGATGACCGCCGTGCTCAGCCACACCTGCTCCTGCACCGGGTAGGCTTCCCAGATCGCCGCGAAGAACAGCGAAGCGCCCTCCCCCGGCGTCAGCCAGTACGGCCGCTTGCGCGCGCTGCCGCGCCATTCGTAGAAACCGTTGGCCGGCAGCAGGCAACGGCGCTGGCGCAAGGCCTCGCGGAACATCGGTTGCTCGGCGACGGTCTCGGCCCGGGCATGGGCCGGGGTGCGGGACAGGTCGGTCAGCCACGGCGGCGTCAGGCCCCAGCGGGCACGGGCCAGCGTGCGCTGACCGTCGGCTTCGGCGCGCAGCATCAGCACCGAATCGTTGGGGGAAATGTTCCACTGCGCCTGCTGATCGGCCGGGAAACCGGGCAGGGCCGCAAAATCACGGTTCCAGCGGAACAGGGCATAACGTCCACACATGGGGCAACACGGCTCGCAAATAAATCGAACGCCAGCCTAACAGACCAGCGTACCGGGGTAGCTGTCCGGTTCATCGCCGGGCAGCGGCAGCGCGGCATTGTACGCCCGGATCAGTTCGCTGGCGTACTCGGCCTGATCATTGTCGACCGACAGCCCGAGCAGGCCGAAGACCGGCAGCTCGCCCGCCCCGCCGAGCAGGTCGCGGCCCACCAGGTGCGCCTCGATGCCCTCGCTTTCGAGCATGCCCTTGAGCATCTCGCCTTCCATCAGGTTTTCCGGCTCGTAGATCCGCTGCATGCGCGCCCCTCAGTCGTTTTCGCCGTACACGTCGAGCAACCACTCCTCGCCGTGCACCTGCAACACGAACCGGATCGGCTTGCAGCACACTTGGCAGTCTTCGATGTATTCCTGGTCGCCGCCGGACAGGTCCACGGTGGTCTCGACCTCTTCCCCGCAGTACGGGCAATCATAACTTGCGGCTTCCAGCATCGCGGTCTCCCGAGTGACTTGTGCGTATAATCGCCGGTCTGTTTGCAGGGCCTTTTTTGTCTGGCTACCTTTTCAGACCGTGCCCCGTTGGTTTTCGATCAACACCTTTACTTACCCTAGCCGTTTCCAACAAGAGAGCATGATGGGCGAATTCGATGCCATCCGACCTTACGACGACAGCGAAGTACCTGCGGTACTGGCGCGGCTGCTCGGCGACAAGGCGTTTCTAGATATCCTCACCCACTTCCGCTTCCCGCGTTTCGCCGGTGCCTTGGGCTGGATGCTCAAGCCCCTCATCGCCCATCGGCTGCGCCGTGAGTTCGCCGGCGTGACCTCGGTGGCCACCCTGCAGGACAAGGTCGAGTTCTACGTCGACCACACCATCGAGCGGGCCACCGACGGCGTGACCTACACCGGCGTCGAGCAGTTCAAGTCCGGCAGCGCCTACCTGTTCATCGCCAACCACCGCGACATCGTGATGGACCCGGCCTTCGTCAACTACGCCGTGTACCACGCCGGCCTGCCGACCCCGCGCATCGCGATCGGCGACAACCTGCTGCAAAAGCCCTTCGTCAGCGACCTGATGCGCCTGAACAAGAGCTTCATCGTGCACCGTTCGATCACCGGGCGCCGGGAAAAGATGGCGGCGTACCAGCTGTTGTCGGCGTACATCAACCATTCGATCCGCAACGATTGCGCCTCGATCTGGATCGCCCAGGCCGAGGGCCGGGCCAAGGACGGCGACGACCGCACCGAGTCGGCGATCCTCAAGATGTTCCACATGAGCCGCAAGGACGAGCCGTTCGGCGAGGTCATCCAGTCGCTGAACCTGACCCCGGTGTCGATCAGCTACGAATACGACCCGTGCGACCAGGCCAAGGCCCGCGAGCTGTACATCCGCGCCACCACCGGCACCTACAGCAAGGCGCCGGGCGAAGACGACGTGAGCATCGCCAAGGGCATCACCGGCTACAAGGGCCGGGTGCACGTGAACTTCGCCGCGCCGATCACGGCGTTCTACGAAGACACCAAGCAACTGGCGGTGGAGATGGACCGGCAGATCCTCGGCGGCTACCGCCTGTTCCCGGTGCATTACCTGGCGTACGCGCAGTGGGCGGACGCCGATCCGCAGCTGCAGGTGCCCAAGGCCGCCGATGTGTTCGGCGTCGATGAGCTGGCCAAGGCGCGGGAAGAGTGGCAGCGCCGGCTGGACGCCTGCCCCGAGGAGCACCGTCCGTACCTGGTGCTGCAATATGCGACGCCGGTGCGCAATCAGTACCGGGTCAAGGCGGGGTTGCCGCTGTAGGCAGACACAGCAACGGCGCCCTCGGGCGCCGTTCTTCGTGATGGGGCGGGTTCACCCCACGGGGCCTGCACGGCCTTCAGACGCGGGTGCTGATCCAGGACACCAGCAGCGCCAGGCCCAGGCAAGCGAAGCCGAAACGGTAGAAGAACCGGTTCATGCGCAGGGTCGCCCAGTCGAGCACCGGCTCCTGGTCCGGCTGGATCCGGCGCTGGGCGGCGATGTTCGCCAGCGCGCGCTGCTCACGGCGGCGGGTCGCGTGCAGCAGCCAACTGCCCGGGAAGGCGAACGCCAGCGCCAGCAGGTTGATCAACTTGGCGGGATGGGCGGTGAACAACGTCATCAAGTGCAGCGACATCTTTGAGCCTCGAACTGAACCGGTATGGCGAACGCCAGACCGACGACCGCGGCGCGGATTCTAGCGCAACCCTCCCCTGCGTCCCCACCCTTTGCGACAAACAACGGCGCAATCGACCGATGGTTGCCCTGTGTCACGACTTCGTCATTTGCATCGGCCACCATGCGCGCCTCGAAACCGACACGGAACGCAGCATGCTTCACGCCGAAAACCAGGACCGCCTCTACCTCATCACCCCGACCGACGAACAGCAGGCCCTCGTCGGCAGCCTGGCGTTCAACGTGCAGGACCGCCGCTGGCTGGTGTATTGCGCCCTCGGCGGCCATCAGCACGCCGATCTGCCGGAAACCGACCTGCTGACGGGCGTCAGCGTGCTGGACTTCTACTCCCAGGCCGCCTGACGCCCGGCCGCCGTCGAAGCCATCGCCAGCAGGCTGGCTCCCATAACGACCGCGTCGCGTATACGACCGTCGACCGGCTCCTAACCTGTGGGAGCCAGCCTGCTGGCGATGGCGGACTGACATTCAATACGCATGCCGCCTGACACACCCTCATCACGAACAGGCTCCCTGGAGGGGGCAGCGTCCGGCGGCGGACATGAAAAAGCCCGGGGCCATCGCTGGCGCCGGGCTTTTGCGCATCAGGCGAACCGCTTACTCGGCGAGGATCTGGCCGATGCTCGGATCCTTGAACAGACGGGTCAAGGCGTCGCTCAGCACGTCGCTGACCAGTTTGGTGTTGGTTTCCTGGTTCGGCGCCATGCCGAAGCGCTGATCCAGCGAGGCGCCGTAGCGGCCGCTGTAGCGGCGGTTGCCGCTCTGCACGTCGGAGCGGAAGGTCGCGCCGATGGTGGCCTCGGTCACGTACATGCCTTCCTTCGGCGACTGGTACTTGAGCTCGGTCAGGGTCACGGTCAACTGCGGCGCGTTCATGGCGCCGTTGGACGGGGTGAAGCCCAGCAGACGCACGGCCGCCTCGGCCTGGGCCTGCAGCTTGGGCAGGATCTGTTCGCGCTGCACGGTGATGGCGCTGGTCTCAGGGTACAGGCCCCCGCGGGTGCCCAGGGTCGGCGACGGACGGCCGTCCACCACGCGCACCACCACCGGCTGGCCGCGGCCGACTGGTGCCAGTTGGCTGGTCAGCTTCGGTTCCGGGCTCAGCTGTTGCGGGCTGTGGGCGCAGCCGGCCAGGGTCAAACCGGTCACTGTGATCAAACCGAACAACAGGCGTTGCAACATGCTCTTCTCTCCAGAATCAGGCACAGACAGGCCGGCAGTATAGCGGTGGGCCACTGCGGCTCACCAGCACGGAATCTCAGACAGGCCCGGCCCTGGGCGGTTCCTGTCACAGATTGTTCACCGCCCCTACACGATGACGTCATGGCCTGGCGGCAACCTTCGCAGCACGTACTCCAAAAGGTATTTCGCCATGCGCCATCTGATCTCGCTCTTCGCGCCGCGCCCCCTGCACCGCAGCTTCGCCCTGCTCGACCGCAACGGCCATTGCCAGGCGTTCAAGCAATGCAGCCTGCAACCGATGGGCGAAGGCTGGGTGGAAATCGAGGAAATTCGCCTCAACTGGCTGCACAAGCCGCTGCCGGCCAGCGCCCGCGTCGAAGCGTCGCGGCCGCGCGCACGGGCGCAAGCGGTTTTCGGCATCTGACCGGATGCCTAATAAAAGTCATCAAACACGAGCAAATCCCCGCATTTCTTCGATACAATCTCCCCCCGATTATAAGGTCGTCTCCTGATCGGGCCCCGCAACAGCGTCAATGCCCAGGCATTGGCATCCGAAACCGCCCACAGAGAGCCGCCCACACAGATCGAGTGAAGCCGGCGCGCTTGCTGTTTCCCAGGCAAAAACCCGCTTTTCGCGAATCTGCAGAGCTGTCATGACGCTCGGTCACTGAGTTGTTTGCCCGTGTTGCCCGCCCCGTGTTCACCGGCGGCCATCCATCCGGGCACGGTGCCCGGCCGGGGCAGCCCTTTTTGAGGTTCACGTCTTCAAAAGAGCGTGAAAAAAACGGGTTTTCACAACTTCACAAGAGTGTGGCGAGCAAATGAATAGTTTTGCGTCTGAACATGCACCATTAGCGTCTACAACAGCCCAACGACACAGGACCGCGTACGCCTCGAACACCGGAGCCTGATGCCTGTCCGCTACGGATTTGGTTGCACGAACGGATGACTCGACCATAAGTCGAATTGCCAGCCGCGCGCCGAAATGAGTTCATGGAACTCATGAGGCCGGGCCGTCTGCATCCGTCGAAGTTGCGAAAAATTGCGAAGATTCGGACATGGCGATCCTGGCCATGGGTTACCTGGGGCGCCACTGACCTGCCCCGGAACACCTGGCAGCCATGCCGACAATTTGGTGCTGCAGATTTTGGAGACGCGTTAAATGGCGCATAACGAAGCAGTCGACGTAGTTCTGGTAGGGGCCGGCATCATGAGCGCCACCCTTGCGGTGCTGCTCAAGGAGCTCGACCCGGCGATCAAGCTGGAAGTCGTCGAGCTGATGGATTCCGGAGCCGCGGAGAGTTCCAACCCGTGGAACAACGCGGGCACCGGCCACGCCGGCCTGTGCGAGCTGAACTACACGCCGCAGGCTGCCGACGGCACCGTCGACATCAAGAAGGCCGTGCACATCAACACCCAGTTCGAGGTGTCGAAGCAGTTCTGGTCCTACCTGACCCGCAAGGGCACGTTCGGCTCGTGCAAATCGTTCATCAGCCCGGTGCCGCACCTGAGCTATGTCGAAGGCGACAAAGGCGTGTCGTTCCTCAAGGAACGCTTCAAGGTGCTGAGCAAGCACCACGCGTTCGCCGATATGGAATACACCGAAGACAAGGCCAAGATGGCCGAGTGGATGCCGCTGATGATGCCGGGCCGCCCGGCCGATCAGGTGCTGGCCGCCACCCGCGTGCTCAATGGCACCGACGTCAACTTCGGCGCCCTCACCAATCAGTTGCTCAAGCACCTGACCAGCGCACCCGATGCCCAGGTCAAGTACTGCAAGCGCGTGACCGGCCTCAAGCGCAACGGCAACGGCTGGACCGTCAGCATCAAGGACGTCAACAGCGGCAACAGCCGTGAAGTCGACGCCAAGTTCGTGTTCCTCGGCGCCGGCGGCGCAGCCCTGCCGCTGCTGCAGGCTTCGGGCATCGAAGAGAGCAAAGGCTTCGGCGGCTTCCCGATCAGCGGCCAGTGGCTGCGCTGCGACAACCCGGAAGTGGTCAAGCACCACCAGGCCAAGGTCTACAGCCAGGCCGCCGTGGGTTCGCCGCCGATGTCCGTGCCGCACCTGGACACCCGCGTGGTCGACGGCAAGAAATCCCTGCTGTTCGGGCCGTACGCCGGCTTCACCACCAAGTTCCTCAAGCACGGTTCGTTCATGGACCTGCCGATGTCGGTGCGCGCCGGCAACATCGGCCCGATGCTGGCCGTGGCGAAGAACAACATGGACCTGACCAAGTACCTGGTCAGCGAAGTGATGCAGTCGATGGAGCAGCGCCTGGAGTCCCTGCGCCGCTTCTACCCGCAGGCGAAAGCCGAGGACTGGCGCCTGGAAGTGGCCGGCCAGCGGGTGCAGATCATCAAGAAAGACCCGAAAAAGGGCGGCATCCTGCAGTTCGGCACCGAACTGGTGGCGGCGAAGGACGGTTCTCTGGCCGCCCTGCTCGGCGCTTCGCCAGGCGCCTCCGTGACCGTGTCGATCATGCTCGAGTTGATCGAGAAATGCTTCCCGGCCAAGGCCAAGGGCGAGTGGGCCGCCAAACTGGCGGAAATCTTCCCGGCCCGTGAAAAGGCGCTGGAAACCGATGCTGCGCTGTACCGCAAGATCAACACGCAGAACAACATCGCCCTGGAGCTGGTCGAGGAAAGCAGCGAGACCCCAAGCTTCGCTTGATCGCGCCCCATGAAAAACGCCCCGCACTCAGTGAGTGCGGGGCGTTTTTTTATGCCTGTGGCGAGGGCGGTCAGCCGCGGGCCTTCTCGATCAGCTCGATGTACTCCGGCGCGTTGCGCTGATCGCGGACCAGCTCGACGAAGGTCTTGCCCTGCTCGTCCTTGCCGTCCAGATCCAGGCCGGCGGCCACGAAAAACGTCAGGAAGCGCTCGAAGTCGTCGATGCGCAGACCGCGATAGGCCTTGATCAGTTTGTGCAGCGACGGCGAGGTGGCATCGGCCGGCTCGAAGTCCAGGAACAGTTTGATCTGCTCATCGCCGATCTCGTCACCAATCACTTGCTTCTTATCTTTACGCATTGCCGACTCCAGCTCGCGGACATTTCACGGGGCGGGCAGTTTACCCCCGCGCAGGCTCGGCGCTCAACGCGAGCGCACGGCCCCGGTGTGCAAATCGGCCCAGATGTGGCCGTTGGCGTAGCTGAGGAACTGGACATACACCGTGTCGTTGCGCAGCAGATCGATCACCACCCGGTACTGGGCCAGCGGGTAGAACAGCGTGAGGATCTTGGCCTTGTCGTCATACGCCGGTTTCTTCAGGCTTTTGCTTTCGCCGTCGAAATTGACCAGAACCTGCGTGACCGTCGCGCCCTTGTTCAAGGACTTGCCCTTGAGGCGGATCATCAGCGACGAGGTGACCGGGATCGGCTGCTGGTTGGACTGACGCTGGGCCCCCACCACCACCGAATAGTCGGTGACCTGCAGCAATTGCTGCTGCTCGGGTTCGGCGTCGCGCAGGGTCAGGTCGTCCGGCGGCAAGAACTGGCTGTGCAGGGGCGCGGCGGCCAGGGGCAGGCTGAGGGTCAGGAACAAGGCGGCGCAGCTGCGGATCAAGAGGCTCATGACAGGCTCCGGGGGCGGGGCCGAGCACTCTAGCATGGGCTTGCGGGGGGATCAGCAGGTGCCTTCACTGACGCCATCGCCAGCAGGCTGGCTCCCACAGGGATGTGGGAACGGGCTTGCCCGCTCCCACAGGGTAAGGCTGCGGCGGGATTACATGCCTTTGACGGCGAAGATCCCGTTGGCGTTGCGCCAGTAGCCCTTGTAGTCCATGCCGTAGCCGAAGATGTAGCGGTCGACGCAGGGCAGGCCCACGAAGTCGGCCTTCAGGTCAGGCCGCGCCTTGCGGTCGTGATCCTTGTCGATCAGCACGGCAGTGTGCACCTGACGGGCGCCGGCGTGCTTGCAGAAGTCGATGATCGCGCCCAGGGTGTGGCCCTCGTCGAGGATGTCGTCGATGATCAGCACGTCGCGGTCGATGAACGAGACTTCCGGCTTGGCCTTCCAGAACAGGTCGCCGCCGGTGGTTTCGTTGCGGTAGCGGGTCGCGTGAAGGTAGGACGACTCCAGCGGGAACTGCAGGTGGGTCAGCAGCTTGCCGGAGAAGATCAGGCCGCCGTTCATCACACAGAACACCACCGGATTGCGGTCTGCCAATTGCTCGTTGATTTGCGCACCGACGCGGGCGATGGCCGCCTCGACTTCAGCTTCGGTGTACAGGCAGTCAGCCTCTCGCATGATTTGACGGATATGCTCGAGATCAGCGGACATGGCGCTCTCCAGGGGGACTTTATAGGGGGGGCTAGTTTGGAAAAGCGGGCAAAGGTACGCATCCCGAACGGCCGAATCAAGCTTTTGTGGACTAACGTACTGTATGTCCTATAGGACATCACTCTCGGATAGATTAATCTAGGCCGGTTTTTTTGCCCGCCGCCGGAGCCTTTCCCATGCCCATCCTCGAGATCCGCCATCCGCTGATCCGCCACAAGCTCGGCCTCATGCGCCGCGCCGACATCAGCACCAAGAATTTCCGCGAGCTCGCTCAGGAAGTCGGCGCCCTGTTGACCTATGAAGCCACCAAAGACCTGCCCCTGGAGACCTATGACATCCCAGGCTGGTGCGGCACCGTGTCGGTCGAGAAGATCGCCGGCAAGAAGATCACCGTCGTGCCGATCCTGCGCGCCGGCATCGGCATGCTCGAAGGCGTACTGAGCCTGATCCCGGGCGCCAAGGTCAGCGCCGTGGGCGTGGCCCGCAACGAAGAGACGCTGCAGGCTCACACTTACCTTGAGAAACTCGTCCCGGAGATCGACGAGCGCCTGGCGATGATCATCGACCCGATGCTCGCCACCGGCAGCTCCATGGTCGCCACCATCGACCTGCTGAAGAAAGCAGGCTGCAAGGACATCCGCGCCATGGTGCTGGTGGCTGCGCCCGAAGGCATCGCCGCAGTCGAGCAGGCTCACCCGGACGTGACCATCTATACCGCTTCCATCGACCAGAAACTGAACGAACACGGTTACATCATCCCAGGGCTTGGCGATGCCGGTGACAAGATCTTCGGCACCAAGCAGAAGGACGCGTGACCATGCAGGACGAGTTCAACGATCCGCTCTGGCGCCAGGTGCTGTCCGGCGCGCAGATGCTGTTCGTGGCCTTCGGCGCCCTGGTGCTGATGCCGCTGATCACCGGGCTTGACCCGAACGTGGCGCTGTTCACCGCAGGCCTCGGCACCATCCTCTTCCAAATCGTCACCGGGCGTCAGGTGCCGGTGTTCCTGGCCTCGAGCTTCGCCTTCATCACCCCGATCATTCTCGCCAAGGGCCAGTTCGGCCTGGCCGCGACCATGGGCGGCGTGATGGCGGCCGGTTTCGTCTACACCTTCCTCGGCCTGGCCGTGAAGATCAAGGGCACCGGGTTCATCGACCGTCTGCTGCCGCCGGTGGTGATCGGCCCCGTGATCATCTCCATCGGCCTGGCCATGGCGCCTATCGCCGCGAACATGGCGATGGGCAAGGCCGGCGACGGCTCCGAACTGATCCACTACCAGACCGCAATGATGATCTCGATGCCGGCACTGCTGACCACGCTGATCGTGGCGGTGTTCGGCAAAGGCATTTTCCGCCTGGTGCCGATCATCTCCGGCGTGCTGGTGGGCTTTGCGCTGTCGTTCTGGTTCGGCGTGGTCGACACCGCGAAGATCGCCGCGGCCCCGTGGTTCGCCCTGCCGAACTTCACCGCACCGGAGTTCAACTGGCAGGCGATCCTGTTCATCGTCCCGGTGGCCCTGGCCCCGGCCATCGAGCACATCGGCGGCGTGATCGCGGTGGGCAGCGTGACCGGCCGCGACTACCTGAAGAAGCCGGGCCTGCACCGCACCCTGTTCGGTGACGGCATCGCCACCACGGCGGCCGGCCTGTTCGGCGGCCCGCCCAACACCACCTACGCCGAAGTCACTGGCGCGGTGATGCTGACCAAGAACTACAACCCGAAAATCATGACCTGGGCGGCGATCTTCGCCATCAGCCTGGCGTTCATCGGCAAGTTCGGCGCGTTGCTGCAGAGCATTCCGGTGCCGGTGATGGGCGGGATCCTGTGCCTGCTGTTCGGCTCGATCGCGGCGGTGGGGATGAACACCCTGATCCGCCACAAGATCGACCTGGGCGAGGCGCGCAACCTGGTGATCGTGTCCGTGACCCTGGTGTTCGGCATCGGCGGCGTACTGATCGGCACCGGCAACGGCCCGGACGACTTCGGCCTCAAAGGCATCGCGCTGTGCGCGGTGGTGGCGATTGCGCTGAACCTGATCCTGCCGGGCAACGACAGCTGGAAGCACAAGAAGGCGGATGAGCCGCTGCTCTAAGGCTTCGGCCTGAAAGTAAACCATCGCCAGCAGGCGGGCTCCCACAGCAGGTGTTCAGTGAACCTCTGTGGAAGCCAGCCTGCTGGCGATGTCGTTTAAAGCGCCAGCGGCGCCCGTTCGCAGAGGGTCGCCAGCGCCTTCGCCCACTGTTCCTCGTCATTGAGGCACGGCACCAGCACTAACTCTTCCCCGCCCGCCTCAAGGAACTGCTCCTTGCCGCGGTCGCCGATCTCCTCCAGCGTTTCGATGCAATCGGCCACGAACGCCGGGCACATCACCAGCACCTTCTTCACGCCGTTCTTGGCCAGCTCGTCCAGCCGCGCTTCGGTGTAGGGTTCGATCCACTTCGCGCGCCCCAGCCGCGACTGGAACGAGACCGACCACTTGCCGTCCGGGATGCCCATGCGCTTGGCGAACTCGGCCGCGGTGCGCAGGCACTGGCCGCGGTAACAGGTGGCGACCACCTCCGGCGGCGCCCCGGCGCAGCAGTCGCCGCCGCCTTCGAAACGGTGGCCCGGGTTGAGCTTCTTCAGGTGCCGTTCCGGCAAGCCATGGAAACTCAGCAGCAAGTGGTCGTAATCCTGCTGCAGGTGCGGCCGGGCGCTGGCCACCAGCGCGTCGAGGTATTCCGGCTGATCGTAGAACGGCTGCAGCACCGACAACTGCACGTCGAGGCGCTTCTCGCGCAGCACGCGTCGGGCCTCTTCGATCACCGTGGTGGTGGTGCTGTCGGCGAACTGCGGATACAGCGGCGCCAATGTGATGCGCTTGTGCCCCGCGGCCACCAGCCTGACCAGCGCCGACTCGATGGACGGCTCGCCGTAACGCATCGCCAGCTCCACCGGACCATGGGTCCACTGCTGGGTCATCTGCTGCTGCAGGCGGCGGCTGAGCACCACCAGCGGCGAGCCTTCGTCCCACCAGATCGAGGCATAGGCGTGGGCCGACTGCTCGGGGCGCTTGACCAGGATCAGCGACACCAGCAGACGCCGCACCGGCCAAGGCAGGTCGATCACGTAGGGATCCATCAGAAACTGATTGAGGTAGCGGCGCACGTCGGCCACCGAGGTGGAGGCCGGCGAACCCAGGTTGACCAGAAGCAAGGCGTGATCGGTCATGCAACATCCTATTTCAGAGGCGGCGGGCGATATCGTCCAGGGCCGCGCGTAAATCCGTGAACCGGAAAGTGAATCCTGCTTCCAGCAAGCGTGCCGGCATGGCTTTCTGGCCGCCGAGCAGCAGTTGCGACAGCTCGCCGAGGCCGACCTTCAGCGCCAGGGCCGGCATCGGCATGAACGCCGGGCGGTGCAGCGCTTGGCCCAAGGTCTTGGCGAACTCGCGGTTGCGCACCGGTTTCGGCGCGCAGGCATTATAAGGACCGTTGGCCCCGTTGAGGTGCAGAAGAAAATCAATCAGGGCGATTTGATCGTCGACATGAATCCACGGCATCCACTGCCGGCCGTTGCCCAGCGGCCCGCCCAGCCCGAGCCTGAACGGCAGCAGCAGGCGCGACAAAAAGCCGCCCTCGGCCGACAGCACCAGCCCCGTGCGCACCAGCACCACCCGGATGCCCAGGCCCTCGGCCCGTTGCGCGGTCTCTTCCCAGGCGACGCACAACTGACTGGCGAAATCATCGATCACCGGCGAAGCGGTTTCGTTCAGTTCCCGCTCGCCGCCGTCGCCGTACCAGCCCACCGCCGAGCCCGAAATCAGCAGCGACGGTTTCTGCGCACGGGTCTCAAGCCAAGCCAGCAAGGATTCGGTCAGCGTGATGCGGCTGCTCCACAGCAAGGCCTTGCGCCGGTGCGTCCAGGGCCGGTCGGCAATGGGCGCGCCAGCGAGGTTGACGATGGCGTCCAGCGGGCCGTCATCCAGGTCCTGCAACCGCGCAATGCCGCGCACCTGTGCACCGCAGAGCTTGGCGACCTGTTCCGGGCGGCGGCTCCATACGGTCAACCGATGTCCCTGCTGCAGCCAGTGCCGACAGAGCTGCCGCCCGATCAAACCAGTACCGCCGGTCAGCAATATGTGCATGACATCTTCCTCGCGTGGCGTTTATCCCGGATCACTAGTCTATTTTTATAGGCAGGGATCTTTTCTATCGGGCGGGCTCTATTGTTTAACAATAGGCCAAGCTGTCAGAACGAAATCGCTGGAAGTTATACCAGAAAACAAAATTGTACAGCTTTCAATCACGGCGTAGTCTGTACAGAAAGGTAAACGAGGCCCCTATGACTGTACCTATCGCAATCATCGGCACCGGCATCGCCGGACTCTCCGCCGCCCAGGCCCTGACCGACGCCGGGCACAGCGTTCAGCTGTTCGACAAGAGCCGCGGCAGCGGCGGGCGCATGTCGAGCAAGCGCAGCGATGCCGGCGCGCTGGACATGGGGGCCCAATACTTCACCGCCCGCGACCGGCGCTTCGTCACCGAAGTGCAGCGCTGGCAGAGCAACGGCTGGGTCGCCGAATGGGCGCCGCAGCTCTACACCTTCCACGGCGGGCAACTGAACCTGTCGCCGGACGAGCAGACCCGCTGGGTCGGCACGCCGCGCATGAGCGCCATCACCCGCGGCCTGCTCGAAGGCCTGGAGGTGCATTTCGCCTGCCGCATCACCGAGGTCTACCGCGGCGAAGAACACTGGCACCTGCAGGATGCCGAAGGCTTCACCCACGGGCCGTTCAGCCATGTGGTGATCGCCACGCCAGCCCCGCAGGCCACGGCGCTGCTGGCCGCCGCGCCGAAACTCGCCGGGGCCGCCGCCGGGGTGAAGATGGAACCGACCTGGGCCGTGGCCCTGGCCTTCGAGACACCGCTGGACACCCCCATCGAAGGCTGCTTCGTCCAGGACAGCGCCCTCGACTGGCTGGCGCGCAACCGCAGCAAGCCGGGACGCGACACCACCCTCGACACCTGGGTGCTGCACGCCAGCAGCGCCTGGAGCCGCCAGCACATCGACCTGCCGAAGGAAGCGGTGATCGAACACCTGCACGGCGCGTTCGCCGAACTGCTGCACAGCGCCATGCCCGCCCCGGCCTTCAGCCTCGCCCACCGCTGGCTGTATGCCCGCCCGGCGAGCAGCCATGAATGGGGCACCCTGGCCGATGCCGACCTGGGCCTGTACGCCTGCGGCGACTGGTGCCTGTCCGGACGCGTCGAAGGCGCCTGGCTCAGCGGCCAGGAAGCGGCACGCAGGCTGCACGCGCATTTGCAGTAAGCCGATCTGCCCGCAACCGCGGGCAGGCTCGCTCCCGTCGGGCTGCCCTTCTCGCCCAAAAATCTATACAAACTGTTTGACTTGTACACCTTTGAATCTATGCTGAAGGCAATGTTGTACAGAATTTGAAATCTGTACAGGACTTCGATTCAAGGTGTCGCCATGCCCGACCATTGCCCCTCCCCCCCGAAAATCGCCGTCAGCGCCTGCCTGATGGGCGCCGAAGTGCGCTACAACGGTGGGCACAAGGCCTCGCGGCTGTGCACCGACACCCTCAGCGATTACTTCGAGTTCGTGCCGCTGTGCCCGGAAGTGGCGATCGGCCTGGGCACGCCCAGGCAGCCGATCCGCCTGGTGGGCGATCCGGATCACCCGCAAGCCCTCGGCACCGTCGACCGCCGGCTCGACGTCACCCGGGACCTGGCCGATTACGGACGGGCCATGGCCGACGGGCTGGATGACATCTGCGGCTACATCTTCATGCAGCAGTCGCCGTCCTGCGGGCTGGAGCGG
Organism: Pseudomonas sp. B35(2017); assembly: GCF_002113645.1. Classification (NCBI taxonomy): domain Bacteria; kingdom Pseudomonadati; phylum Pseudomonadota; class Gammaproteobacteria; order Pseudomonadales; family Pseudomonadaceae; genus Pseudomonas; species Pseudomonas sp. B35(2017). The sequence goes on along the minus strand of NZ_NEIZ01000019.1, from coordinate 51,502 downwards.
GTCAAGGTCTACCACGCCAACGGCGCGCCGGTCGGCGGCGGACGCGGGATCTACGCCCAGGCCTTCTGCGCCGGGCGCCCGGACTTGCCGGTGGAGGAAGCCGGACGCCTGAACGACCCGGTGCTGCGGGAAAACTTCATCACCCGGGTGTTCGCCTACCGCGACTGGCAGACCGTGACCGCACAAGGCCTGAGCCGCCGGGCCCTCACCGAATTCCACTCGCGCTACAAATACCTGCTGATGGCCCACAGCCCTGTCCACTACAAGGCGCTCGGCCATCTGCTGGGCAGCATGGGCCACAGCGATCCGGCCACGGTCGCCCCGCACTATTTCAGCGAACTGATGGCCGCCCTGAAGAAATGCGCCACGCGCGGCACCCACAGCAATGTGCTGCAGCACATCAGCGGCTACCTGAAGCAGGCGATCAGCGCGGCGGACAAACAGGAAATGCAGCAGGTCATCGGCCAGTACCGCCACGGCATCGTGCCGCTGGTGGTGCCGCTGACGCTGCTCAAGCACCACTTCCGGCGCCATCCGGATCCCTACATCGCGCAGCAGGTGTACCTGCAGCCGCACCCCGAAGACCTGAGCCTGCGAAACGCCATTTGATGAACGCCACACCCGACACCAGCGCCCGGGAAGACCTGGGCGCGGATTTCAAGAAAGCCCTGGACGACGGCTGGCTGCCGATCCGCGAGGTGGCGCGCCAGACCGGGGTCAACGCCGTCACCCTGCGCGCCTGGGAGCGCCGCTACGGCCTGGTGGTGCCCCAGCGCACTCCCAAGGGGCACCGTCTGTACTCGGCCGAGCACGTGCAGCGCATCCGGGCGATCCTCACCTGGCTCGACCGCGGGGTCGCGGTCAGCCAGGTCAAACCGCTGCTCGACACCCCGCAGGCGTTCAACGAAACGGCGACCAGCGATTGGCAGCCGCAGTTGCAGAACCTGTTGACCGCCGTCACGCAATTGAACGAACGCAGCCTCGATGACGGTTTCAACCAGGCCATGGCCCTGTACCCGCCGCGCACCCTGTGCGACCAACTGCTGATGCCGCTGCTGGCGGCGCTCGAACAACGCTGGCAGGGCCAGTTCGGCAGCGAGATGGAGCGGGTGTTCTTTTATTCCTGGCTGCGCAGCAAATTCGGCGCGCGCATCTACCATAACAATCGCCAGTTGCGCACGGCGCCGCTGCTGCTGGTCAATCAGTCGGACCTGGCGCTGGAGCCGCGCCTGTGGCTCTGCGCCTGGCTGATCAGCGGCAGCGACTGCCCGGTTCAGGTGTTCGACTGGCCGTTGCCGCCGGCAGAGCTGGCGATGGCGGCCGAACAGCTGCATGCGCGGGGCGTCCTGCTGTATTCCAGCAAGGCCCTGAACCTGGCCCAGTTGCCGAAACTGTTGAGCGGCGTCGGCTGCCCGACAATGATCGCCGGAGCGACGGTGCGCATCCACCACGCCGAGCTGTCCGGCCAAGCTTGCGAACACACTGAGTTGTCCCTGGCCGAAGATCCCTTGTCGGCCCACCAGGGGCTCCTTCAGTGCGGATTGATCTGATGAGGTTGGAACAAGGCACCATGCAATTGATCTGGCTGCGCAGCGACCTGCGCCGACACGACAACACCGCCCTCGCCGCAGCCGCCGGCCGGGGCCCGACCGTGGCCGTGTACCTGTTGAGCCCCGAGCAATGGCAGATCCATGACGATGCCGCCTGCAAGGTCGATTTCTGGCTGCGCAACCTGCATGAATTGAGCGCGGCCCTGGGCGAGCTGAACATTCCCCTGCTGATCCGCACCGCACCTCGCTGGGATCAGGTGCCCGAGGTGCTGCTCGACCTGTGCCGGCAGTTGCGGATCGAGGCCGTGCACGTGAACGAAGAGTACGGCCTCCACGAAAGCCGCCGGGACGCCGCCGTCGCCCGTGCCCTGCACGACGAAGGCATTACGTTCACCAGCCATCTCGACCAACTGCTGTTCAAGCCCGGCAGCGTGCTGACCAAAACCGGCGGCTACTTTCAGGTGTTCAGCCAGTTCCGCAAGGTCTGCCACGAGCGCTTGCACCGTTCGATGCCGTCGTTGGTGAGAGCGCCGGGCAAGCAGGCGCCGCTGGAGATCGAAAGCGATCCGGTGCCCGAAGCCGTCGCAGGGTTTGCGCCCCCCAGCCCATCCCTGCGCGCCCTCTGGCCGGCCGGCGAGGCCGAAGCCCAGCGGCGCCTCGACACCTTTGCCGACGCGCAGATCGACTATTACCAGAGCGAACGCGACTTCCCCGCCAAGCCGGGCACCAGCCAGCTGTCCGCTTACCTCGCCGCCGGCGTCCTGTCGCCGCGCCAATGCCTGCACGCCGCGCTGCAAAGCAACCAGGGCGAGTTCGAAAGCGGCAAGGCCGGCGCCGTCACCTGGATCAACGAGCTGCTTTGGCGCGAGTTCTACAAGCACATCCTGGTGGGCTACCCACGGGTCTCCCGCCATCGCGCCTTCCGCCCGGAAACCGAAGCCCTGCCGTGGCGCGATGCGCCAGAGGACCTGGCGGCCTGGCAAGAGGCGCGCACGGGCCTGCCGATCATCGACGCGGCCATGCGCCAATTGCTGGAGACCGGCTGGATGCACAACCGCCTGCGCATGGTGGTGGCGATGTTCCTGACCAAGAACCTGCTGATCGACTGGCGCGAGGGCGAGCGCTTTTTCATGCGCCACCTCATCGACGGCGACCTGGCGGCGAACAACGGCGGCTGGCAGTGGAGCGCCTCGACCGGCACCGATGCGGCGCCCTACTTCCGCATTTTCAATCCGCTGAGCCAGTCGGAGAAATTCGACGGCGAAGGCGTGTTCATCAAACACTGGCTGCCGCAATTGGCCGGGCTGAACAAAAAGGACGTGCACAACCCGGCGGCCCTCGGCGGCCTGTTCGGCGTGGCGGACTACCCGGCGCCGATCGTCAACCTGGGCACCTCACGGGAACGGGCGTTGGCGGCCTTCAAGAACCTGCCGTCCCGTTCGTCTACAGGAGAGGGCCATGAGTGAGTTCCTGCGCCGCTTCGCCCATCGGTTCGCCGAACTGGACAAGGACAACCTGCACCGCCTCGGCGAGCTGTACAGTGACGACATCCATTTCACCGATCCGCTGCACGAAGTGCAGGGACTGGCGCAATTGCGTGAATTGTTCGGCGAAATGTATGCCAATGTCAGCGAACTGCGCTTCGACTTTCACGGCTTCGACCAGATCGGCGACTGCGAGGGCTATCTGCGCTGGGTCATGACCTACCGCCATCCGCGCCTGGCCCGCGGGCGGCCGATCCGGGTCGGCGGCTGCTCGCACTTGCTCTGGCGCGACAAGGTTTACCGCCACCGCGACTATTTCGATGCCGGGGCGCTACTTTATGAACATCTACCCGTATTGGGCCGGGCGATCGCCTGGCTGAAAAGGAGAATGGGATGAATCGTCGCACGCTTCAGCGGCGGTATTGGCTGACCGGTGCCAGCAGCGGCATCGGTGCGGCATTGGCCGAGGAGATTCTTAAGACCGGGGCGCATGTGGCGGTCAGCGCCCGCCAGACCGCACCGCTCAAGGTGTTGGCGCAACGCTATCCGGGCCAGGTGCTGGTGGTGCCGGGCGATCTGACGAACAGCCAGACCGTGCGGGAAATCGGCGAGCGGATCGCCGGAGAATGGGGCTCGCTGGACACGGTGATCCTCAACGCCGGCACCTGCGAATACGTCGATGCCCATCAGTTCGACGCCTCGATCGTCGAACACGTGGTGCGCACCAACCTGCTCGCCACCAGTTACTGCATCGAAGCCGCCCTGCCCCTGCTGCGCAAGGGCAGGGCGCCGCACCTGGTCGGCATGGCCAGCTCGGTCACCTACCTGCCGCTGCCCAGGGCGGAGGCCTATGGCGCCTCGAAGGCCGGCCTGCGCTACCTGTTCGAATCGCTGCGCATCGACCTGGCGGACGAAGGCATCGAAGTCACTGTCGTCAGCCCGGGCTTCGTCGATACGCCCCTGACTGCACAAAACGACTTTCCGATGCCGTTGAGCTGGCCGGCGGACAAGGCCGCCCGGCACATCTTCGCCAGCCTGCGGAACCGCCCGCTGGAGATCGCGTTCCCGGCGCTGTTCATGGCGGCGCTGTGGCCGCTGTCGAAGCTGCCGGCGCGGGCGCAACTGGCGATCGGCAAGCGCATGGTGCGCAGCACGCCGCCGCTCAAGGACGCCACGTGAACATCGCCGTCGTCGGCAGCGGCATCGCGGGCCTGACCTGCGCTTACCTGCTTGCGCGACGGCACGACGTCACCCTGTTCGAGGCCGCCGACCGCATCGGCGGCCACACGCACACGGCCCAGGTGACGGTCGGAGGGCGCGAGTACGCGGTGGACACCGGCTTCATCGTGTTCAACGACAGGACGTACCCGAACTTCATGCACATCCTCGGGCAACTGGGGGTGCGCTTCCGGCCCACCGAAATGAGCTTTTCGGTGACCGACCCGGACACCGGCCTCGAATACAACGGCAACAACCTCGACAGCCTGTTCGCCCAGCGCCGCAACCTATTGTCGCCGGGGTTCTGGGGCATGCTGCGCGACATCCTGCGCTTCAACCGGAGCGCCCGGCGCGACCTGGCCGAACGACGGATCGCCGCCGACACCACCCTGGACGACTACCTGAAGGCCGGCGGCTACGGCGAACGCTTCATCCTGCATTACATCGTGCCGATGGGGGCGGCGATCTGGTCGATGCCCATGGCCGGGATGCTCAGGTTTCCGTTGCGGTTCTTCGTGCGGTTCTTCGAGAACCACGGCTTGTTGTCCGTCAGCGACCGCCCGCAATGGCAGGTGATCGAAGGCGGCTCAAGCGCCTACCTTGCACCGCTGAGCGCTGCATTCCGGGACAGGATCCGCCTGGGCTGCCCGGTCGAGCGGGTGGTCCGCGACGGGCGCGGCGTCGATATCCACAGCCCCGCCGGCCGCGAACGCTTCGACAAAGTGGTGCTGGCCTGCCACAGCGACCAGGCGCTGAGCCTGCTCGACCGCCCCAGTTCCGCCGAACAGGCAGTGCTCGGCGCCCTGCCCTACGCCGACAACGAAGTGGTGCTGCACACCGACATCCGACTGCTGCCCACCCGCAAACGGGCCCGGGCCAGCTGGAACGTGCGCCTGGGCGGCGCCGGCGATGCCTTGCCGGCGGTCACCTACGACATGAACATCCTGCAGGGCATCCAGAGCGACACCACGTTTTGCGTCAGCCTCAACCAGAGTGCCGGCATCACGCCCGCCAGCATCCTCGGCCGCTACCTCTATGCGCATCCGCAGTTCAGCCTGGCGGCGGTGGCGGCCCAGGCACGCTGGACCGAACTCGATGGCCGGCAACACACCCACTACTGCGGCGCCTACTGGGCCAACGGCTTTCATGAAGACGGCGTGGCCAGTGCCTTGCGGGTGGCGGCCGCGTTCGGGGAACGGCTGTGAACAGCGCCCTGTACAGCGGCTGGATCACGCACCGGCGGTTCGCCCCCTGCCGCCATGCGTTCCGCTACCGGATCGGCTTGCTGTACTTGGATCTGACCGAGCAAGAGACCGTGCTCGGGCTCTCGCCGCTGGCGGGGCGCAGCCGTTTCGCCCCGTTCTCGTTCCGCGAGCGCGATTACCTCAAGGCGTTTTCCCAGCCCGGCGAACGCCTGAGCGACGCCGTGCGCCGCCAGGTCGGCCTCGCCATCGGCCATGAGCCTCAAGGCGCGATCCACTTGCTGACCCAGCCCCGAAGCTTCGGCCTGGCGTTCAACCCGGTGAGTTTCTTCTATTGCCACGAACCCTGCGGCCGGTTGGCGGCGATTCTCTGTGAGGTCAGCAATACGCCGTGGCGCGAGCGCTACCACTACGTGCTGCCGGCCCGGTCGGACGACCCGCCGGACAGTCACCGGCATTTCACGGTGGCCAAGGCGTTCCATGTGTCGCCGTTCCTGCCGCCGGACCTTGAGTACCGCATGAGCTTCAGCCCCGTCGGCGAGGCCCTCGGTGTGCACATGGCCGACTGGCAGGACGGCCGCAAGCTGTTCGACGCCACCCTCGACCTGCACCGCGAAACGCTCGACCGCCACAGCCTGCACCGCCACCTGCGGCGGTTCCCGTGGATGACCGGCAAGACCGCCGTGACGATCTACTGGCAGGCCCTGCGCCTGCTGCTCAAGCGTGCGCCGCTGTTCACCCATCACGCCGCCGACGGTCATATGCGCACGGCCACCCTCCCTGCCGAGGAACACCGCCATGAAGTCCCCTAGCGTTTCGGCCAGGGCCGGCCTGCTCTGCGTCCATGGGCTGAGCGGTTCCCTGCTGCGCCGAGGCGTGCTGCGCCAGCTGGCGCGGATCAGGCACGGGCAACTGGTGCTGGTCGAGGACGGTCGTCACCAGACCTTCGGCGTCGCCGGCAGCGGGCCGACCGGCGAGATCCACGTGCACGATGCAGCGGTCTGGGGCATGGTCGCGGCCAACGGCTCGATCGGTTCCGGCGAGGCCTACATTCAAGGTTACTGGAGCTCGCCCGACCTGACGGCCGTGGTGAGGGTGTTCGTCAGCAACCTCGACGTGCTCGACGGCATGGAGCGCGGAATGGCGCTGCTCGGACGCCCGTTCATCCGCACCCTGCACTGGCTCAACCGCAACACGCACAAGGGATCGCAAAGGAACATCGCCGCCCACTACGACCTGGGCAACGACCTGTTCGAGCAATTCCTTGATCCGACCATGATGTATTCGGCGGCGCAGTTCCTGCACCCCGACGACAGCCTGGAGCAGGCGCAACTGAACAAGCTGGAGCGGATCTGCCAGAAGCTCGCGCTCACGCCCGGCGACCATCTGCTGGAGATCGGCACCGGCTGGGGCAGCATGGCGCTGTATGCCGCGCAGCGCTACGGCTGCCGGGTGACCACCACGACGCTGTCCAAGGCGCAGTACGCGTTCACCGCCGCGCGCATCGAACGCCTTGGCCTGCAGGATCGGGTGACCTTGCTGCTCAAGGACTACCGCGACCTCACAGGGCAGTACGACAAGCTGGTGTCGATCGAGATGATCGAGGCGGTCGGCCACCGGTTTCTGCCGACTTACTTCAAGCAGTGCGCGCACCTGCTCAAAAGCAACGGCCTGATGCTGCTGCAGGCGATCACCATCCGCGAACAGCGCTACGAGCAGGCCAGGCGCGGGGTGGATTTCATCCAGCGCTACATCTTTCCCGGCGGCGCCCTGCCCTGCGTGCAGAAGATGCTCGAGATCGTCAGCCGCGACACCGACATGAACCTGCTGCACATGGAAGACTTCGGCCTGCACTACGCCCGCACGCTGCGCCTGTGGCACGAGAACTTCCGCCGCGCCCGGGGGCCTCTGGCCGAACTGGGCTACGACGACGGCTTTCTGCGGATGTGGGAGTTCTACCTGTGCTACTGCGAGGGCGGCTTCCTGGAGCGCACCATCGGCACCGCCCAGTTGCTGCTGGCCAAACCGGCGGCCATGCCGGCGCCGCTGTTGGGACGCTTCGATGCCTGAACGCCTGGCCAACGCCGTCCTGTTCCAGATCGGCTGGCTGGCCTGCGTGCTCGGGGGCAACAGCCTGTGGCTGCTGCTGGCGCTGGCGGTGCTGGTGATCCACCTGCGCTGGATCAGCAGCTGGGCGGCGGAAGGCCGGCTGATCCTCTGCGTGGTGATCGTCGGCACCGCCGTGGACAGCGTGCTGCGGGGATCGGGGGTGTTCGAGTTCCCGGATCCGTCGCCGCTGATCCCGCTGTGGCTGATGCTGCTGTGGGCGCTGCTGGGCACCACGCTGCGCCATTGCCTGCGATGGAGCGCCCGGCCGTGGTGGCGGGCGAGCCTGCTCGGCGCGGCGGGCGGTGCGTTGTCGTATGGCGCCGGCGGGCAACTGTCCGGCGTAGGGTTCGCCTATGGGCAATGGCCGACCCTGATCGGCATCGGCCTGCTGTGGGCGCTGCTGTTCCCGCTGCTGCACGGAATGGCCCGGCGCCTTGACGGCGCCGGCGCCCCCTGATCGGCTGCTGTGCTCGGGAACCTACAGCGGCATCGTGTAATGCAGCGAGTAGCTCTCTACCCCGTCGTTGCTGCTGGCAAGGCCGGCGTTGGAGTAGTGCGTCGCGCGGATCCCGACCTCATGCCCGCCGTTGAAGCGCAGGCCGAAACCGAAGCGATCCTCGAACTGGAAGGCGCCGCCGATGTTGTTGTCCTCGTACTTGGTGTTGGAGAACACCGCGACGCCGATCCCCGCCTCGACATACGGCTTGACCGACTGGCCGGCGAACTCATAGACGAACACCGGCGAGAACGACAGGCTGTTGTTGCTGGAGGTCTTGTCGCCTTCCCAATAGGTGTAGGCGCCGCTCCAGTAGCCGGTCAGGCGACCGACATCGCTCTGCAGCCAACTCTTGTCCCAGTCGAAGTTCATGCCCAGGCGATAGGTCATGGTCGAATCGCTGGTCGCCCCGACCCCGAACTCGACGCCGGCGGCTTGTGCGGTAAAACTGTGCCCCATCAGTGCAGCCGCAATCGCGGCCAAGCAGAATAGTCGCTTCACTTGAAACATCCTTTTCCGAACGGTCGTATGGTTGTTATGTGACTCAACGCTATAGAAGTCCGCGCTTAAACTGAAGTTCAGCTTATTTTTCGGTTATTACACAAATTTCTTACAAACCCAAGCTTTGCACATCGTCAGACGTTTGCCCCAGCAATGGCAGGACTGTTCTGAAGGCCTGCGGATCGCCGCTGGTCCAGAACCGCGCCGGCCGGCTCGGCCCCTCGGCGAGCGCGCCGCGTTCGGCCAACAGCCGCTGGAGTTGCCGGGCCACGGCGGCGCCGGTGTCGATGAGGCTGATGTCCGCGGGGAGCAAGGTCGCGAGCATCGGCTTGAGGAACGGATAATGGGTGCAGCCGAGGATGATCGTATCGCAGCCGGCGGCCAGCAGTGGCTCGACGTAGCCGTGCAGCATCCGGCGCAGCGCGTCGCTGTGCAGGTCGCCGCCTTCGATCAGCTCCACAAGGCCCGGGCAGGGCTGGGTGATGACCTTCACGTCCGTGGCGAAGCGGTCGAGCAGTGCGGCGAACTTGGCGCTGGCCAGGGTGCCGGTGGTGGCCAGCACACCGACCACGCCGCTGCGGGTGGCGGCGGCGGCCGGCTTGACGGCGGGCTCCATGCCGACGATCGGCCAGTCGGGGAAGTCCCGGCGCAGGTCGGCCACGGCGGCCACGGTGGCGGTGTTGCAGGCGAGCACCAACGCCTTGGCGCCCTGCTCGCGGAAGAAGGCGGCCATCAGGGCGCAACGCTGACGGATGAATTCCGGGGTTTTCTCGCCGTAGGGAATGTGGCCGCAATCGGCGAAGTACAGGATCGATTCGCCGGGCAGCAGACGCTGGATCTCCGCCAGCACCGACAAGCCGCCGACGCCGGAGTCGAACACCGCGACCGGGGCCTCACGCATGCGGCGCACCGCACACGCTGCAGCCCGGATCGCGCTTGACCCGCAGCTCACGGAACCGCGAACCCAGCGCATCGATCAACAGCAGCCGCCCCACCAGCGGTTCGCCGAACCCCGCCAGCAGCTTCATGGCCTCCAGCGCCTGAAGGCTGCCGACCAGGCCCACCAGCGGCCCGACCACGCCGGCCTCGCTGCAGGTCAGTTCGGCTTCGCTGCCGTGCCCGTAGAGGCAGTGGTAGCAGGGGCTTTCGGCCCGGCGCGGGTCGAACACCGACAGCTGCCCTTCGAGGCGGATCGCCGCGCCGCTGACCAGCGGCTTGCGGGCCGCCACGCAAGCGGCGTTGACCGCCTCTCGGGTGGAGAAGTTGTCGGAGCAGTCGAGCACCAGATCCACCGCCGCCACCGCTGCGGCGAGGGAATCCTCGTCCAGGGCCTGGCGGTGCGGCACGAGGCGGATCTCGGGGTTGATCGCCCCCAGCCGCTTGAGCGCCGAGTCGACCTTGGTCATGCCGACGCTGTCGGTGTCGTGGATGATCTGGCGTTGCAGGTTGGTCAGGTCGACCGTGTCGAAGTCCGCCAGGTGCAGCTCGCCGACACCCGCCGCCGCCAGATACAGGGCCACCGGCGCGCCGAGCCCGCCGAGGCCGACGATCAATGCCCGGCTGTCCTTGAGCCGCAGCTGGCCGTCGATGTCGACGTGCTGCAGCAGGATCTGCCGGCTGTAGCGCAACAATTCCTGATCATTCAGCACGGCAGGCGCCCCAGGCTGATCCGTTGGTGGCCGCCCAGGTCGGTGCGGCTGTGGACGTCTTCGAAACCGCGGGTCAGCAGCAGGTCGCGCACGGCCTCGGCCTGATCATAGCCGTGCTCGAGCATCAGCCAGCCACCGGCCTCCAGATGCTGCGGCGCCTGGGCGACGATCAGGCGCAGGTCGTCGAGCCCGTCGGCGCCGGCCACCAGCGCGCTGGCCGGCTCGAAGCGCACATCGCCTTCGGCCAGGTGCGGGTCGGCGGCGCGGATGTACGGCGGGTTGCTGATGATCAGCCCGAAGCGCTGGCCTTGCAGCGAACTGAACCAATGGCTGCTCAGCACCTTGGCGTTGCTCAGGTTCAGGCGCTGGCGGTTGCGCTCGGCCAGGGCCACGGCCTCCGGCACGCGGTCCACGGCGGTGACCTGCCAGGCCGGGCGCTCGCTGGCCAGGGCCAGGGCGATGGCGCCGGTGCCGGTGCCGAGGTCGAGGACGCTGGCCGGGGTCGCCGGCAGCAATTCGAGGGCGGCCTCCACCAGCAGCTCGGTGTCCGGGCGCGGGATCAGGGTGTGCGGCGCCACTTCCAGGTCGAGTTTCCAGAACCCTTGCTGACCGAGGATGTAGGCCACCGGCTCGCCGCTGCGGCGGCGTTGCAGGTATTCGGTGAACACCAGCACCACCTCGCTCGGCACGATGCGCTCGGGCCAGGTGTGCAGGAAACTGCGCGGCTTGCCCAGGGCGGCGGCCAGCAGCAGCTCGGCGTCCAGGCGGGCGGTGGGCGAGTCGGGCAGTTCGGCGGCGCGCAGCAGGCTGGCGATGATGGTCATTTATTCACCTATCGCTGCGAGCTGGTCAGCCTGGTATTCGGCCAACAGCGGTTCGATCACCGCTTCGACGCCGCCGGCGAGGATCTCGTCGAGGGAATACAGGGTCAGGTTGACGCGGTGGTCGGTGACCCGGCCCTGGGCGAAGTTGTAGGTGCGGATGCGCTCGGAACGGTCGCCGGAGCCCACCAGCAGCTTGCGCTCGCTGGCGATGGCGCTGGCGGCGGCGGCGGTCTGCTGGTCGTTGAGCTTGGCCGACAGCCAGGCCATCGCCCGCGCGCGGTTCTTGTGCTGGGAGCGTTCTTCCTGGCATTCGACCACAATGCCGGTCGGCAAGTGGGTGATGCGGATCGCCGAGTCGGTCTTGTTCACGTGCTGACCGCCGGCCCCGGAGGAACGGTAGGTGTCCACGCGCAGATCCGCCGGGTTGATCTCGATCGCTTCCTGCTCGTCCGGCTCCGGCAGCACCGCCACGGTGCAGGCCGAGGTGTGGATGCGGCCCTGGGATTCGGTGGCCGGCACGCGCTGCACGCGGTGGGCGCCGGACTCGAACTTCAGCTTGCCGTAGACGTTGTCGCCTTCGACCCGGGCAATGACTTCTTTGTAGCCGCCGTGCTCGCCCTCGTTCTCCGAGAGGATCTCCACGCGCCAGCCGCGCTTCTCGGCATAGCGCGAGTACATGCGGAACAGGTCGCCGGAGAAGATCGCCGCTTCGTCGCCGCCGGTGCCGGCACGGATCTCCAGGAACACGTTGCGTCCGTCGTTCGGATCCTTGGGCAGCAGCATGCGCTGCAGGTCGGCCTCAAGAACCACCAGTCGCTCCTTGGCTTCGCGGACTTCTTCCACGGCCATTTCGCGCAGGTCCGGGTCGCTGTCCTTGAGCAGCGCCTGGGCGCCTTCGAGGTCGCCTTGCACGCTGAGCAGCTTCTTGTAGGCCTCGACGACCGGCTCGACTTCCGCGTATTCCTTCGAATAGGTGCGGAACTTGGCCTGATCGGAAATGACTTCGGCGTCGCCCAGCAGCGCCGTCAGTTCCTCGAAACGTTCCTGGAGAGTCTCCAACTTATTGAGCAGTGACGCTTTCATTGCGGTTTTTTATCCGAAAAGCTATCCGGTGAGCCCTCAAGGGCAAAGAGTTCCTGGGCCATGGCCAGCGCATCGACGCGGCCTTCGGCAGAAAGCTTTTTCAACTGCACGCTCGGCGCGTGCAGGAGTTTGTTGGTCAGGCCCCGGGCCAGCTGGCCCAGCACGTCTTCGGCATTGCCGCCGTTGGCCAGCGAGCGCAAGGCCTTCTGCAGCTCTTCGTCGCGCAGGCGCTCGCTCTGTTGACGATAGGCCTTGAGCACGTCGACCGCCGCCAGTTCGCGCAGGCGCGCCATGAAATCGTCGGCGCCGACCGAGACCATCTCCTCGGCGGCCTGGGCAGCGCCCTGGCGGCTCTTGAGGTTCTCGGCGACCACTTCGTGCAGGTCGTCGACGCTGTAGAGATAGACGTCGTCCAGCTCGCCCACTTCCGGCTCGATGTCCCGGGGCACGGCGATGTCGACCATGAAGATCGGCTTGTGCTTGCGCTGCTTCAGCGCGCTTTCCACCGCGCCCTTGCCCAGGATCGGCAACTGGCTGGCGGTGGAACTGATGACGATGTCGCTGCGCACCAGCTCCGCCGGGATGTCCGACAGCAGCACCGCGTGGGCGCCGAACTGCTCGGCCAGCAGGCTGGCGCGCTCCAGGGTGCGGTTGGCCACGACGATGCGCTTGACCCCCAGCTCGTGCAGGTGGCGGGCGACCAGGGTGATGGTCTCGCCGGCGCCGATCAGCAAGGCCTGGCTGCGCTGCAGGTCGCTGAAGATCTGCTTGGCCAGGCTGACGGCGGCAAAGGCCACGGAGACCGGGTTCTCACCGATGGCGGTGTCGGTGCGCACCTGCTTGGCGGCATTGAACGTCGCCTGGAACAGGCGCCCCAGCAACGGGCCGATGGTGCCGGCCTCGCGGGCCACGGCGTAGGCCGACTTCATCTGGCCCAGGATCTGCGGCTCGCCCAGCACCAGCGAGTCGAGCCCGGAGGCGACGCGCATCATGTGACGAACGGCCGCATCGTCTTCATGCACGTAGGCGCTGGCGCGCAGCTCGTCGAAGCTCAATTGGTGGTATTCGGCCAACCAGCGCAGCACGATCTCCGCCGACAGGTGATCCTGTTCTATATAGAGTTCGCTGCGGTTGCAGGTGGAGAGGATCGCCGCTTCGCGGCTGTCGGTGAGCCGGCAGAGCTGCTGCAGGGCCTCGACCAGCTGCTCAGGGGTAAAGGCCACGCGCTCGCGGACGTCTACTGAAGCAGTCTTGTGGTTGATACCGAGTGCGAGGAAGGCCATTCAAGGTCGCTGATGGTGACGTGAAGCCGGCAATTGTCCTACTTCGAAAGATCCAGAACAACTACCGCCGACTATTGTCTCCATTGCCGGCCCCTATAATGGCCACAATCGAGACTCGGTTATGTTTGGCCGAAGGCTTGTGTCATGATGATCCGACCGCAGGTTAGTCGCCACTTCCCCCATATGAATAGATCTTCCGCGTTGTTCCTCGCTATTGCCTTCCTCAGCGGCTGCCAGTCCCTGGCCCCCGTTTCGACGGACGGCACCCCGCCGGTCGAAGACACGGCCCCGGCGCCCGAAAAGGCCAAGGTCTACAGCTCGTTCAGCGAGGAAACCGTCTTCAGCCTGTTGAGCGCCGAACTCGCCGGCCAGCGCAACCGGTTCGACATCGCCCTGGACAACTACGTGACCCAGGCCATCAACACCCAGGATCCGGGCGTCTCCGAGCGGGCGTTCCGCATCGCCGAGTACCTGGGCGCGGACCAGCCGGCCCTCGACACCGCCCTGATCTGGGCGAAGAACGCCCCGGACGACCTTGAGGCGCAGCGTGCCGCCGCCGTGCAGCTGGCGCGGGCCGGGCGCTATGACGACTCGATGGTCTACATGGAGAAAGTCCTGCAGGGCAAGGGCGACACCCATTTCGACTTCCTGGCGCTGTCGGCCGCCGACACCGACCAGGAAACCCGCAACGGCCTGATGAAAAGCTTCGACCGGCTGCTGCAGCGTCACCCGCACAACAACCAGCTGATCTTCGGCAAGGCCTTGCTGCTGCAGCAGGACGGCGACAACAAAGGCGCGCTGACCCTGCTGGAGGACAATCCGCCGGAGGACGGCGAAATCGCCCCGATCCTGCTGCGCGCGCGTCTGCTGCAAGGCATGAACCGCGGCGACGAGGCCCTGCCGCTGCTGCAGAAGAGCATTCGCAAATACCCGGACGACAAGCGCCTGCGCCTGACCTACGCGCGGATGCTGGTCGAGCAGGACCGGATGGACGACGCCAAGGCCGAGTTCTCCTCCCTCGTGCAGCAATACCCCGAAGACGACGAACTGCGCTATTCACTGGCGCTGGTGTGCCTGGAGGCCAAGGCCTGGGAAGAGGCCAAGGGCTACCTGGAAGACCTGATCGCCCGGGAAAGCCATGTCGATTCGGCGCACCTGAACCTGGGCCGCATCGCCGAGGAACGCAACGACCCGCAAGGCGCCCTGATCGAGTACGCCCAGGTCGGCCCGGGCAACGACTACCTGCCGGCGCAGCTGCGCCAGGCCGACATCCTGATGAACAACGGCAAGACCGCCGAAGCCCTGAGCAAACTGGCCGTCCAGCGCGACGAACAGCCGGACTACGCGATCCAGCTGTACCTGATCGAGGCCGAGACCCTGTCCGCCAACAACCAGGGCGACAAGGCCTGGAAAACCCTGCAGCAAGCCCTGCAGCAGTATCCGGACGACCTCAATCTGCTTTACACCCGCGCCATGCAGGCGGAAAAGCGCAATGACCTGGCGCAGATGGAAAAGGACCTGCGCCTGATCATCAAGCGCGACCCGGACAACGCCATGGCGCTCAACGCCCTGGGCTACACCCTGTCCGACCGCACCACCCGCTACGCCGAAGCCAAGACCCTGATCGAACAGGCGCACCAGCTCAACCCGGAAGACCCGGCGGTGCTCGACAGCCTCGGCTGGGTCAACTTCCGCCTGGGCAACCTCGACGAAGCCGAGCGCTACCTGCGCCAGGCGCTGGAGCGTTTCCCCGACCACGAAGTGGCCGCGCACCTGGGCGAGGTGCTGTGGACCAAGGGCAACCAGCGCGAAGCCAAGCAGATCTGGGGCAAGTTCCTCAAGGATCAGCCCGACAGCACCATCCTGCGCAGCACCATCAAGCGCCTGACCGGATCCGAGACCCTATAACCCATGTTTTTGCGCCACCTCATCGTTTTCAGCTTCATCGCCCTGCTCGCCGGTTGCGCAGGCTTCGGCGCCCGTGAATCGGTCGAAGGCCACGGCAACCCGGCCCAATGGCGCGAGCACAAGCAGCAACTGACCGGGCTCGACGGCTGGCAGATCGACGGCAAGATCGGCATCCGCGCGCCGAAGGACTCCGGCAGCGGCACGCTGTTCTGGCTGCAGCGCCAGGACTACTATGACATCCGCCTGTCCGGCCCGCTGGGCCGCGGCGCGGCGCGCCTGACCGGGCGGCCGGGCAAGGTTTCGCTGGAGGTCGCCAACCAGGGCCGCTACGACGCACAGTCGCCGGAAGCCCTGCTCGAAGAGCAACTGGGCTGGAAACTGCCGGTGTCGAACCTGGCTTGGTGGGTGCGCGGCCTGCCGGCGCCGGACAGCAAGAGCCGCCTGACCCTCGACGCCGACAGCCGCCTGGCCAGCCTGGATCAGGACGGCTGGCAGGTCGAGTACCTGAGCTATGCCGAACAGAACGGTTTCTGGCTGCCGGAGCGGATCAAGCTGCACGGCACCGACCTGGACGTGACCCTGGTCATCAAGACCTGGCAACCGCGCAAGCTGGGGCTGTGAACATGAGCGCACCCCGCCTGACCCTGCCGTCCCCGGCCAAGCTCAATCTGATGCTGCACATTCTCGGCCGCCGCGACGACGGCTACCACGAACTGCAGACAATCTTTCAGTTCCTCGACTACGGCGACGAGATCACCTTCGCCGTGCGCGACGACGGCGTGATCCGCCTGCACACCGAATTCGACGGCGTGCCCCACGACAGCAACCTGATCGTGCGCGCGGCGAAGAAACTCCAGGAGCAGTCCGGCTGCACGCTGGGCATCGACATCTGGATCGACAAGATCCTGCCGATGGGCGGCGGCATCGGCGGCGGCAGCTCGAACGCGGCCACCACCCTGCTGGGCCTCAACCATCTCTGGCAGTTGGGCTGGGACGAAGACCGCCTGGCCGGCCTCGGCCTGTCGCTGGGCGCCGACGTCCCGGTGTTCGTGCGCGGCCATGCCGCCTTCGCCGAAGGCGTGGGCGAAAAACTGACCCCGGTCGAACCCGCAGAACCCTGGTACGTCGTGCTGGTTCCGCAAGTCTCTGTAAGTACGGCAGAAATTTTTTCCGATCCGTTGTTGACACGTAACACACCGCCCATTAAAGTGCGCCCCGTTCCCGAGGGAAACAGTCGAAATGACTGCTTGCCGGTGGTTGCAAGGCGTTATCCAGAAGTACGTAACGCATTGAATTTGCTAGGTAATTTCACCGAAGCAAAACTCACCGGAACTGGAAGTTGTGTGTTTGGGGGCTTCCCAAGCAAAGCTGAAGCTGATAAAGTCTCGGCCCTTCTGACAGAGACCCTTACAGGGTTTGTAGCCAAAGGCAGCAACGTTTCGATGTTGCATCGCAAGCTACAGAGCCTGCTCTAACGGAACCAAGTGCACGGCACTTGCAGCAACAGATACAGGGGCGTCGCCAAGCGGTAAGGCAGCAGGTTTTGATCCTGCCATGCGTTGGTTCGAATCCAGCCGCCCCTGCCATTTTCCTATACTCATCCAGGTATACCCTCAGCCTTCAGGTACTGCGCGTGTCCAAGATGATGGTCTTTACGGGGAACGCTAACCCCGATCTGGCTCGGCGTGTCGTACGTCAGCTGCATATCCCTCTCGGTGACATTTCTGTCGGTAAGTTTTCCGACGGCGAAATCACTGCCGAGATCAATGAAAACGTTCGCGGTAAAGACGTCTTCATTATTCAGCCGACTTGCGCTCCGACCAACGATAACCTGATGGAACTGGTAGTGATGGCTGATGCCTTCCGCCGCTCCTCGGCTACTCGTATCACTGCTGTTATCCCTTACTTTGGTTATGCCCGTCAGGATCGCCGTCCGCGTTCCGCACGTGTGGCCATCAGCGCGAAAGTCGTCGCTGACATGCTCACCGTCGTCGGCATCGACCGTGTGCTCACGGTTGACCTGCACGCTGACCAGATTCAGGGTTTCTTCGATATTCCGGTAGATAACATCTACGGCTCCCCGGTTCTGGTGGATGACATCGAAGACCAGCGCTTCGAGAACCTGATGATCGTGTCCCCGGACATTGGCGGCGTCGTGCGTGCACGGGCCGTTGCCAAATCCCTGGGCGTGGATCTCGGGATCATCGACAAACGCCGTGAAAAAGCCAATCACTCCGAAGTGATGCACATCATCGGCGATGTCGAAGGTCGCACCTGCATCCTGGTCGATGACATGGTCGATACCGCCGGCACCCTGTGCCATGCGGCCAAGGCCCTGAAAGAGCACGGCGCAGCCAAGGTCTTCGCCTACTGCACACACCCTGTGCTGTCGGGCCGGGCCATCGAGAACATCGAGAATTCCGTGCTGGACGAGCTGGTGGTGACCAACACCATCCCGCTGTCCGCTGCAGCACAAGCCTGTGCGCGTATCCGTCAACTGGATATCGCACCGGTGGTTGCCGAAGCGGTTCGCCGCATCAGCAATGAAGAATCGATCAGCGCGATGTTCCGTTAAGGGCCCTGCCCTTCTCGAAATGTCCTGTTGACGAAAAGCGCCCCGCCCCGGCATTCCTGTCCGGGGCGGGGCTTTTTTGCCCATACCGTGTTTGGCGCTGGTCGCAAACGCCACTCGGTGATGGCTATTTTGGAGATATGAAATGACTGATTTCACCCTGAACGCACAAGCGCGTACTGACCTGGGGAAAGGTGCGAGCCGCCGCCTGCGTCACGCCGCCAACATCCCGGCCGTTGTCTACGGTGGCAACAAGGACGCTCAGTCCCTGACCATCCTGGCCAAGGAAATCACCAAGCTGTTCGAAAACGAAGCTGCCTTCAGCCACGTGATCGAGCTGAACGTCGACGGCACCAAGCAGAACGTCATCGTCAAGGCCCTGCAGCGTCACCCAGCCAAGCAGTTCATCATGCACGCTGACTTCGTGCGCGTTGTTGCCGGCCAGAAACTGACCGCCAAAGTACCGGTTCACTTCATCAACGAAGAAGCCGCAGTCAAGAAAGGCGGCGAGATCTCCCACGTCGTGGCTGAAATCGAAGTTTCGTGCGAAGCCAAAGACCTGCCTGAGTTCATCGAAGTTGACCTGGCCAAGGCCGAAGTCGGCACCATCATCCACCTGTCCGACATCAAGGCCATCAAAGGCGTTGAGTTCGTGGCACTGGCTCATGGCAACGACCTGGCTGTCGCCAACGTTCACGCTCCACGTGTTGCTCCAGAAGCTGCAGAAGGCGCAGCAGAGTAATTTCACTCTGCTTGCCGGAGCGGGCGGAACATCGCGGACTTAAGCGTAGCGAGAAAGCGGGCGAGAACGCGGAGTTTACATCCCAGGTAAATGCGCATCTTTCGTCCGTTTTCGCCGCATGCACGAGCTGCGGCGATGACATCCACCACTCCATAGAAGGGCCCCTATCGTGACTGCCATCAAACTGATCGTCGGCCTGGGTAATCCAGGCGCCGAATACGAACAGACCCGGCATAACGCAGGGGCCCTTTTTGTTGAGCGCATCGCCCACGCACAAGGCGTCAGCCTCGTGGCCGACCGCAAGTATTTCGGCCTGACCGCACGCTATTCGCATCAAGGTCAGGACGTTCGTCTGCTGATTCCCACCACCTACATGAACCGCAGCGGCCAGGCCGTGGCGGCACTCGCCGGTTTCTTCCGCATCAAGCCAGAAGAGATCCTGGTGGCACACGACGAACTCGACCTGCCTCCGGGCGTCGCCAAGCTCAAGCAGGGCGGCGGCCATGGCGGTCACAACGGGTTGCGCGACATCATTGCGCAACTGGGCAATCAGAACACGTTCCATCGCCTGCGGCTCGGCATCGGCCACCCGGGCGTGGCCAGCATGGTGTCGAATTTCGTCCTGGGTCGTGCGCCGCGCGCCGAACAGGAAAAGCTCGACGCCAGCATCGACTTCGCCCTCGGCGTGCTGCCGGATATCCTCGCCGGAGAATGGAACCGCGCGATGAAAAACCTGCACAGCCAGAAGGCCTGACTCTTATCCGAGGGGAAACACCATGGGATTCAATTGCGGCATCGTCGGCCTGCCTAACGTCGGCAAGTCCACCCTGTTCAACGCCCTGACCAAGTCCGGGATCGCGGCCGAGAACTTCCCCTTCTGCACCATCGAGCCGAACAGCGGCATCGTGCCGATGCCGGATCCGCGCCTGAACGCGCTGGCGGAAATCGTCAATCCGAAGCGCATCCTGCCGACCACCATGGAATTCGTCGACATCGCAGGCCTGGTGGCCGGCGCATCGAAAGGTGAAGGCCTGGGCAACAAGTTCCTGGCCAACATCCGCGAGACCGACGCCATCGCCCACGTGGTGCGCTGCTTCGAAGACGAGAACGTGATCCACGTCTCCAACAGCGTCGATCCGAAACGCGACATCGAGATCATCGACCTGGAACTGATCTTCGCCGACCTCGACAGCTGCGAGAAGCAACTGCAGAAGGTCGCCCGCAACGCCAAGGGCGGTGACAAGGACGCCGTGGCGCAGAAAGCCCTGCTGGAACAGCTGATCCCGCACTTCACCGAAGGCAAGCCTGCGCGCAGCCTGATGAAGAACATGAGCGCCGAGGAAAAGGCGATCATCAAGGGCTTCCACCTGCTGACCACCAAACCGGTCATGTACATCGCCAACGTCGCTGAAGACGGCTTCGAGAACAACCCGCACCTGGACGTGGTCAAGGCCATCGCCGAAGAAGAAGGCGCCGTGGTGGTTCCGGTGTGCAACAAGATCGAGGCGGAAATCGCCGAGCTGGACGACGGCGAAGAGAAGGACATGTTCCTCGAGGCCCTGGGCCTGGAAGAGCCTGGCCTGAACCGCGTGATCCGCGCCGGCTACGAAATGCTGCACCTGCAGACCTACTTCACCGCCGGTGTCGAAGAAGTCCGCGCCTGGACCGTACGCGTGGGCGCCACCGCGCCGCAGGCCGCCGGCGTGATCCACACCGACTTCGAGAAAGGCTTCATCCGCGCCGAAGTCATCGCCTACAACGACTTCATCCAGTACAAGGGCGAAGCCGGCACCAAGGAAGCCGGCAAATGGCGCCTGGAAGGCAAGGACTACATCGTCAAAGACGGCGACGTGATGCACTTCCGCTTCAACGTGTAACACACAGCGCCCATGAAAAAGCCGCGTTCGATACGCGGCTTTTTTGTGCCTGTCACTCGCCAAGGAACCCTGTGGGAACTGGCTTGCCAGCGATGGCGGCAGGTCAGGCGACAGAGATGCCAGCAGTGCCGGCCCTATCGCTGGCAAGCCAGCTCCCACAGGATGGGTGGCGGCCGCCCACTCTGCCGACACCCGCGATTCCTGCTGGCCCGGAATCAGGCCTTCTTCGTGCGCGGCAGGAAGATCGCCAGCACCCCGAGCAACGGCAGGAACGAGCACAGCAGGTACACCTGCTCGATGCCGTAGAGGTCCGCCAGGTGCCCCAGCAGCGCCGCGCCGATCCCGCCGAAACCGAACATCAGCCCGAAGAACACCCCAGCGATCATCCCGACGTTGCCCGGCACCAGCTCCTGGGCGTACACCACGATCGCCGAGAACGCCGAGGCGAGGATGAAGCCGATCACCACGCTCAAGACGCTGGTCCAAAACAGGTCGACATGGGGCATCAGCAAGGTGAACGGCGCCACGCCGAGGATCGAGAACCAGATCACGGCCTTGCGCCCGATCTTGTCGCCGATGGGGCCGCCGAAGAACGTCCCCGCCGCCACCGCGCCGAGAAACAGGAACAGATGCAGCTGTGAGCTGGCCACCGACAGGTCAAACTTCTCGATCAGGTAGAAGGTGAAGTAACTGGTCAGGCTCGCCATGTAGAAATACTTGGAGAACACCAAAAGCCCGAGCACCACCAGCGCACCGGTCACCCTGCCCTTCGACAATCCGTGCGTCGCCGCCTGGCCGGCCTTGAGCTTGAACAGGTTCAGGTGATCGGCGTACCAGCGGCTGATGCGGTACAGCACGAACAGCGCAAACACGGCGAACAGCCCGAACCACGCCACGTTGCCTTGGCCAAAGGGAATGATGATCGCAGCCGCCAGCAACGGACCGAATGCCGAACCTGCGTTGCCGCCGACCTGAAAAGTGGACTGCGCCAATCCGAAGCGCCCGCCCGAGGCCAGCCGTGCGATACGAGAGGCTTCAGGGTGAAAGGTCGAAGAGCCGATGCCGATCAGCGCCGCCGCCAGCAGGATCAACGGGAAACTGCCGACCATCGACATCATCACGATGCCGACCAGCGTGCACACGGAACCGGCCGGCAGCAGCCACGGTTTCGGATGGCGGTCGGTGTGGTAACCGACCCACGGCTGCAGCAGCGAGGCGGTCAACTGGAAGGTCAGGGTGATCAGGCCGACCTGAGTGAAGCTCAAGCCGTAGTTGGCCTTGAGCATCGGGTAGATCGACGGCAACACCGACTGGATCAGGTCATTGATCAAATGCGCCAGCGCCACGGCGCCGATGATGCGCATCACCAGTGGGCTGCTTTGGGGAGACGCCGGCGCCGAAGCGGCGGGCTGGACGTTGCTGATGGCCATGGGAATTTCCGGACAGCGGATGGGTGCACGCAGGCAGGTGCGCCAATGTGCCATTTTTCGGTGCGCAAGCGCCATCCCCTTAGCCAGCTAACGAACTAATCGTTCATCGCCGCAACGGTGATAGCTCAACGCCATGGTCTGAATCTTGCCTTGTCTGTCCCCTTGAACGCGGCCCCTTACAAAGGGGACCGAGAATGGGAAGTTTCGCTACAGAGCCGGCCCACAGAGCGGGCGAGAGTGAACTTTCGAGGCCTTTTAGCAGGGCACCGGTCGAGGTCGCGACGACCGCGACGCACGCCGATGGTGCGCGGTGTCCAGAGGAGTCATGGGGCATGCAGGCTTTTTTATCGCCGGGGATCGGTTTGCTGGGGCGCTTTGGTTTCGCCCGCAAATTCCAGCTGTTGTTTCTGCTGTTCATCCTGCCGCTGGCCGGCAGCCTGTTGATGATCGGCCAGGACTACCGCGACAGGCTCAACCTCATCGCCGGCGAACGGGCCGGCGTCCGCCAGTTGCTGGCCCTCGACGCGCTGGACAACCTGCTCACCGCCCAACGCGACCGCGCCGCCCGCTGGCGCGCCACGGAAACCAACCGCCAGCCGACGCCCGCCACCCTCGCTGCGATGGCCGCGTTCGATGGCGTGCAGCCTGCCGTCGCACAGGCCACCACCGAGCTGGGCAATGCCTTGCAGGCTGAAGGCGCCGGCGGCGAAACCCTGGCCCGCTATCAGGCCCTGCAGACCGCGCTGGGCGGCCTGGACTCGAAAAGCCTGGGCAGCGTCGGCTGGTGGCCGGACGGCTACGACCGCTTCACCAACGCCCTCAGCGCCCTTCAGGCATTGCGGGAACAGATCGCCATGGACAACCGCCTGACCCTGGCGCCGTGGCTGGAGACTTACCTGCTGACGCAGATTTCCACCCAGCATGCGCCGGACCTGATCGAACGGGTCGGGCGCCTGGCGGCGGTCGGGCAGGCCTCGGTGGTGTCCGGTCAGTTCACCCTGCAGAGCCGCTTGCAGTTGCGTGACCTGCGCAGCCGCATCGGCGACGCCCGCGAGCAACTGGTGAAGACCGCCAGCCTGCTGGAGGCGCGTCTGCCGAGCGACCTGCAAGGATGGGCCGCGCAGTACCACGACAGCCTCAAGCAGCTCGACACCGGCCTCAAGGTGCTGGACGACGGCGTGTTCGGCGGCAGCATCAACCTCAAGCCGGACGACTTCGAACGCAGCCTCGACGCCCTGCTCGGCAACCTGGCGACGCTGCGCCAGCAATCGCTGGTCTCGCTGGACGGGCGGCTGGACGACTACCACGGCTCGGCCATCCGCCAGTTCATCGTCGTGGCGGCGGTGTTCGGCTGCCTGTTGCTGCTGGCGCTGTACCTGTTCCTCTGCCTGCAGGCCTCGATCCGCCGCAGCGCCAGCGGCATCACCCTGCTCGCCGAAGCCCTGCGCGACGGCAACCTGAGCCTGCAAGTGGCGGTGCAGGGCCGCGACGAACTGGCGTCGATCAGCACCGCGCTCAACGTCGCGGTGGTGCAGCTGCGCGGCAGCCTGCTGGGCGTCGATCACGAGACTGCGCAGTTGAGCCAGGCCGTGCGCAGCCTCAACGACCACTCCAGCGGCGCCTTGAGCGAAGTCGAGGCGCAGCAATCGCAGATCAGCCAGATCGCCGCAGCGGCCACCCAACTGGCCGCCACCTCCCAGGGCGTGGCGCAGAGCTGCGAGCAGGCGTCCGGCAGCGCCCAGCACACCCGGCGCATCGCCGCCGACAGCAGCCGCGACAGCCAGCGCACCACCGCGAGCATCCAGCAGCTCAATCAGCGGCTGAACGAAACGGCGGCGGCGCTGGGCCGGGTCAGCGAACAGGGGCAGCAGATTCAGTTGGTGGTCGACACCATCCGCGGCGTGGCCGAACAGACCAACCTGCTGGCGCTCAACGCCGCCATCGAGGCGGCCCGCGCCGGCGAGCAGGGCCGCGGCTTCGCCGTGGTGGCCGACGAGGTGCGCAGTCTGTCGCAGCGCACGCAGTCGTCCACGGCGCAGATCGCGGGGACGGTCGACAGCCTGCGCACCACTGTCGACGAAGCGGTGAGCCTGATGGAAGCCGCCTGCGGCCAGGCGCAATCGGACGCCCAGGCGGTCACCGGCCTGGGCGAACGCCTGGGTGAGATCGCCAGCGCCGTGCAGAGCGTCACCGACACCCTGGCGCAGATCGCCACGGCGGTCGATGAGCAAGCGAGCACCGCCGATGAGGTCAGCGGCAACATCCAGCAGGTCGATCAGGCGGCGCTGCGCCTGCTCGAAGGGGCGCGGGCGGTGAATCTGGCGGCCGACACCCTGAGCGAAGGCAGCCGTGCGCTGAGCGCCAACACCGCGAGATTTCAGCTGCGCTGACCCCTCCTCCCCCCGTTTTTCGGGCCTGGCGGGTTAAGCGGTTGAAAATAAGAAGAAATATTTTGAATTCGCGCTTGACGCATCTGCATTACGGGTGAATAATGCGCGCCACTTGGCTACATAGCTCAGTTGGTTAGAGCATAGCATTCATAATGCTGGGGTCCGGGGTTCAAGTCCCTGTGTAGCCACCAAGTACTAAAAACGGCTTACCGAAAGGTAGGCCGTTTTTTTATGCCTCGAGAAAAGTCGCAGTCCAGGAAAGCGCTGTAGGGAAACCAGCACCCTCCTGGTACGAACTGGATTTTTCGTGAAATCAGGCGCCTGAAACGCTCCCCGTCGGTTTGCCCGCCTCCCCCATTGACCGACAAGCTCCCTTGGCTCGATTCAGGCCATACAGGGAGTTGCCGTGGCTCGATTCAAACCTCTCTTCGATGATGAATGGCTTCGCAAACGTCGCAATGATGTTTACTCATGGGCCACATGGAGCCCGCCACCGCCGCCTGAGCCGGTGTACATCGAAAAGGATGAATGGCCGACGCCCAAGTCCCCTGAAGATCAGGTGTTCGCCAAATCCTGCACGGCGAACAACTGGTGCCGTACGGATGTCGGCACGGCAGCGGAACCCTCCTCCAACTTCGGCAAGGTCATGGTGGCGGGCGCCATGCTCTTTCCGTCCGCCAGCAGCGCGGTAGCAACGGCACTCGGCGCTGATCTGGCATTGGGGCGCATGGCAGGCGGCGGCATCTTGCAGCAGCGCCTCAACTGGGCGGTACGCGGTGCAGGCGGCCCGGCGAGTGTGTTCATCCTCGGAATGCTCCCGGCCAGGATGGGCGACGGCACTCTTCATACCGATGAACAGTTGCGCCGCATGACCCGCGCCACTACCCGCGTGCGTTTCCAGTTCCGGCGCGATGCCGAAGGCGTCATGCAGGTCTACGGCATCCATACCGGCGCCTCGGGCGATGACTCGGTGCGCACCGTCAAGGTCGGGTGGAACAGCGACAAGACAGCGATGGAGGCCAGTCTCAACGGCATCACGGTATTGTGGACGCCGCAGCGCGGGCCCCTGGGGTCATTGCCGCCGCTGATCTATCCGGAACACGCGGAGCAACTGGGTACAATCCTCGTTCACCCGATTCCCGAGAACACCGACAGCCAGATAGAAGGCCTGCCCGGTGAAGACATCACCGCTGAGGATTGCATCCTGGTGTTTCCGGCGGAGACCGGACTCAAATCGCTGTACGTGGTGTATTCGAAGCCGGCCAGGCTGATGCCGGGCACCGTGACGGGGATTGGTGAGGATGTGCCGGGAATGTGGCTTGCGGGCGCGGGGACGGGGATCGGCGCGCCGGTTCCGACACGGATTGCGGATAAACTCAGGGGACGGGAGTTTTCGAGTTTCGATGCATTTCGCAAGGCATTTTGGCAAGCCGTTAGGGATGATCCGGATCTCTTCAATCAGTTCAACAAAGATGCCCAGGATCGCTTGATGTCAGGCAATGCCCCCGCAGTTCGAAACAGAGAGGCTGTAGGTATACGAGGAGTGTTTGAGTTACATCATCTCGAACGGGTCGCAGATGGCGGCGCTGTCTATGACGTAGACAACCTTCGAGTCAACACCCCCAGGAATCACATCAATCAACACAGAATCCAATGAGCATGTCATGACAAACATATCTGACTACACCGAAGCTGAATTCATTGGTTTCATCGAAAGGATACGAGCCACAAACAAACGCGGCTCAGATGCGGAACTGGGCGAGTTGCTGGCGCAATTCAGAACGCTTACCGAACACCCGGAAGGCACCGACCTCATTTTTTACCCGGAACCTGGAGAGGACAGTTCTGCCGAAGGTATTGCGCAGACAGTGAAGCACTGGCGTCAGGCGAACAGTTTGCCGGGCTTCAAGCAATAAACACCTGGCCGACCCGACTCACCTACATCCTGCACCGTTCTCCCTCTCCGAACGGCCTATCGAAAGGCAGGCCGTTTTTCATGCCCCGAGAAAAGTGCCGGGCATCACTCGCCCAGCGCCGCCAACCCCTTCGCCCAGATCTGCCGGGTGCGCAATCCCACCATCGCCCGCCAGTCCGGATCCGCCGGGTAGAACTGCTCCAGCAGGTTGAGCTTGATCTTGCGCCCCTGCGCACTGAGCGGATCGCCGTGCAGGTGCAGCCAGTGGTCGTCGCGCAGATGCCGGTGCACCTGCGCCCCCGGGTAGGTGCCGCACTCGATCACGAACGGCATCATCCGCACGCCCGTCAGCGCATCGAACAGCGCCTGGGAGGTGTAGCCGGTGGCCGTCGCCGCGACGCCGGTTTCGCTCAGGGTATCGGCGCCGGTGTGCAGGGTGTACAGCCACGGACCGTAAACCGATTGAGCCTGGGCCAGCGCAGGGTAAGGGCCTTGGGTGATGGTCAGCAGCATCGGGTGGCCGTACTCGCCCGCGCCGGTGTGCAGGTCGAAACACATCACGGTTTCGGCACCCGCCAGGTGCTGCTGGACGATGCGGTGCAACGTACGGTTCGACCAGGCCGGTTCCCGCCCGCCATAGAACAATCCGTCGGGGTGGCTGTGCTGGCCGCCCTCGACGATCGACATCACCGCCGGCCAGCCGTGTTCGGCGATCTGCGCGTCAAGCAGGGCATCGGCCCGCTGCCGCTCAGGGCCGTCGAGCTGCGTGCAGGCATAGATCCCGTGCAGCACCGCATAGGCCCGGTTGTCCGGCAACGGCCGGGAGAAGTCCAGGTGGTTGCGGTTGAGGTCAATGTTGTCCTCGTTGACCCTGCGCAGCCACGCCGTGCCCCACGGGTTGATCAGGTGCACCATCACCACGGCGACGTCCCTGGGCAACTGGTCGGGCGTGAACCGCTTCAGCCAGTCGATCTGGCAGTCGGAGCCGTAGTAGCCCTCCACCCCGTGCGTGCCGCTGATGGCCACCAGACGCCGCTTGGACTGGGGATCGCCCAGCACCGCGACATCGGTGCTCAACGGCTCGCCGAACGGCCCGTTGAGCGGATGCGCGTAAGAGAAGAGGGTCGCCCCGGCGATGTTCGCGGCGGCGAGAAAGCGTTCGCGCTGAAGGCGGTAGCCGGTGTGGGTGGCAAATGCGTTGTCCATGGAGGCCTCTTGTAGGTTTTCTGGCGTCTCGTGTGCCTTCGACCCTACAGAAAATCCACCGGGGCTTGAAGGAGAAAGTACCCGGCGGTTTGCGTCCCGTACGGTCGGCCGATACAGTCCGTCAGTCTTTTCACCCCACGGACGGAGAAGCCCGCGTGTTTCCAGCCCTGCCCCTGAGCCGTTTTCGCCTGCCTGCCCTGAGCCTGATCGTCAGCGCCCTCACCCTCGCCGCCTGCAACGCCCCGCCCGCCTCGACCTTGCCCCAGGCACCGGAAGCCGCCTCCGGCTACCGCACCGGCCTGCAGGCCAGCCACGCCAGCCGGCATATGGCGGCCGCCGCCAACCCGCTGGCCGCCGAAGCCGGCCGGGAGATGCTGCGCAAGGGCGGTTCGGCCGTCGACGCGGCAATCGCGATGCAGGCGGTGCTGACGTTGGTCGAGCCGCAATCCTCGGGCATCGGCGGCGGTGCGATGATCGTGCTGTGGGACGGCAAGCAGGTGCGCACCTACGACGGGCGTGAAACCGCGCCGGCCGGCGCCACCGAGAAGCTGTTCCTGCAAGCGGACGGCAAACCGATGCCGTTCCCCCAGGCGCAGATCGGCGGGCGCTCGGTCGGCACGCCCGGGGTGATGCGGGCGCTGGAGCTGGCGCACCGGCAGCACGGTCGCCTGCCGTGGGCGACGCTCTTCGAACCGGCGATCAAGCTGGCCGAGGACGGCTTCGCCCTGTCCCCCCGACTGCATTCGCTGCTGGCGTCTGACCCGGCGATCGGCCAGTCGCCGGACATGGCCAGGTACTTCCTCAACGCCGACGGCAGCGTCAAGGCCGTCGGCACACGCCTGCGCAATCCCGAACTGGCCGCCGTGCTCAAGCGCATCGCCCACGAAGGCGCCGACGCCCTGTACAAGGGCCCGATCGCCGAAGAGATCGTCGCCAAGGTCCAGGGCCACGCCAACCCCGGCAGCCTGTCGCTGAACGACCTCGCCCGCTATCAGGCCAAGGAGCGCGCGCCGCTGTGCACCGACTACAAGCGTTGGCAGGTCTGCGGCATGCCGCCGCCGTCCTCGGGCGGGATTGCCGTGGCGCAGATCCTCGGCACCTTGCAGGCCCTCGAGACCCACGACCCGCGCCTGGCGCTGACGCCGCTCAAGCCCCGCAAGACCGACCTGCCCGCAGGCATTGAGCCTGCGCCTGAAGCCGTGCACCTGATCGCCGAGGCCGAACGCCTGGCCTACGCCGACCGTGCGCAATACGTGGCCGACACCGACTTTGTGCCGGTGCCGGTCAAGGGCCTGGTGGATCCGGGCTACCTGGCCACACGTGCCGGCCTGATCGGTGAGCGCAGCATGGGCAGCGCCCGGCCGGGCAACCCGCCAGGGGTACAGGTGGCCTATGCGCCGGACCGTTCGCCGCTGCGCATCTCCACCTCGCAAGTGGTGGCGGTGGATGACTTCGGCGGTGCGATCTCCATGACCACCACCATCGAGGCCGCCTTCGGCTCGCACCTGATGGTCCAAGGCTTCTTGCTGAACAACCAGATGACCGACTTCTCGTTCATCCCCGAGGAGAACGGGCAGAAAGTCGCCAACCGCGTCGAGCCCGGCAAGCGCCCGCGCTCGTCGATGGCGCCGACCCTGATCTTCGACCGCGCCAGCGGCGGGCTCGTCGCCACGGTCGGCTCCCCGGGCGGCTCGCAGATCATCGAGTACGTGGCCAAGACCACCGTCGGCCTGCTCGACTGGAACCTCGACGCCCAAGACGCCATCAGCCTGCCCAACTTCGGCAGCCGCAACGGGCCCACCGAACTGGAGCAAGGCCAGTTCAGCCCGGCCCTGATCCAGGCGCTCAAGGCCCAGGGGCACGCGGTGAACGAGATCGACATGACCAGCGGCACCCAGGCCATCGTGCGGGTCAAAGATGCGCAAGGAAAGGTGTCTTTCGAGGGCGGGGCGGATCCGCGCCGTGAAGGCGAGGCGTTGGGGGATTGAGCTTGCCCTTGGGGCAGGCTTTAGCGTGAGTCCCGAGCAGCCAAACAGGAGAGATTCATGCTGACCATCGGACAAATGGCCCGCTGCCACGGGCTCACCACCAAGACCCTGCGCCACTACGACAGCATCGGGCTGTTCAGCCCGGCGCTCACCGGGCGCGACAACGGCTACCGCTACTATCGCCCGGAGCAGATCGTCATCCTCGGCCGGATCCTCTGGCTCAAGGGCCTTGGCCTGGCGCTGGAGGACATCCGCTCGCTGGCCGCAGGCGGCGGGCTCGACAGCGTCGGCGCGATGCGCGAGACCCTCGAAGCCCATGCCCGGCACTTGCGCGCGGAACTGCAGCGCAGCGAAAACGTGCTGGGCCAGCTGACTCGCTACCTCGCACAGCCGGATCGCGGACTGCCGGCCCTGCAGGCGCCCGAACGGGTCGCCTACCCCGCGCTGCGGATCATGGGCATGAGCTGGCAGCAAGGAGAGGACGGTTCGATCGCGCAAATGTGGGATCGCTTTGAACCCAGGGAGCCCGAGATCGACCGCCTGCGCGAGCCGGTCGGCACCTTCGGCGTGTGCGAGCCTTTGGCGGACGGTCAGTGGCGGTACGTCGCCGGGCTCCCGGTGGGCAGCGGCGCCCACCTGCCCGACGGGATGGTGGAACTGCACATTCCCGCCCGCCCGTACGCCCGCGTCGAGCACCACGGTCCGGTGACCACGCTGCCGGAGACCTTCCGTGCGGCCTACAGCGAATGGCTGCCCGCCGCCGGCATGGCCCCGGCCGAAGGCATCGAGTTCGAATACTGCGGCGAGCGCTTCTTCGGCCCGATGGATCCGCGCAGCGTGGTCGAGCTGTACATTCCGCTCAAGGACTGAGGTTCCCTCACGGCGACTGCTGCGCCGTCGAGCGGGAGCGGTTCGCTCCCGCCAGCCCCGGACATGACGGCAACGGGTCCGGGAAAAGAACCGGTCAGGGGCCGTTCCCGGCGCTCTGCTCACACCACGTGGAGAAATGCCCTGCAACATCCGAAGAAGCGTCAGACATCCGCCCTGAAGCCGTTGATTTAAGGTGTTACATCTTCAACTGCACAAGGCACGGCATTCCATGAGCAACCGCTGGCAGAGCAATTCATACGCGGATTTCGGAAGGTTTCTGCGGCGTTTCAGAACCGAGCTGATCGTCGGTTTCCTGCTGGGGACGGTGCCGCTGCTGATGCACTCGACCCGTCCCTCGGAGCTGCATGCCATGCTCCAGGCCCTGCTGGCCAGCACCCCGGTGATCGACCACGCCGTGTGCCTGCTGCTGATCTACAGCTTGGTGTGCCTGCACAAGAAACTGTACCGGCTCAAGACAGACCGCATGCGGGAGCGCTTCGAGTCGATCTACCAGGTGACCGCCGAGGTCGGCACCAGCTTCCTCACGCTGCTGCGCACCGGACTGGGGGCCATCGTCGGCTTCCTGATCATCGCACCGTTCATCGAAGTGGAGCCCGTGGCCCTCAAGCAGTGGCTAGCCAACGCCGTGCTGGGCATCATGACCCTGGTGCTGTCGGCCTGGGTGTCACTGCTGCACGACTTTCTGCTGCCGCAGCCGAGCCGTGCCCACGTGAAGAACCATATCCGCCTTTAGGCCTTGAGCGCCTTGCCGTCCACCGGGTCGCCGATCTTCAGGAAGTGCCCGCCGGCCACATGGTGCAGCGTGCGCAAACCGTCCTGACCGTCGAAGTGCCAGCGGCCGTCGCTGAACACACGTTCGTCCGCCTGGGCGGCGATCACCTCGGCGAGAAACAGGTCGTACCGGTCATGGTTGTGCGGCTCCGGCAGCAGCCGGCATTCCAGCCAGGCCACGCAGCCGTCGAGCATCGGCGCCTGCACCTGTTCGCCTTCGAACGTCTGCAAGCCAAAGGCCTGGAACTTGTCCCGGCCCTGGGCCTGGCTGATCTCAAGCCCGGAGGTCGAACCGACGGTCTGCACGACGTCGGCCTGAAGCGCACAAGGGACGTTGAGCACGAAGGTGCCGCTGGCTTCCAGCAGTTGCCGCGTCCAGGTGGACTTGTCGAGCACCACCGCCACCTTCGGCGGTTCGAAGTCCAGCGGCATGGCCCAGGCGGCGGCCATGATGTTGCGCTGGCCGTCGTGGGCGGCGCTGACCAGCACGGTCGGGCCGTGGTTGAGCAGGCGGTAGGCTTTGTTCAGGGGAACCGGGCGGCGGTGGGAAACGCTCATGGGCATCTGCTCCGGGAAAAGGAACCGATTGTAGCCTCAGCCCCAATGACTGTGGGAGCGAGCCTGCGTGCGAGGGCGCCCCGTCAGTCACCTGGAACGTGAGTGATCGGACGCCATCGCGAGCAAGCTCGCTCCCACAGGGAGAAGCCTTGAATCAGTTGGACAGCTGGTTGGCGAACTGGCCGACCGCGTTCACCACCTTCTGCGCACCGTCCTGGATCTCGACGATCACGGTGCCCGCCTCCGCCGCCAGCGCCAGGCCCTGTTCGGCCTGGAGCTTGCCGTCGGTCATCAAGGCCACGGCGTTGCGCGCCATGTCTTGGTTCTGGCGCACCACGCCGACGATCTCTTCGGTGGCCTGGCTGGTGCGCGAGGCCAGTTGCCGCACTTCGTCGGCCACCACCGCAAAGCCCCGCCCCTGCTCGCCGGCGCGGGCCGCTTCGATGGCGGCGTTGAGCGCCAGCAGGTTGGTCTGTTCGGCGATGCCGCTGATAGTCTTGACGATGGTGCCGATCACCAGCGACTGCTCGTTCAGCGCCTCGATGCCTTCGCCGGCGGTCTGCATGTGCCGTGACAGGTCGCGCATCACATTGACCGCTTCGGTCACCACCGCGGTGCCGCGCTGGGCGGTGCTGTCGGTCTGCAGCGAGGTGCTGTAAGCGATGTTGGCGGCTTCGGCGACCGCCTGCTCCTGGTTGACCTGATCGGTGATCACCGTGGCGAACTTCACCACTTTGTAGAGCTTGTCGTTGGCGTCGACCACCGGGTTGTAGGAAGCCTCCAGCCACACGGTGCGGCCATGGCTGTCCACCCGCTTGAAGCGGCCGGCCACGAACTCGCCGTTGTTCAGGCGGCGCCAGAAGTTCTGGTAGTCGGCGCTGCCGGCTTCCATCGGGTCGCAGAACATGCGGTGATGCTTGCCCTGGATCTGCGCCAGGCTGTAGCCCATGCCATTGAGGAAGCGGTCGTTGGCGCTCAGCACGTTGCCGTTGAGGTCGAACTCGATCACGGCGGTCGAACGCACCAGCGCCCCGATCAGGTTCTCGTGCTCGCGCGAGGCCTCGATGGTGCGGGTCAGGTCGCTGGAGTAGATCGCGAAATACTTGATCCGCCCGTCCGAGGAGCGGATCGGCTGCGAAATGGAACGCAACCAGGCCTCTTCGCCATTGCCGCGCAGCAGGCGCACGGCCCCGGCGAAGTGTTCGCCGCGGGTCAGCGCGGCGCGGAAACGGTGGTGGAACTCATCGGACTTCACATGGGCCGGCACGATGTCTTCCAGGGCACGACCGATCAGGTCGTGGCTCCGGTAGCCCATCTCGTTGAGGAAATTCTGGTTGGCGGACTGGATGCGTCCGTCGGGCTCAAGGGTCAGCACCAGCATCTCGCTTTCCAGACTCTCCTTCACTTGCAGAAGGCTGGAGAGTTCTTCGCGAAGAGCCGCGAGCTCTTGCTTCAGGCGTGTATTGAACATGGGAAAGCACCGATGGGTAGAAAGCGGGTATGCCACCTAACCATCGGCCTCGGGATTCTTTTCTGAAGTGCGCTTGAGGGCTGTCCTACAAAAATAGTTCGGCCCCCGCCACTCAGGCGGTTCCCGCCACCCGGCACTGTCCCGGATGCGGCATCCGCGAGCCGAAATACGCCGCGCCGGCCAGGCCCGCCAGGCCCATCACGGCGCAGAAGATCACGCAGACCCACGGGCTCCACGGCATCAGCCCGACCAGCAGCAGCGGCGTCACGCTGGCCCAGGCCGCGTAGGCGATGTTGTAGGTGAAGGAGATCCCCGACACCCGGATCCGCGCCGGAAACAGGCCGACCATCACCGACGGCACCGCCCCCACCACGCCGCAGGCGAGCCCGGCCACGGCATAGGCGAGGCCGATCCAGCCGCCCCCGCCGATCAGGCAGGCGTACAGCACGCCGATGCCCAGCGGCAGCAGCAGGCTGTAGAGCATGACCGTGCGCCAGGCGCCGATGCGGTCGACCAGTTTGCCGGCGATCACGCAGCCGATGTTCAGGAACACGATGCCCAGCGCGCTCAAGGCGAAGGTGCGGCTGGCGGTCATGCCGAAGGTCTTCTGCATCAT
This sequence comes from Pseudomonas sp. B35(2017), assembly GCF_002113645.1. Taxonomy (NCBI): domain Bacteria; kingdom Pseudomonadati; phylum Pseudomonadota; class Gammaproteobacteria; order Pseudomonadales; family Pseudomonadaceae; genus Pseudomonas; species Pseudomonas sp. B35(2017). Next base: position 17,768 of record NZ_NEIZ01000019.1, on the reverse strand, counting down.
GGTCGGGGTGATGACCACGAACACCACCACCGCCGACGTCAGCACGCAGGTCAGCAGCATGGCCGGCAGCATCGCCAGGCGGTGCTCGCGCAGCACCGTGCGCAGCGGCAGTTCGACCCGCGCGTCGCGCTGCGCCTCCATCGCCATGAACACCGGCGTCTCGCTGAGCCAGCGGCGCAGCCACACACCGATCACGCCGAACACGCCGCCGAGCAGGAACGGGTAGCGCCAGGCGTAGTCCAGCACCTCCGCCGGGGTGAACATCTGCGCCAGGAAGGTCGCGGTCAGCGCGCCGATCAGGTAACCGAAGGTCAGGCCGGCCTGCAGAAAGCCCAGGGCATAGCCACGGTGGCCCGGCGGCGCGTGCTCGGCGACGAACACCCAGGCGCTCGGCACCTCGCCGCCCACCGCCGCCCCTTGCAGGATGCGCAGCGCCAGCAGGAGCAGCGGCGCGAAGTAGCCGATCTGCGCGTACGTCGGCATCAGCCCGATCAGCAGGCACGGCAGCGCCATCATCAGGATGCTCAGGCTGAAGACCTTCTTGCGCCCCAGGCGGTCGGCGAAATGCGCCATCAGGATCCCGCCCAGCGGCCGCGCCAGATACCCGGTGACGAAGATCCCGAAGCTTTGCAGCAGGCGCAGCCATTCGGGCATTTCCGGCGGGAAGAACAGCTGGCTGAGGGTCAGGGCGAAGAACACGAAAATGATGAAGTCGTAGATCTCCAGCGCCCCGCCCAACGCCGCAAGACCTAAGGTCTTGTAGTCGGAACGGCTGAAAGGGGCCGGTCGGGCAAGCGGGTCGGCAGTCATGACAGGGGCTCGGGCAGCGGCAAAAACCGGGGCGCCCATGGTCTACGCAAACGGGCCGGGGGACAACCCGTTAGACCATAGTCCCGGTTTTGCAAAACCTGCTCACGGAAAGGCCGGCGCCTGATTTACTGTTGGGGCCTGTCCGCAGACACCACGCCAGACACACCGTGGCAGCGGGCTTGCCCCCGAAGAGGCCGTTGCGTCCGGCACCGATGCCGACCGGCCTGACGCCTTCGCGGACAAGCCCGCTGCCACAGGGGGCGCGGCGCTTCTGACGGATCACAATAAACATAAGAATCCGAGGTATTCCCGTGGCCGTTGACATCGAAGATAGCCGCTCCGCCCGTTTTGCCCTGCGCTGCTCCAACTTTGCCGAACGCTGGTTTCCCGATTCCTGGGTGTTCGCCGCGCTCGCCGTGATCATCGTGGCCCTGGCCACCCTGGCCATGGGCGCCAAGCCCACCGACGCCGCCATGGCGTTCGGCGACGGGTTCTGGAGCCTGATCCCGTTCACCATGCAGATGGCCTTCGTGGTGATCGGCGGCTATGTGGTCGCCAGCTCGCCGCCCGCCGTGAAACTGATCGACCGCCTGGCGCGGCTGCCCAAGAACGGCCGTTCGGCCGTGGCCTGGGTCGCGCTGATCTCGATGGTCGCCTCGCTGCTCAACTGGGGCCTGTCGTTGGTGTTCGGCGGCTTGCTGGTGCGCGCCCTCGCCCGGCGCAGCGACCTGAAGATGGACTACCGCGCCGCCGGCGCCGCGGCCTACCTGGGCCTCGGCGCGGTATGGGCGCTGGGCCTGTCCTCGTCGGCCGCGCAACTGCAGGCCAACCCCGGCAGCCTGCCGCCGTCGATCCTGTCGATCACCGGGGTGATCCCGTTCACCCAGACCATCTTCCTCTGGCAGTCCGGCGTGATGCTGCTGGCGCTGATCGTGGTGTCGATCATCATCGCCTACGCCACCGCCCCCGGCCCGAACTCCGCCCGCGACGCCCAGGCCTGCGGCATCGACCCGAGCTTCAACCTGCCGCCGCTGCAACCGCGCACCCGCCCCGGCGAGTGGCTGGAACACAGCCCGCTGCTGATCATCGTGCTGGTGCTGCTGGCGGCCGGGTGGCTGTTCCACGAGTTCTCGACCAAGCCTGCGATCACCGCGATCTCCGGGCTGAACACCTACAACTTCCTGTTCATCATGCTCGGCGCGCTGCTGCACTGGCGTCCGCGCAGTTTCCTCGACGCGGTCGCCCGCGCCGTGCCGACCACCACCGGAGTGCTGATCCAGTTCCCGCTGTACGGCTCCATCGCCGCGCTGATGACCACGGTCAAGGGCGCCGACGCCCAGACCCTGGCCCACCACATCTCGACGTTCTTCGTCAGCATCGCCTCCCACGACACCTATGCGCTGCTGATGGGCGTGTACTCGGCGATTCTCGGCTTCTTCATCCCGTCCGGCGGCGGCAAGTGGATCATCGAGGCGCCGTACGTGATGCAGGTGGCCAACGACCTCAAGTACCACTTGGGCTGGGCGGTGCAGATCTACAACGCCGCCGAGGCCCTGCCGAACCTGATCAACCCGTTCTACATGCTGCCGTTGCTGGGCGTGCTGGGGCTGAAGGCGCGGGACTTGATCGGCTTCTCGTTCGTGCAGTTGCTGGTGCACACGCCGTTGGTGCTGGCGTTGCTGTGGGCACTGGGGACGACGCTGGCCTACCTGCCGCCGGTGATGCCGTAACCGCCTCGGCTGGCGGATACGGGCCTGACGGGCGCGCGGACACGCCGCGCTCCCGCTGGGACGGGCCTGGCCTTGCGGACGGTCACCCAACCGTCACATTCCCTTGCTAGCGTCCGCCAGAAACATACTGAAACAATTAAGCAGGCACAGGCTTCTAGATGAACGACGACACAAACGACAGCGCCCCGCCCTCCCCCGACCATGACCTTCCTGCCGACACCAGTCGACGCCGTTTCCTCGGCGGTGTGGCGGTGCTCGGCGCCGGCGCGACGCTGGCGGCCTGCGGCAACCGCGGCGACGGACCGGGCAAGCCGGACGAACGTCCGCTGTCGGCGGCCGAACTGGACAAGGCCCTGCAAACCCACGTGAAGACCGTGGTGGTGATCTACGCCGAGAACCGCAGCTTCAACAACCTGTTCGGCGACTTCCCGGGCGTCGAGCGACCGCTGTCGGCCCTCAAGCCCGCCGACTACCAGCAGCGCGACCGCGACGGCAGCCTGCTGCCGGCCCTGCCTCCCGCCTGGGGCGGCATCCTGCAGACCGGCCCGCAGACCCTGGACGGCGTGACGTACCCCACCGCCGTGCAGTTTCAGGAAAACCTGCCCAACGCACCGTTCGCCCTCAAAGGGCCGAACGCCGAAGACTTGCCGCTGGGCCTGGTGACCCGCGACCTGTGGCACGTGTTCTACCAGAACCAGATGCAGATCAACGGCGGCAAGAACGACGGCTTCGTGGCCTGGGCCGACTCCGGCGGCCTGACCATGGGCCACTACGCACAGAGCCGCTATTCCCTGCGCCTGTGGGACGTCGCCCGGGAATTCGTGCTGTGCGACAACTTCTTCCAGGGCGCTTTCGGCGGCTCCTTCCTCAATCACCAGTACCTGATCAGCGCCACCGTGCCTTTCTATCCGCACGCGGCCGAGTCGGTGGCCAAAGGTCAGATCGCGTCCCTGCAGAGCGACGACCCCGCCGACCCGCGCCTCAAGCCGCTGGAGCAATCCCCGGCCAGCGCCATGACCGGCCCGCCGCAGTTCGGCCCGAGCGCGCTGACGCCGGACGGCTATGCGGTGAACACCCTGGCGCCACCGTACTGGCCCACCTGGATCCGCGACCCGGAGCGGCCGGCCTATTCCAAGCCGGATCTGCCCAACGTCCTGGTGCCCCAGACCCACGAACACATCGGCGACAAGCTCTCCAAGCGCAACATCGACTGGGCCTGGTACGCCGGCGCCTGGCAAGCGACGCTGGATCAGTTCAAGGACTCGGGCGGCATCCCCAAGATCCCGAACTTCCAGTACCACCACCAGCCGTTCAACTACTTCCGCCAGCAGGGGCCCGAGAACCCCGAAGAGCGCGCCCGGCGCCTGCGTGACGCGGGCCTGGGCGACGAGTCGGGCAGCAACCGCTTCTTCGCCGACGCCGAGGCCGGCAAGCTGCCAGCCGTCAGCTTCTACAAGCCCCAGGGCAACCTGAACATGCATGCCGGCTACGCCGACGTGGCCTCCGGCGACCGCCACATCGCCAGGGCCTTGAAGGTGCTGCAGGAAAGTCCGCAATGGAAAAACATGGTGGTGATCGTCACGGTCGACGAGAACGGCGGCTGGTGGGACCACGTCGCGCCGCCCAAGGGCGACCGCTGGGGCCCCGGTTCCCGGGTGCCGGCGCTGGTGGTGTCGCCGTTCGCCCGCAAGGGCACGGTGGACCATACGGTGTACGACACCGCCTCGATCCTGCGCCTGATCACCCGGGTGTTCCGGCTGGAGAAGCTCGACGGGCTCAGGCAACGCGACGAGGCCATGGCCGCCCGGGGCCAGAAACCGCTGGGCGACCTGACCGCCGCCCTGCGTTTTCCGGTCTGAGGACAGCGCCTGCGGGCGTGCAAAAAAACTCCGTGCGGGCGCTTCTCTGCGCCGTACGGCTGATCCAATATGGCACGCATCCCATCTCCGGGACCCACGCTGAAAAGGATCTGAGCATGTTCAAACTCGCAGGACTCACTCTCGCCGCGCTGACCCTCAGCGCGGCGGCCCACGCCGATGTCGACCTGAAGCTGGGCAGCACCGAACGCGTCACCCGCCTCTTCGCCTACCCCAACAACTGCAGCGTGATCTGCTTCCGCAACTGGACGCTGGAACAGACCGTGTCGCACTACCTGACCCAGAGCGTGCAGCGCGACGGGTACGCCAACGCCAAGGTGCTGGTGAAGACCGACAACGATCAGCTCTACGCCGAGATCAGCGGCGTGCCGCAGGGCTACGACAAGCCGCTGTCCGCCCTGCTGGACGCCGGCGACCTGGCCTACACCGGCGCCAGCAAGCTCAACGCCGACGGCAAGTGGGCGTACAGCTGGTATCTGTTCCTGCCGCTGGGCATGGCCCTGGAGAACCGCAAGAGCGTCGAGCTGCTGCACTTCCCGCCGGACTATTCGCTGACCCAGGCCCAGGACTACCTGCGCTCCAACACCACCGACCGCTGGGCGGCGCTTCTGACCGACAACGGCATCCCCGCCGACCAGACCCCGGCCTACCAGACCATCGTCGACATCGCCCCGATCGCCGCGCCGGCCAGCGCCGGCAAGGACCTGGAAGGCGTCTACGACTACTTCAAGGACTACCAGACCACCATGGTCAAGCAGGTCAGCGTCAGCGCCAACGGCGCCGCGTTGCCGATGGTGGCCTTCGGCGCGCCGGTGCGTAACTGGATCAAGCAGCAGTACGGCCAGACCGTGAACGTGCTGGGCCTGGCGACCATCAGCCCGAGCGACGGCGTGAAGGTGCCGGTGCTGGGCTCCAACCACCCGAGCTACATCTGGTACGCGGCGGATCCGGAAACCTACACCGGCGACGACGCCCAGGCCAAGGCCGACGCGGCCGGCCTGAAGGTGATGGGCCAGGACCTGAGCGCCGCCTGCTGGCAGGCGGGCATGGGCAGCAAGCCGGGCAGCGATCCGAAGACCCTGCTCAACAGCTGCACCCAGACCTGGCAAGTCACGCAGAAGGTCAAGACCTGCGAGCTGTTCTACACCTCGATCCGCAACCTCACCCCGGAGCATGCGGCGGCCAAGTGCACCACCGCGCCGGTCAAGACGCAGCTCAAGGCCCTGAAGGAACCGTTGCCGGCCACCGCCCAACCCGCCCCGCACCTGTAAGGCACGCTCGACGCCCCTTGTGTCAGCCAGGGCTGACGCAAGGATGCGTCCATTTCGCCTGTCAGATCTGACAGTAGACCTGCCGGGCCGCTCGCGAGAACATTGAGCCAATCAGCGAAACAGTACCGACAGGACGTCGGTTTTGAGGAATCAACACGACCATCGACAGGGACAGTTATGAACCGTTGCGTCGTCCAACGACCCGTGCCGCGCGACACGGAAGGCATCTATCCGTTCGCGGGGCTGCCGGTCCGCCTAGGCTTTCCCTCCCGGCACGACTTCGAGATCGTCCACGATCCCCAAGGCCTGCCCTCGGCCGTCGTGGCGCGCAAGGGATTCCTGCGCATCAGCCGCATGTGCCGGATCTCGGGGCAACTGCTGCCCTACCGCTGCCGGCAGACCCGGCAGTTGCTGCCGGACGTGCATCTGTATGACCCGAGATTCTGCGGGTTGATCGGACATGCCTGCGACCCGAACGTGTTCCTGGACATGAGCGAACTGTGGCTGTGGGCGCTCAGGGACATCGCGCCGGGCGAGCGGCTCACGGTCGATCTGGCCGCCACAGAAAGCAAGGTGCTGCACCAGTTCGCCTGCGGCTGCGGCGCCCCGCGCTGCCGCGGCTGGATCACCGGGTTCGACGAACCGCCGAACCCGCAAGGCCAGCGCTTCCTGCAGGACTGGAGGCGCCGGCGCTGATCACGCCGTCACGGCGCCCCGACCGGACGCAGGCGGTATTGCGGCGGCAGTTGCTCGAAACCGCTGATGGTGGTGTTCAGGCTTTTCCAACGACCGTCCTTGATGCCGTAGATGCAGCCGTGCACCGACAGGCTCTGGCCGCGGTGCCAGGCGTTCTGCACGATGCTGGTGTGGGCGACGTTGGCCACCTGCTGGATCACGTTGAGTTCGCACAGGCGGTCGACCTGCTCTTCCTCGGTCGCCAGCTTGGCGATCTCTTCGCGCTTCTCGTAGTACAGGTCGCGGATCGAACGCAGCCAGCCGTCGATCAGGCCGAACTGGCGATCCTGCATCGAGGCCCGCACACCGCCGCAGCCGTAGTGGCCGGTCACCAGGATGTGCTTGACCTTGAGCACGTCCACCGCGTACTGGATCACCGACAGGCAGTTGAGGTCGGTGTGCAGCACCACGTTGGCGACGTTGCGGTGCACGAACAGATCGCCCGGCAGCATGCCGACGATCTCGTTGGCCGGCACCCGTGCGTCGGAGCAGCCGATCCACAGATACTCCGGCGTCTGCTGGCGGGCCAGCTTGGCGAAGAAATCCGGGTCTTCCTTGGTGATCGCGTCAGCCCAACGCTCGTTGTTATCAATCAGGTCTTGTAAGTCATGCATGCTGTAAGGCCTCAAGAAAGATGCGTGGGTGTGACAGTCGACCGCCGGTCGGGGTCACGGATGCGCGGCAAGTGTTTTCATCGGAATTTCTCGGGTGCCCGGTGAGTCCACCCAGATAAGGCCCACAGCATAGTACGAGGAATTGCCATGAACGACTCACGACGCCCCTTCGACGCAGCGCAGCCGGCGCCGATCGATGATACCCAAGACCGCATGGGGTCGGTGCACGAGCTGGATTTCGACGACGAACAGCCGGACGCCAAGATCGGCGACGAACTGCCGCCCCGGGAGCGCGAACAGCTGATGCCCCGCCAGCGGGTGCGTGAAGCGGGCATGACCGGTGCTTCCGTCGGCGACCATCAGCCCACCGACGATGACCTGAGCCCGGAGACCCTGATCCGCGAAGACGGCGCCAGGGATGCCCATGAGGCCGGTCGGGACGATCCGGCGGACTGGGACTTGAGCATCGTCGACAGCCGGGACATCGGCGCCGGCGACGGGCCGGACGAGGCGGAACTGGCCAGGCGCGACCCGCTGGACCGCAAGCGCTGAGACCGTGCAGGCCTTGTGCGGCCAGAGGGGATCAGTCGACCAGCGTGCAGACCATCACCACGGCGTCCTCGCGTCCGCCCACCGCCGGGTAGTAGTCCCGGCGCCGGCCGACCTCGTTGAAGCCGTAGCGCTCGTACAGGCGAAACGCCGCGGTGTTGCTGTCGCGCACCTCCAGGAAACACTCCCGCGCCTCGGCCGCGTAGGCTCGGGACATCAGGTGCTCCAGCAGTTTGAGCCCCAGGCCGCGGCCCTGGTTCTCGGGCTTGACCGTGATGTTCAGCAGGTGCGCCTCGTCCAGGATGATCTGGACGACGCCGTGACCGACCTGCTGCTGGCCTTCGAACATCAGCCAGATCTGGTACTTGCCCAGACCGTCGAGAAAGATCCCGCGGGTCCACGGGTGGCTGTACGCCGCGTATTCGATCTTCAGCACAGCGTCCAGGTCCGCCTCGGTCATCGGGCGGAACGATACAGCGTCACTCATTCGATTCTTTCCAGCGCGCCATCAGCCGGCGCATGGCTTGCCACACGGCGCCCTTGCGCTGCGGCTCTTCCATCAACAGTTCCAGGCCCGGCAACGCCCAGGCCGGGCCGAGCCCTTCGATCTGCAGTTCGCGGTTGAACGCCTCGGCGTCCGCCTCGCCGGCAAACCGCACCGCCGGCAGACCGATCAGCCACACAAACGCACACGGCGCTTCTTCCATGCGCACCGACAGGAACCCCTGGACGAAATCCCGGGCAGCCTCCGGCCCCTGATCCATCGAACTGCGCACCAGCAGCGGCCAGCGCACCGGCTCGCCGACGATCTGCGGGGCGTCCGGCAGGCCGGCGGCGCGCAGCATGTCCTTGAGCAGCAGGTAGGCCGGATCCCGGGACTGGAACGGCTCGCCGGTGGGCAGCTCGACCAGCAGGAAGCACCGCCCGGCCCGCAGCAGCTGCAGGGCGAAACGCGGCGGCGGCACCGGTGCGGGACGCACGACCGGCGCCGCCTCCTCGGCGTCCTCCACCGGTTTGGCGGCAGGACGGCCGGCGGCCGGCGTCGGGCGCGGCACTTCGATCTTCACCCGCTCGGCCGCACGCGGGGCCGATTGCGCCGGGGCCGAGGCCGCAGCGGCCGGCAGATCCGGCACGACGGCCTCGGGTTCAGGCGCCTCCAGCAACTCGGGCCGCGACGGCGCGGCAAAGGGCAATTCGGTGCGCGGCAGCCAATTGACCACCTGCATGGCGTTCAGATAGGCGCGGCGGCGGGACTCGATAAGCAAGGGTCGGCCACTTGTGGATAACTTAAAGTGCGCTGATTCTACCGCCCTTCGCTCAAGATCGCTTGCTGTTGATCGATAGCCTTGACCGGTGTCCGTTCACCAAAGAATGCGACAGCCCGTCCCGAGAATGAATCGCACCGCACGCGATGCAGTACAATCGCGGCTTTTATCCGCCAACCAGCCGGCCATTCCGATGATCGAACCCAAGCGCGTCTTGCGCGCCCTCGCTGAACACTGGGCACTTCTGGAGCCACTGTGCGAGCACTTCGACCAAGGCACCCTGAGCCTCAACGAACTGCGCACGCAACTGGCCGCCCAGCAACTGGAAAGCACGCCGCAGGACATCACCCACCTGCTCGACGTGTGGATCCGCCTCGACATTCTGGTGCCCGTGGCCAAAAGCCCGAACCGTTTCGAGCTCAACGCGCAGATCCACGACTTCCTCGCCTACCTGCGCCGTGAACACCGCCTGGGCCTGTGCCTGGAGATCGAAGCCTACCTGCGCCACCTCGAACGCCTGGCCGGCTACATCCAGGACGCCTTCGAGATCCGCGACGGCAACGACCTCGCCCGTCAGCTGCGCCTGCTCGACATGCGCGTGCGCGACGTCCTGAAGAAGCTCGACAACGACGAGCAGGCCCTGGTGGCCGTGGCCGAACGGGCCAAGACCAGCGACCGGCAGATCCCGCTGCGCCAGCGCTACGCCGAAGTGCTGGCGACCTGGGACGAGTACGTCGAGCCGATGATCGACCTGGTCAACGCCGACGGCGCCTTCGAACAGGGCGTGCGCAAGGTCGAGACCGTGCTGCTCAAGATGCTCAGCGAACAGCAGCGCCTGGGCCACCTGGTCGACGACGACATGCTGCTGCGCACCCACGCGCGCATCCTCGAAATGCAGACCAGCGCCCAGCTCACCCTGCGCCACGCCCGGGAGCTGCTGCTGCCTCTGCGCGAAGAGGCCCGCCGGCACAACGCCGTGACCCGCGGCGCCGCCCTCGCCCTGGCGGCGATCCGGCGCAAGGGCCTCGACGCCGTACCGCAGGCGGCGATGCCGCTGTTCACCCGTCCGCAGAGCACGTTCCTGGGCAGCGCCAGCCAGGTCGAGGCCTACGTGTACGCCCTCGCCCGCTTCGAGCCGAAACCGGCGCGCTTCCCCAAGGCCCACAAGACCGCCAAGGGCGGCGACGCCCCGCGGGCGCCGCGCACCGTGCGCGAAATGGTCGACCGCTGCGAAGAAGCCCTGCCGATGCCGGATCTGATGAACTGGCTGCTGGAGCAGGAACCGGACGGCGCCACCGACGAACTGCTCTACTGGTTCTCGCGCCTGTCGCGGGAGAAACGCTTCAAGCGCGAGCGTCTGGAGCGCCGCGAATACCACACTCACGAGCACCGGGTCAGCCTGCGCTCCTTCGCCCTGCTCTCGGCCCGCGACACCGCCGCCGAGGATGCTGCGAGCCCCCTCTCTGCAGGTACTTCTCATGCATCTTGATCTATCCGAACTGTCCCAACTCGCGCCGATCTTCCGCGAACTGTTCAAGGGCTACCACGTCAGCCGCCGCGATCCGGAACTGTACGCGCAACTGTCCAACTTCCAGGACCAGTACCGCACGCTGTTCAAGGCCCTGGGCTTCGAACTGGTCTGCGACACCCGCGGCTTCTACTACTTCGTGCCGGACATGGCCGCCGCCGCGGTGAACAAGACCGCCCAGCGCCTGGCGCTGTTCACCTTCATCCTCGTCGAGCACCTGGCCGACCAGGGCCGCGACCCGATCGCCGTGCTCGACGGCGGCAGCCTCGGCCGCGAGGAACTGCCGTCGCTGCTGGAAAAGTACCGCGACCTGTTCATCCAGGCCGAAGTGCAGACCCAGGACGAACTCGAAGAGAAGATCATGCGCCGCATGACCCAGCTCGGCTTCGCCAGCGAAGAGAACGGCGTGTACCGCTTCCTGCCGCCGATGCACCGTTTCCTCGACGTGTGCCTGTCGGTGCAGCAGGACCGCGACCTGGCGGCCAGCGTCCACAGCGTCCTGCCGCTGCCGGCGCCGGTGCTGATCGACGCCGCGGCCGAAGCGAAGTTTCTGGCCACCGACGACCCGCTTGACCTGTCCGAATTCGAGGACGAAAGCGAAGAAGACGCACTGGCCCGGGCCATTGCCGAAGAACAGGAGTATGGCGAATGAGCCAGGAACGCTACGGCATCCGCCGCTTTGCCCTTTTGAACACCGCCGGCTACAGCCTGGGCCTGTTCCCGCTGGAAGAGCCGCTGTCGGTCTACGGCGCGAACAACCTCGGCAAGTCCGCCTCGATCAACGCCTTGCAGTTCCCGATCCTGGCGCGCATGTCGGACATGAGCTTCGGCAAGTACAGCCTGGAGCAGTCGCGGCGCTTCTACTTCGCCTCGGACACCAGCTACATCCTCGTCGAAGTCAACCTGCCCCACGGCCCCCACGTGATCGGCGTGGCCGGTCGCGGCCCGGGCGGCGGCTTCGGCCACCAGTTCTTCGCCTACGCCGGCAAGCTCGACCTGGCCCACTACCAGAAAGACGACACCTGCCTGCGCCAGAAGGAGCTGTTCAGCAACCTTGAGCGCGAAGGCCTCAAAGCCTACGAGCTCAAGCCCGACGAACTGCGTCGCCTGCTGGTCGGCGGCCATACGTCGATCCCGCTCGACCTGACCCTGATCCCGCTGCGCTCCACCAACGAGCAAAGCCTGAAGACCTTCCGCGCCCTGTTCATCAACCTGCTGCACATGCGCGAAATCACCGCAGCCAAGCTCAAGCAACTGTTCCTCGACGCGTTCGAGCACAGCCTGCGCTCCGGCAGCGTCGACTACATCGCCGCCTGCGAAGAAGCCTTCCGCGATGTGCGCCGCATGGAACAGGACTACAACTCGCTGGTGGCCGCCGGCCCGCTGGTCGAGGCCCTGGCCAACGGCGTCAAGCAGCGCGACGTGTTGCGCGGCAAGCTGCATCGCCTGTCGCCGCTGCTCGACTCGCTGCTCGGCACCTGGTCGGACTACGCCAACGCGCGCAAGGAAGAGCTGACGATCCAGGCCGAACACTACCGCCGCGAGCAGGACGACCTGCAGAACGACCAGCGCGGCGGCACCCAGGAACTGATGCGCCTGGAGCGGGAAATCACCGGCATCCAGCGCTGGCTCGGTGAGCTGTCGGTGCTCAAGCACCGCTTTGCGTTGGTCGACGACGTCAAGGTGCTGGAGCAGCAGTTGCTGGCCGCCAAGGACGCCCACGACGAACTGGCCGGCGCCCTGGCGCAGTCCCGTCAGTTCAGCGCCGAAGATCTGGAAGAGCGCCTGCGCGATCTGGAGAAGCGCCTGAAGTCGGTGAAGCAGCAACTCGACCACGCCGACAACAACAGCTACGCCCGCCTGCGCGAAGAGTTCTCCCAGCAGGACGTCGAACGCCTGATGCGCCTGTTCAACAGCGCGCTGTTCAGCCTGCCGCTGGGCGAACACGGCATCGCGCTGGACGACGCCGGAGAATGGGTCAAGTCCGTGGAACTGATCCTCGACGGCTTCAAGGGCGAGCGCTTCGAGGTGCCGGGCCTGTCCATCGACATCTCGCACATCGAACCGCCGGCCCTCCAGGCCCTGGCCGACCGCGCCGCGCTGCGCGACCAGAAGGAGCGTCTGGAAAAAGAGCTCAAGCAACTCAAGACCCAGCAGGCCGTGGCCGCCGACCGCGCCGCGAGCAAGACCCAGACCGAAACGCTGTACCAGCAGGTGCTGGACGCGCAGAAGGCGCTGGAAGACTTCCGCCGCACCCAGACTCTGAGCGCCGAGGAAGGCGACAAGCTCGAACAGCTCGCGCAGATGGAAGCCGCCCAGGACGAGCTCAAGCGCTCCAGCGACGCGTTCACCGAACGCGTCCAGCAGCTGTCGGCCAAGCTGCAGCTGGTCGGCCGGCAGATCGCCGACATGGAAGCCAAGCAACGCACCCTCGACGACGCCCTGCGCCGCCGTCAGTTGCTGCCGGCGGATCTGCCGTTCGGCACGCCGTTCATGGATCCGGTCGACGATTCGATGGACAACCTGCTGCCGCTGCTCAACGACTACCAGGACAGCTGGCAGGGCCTGCTGCGCTGCGACGGCCAGATCGAAGCGCTGTACGCCCAGGTGCGCCTCAAGGGCGTGGCCAAGTTCGACAGCGAAGACGACATGGAGCGCCGCCTGCAGCTGCTGATCAACGCCTACGCGCACCGCACCGACGAAGCCCTCACCCTGGGCAAGGCGCGGCGCGCGGCGGTCACCGACATCGCCCGTACCCTGCGCAACATCCGCAGCGACTACGACAGCCTCGAACACCAGTTGGCGCTGTTCAACCGCGAGATCAACAAGCGTCAGGTGTCCAACCTGCAAAGCTTCCGCATCGTGCTGGCACCGAACAAGGAAGCGCTCAAGCACATCGACCAGATCATCCACAGCGCCGGCCAGTACGAGGAAGGCGAGACCCTGTCGGTGTTCGACCTGAGCCAGAGCGCCGAGCAGGACAACAAGAACGAAGAGGCCAAGGAATACCTGGCGCGGCTGGTGGCGGCCAACCACAACCAGCTCGGCCTCAAGGACTTGTTCGAACTGGCGTTCGAGATCACCAAGGTCAACGGCCAGCCGGTGATCCACACCGACATCGACGGTGCGGCGTCCAACGGCACCACCATGACCATCAAGGCGCTGACCAACATGTACCTGTTGCTGCACTTGATGGACCGCGACCTGGCCGGCCGCGTGCGTCTGCCGTACTACCTCGACGAGGCGGCGGACATCGACGAGAAGAACCAGGCCGCGCTGCTGGAGACCAGCCTGCAGCTGGGCTTCGTGCCGATCCTGGCGAGCGTGAAGCCGCAGGTCTGCGCCAGTGTCGCCATCGACCTGGAAGGCGGCAGCGGCCCGGCGGGGATCTACATCGACGAGGCGGACTGGAAGTACATCCGCCGTCACGACGTGGTGAAGGCCACCCTCAACGCGCAAGCCGACGAGCCGGAGCTGGACGCGGTCTGATCCGCGTGGGCTGAAGGCAAAACAAAGGGCCGCGATCCAATGGATCGCGGCCCTTTTTCTTGGCCTGGGATTTTCAGTGCCGGCGCCTACGCATAGGTCACTTGCCGAGCGGAATCTTCGGCGCCCAGGTCAGCCACTCGTCCTCGAACTTGTCGAACAGCGGGAACGTCTGCTCCGCACGGGCCGGGCTGCCCATCCGCTCGCCGTCCGGCGTGGCGAAGGCGATGCCGCCCTGGATCAGGGTCTCCAGCGACTCGGTGCGCACCGTCACGCCCTTGAACAGACCGTAATCGAAGCCCAGGCCGCTGGTGTTCCAGAACCGCGTGCCGCTGCGCACCAACGGCGCGTACTTCGGCTCGATCAGGATGTGCACCAGCACCCGGTCCGCCGTCTGCCCCAGCTCGTAACCGGTGACTTTGCCCACCGTGATTTCGCGGTAGGTCACCGGCACGCCAGGCTTGAGCGAGCCCCGGCGGGCGGCGCTCAGCACCAGGCTCAGCCCCGGCTCCTGTTTCGCCGCTTCCGGCGGGCTGGCCAGCGCCACGAAGTTCTTCTGCGGCCCGAGGCTCTTCGCCGCCGGCTGCACTTCCAGGTATTGGCCGGTGACCAGGGTCTCCAGGTTGGAGGTCTTGATCAGCCCCAGCTCCGGCTTGACCACCCAGAACTGACTGCCGACCCGGGCGATGCGCTCCGGCACTTCGGTGATGCGGGCAGTCAGGATCACCGACTGCAGGTCGTCCGTCAGGTCGACGCTCTCGACCTTGCCGACATCCAGCCCCTTGAAGCGGATCGGCGTGCCGCTGCGTAACCCGTCGGCGCGGTCGACCTTGATCGTCACCACCTCGCCTTTCTGGTTCGCCTCGTCATGGTTGGCGAACAGACGGAAACGCGGAATGCGCTTCTGCAGCGGTGCCTTGGCCTGCGGCGTCTCGAATGCGATGCCGCCGGCCATCAGGCTCTGCAGGGATTCGCTCTTGACCTGGATGCCGCTGGTCAAGCCGCCCGTCAGCGTGACGCCGCTGGCGTTCCAGAAACGGGTGGAGGCGTTGACCAGGTTTTCGTATTCCTTCTCGATGTGCACGCCGATGACCAATTGCTTCTTGGTCTTGGAGAACTGATAGCTCTGCACCGAACCGACCTTGACTTGCTTGTAGAGCACCGGGCTGCCGACCTCCAGCGAGCCCAGGTTGTCGGTGAACAGCACCAGGTGCAGGCCCGGCGCCCGCAGGTCGAGCGGCGGCGCCTTCGGCCGGGCCTCGAACTCGCGCTGCGGCGCCGCACCCTTGTCGCCCGGTCGCACAGCGATGTAGTTGCCTTTAACCAACGCTTCCAGGCCGGTGATGCCGGCCAGGGAAATCGACGGTTTGACCACCCAGAACTGGGTGCCGGCCACCAGATAGTCTTCGGCCAGCGGGTCGAGGGTCAGCTCGGCGGTGGCGGTGGACAGGTCCGGATCGATCTTCAGCGCCTTGAGATTGCCGACCTGGATGCCTTTGTACATCACCGGCGTACGGCCGGCCTGCAAACCTTCGTAGTCGCTGAGCTTGACCTTCACCCGGATCCCGGCGGCCGCGGCGTCGAAGTCCTCGTAGAGGCGGAACGGCAGGCTCGGGTCGGTGGGCGGGCTGTCCTTGCGGTTCTCCGGGGTGGCGAACGCGATGCCGCCGGCGACGATGCTGGCCAGGGATTCGCTGCGCACTTTCACGCCTGACAGGTTGGCGTCGATGCTGATGCCGCTGGCGTTCCAGAACCGCGTGTGCTTGCGCACCAGTTTGGCGTAGGCCGGTTCGATGAACACTTTGAGCTCGACGGTGTTCTGGTCTTCGGACAGCAGGTAGCTTTTGATCTGGCCGACCTTGATCTGCTTGTAGAACACCGGGCTGCCACGGTCCAGCGAGCCAAGGCGATCCGCCTTGATGGTCAAGTGCAGGCCCGGCTGGGAATCGGACAGCGGCGGCTCTTCGGCCAGGGCCGTGAACTTGCGGGTCGGCTCGCCTTCTCCCGGGCTGATGGCCACGTAGTTGCCGGACACCAGGGTTTCCAGACCGGTGATGCCGGCCAGGCTCACGCTCGGCTTGACCAGCCAGAAACGGGTGCTGGTCTTGAGGTACTGCCCGACATCCTTGTTCATCTCGATCGTGGCGATCACGCCTTTGGAGTTGCCTTCGTCGTCGAGCTTTAGGGCCTTCACCTTGCCGACCGTCATGCCTTTGTAAAACACTTCGGTCTTGTTGGCCTGAATGCCCTCGCCGCTTTCGAAGCGCACCTGAATCTCGATGCCGGTCTCGTTGTAGGCACGCCAGCCGAGCCAACCGCCGATGATCAGGGCGATCAGGGGCAGCACCCAAATGGCGGACCAGTTCGAGGCCGGTCGGGTTTTCGCTACAGGCAAATCAGTCATGGTCGGCATCCGACTCCGTGTTGTCCCAAATCAGTCGGGGATCGAAAGTGACAGCGGCGAGCATCGTCAGAATCACCACACTGGCGAAGGCGACGGCGCCGAGATTGGCTTCGACGCTGGCGAGCCGGCCGAAGTTGACGACCGCCACCAGGATGGCGATCACGAAAATGTCGAGCATCGACCAGCGGCCGATGAACTCGATGAAGCGGTACATCCAGATCCGCTGACGTGCGGACAACGGCTGGTGCCGCTGCACGGAAAACAGCAGCAGGGCGATGCCCACCAGCTTGAACGTCGGCACCAGGATGCTGGCGATGAACACCACCGCCGCGATCGGGATCATCCCGTGCTGCACCAGTTGGATCACGCCGGACATGATCGTGGCGGGCTCGCCCTGGCCCAACGCGCTGACGGTCATGATCGGCAACACGTTGGCCGGGATGTAGATGATGGCGGCCGTGATCAACAACGCCCAAGTACGCACGAGGCTGTTCGGACGCCGGGCGTGAACCTGCGCTCCGCAACGCGTGCACGTCTGCTCATCGGTGCCGGCCTCCTGCCTGTTCAGTTCATGGCATTCGGCACAGATCAGAATGCCTGCATCAATCGCCCGCATGGGCATCCTCTCCTGATAACGCCTGCCAGATTTGATGCGGTGACATCACCACCTCCAGCCAGACCTGAACCAACAGCAAACCGATGAAGCACATCAGGCCGAGACCGACGGTGATCGCCGCCATGTCCGCCAACTTGACGATCGCCACCAGCACGCCCATGAGGTACACCTCCAGCATTCCCCAGTCCCGCATGTGGTGATAGATCCGATAGAGCAGCAGGCCATAACTGCGTCCGACATTGAAGCGGATCGTCAGCAGCACCATCAATTGGCACAACAGCTTGAGCAGCGGAATCGCCATGCTGCACAGGAACACGACGATCGAGACGCCGCGCATGTCGGTGTCGAAAAGACCGACGACGCCGCTCCAGACCGTGTCCTGCGATGATTGCCCGAGTACATTGAGCTGCATGATGGGCAGAAAGTTCGCCGGCACATAAAGCAATAGCGCCGCCACAACCAGGGCGAGGCTGCGCTGCACCACGTTGTGGCGATGGGCGTACAGTTCGTAGCCGCAGCGAGGGCAAAGGGCTTTCTCGCCATGGGCAAGTTTCGGCTTGCGCATCAGCAAGTCGCACTCATGGCAGGCCACCAAGTCATCCAGCGGTAAATCTGACAGCCCGGGGGCGTCAACCGAATCAGACATAAGGGCACTGGCTCCGAAAAAGAGGGGTCTATTTTAGTGTTCTTATTCGAAAATAACTGTGCAAATTTGTTCTGCGTACGCTAACAAAACTTTCCTGCGGGCAAAACAAAACCCCAACCGCTTTCGCAGTTGGGGTTTCGGAATTTAATCTTGACGATGACCTACTCTCACATGGGGAAACCCCACACTACCATCGGCGATGCATCGTTTCACTTCTGAGTTCGGGATGGGATCAGG
>NZ_NEIZ01000018.1:0-148988 GCF_002113645.1 Pseudomonas sp. B35(2017) | reverse complement strand
AGCGACCCGCTGCCGAAAACTTCGTAACTCGTTGAATCTCAAGGAGTTTTCCGTTTCGACTGCGCCGGAAGTGGGGCGAATTATAGAGAACTGAAATCTACCGTCAACCGTTAATTTCTCTTTTCTATCAACATTCTTAAAAAGGCCGCGCTGCATATAGACGCCCACACGGCGAATGCGCACTATATTGCGCAACCCAAGCCTATCTTCAACTCGGACACTGCCCAGCGATGAACGACCACTCCCGCAGCCTTGCCTCGATTCTCTTTCCGGTCGGCCTGCTGCTCATAGCCATGGCTTCGATCCAGTCCGGCGCCTCTCTCGCCAAAAGCATGTTCCCCGTGGTCGGCGCTCAGGGCACCACCACCCTGCGCCTGATTTTCGCCAGCGTCATCATGGTTCTGCTGCTGCGTCCCTGGCGAGTGAAGCTGACGGCCCAATCCCTACGCACCGTCATTGTTTACGGCATGGCATTGGGGGGCATGAATTTCCTCTTCTATATGTCGCTACGCACCGTACCGCTCGGCATCGCCGTCGCCTTGGAGTTCACCGGCCCGCTGGCCGTCGCCATCTATGCTTCCCGCCGGGCCATCGACTTTCTCTGGATCGCACTGGCCGCCGCCGGACTTCTGCTGCTGATCCCGACCGGGGCGACAACGGCCGGCATCGATCTGATCGGTGCCGGGTACGCCCTGGGCGCCGGCGTCTGCTGGGCGCTGTACATCCTCTTCGGCCAGAAGGCCGGTGCCGACAACGGCGTGACGACCGCCGCGCTGGGCGTCATGATCGCCGCACTGTTCGTCGCCCCCATCGGAATCATCCACGCCGGGACAGCACTGCTGACCCCCTCTCTGATTCCGGTGGCGATCGGCGTGGCCATCCTGTCCACAGCCCTTCCCTACACCCTGGAGATGGTTGCCCTCACCCGCATGCCTGCCCGTACGTTCGGCACCCTGATGAGCATCGAGCCCGCGTTCGGCGCGTTGTCCGGCCTGCTCTTCCTGCAGGAGTACCTGTCGTTGTCACAATGGATGGCGATTCTGTGCATTATCCTGGCCTCCGTCGGTGCGACCATGACCATGGGCAGCACAGCCAAGCCTGCCGTTGCGGCAGATTGAGACAGGATTTGACGAAGGTCTGGCATTTGGCGCGCATTTAGGCCATGTTAAAGCGCGTAACCCAATGCCAGGCATGGATTTTTCAGACAGGGACGGCACAACGCTTCAAACGTGAGCGAATGCAGGCAGAATCGAGCACCAGACTCGGCGCCGCGATTAAGGACGTTAATGAAACAGATTTTGATACTGATCGCCGTACTCGCAATCGCGGGTTGTGCAGCCACCACGAAAACCCAGGTCAAGCATGGCAAGAAAGGCCTGCACATAAACTGTTCCGGACTCTCGTCCTCCTGGGACAAGTGCTACGCCAGCGCCGCCAACGCCTGCGCTCCCAAAGGCTACAAGGTGATCGCAAAATCAGGGGATGCCGTGGAAGAGCCCGGTGACTATCCCTTCGGCCTCAATCCCGCCGGCTATACCAGCCGCAGCATGATCGTCATCTGCAAGTAAGCGGGCACCTACTCCGCGAATTGAGCTGCGATCCGCCGACTGATTTCCTCATGACTGGCGCCCAGCACTTTCTTCTGCATGTCCGTGCTGGCCAGCATCCGCGCAACCACCAATGCGCCCACGCATTGCGACAGAATCGCCCAGGCCAGGCTCTCGCTTCCCAACGTCTGCGCCCAACTCTGCTGAAGCCTGCCGATCCACAGCTCGGCCTGCTCACGCACCCCGCTCTCGGAACGCGCGATCTCCGCGCCCAATGCCGGTATCGCACAGCCGGACTCAGGCTGTTCGACATGAGCCATGCTCAGATACTGCTTCAGGCAACGCTCAAGCCGCTTGCGATCCTGCGTACCCTGCCCGCCCAACCGCTCGAGACTTTGCCCGAGCTCACGCTCGACAATGGCCGCGAACAGCGCGTCCTTGGATGAGAAATGGCTGTAGAACGCCGCGCCGCTCAGTCCGATCGCCTTCATCAGACCGTCGACGCCCACCGTGGAAAAGCCAGACCTTTTCGCCGACAACGCACTGCTGTGCAGCAGCTTTTCCTTGGTTTCGAGCTTGTGACCGGCTGAATAACGCATTTTCGTACTCCGCGATTGACTGCCTTGACGCTGCCAGGATCCTAGCATAACGTTCGTTCACTTAACGATCGTTTAATAAAGGGGATACCCATGAACAACAAGAATGTCGTATTGGTCGTCGGCGCAGGCGATGCCACCGGCGGCGCGATTGCCAGGCGCTTCGCCAAGGAAGGGTTCGTGGCCTGCGTCACCCGCCGCAGCGCCGACAAGCTGCAACCTTTGGTGGAAGCCATCCACGCCGAAGGCGGCCAAGCCCATGGCTTTGCCTGCGATGCGCGCAAGGAAGAAGACGTGATCGCATTGGTCGAGGACATCGAGACCCGTCTGGGCCCGATTGAAGCGTTTGTCTTCAACATCGGCGCCAATGTGCCGTGCAGCATCCTCGACGAAACCGCACGCAAGTATTTCAAGATCTGGGAAATGGCCTGTTTCTCGGGTTTCCTCAATGCCCGGGAGGTGGCCAAACGCATGGTCACCCGCCGCCGGGGCACCATACTGTTCACCGGCGCCACCGCCGGCCTGCGCGGCGCCGCCGGCTTTGCCGCGTTCGCGGGCGCCAAGCACGGCATCCGGGCCTTGGCGCAAAGCATGGCCCGAGAACTGGGCCCCTTGAACATCCATGTCGCCCACGTCGTGGTGGACGGCGCCATCGACACCGACTTCATCCGCGACAACTTCCCCGAGAAATACGCAACCAAGGAACAGGACGGGATCCTCGACCCCGAGCACATTGCCGAAAATTACTGGTATCTGCACAGCCAGCCCCGGGACGCCTGGACATTCGAGCTGGATCTGCGCCCCTGGAGCGAACGCTGGTAACGTCCATAACAACAATCAGGAGTGCCGCACCCATGAGCAAAACCGTGGAGTTCTACTTCGACCTCGGCAGCCCCGCCACTTATCTGGCCTACACGCAGTTGCCGAAGATCTGCGCCGAAACCGGCAGCCAACTGGTTTACATCCCGATGCTGCTGGGCGGCGTATTCAAGGCCACCGGCAACGCCTCCCCGGCCACGATTCCGGCCAAGGGACGCTACATGTTCGAGGATCTGGACCGTTATGCCCGACGTTACGGCGTTGCGCTGAAGTTCAACCCTCACTTCCCGATCAACACGTTGATCCTGATGCGCGCCGTCACCGGCATGCAATTGCGCCATCCGGAGCGGTTCCAAGCGTTCGTCGATTGCCTGTTCAACGCCCTCTGGGTCGAGGGCCGTTGCCTCGACGAACCCGCAACGGTGGCGGCCGTGCTGACCGAGCACGGTTTCAACCCGGAGGATGTGCTGGCACTGACCAACGACGAAGCCGTGAAGGCTGCCCTCAAGGACAACACTGAAACCGCCGTCAAGCGAGGTGTGTTCGGTGCCCCGAGCATGTTCATCGGCAACCAGCTGTTCTTCGGTCAGGACCGGCTGGACTTTGTCACAGAGGCCTTGCGTTAGAGTTCGATCACCAAGCGTCCACGGGCCGCTTTCGATGCGAGCACCCCGTGGGCGTCTTCGGCGGTTTCCAGGGTGAACCGACGAGGGTCGACCATCGGCCGCAGACGCCCCGCTTCGATCATTTGCGCAACCTGCCGCAGGATGTCCCCGTGATGTTCACGTCCGTGGCCGGTCAACAGCGGCAGCAGGGTGAATACGCCGGAATAGGTTGCGCCCCGGAACGAAAGCGGCGCCAGGCTGTGCTGCCCCCATCCCAGGCAACTCAGCACATGCCCGTGATACACCCGCGCGGCCTTGAAGGCGGCGTCCAGCGCTTCGCCGCCCACCGTGTCATAGACGATGTCAAAGCCCTCCCCCGCCGTGTGTTCGTTCACATAACTTTCCACCGGGGTTTGTCGGTCGATGAATGTCGCGCCGAACCCTTCGATGATTGACCGCTGCCCGGCAGAACCTGTGGCGAACACATCCGCCCCGAAGGCCCGCGCCAGCTGAATGGCCACATGCCCGACCCCGCCTGCTCCCCCATGGATCAGCACTTTTTGCCCGGCGCGCACATGAGCGCGATCCACCAGCCCCTCCCACGCCGTAATGACCACCAACGGCAAACCGGCCGCCTCACGCATGGACAGGTTCGAGGGCTTGCGTGCCAGCAGTCGCGCGTCCACTGCTGCATAGTCGGCCAACGAGCCCTGGGCGCCACCAATCCCCGTGGCCATCGCATACACCTCGTCACCCGGCACCCAGCCGAGAACGCCTTCGCCTACCGCCTCGACCACACCGGCAAGGTCGATGCCCAACACCGCCGGCAGCGCCTGCCGGGCATGGGCGGCTTGGCCCGCACGGACTTTCAGGTCCAACGGATTCACGCCGCTGGCCTTGATCCGCACCAGCACTTCTCCCGGACGTGGCGTGGGACGTTGCAGCGAAACCAAGCGTAGCGAACCGTTTGGGGTTTCAACCATCAGCGCGCGCATGTGCATTGAGTCAGTCATTTCGGCATTTCCTGTCTGAAAGAGAGTGGAATCATCCTCTCGCAACCAATCCATGCCGATAAGACGCCGTATCGTTATAGTAACCATGCCAAAACAGCATGAATGAGCGCTGCCTCCCATGGACAAACTCCACGCGATGTCGATTTTCGTGCGGGTCATCGAACGCGGCAGTTTTTCCGCCGTGGCCCGTGAGCTGCAGACCACACAGCCGACCATCAGCAAAGTCCTGCGTGCGCTCGAGCGCCAGCTCGGCGGCAAGCTGATCGCCCGCAGCACGCGCAAGCTGTCGCTGACCGATGAAGGCCAGCGCTACTACAACGAATGCCGAACCATCCTGGCGGCGGTGGATGCTGCCGAGCACAGCTTTCAGTCCGGCCGGGAAACCGTTGCGGGCCCCTTGCGGATCGGCTCGTCCGTCAGCTTCGGCCGCTTGCAGATCGCGCCGCGTCTGGCGGCGTTTCTGGAACACTACCCGCAGGTGCAGATCGATCTGCAACTCAGTGACCAGAACCAGGATCTGGTCAGCGAAGGCCTGGACGTCAGCCTCAGAATCGGCGCATTGAGCGACAGCGGCATGATCGCCCGCCCCATCGGCCTTACCCACCGCATCACGGTCGCCGCGCCGGCTTATCTGGAGCGACATCCCGTACCGCTTGCGCCCGCCGATCTGCGCCGGCACAACTGCCTGCAATTCAACCTGCTCAGCAGCCAGAACCTGTGGACTTACGAAAGGGACGGACAGCGCCACGAGGTGCGCATCCAGGGAAACGCCCAGAGCAACAACTCAGAGGCCATCCGTGAAATGGTGCTGGGTGGGTTGGGGATTGCGCTGTCGCCGGTCTGGCTGTTCAGCGAAGACTTGAAGGCGGGCCGGGTGGTCGCCCTGTTGCAGGACTACCGCACACAACCGCTGCCGATGCACGCGGTGTTCCCGGCGAACCGTCGCCAGTCCGCCAGGATCCACGCATTCGTCGACTTCATGGCTCAGGCGCTGGCGACAGCGCCCGAGTTGACGCCGATCAGATAGCCGCAGTGCGGGCGTTCAGCCAGGCCAGCGCCGCGCCGTCGAGCAGCGGGCTCAGGCGCTTGCGCACTTGGGCGTGGTAGGCGTTGAACCACTGTTTTTCGTCCTCGGTCAGCAAGGACGGCTCCAGGCAGCGGGTGTCGATCGGGCACAGGGTCAGGGTTTCGAACTTGAGGAATTCGCCGAACTCGCTGCTGCCTGCTTCGACGTTCATCGCCAGGTTCTCGATGCGCACGCCCCAGCGTCCCGGACGGTAGGTGCCCGGTTCGATGGAGGTGATCATCCCCGGTTGCATGGCGGTCTGCGGTGCCGGCGCCGCCTGGTAGGCGATCACCTGCGGGCCTTCATGGACGTTGAGGAAGTAACCGACGCCATGGCCGGTGCCATGACCGTACTCCACGTTGTCGGCCCAGATCGGCGCCCGGGCGATGGCGTCGAGCAGCGGCGACTGGATGCCTTTGGGGAAGTGAGCCCGCGACAACGCGATCACGCCTTTGAGCACCCGGGTGCAATCGCGCTTCTGCTCGGCGTTCGGCGTACCGACCGGCACCATCCGGGTGATGTCGGTGGTGCCGCCCAGGTACTGGCCGCCGGAGTCGATCAGCAGCAGGCCGTCGCCCTCGATCACCGCATGCGCTTGCTCGGTGGCGTGGTAGTGCGGCATGGCACCGTTGGCGTTGAACGCCGCGATGGTGTTGAAGCTCAGCGACACGTAGTCCGGACGACGCGCACGGGCGGCGGTCAGTTTCTCGTCGATGGTCAGCTCGGTGATGCGCTCGCGGCCCCAGGCGGATTCCAGCCAGGCGAAGAATTCGCACAGCGCCGCGCCGTCCTGCTCCATGGCCCGGCGGATGTGTTCGGCATCGGCCTGGCTCTTCTGCGATTTGGCCAGCGTGGTCGGATTGAGGCCTTCGACCAGTGTCACACCGCCGTCGAGATTGCCCAGCAGACCGCTGGTGACCCGCGCCGGATCCACCAGCAGGCTCGCCCCGTCCGGCACCGCGCGCAAGGCATCGGCGACTTCGCTGTAATCGCGCAGGGTCACGCCGTCCTGTTCCAGCACGGCGCGCAGGTTGGCGTCGACCTTGCCCAGGGCCACGAACAGCGTTGCCTGCTGCTGGCTGATCAAGGCAAAGGAGATGAACACCGGGTTGAACGACACATCGCCGCCGCGCAGGTTGAACAGCCAGGCGATGTCGTCGAGGGTGGCGATGAAATGCCAATCGGCCCCGCGCTCCTTGAGGGTTTCGCGCAGTCGGGCGAGCTTCTCGCCACGGCTGACGGTGGCCTGCGGCGACAGGTGCTGATAGACCGGTGCGTCGGGCAGTTGCGGACGGTCGCTCCAGACTTCATCCAGCAGGTCGATGTCGGTGCGCAGACGGGCGCCGCGGGCCTCGAGCTTGCTGCCCAGGGTCCGTGCCGACGCCACCGCCATCACCGCGCCATCGACCGCCACCACGCCGCCTTCCGGCGTCTGCTCGGCCAGCCAGTCCAACGGTCCCGGCTGGCCCGGCTGCAGCTTGACCAGTTCGATGCCGCTGCCGTTGAGCTCTTGGGTCGCCTGTTCCCAATAACGGCTGTCGGCCCAGACGCCGGCGAAGTCCGTGGTGACGATCAGCGTACCGACCGAACCGTGGAACCCCGACAGCCATTGCCGGCCCTGCCAGTAGCCCGGCAGGTACTCTGACAAGTGCGGGTCGGCCGACGGCACCAGCAACGCATGGATGCCTTCGCGGCGCATCAGTTCACGGGTGTGCGCCAGGCGCTGGGGAACCGATCCGTCGGTCAAAGTCTGGGTACTCATCATGTCTCCTGCTAACCACTTCGTCGTTATTGTCCGGTGCCGGTTGTGTCCGGCACCTTTATGAAAGTCCTGTCGCCCAGAACGCCGGAGCGCCGGTGCAGGCGGCCTTGATCAGTTGCACGGCCCGGTCGATGTCGTCGGCCGTGGTGAAGCGGCCGAGGCTCAGGCGGATGGTGCGGCCCGCCAGGCGTGCGTCATGCCCCAACGCCAACAGCACGTGGGACGGGGTGTTGCTCGCCGAGTTGCAGGCCGAGGTCGCGGAAAACGCGAGCGAATGGCTCAGGGTCGCGGCGTTGAACTCGCCTTCGCCGAAGGTCAGGCTCAGGGTGTGCGGGATGCGCCGCTGCGGGCTGCCGTTGAGGCGCACGCCGGGCAGGCTCAGCACCTGTTCGAGCAGGCGCTCGCGCAGCGCAGCGATGGTGTTTTTCTCTTCATCGAACACCTGCGCCGCCAGGGCGAAGGCGGCGCCCATCGCCGCGATCTGGTGGGTCGCCAGGGTGCCGGAGCGCAAGCCGCCTTCATGCCCGCCGCCGTGGATCTGCGCCTGCAGACGCTGCTGCGCGCGCGGGCCGACGTACAGGGCGCCGATGCCCTTGGGGCCGTACAGCTTGTGCGCCGAGAAGGACATCAGATCCACCGGCCATTGCGCCAGGTCGATGGCGACCTTGCCGGCGCCCTGCGCCGCATCGACATGGAACAGCGCCTCGCGGCCGCGCACCACCTCGCCGATGGCCGGGATGTCGTTGACGGTGCCCAGTTCGTTGTTGACCAGCATCAGCGACACCAGAAAGGTGTCGTCGCGCATCGCTTCGCTGACCGCCTGCGGGGTGATCAGGCCGTCGGCGTCCGGCACCAGGTAGGTCACGGCGATGCCGGCGTCCTGCAGTTGCCGTGCGGTGTCGAGGATGGCCTTGTGTTCGATCTGGCTGGTGATGATGTGCCCGCCGGGCACGCCCCGGGCCTGGACCACACCCTTGAGGGCCAGGTTGTTGGATTCGGTGGCGCCGGAGGTCCAGACGATCTGCCCGGCCTGGGCCCCGACCAGTTCGGCGACCTGCAGGCGCGCCTGCTCGACCGTGTGCCGGGCCTGCCGGCCGAAGGCATGGGAGCTGGAGGCCGGGTTGCCGAAATTGCCGTCGAAGCCCAGACACTCGATCATCACCTGGATGACCCGCTCGTCCACCGGGGTGGTAGCGGCGTAATCGAAATACAGCGGACGTTGGTTCATAGAAAAAACTCGCAGAGCGTGTTCCGGGGTCAGGAGGCTCGTGTCTGCAAACGGCAAGGCGCAGCCTTGTGGGCCGCGCCGCGGTTAGAGAGCGTCATCATTACCTGATCGGATGCCGTTAAAGAAGAACAACTTCATTTAAGAGTGCGTAGGAACGCTCCTGAAGCCGAGCTTAACAGGCATCGGGCCGGCGGTTGAAGCGATGCGTCAGGCAAAGCTTTCCAGCAGCAGCGGGTACAGCGAAATCACCAGCAGCGCCGCCATCCCCCAGTTGAACGCCCGCAGCCAGCGGCGATCCTTGAGCACGTTGCGCAACAAGGTGCCGCAGGCCGCCCACACGCCGACGCTCGGCAGGTTGATGATGGCGAACACGGCGGCAATCACCAGCACGTTGGTGAAGTAGCCTTGCATCGGCGTGTAGGTGCTGATGGCGCCGATGGCCATGATCCACGCCTTGGGGTTGACCCACTGGAACGCCGCCGCCCCCAGGTAGCTGATCGGCTTGCCTTCGCCGTCGCCGCTGTCGCCGACCGGGCCGGAGCGGGCGATTTTCCACGCCAGGTACAGCAAGTAGGCCGCGCCGACATACCGCAGGATCGTGTACAGCAAGGGATAGCGCTGAAACACCGCGCCCAGGCCGAACCCCACCGCCACGACAAGCACGAAGAAGCCGCAGGTGATGCCGAGCATGTGAGGGATGGTGCGGTTGAAGCCGAAATTCACCCCCGACGCCAACAGCATGGTGTTGTTCGGCCCCGGCGTGATCGAGGTGACAAGGGCAAACAGGGCGAAGCCCAGCAGCAGATCGAGCGAGAGGGTCATGGCAGGCATTCCGTGAGGGTCATTCAGGTGTTGACCCTATCGCACGGCACCGCGCCAGCCCATGGACAGTTGGGTGAAACTTCGAGCAGTACAGTTATCGATCAGCTTGGACGACCGTGAAGCTGTACGGCCCGTTCAGCGCTCATTTCGCCATGGCTGTCGAAGCCGACAGTCCTCTGTGGCTGGCCGAGCAGTTCGGCTTTCTTCGCGTGGTACTCGTCGAAGGACAGGCCGCGGCGGTTCAGCGCTTCGAGGGCCAGTTCGCGGGTTTCTTCCGCCGTGTAGGGGCGCAGCTCGGGCGACACGTGGCTGGCGCAACCGGCGAGCACGGAGACGGCGAGCATCAGGGAAACAGTCAGTAAGCGGTTCATCGGGAGCGTCCTGGCGAAAGGTGTTTGTCGATGGACAAAGGCTACGCCCGGGCACGCGTGCGCAGAAATCAACGCGCTCAATAGTGGCTATCAGGTTTGACGGTGAGTCCCTCAAGCACGTACGCAAGATCAGTCGGGCAGTGCCGCGACTGATCCTTCCCACACCGCACCGCCCCCGAAACGCTTGATCCGGCTGCCGATCTATCCGACCAGCTGGCAATGCAGCCCGTCATCATGGCTGCGGGCAATGCTGCTCAACACCTGGAACGAACCGAAGGTCACGGTGCGCGCCCGATGGGAGCGGATCAGGTGCCAGAAATCCTGCTCGCCGTTTTCGAAGCTGCGAAACGCCGCCTCGCCGGCCTCGCGCGAGCGCCATTGCAGAAAGCCCAGCACCCGCCGGCCGTCGTCGCTGGCCTGGACGCTGGCGCTGACGAACCCGGCGTAGCGTTCGGCCAGACGCTCGGTCTGCAATGCCAACGCGGTGACCAGCGCAGGTTGTTGTCCGGGGTCGATCTCGAATTCGATCAATTGGGTGAAGCTGCTGTTTTTCGGCGCGTGCATAACGTCCCCACTCGTCTGTCAGGCGAATCTTGCGATTCGAAGGCGTGCAGGTTAAAACCTCTAGTTAAGTAAAGGTCAAGAGGCAAACTTCAAATGGTCACCGCAGACACCCTGCACAAACAACTGACTGTCGGCGAAGTCGCGGCCCGCAGCGGCGTGGCGGTCACGGCCCTGCACTTTTACGAATCCAAGGGGTTGATCAAAAGCCAGCGCAATGCCGGCAACCAACGCCGCTATCCGAGGGAAGTGCTGCGGCGCGTGGCGTTGATCAAGGTGGCGCAGCGCCTGGGCATTCCGCTGGCGGAAATCGGCGAAGCCCTGAAGAACCTGCCGGACAACCGGGCGCCGACGGCGGCGGACTGGAAACGGCTGTCGGAGCAATGGCGCCGCGAACTGGACGAGCGGATCGGGCAACTGATGCTGTTGCGCGACCGCCTCAACGGCTGCATCGGCTGCGGGTGCCTGTCGATGGAAGCCTGCCCGCTGCGCAACTACGGGGACGTGCTCGGGGAACAGGGGCCGGGGCCGCACTTCCCGCCGTCGGCGAGCGATGCCGAATGACCGCCGACCCTTTGTCGGCGGCCCGGTCTGCGGCGCCGGCACGGACCTATAGTTGACCGACCGGACATCCGGTGAAGACTGACCGTCCACAAGAAAGAACAGGGAGAACGTCATGAGCGTCAAACCCATTCCTGAGGGGTATCACAGCATTACCCCGTATCTCGGCATCAAGAAAGCCGCCGAGGCCATCGACTTCTACAAGAAAGCCTTCGGCGCCACCGAAGTCATGCGCCTGGCCATGCCCGACGGCAACATCGGCCATGCCGAACTGCGCATCGGCGACAGCGCGATCATGCTCGGCACCCCGTGCGAAGAGGGGCCGTTCAGCAGTCCGGAGCAGTTCGTGTCGGTCGGTCTGCATCTATATGTGACCGACGTCGACAAGTCGTTCCGGCGGGCGATCGATGCCGGTGCGACCTCCGTGGAGGACGTCAAGGATCAGTTCTACGGCGACCGCAGCGGCTCCTTGCGAGATCCTTACGGGCATCTGTGGTTCCTGGCCTCGCGCAAGGAAGACCTGACCGAAGAGCAGATCCGTCAGCGGGCCATTGAGAGGTTCAAGCAAGGCTGAACGACCTCCTTGCCGAATGCCTGTAGGAGCGAGCCTGCTCGCGATTGCTGTATGTCCGTCAATGAAGCTGTCGACTGACTTGAGGCAATCGCGAGCAGGCTCGCTCCCACAGTGCGGATGCCGCTTCGGCGAAGTGCGAAACATTTACTTTCATATCACCCATCGGGAATTTCCTCGCTCATCCGTCTTATAGAGATGCGGGCCGGTCGCCCGGGCGAACGCCTCGACCGCGCCCTCCAGGGACGCCCCTGCTGCGAAGCCCGTAGCAGCCGCTCCTCCCACTGAATCAAGACGTTCAATCATGTCGAAGAAATCCCGCTCGAAACTGTGGTTCCTGGTGCATAGCTGGCTGGCCTTGCCGATCTGGTTCTTTGTCCTGATCGTCTGCGTCACCGGCACCCTGGCGGTGGTCAGCCAGGAAATCGTCTGGCTGGCCAACCCCCAGATGCGCGCCAGCCAGCCGTCCGACGACGCGACGCGGCTCAGCTACGACCAGATCCTCGCCGCCATCAAGAAAGCCGAACCGCAGACCGTGGTGCAAAGCATCAACCGTCCGGACGAATCGCACTTTGCCCTCGACGTCGACGTCAGCTACCCCGACGGTCGTGTGCAGACGGTGTACGTCAACCCGTACACCGGCGCCATCCAGGGCACGGCGCCGGACTTCAACTTCAAGGCCTTCACCCGGGCGCTGCACGGCTGGTGGCTGGTGCCGTTCACCAACGGCTTCAGCTGGGGCTGGTACCTGGTGTCGTTCCTCGGCCTGCCGATGCTGGCTTCGCTGGTGACCGGGCTTGTGGTGTACAAACGGTTCTGGAAAGGCTTCCTGCGCCCGACCCTGCGCTTCAGGCACGGCGCACGGATCTTCTGGGGCGACTTCCATCGCCTGAGCGGCATCTGGTCGATCTGGTTCATCGCGGTGATCTCCATCACCGGCACCTGGTTCCTGATCCAGGCGCTGCTGTCGGACAACCAGATCTCCATCTCCAGCGAACCGATCATCCCGGCCATGGCCCGCGAAGCCGTGCCGATGTCCGGTGACGGCACGCCGCCGCCACGGATCAGCCTGGACCGCGCCGTCGAAATCGCCCGGGAGAGAATCCCCGGCCTGGAAGCCAGCTTCGTCAGCCTGCCGGGCAACGCCTACGCCCACCTCGACATCGGCGGACGCGGCTGGTACCCGCTGATGTTCCAGAGCGCCACGCTCAACCCCTACAGCGGCGACGTGGCGGCCACGCGCCTGCTGTCCGACCGCACCTCGCTTGAGTTCGTCACCGAATCCATGCGCCCGCTGCACACCGGCGACTTCGGCGGGCTGTGGATCAAGCTGATCTGGTTCTTCTTCGGCCTGCTGCTGAGCATGATGGTGCTGAGCGGGCTGCTGATCTGGACCAAACGCACGGCCCTGGCCACCGCCAATGCGCTCAAGCGCGAGCACAAGCAGCAGCGCGTCAAGGCACAACCGGCCCCGCGCCATGAACCGTCGGAGGCCAGCCTGTGAGCCGATCCACACCTGCACCGCAGCCTTCCCGGCTGAGCCTGTTCTGGCACAAGTGGCGTTTCCACATCAATGTCCTGCTGCTCCTGATTCCGCTGGGCTTCATGCCCAAGTACTTCGCCGACGCCGCGCTGTTCCGCGGCGACAGCGGCCTGGGCGAGCGGGAGATCGGGCAGATCCAGGTCGGCCCCTGGAGCCTGCGCCTGGCCGAGCTGCGCGACGAGGCCCCGCGCTCCGACGGCCCGGCCGGCTACCTCAAAGGCTTCAACGCCGCCCTGTGCAGCGCCTGCGTCGATCAGGTCAAGGCCACTTACCTGCGCATCGGCAAGCCCCGCAGCCTGCGCGCCGCCGGCTCGATCTTCTTCGGTACGCCGTACCGCATGGGCACCCAACTGCCGGTGCCGGACAAGACCCGCGCCGATGCCGAACTGTGGATCACCATGGAAGGCTGGGACGGCAGCATGCACCAGGCCTCGATTCCGCTGAGCCAGGCCTCCCCCGCCACTCTCGCCTGGCTGAACAAACAAGGAGCCAAACCATGAGCCGCGCCCCACGTCCTTTCCGCCCACGCCGGTGCCTGAGCGCCGCGCTGCTGGCGCTCGGTGCCGTCTTCAGCGCCGGCGCCCTGGCCCACAACCCGATGTGCGAGTGCAAGGCCATCGACGCCGAACAGATCAAATGCACCGGTGGCTTCTCCGACGGCAGCGGAGCGCCGGGGGTGACCCTCGACGTGATCGGCTATGACGAAACCATCCTGCTGCCGGGCAAGCTCGGCGCCGACTCGACCTTGACCTTCAAGAAGCCCGGCGCCGAGTTCTACGTGCTGTTCGACGCCGGCCCCGGCCACGTCGTCGAAATCGACCAGGCGGACATCGAAAGCCCATGACCACACCCACCACCCAAACCGTCCGCCCGGCCGGCGCCGGCCATGAAACCCTCAACGTGCTGCTGTTATGCCTGCTGATCCTGGCGCTCGCCGGTTCCGTGGTGGCCTGGCGCGGCGTATCCCACGAGCCCGAGCCGGTTTCCGGCCATCAGCTGGATGCCCGCCGCGACCTCAATGCCGCCGAGCAGGGCCTCTACGCCGACCTGCGGGTCACCCTCGACGAAATCCGCCTGCTGCGCGAAGAACAACAGGCCCTGCCGACACCGCAGGCCCTGGCCGACGAAGGCTTCGCGCCGTTCGCCCAGGACGCCAGCTCCGTCAGCCGCGGCGGTCACGCATGGCAGTTGCTGGCCAACTCGGCCTACTACGGCCAAAGCCAGGCGCCTGCCGTGGCCGGTTCGTTCCTGATGCGCACGGACGCCGACGGGCACGCCCCGCCCGACATCTGGCTTACCCGCCAGGCCGACGCCGGGGTGCCGACGGATCTTTCCGACGATGCCCTATCGGCCGCCGGCTGGAAACAGATCGTCGCGCAATACGATGCCGGGGTGACCCGCGAGCATCGCCATTGACCTCCCGCCTCCATTCCACGGAAGACCGCTTGCCCATGTCCATTTCCTCTGCCCGCCGCCCCTTCCTGCGCCTGCTCCTGGCCGGCCTGTGCGCCTGCCTGCTGAGCCCACTGGCCAGCGCCGACCCGGCCAAGCGCCTGCGCATCGGCATCACCCTGCACCCGTACTACAGCTATGTGGCCAACATCGTCGGCGACAAGGCCGACGTGGTGCCGCTGATTCCCGCCGGCTTCAACCCGCATGCCTACGAACCCCGCGCCGAAGACATCAAGCGCATCAGCGGGCTGGACGTGATCGTGCTCAACGGCGTGGGCCATGACGACTTCGCCGACCGCATGATCGCCGCCAGCGAAACCCCGGACATCAAGACCATCGAAGCCAACGAAAACGTGCCGCTGCTGGCCGCCACCGGCGTCGCCGCACGCGGCGCCGGCAAGGTGGTCAACCCGCACACGTTCCTGTCGGTCAGCGCCTCCATCGCCCAGGTCAACAACATCGCCCGGGAACTGGGCAAGCTCGACCCGGACAACGCCAAGGCCTACACCCAGAACGCCCGCGCCTACGGCAAGCGCCTGCGGCAGATGCGCGCCGACGCCCTGGCCAAGCTGACCCAGGCGCCCAACGCCGAACTGCGGGTGGCCACGGTGCATGCGGCCTACGACTACCTGCTGCGCGAATTCGGCCTGGAGGTCACCGCCGTGGTCGAACCGGCCCACGGCATCGAGCCGAGCCCGAGCCAGTTGAAGAAGACCATCGACCAGCTGCGCGAACTGGACGTGAAGGTGATCTTCTCCGAGATGGACTTCCCTTCCACCTATGTCGACACCATCCAGCGCGAATCCGGCGTGAAGCTCTATCCGCTGTCGCACATTTCCTACGGCGAATACACCGCCGACAAGTACGAAAAAGAAATGGCCGGCAACCTCAACACCGTGGTGCGGGCGATCCAGGAGTCCGGCGCATGAGTTCGACAGACATCGAATCCCCTGTGGGAGCGGGCGTGCCCGCGAAGGCGGTGAGTCATCCTGCGATGATGCCGGCCGATCCGGCGTTTTCGCGGGCAACCCCGCTCGCACTGGGGCCGACCCTGGATTTCAACGAAGTGAACCTGACGCTCGGGCGCACGACGATCCTGGACAACGTCACCTTCACGGTGCGGCCCGGCAGCGTGCACGCGCTGGTCGGCCCCAACGGCGGCGGCAAGAGTTCGCTGATCAAGACCCTGCTCGGCCAGATGCCCCACCAGGGCCGGCTCACCCTGCAGTGGCCCGGCGAGCCCGGCACCATCGGCTACGTGCCGCAGGCGCTGGAGTTCGACCGGGGCCTGCCGATGACCGTCGATGACTTCATGGCCGCCATGTGCCAGCGCCGTCCGGCGTTCCTCGGCCTGAGCCGGCACTACGCCGGGGCCATCGGCGATGCGCTGGAACGGGTCGGCATGCAGGACAAGCGCAAGCGCCGGATGGGCGCGCTGTCCGGCGGCGAACGCCAACGGGTGCTGCTGGCCCAGGGCCTGATCCCGGCGCCGCAACTGCTGGTGCTCGACGAGCCGATGTCGGCGCTGGACGAAGCCGGGATCCAGGTGTTCGAACGCCTGCTCGGCGACTGGCGCGCCGCCGGCATCACCGTGCTGTGGATCGAGCACGACCTGGAAGCGGTCGGCCGTCTGGCCGATCACGTCACCGGCCTCAGCCGCCGGGTGCTGTTCGACGCCCCGCCGCAACAGGCCCTGACCCCGGAACGCCTGCTGACCCTGTTCTCGACCCACCCACGGAGCGCTGCGCAATGAGTTACGAAGCCTTTCGGCTGATGGTCCAAGGCTGGGCCTCCTCCGGTTATCTGCCCGAGGCGCTGGCCTATGGTTTTGTGGTCAATGCCTTGCTCGCCGGCCTGCTGATCGGCCCGGTGCTGGGCGGCCTCGGCACCTTGGTTGTGGTCAAGCGCTTTGCGTTCTTCTCCGAAGCGGTCGGCCACGCCGCGTTGACCGGCGTGGCCATCGGCATCCTGCTCGGCGAGCCCTACACCGGCCCTTACGGCAGCCTGTTCGGCTACTGCCTGCTGTTCGGCATCCTGCTCAATTACCTGCGCAACCGCACCGGCCTGGCGCCGGACACCCTGATCGGCGTGTTCCTGTCGGTGTCCCTGGCCCTCGGCGCCAGCCTGCTGCTGATCCTGGCCGGCAAGATCAACGTGCACATCCTGGAGAACGTCCTGTTCGGCTCGGTGCTGACGGTCAACGGCAACGACCTGCTGGTGCTGGCCATCGTCGGTGCGCTGGTGATGGCCCTGGCCCTGCCGCTGTACAACCGGATCATGCTCGCCAGCTTCAACCCGCAACTGGCGGCGGTGCGCGGGGTGGCGGTCAAGGCGCTGGACTACCTGTTCGTGATCCTGGTGACGCTGATCACCGTCGCGGCGGTGAAGGTCATCGGCGCGATCCTGGTCGGCGCCCTGCTGGTGATCCCGGCCGCGGCCGCGCGCCTGCTGAGCCAGTCGCTCAAGGGCTTCTTCTGGTGCTCGGTGCTGATCGCCACCGTGAGCACCCTGTGCGGGATCCTGGCGCCCATCGTGTTCGACCTGCCGGTGCCGTCCGGCGCCGCGATCATCCTGGTCGCCGGCCTCGCCTTCGCCCTCGCCGCCGTCGCGCGCGGCGTCGTCCCCAGCCTGAAAGGGAACCTCGGATAAATGACTTTTGCATTGCGACGACTGACCCTGGCCCTCGCCCTGTGCGGCGCGGTCTCCACCTCCGTCATGGCCGCCGACGGCACCGGGCCGCTGCGGGTGCTGGCCTCGCTGCCGATCACCTACGGCCTGGGCGAAACGCTGCTCAAAGGCACGGCCGTCAGCCTGGAACGCGCGGCGCCGGCCAACCTGCCGGGCAGCCGCCAGACCGCCTACTTCAGCGGTCGCGGCGCCCCGGCGCTGAGCAAGCTGGCGACCGGCGCCGATGCGGTGATCGGCGTGCGCTCGTTGTGGGCCGATGATCCGCTGTACCCGATGGCCCGGCGCAGCAACATCCGCATCGTCGAGGTCGACGCCGCCCGGCCCGTGGACGGCGCCCTGCCCGGCATCGCCGTGCAGCCGGGCCTCAAGGTCGACGGCCTGAACAGCCAACCGTGGCTGGCGGGCAACAACATGGGGCGCATGGCCGATGTGATGGCGGCGGACCTGGTACGCCTGGCGCCGCAGGACAAGCCGAAGATCGAAGCCAACCTGGCGGCGCTGAAACAGCGTCTGCTCAAGCTCAACGCCGACACCGAGGCGCGGCTGGCGAGCGCCGATAACCTGAGCGTGATGAGCCTGAGCGACCATTTCGGGTATCTGATCGGCAGCCTCAACCTGGAGCTGGCCGGCCAGGATGCACGGCCGGACGCCGAGTGGACGCCGGAGGACCTGAAACGGCTCACCGCCACCCTGAAGGACAACGACGTGGCGGTGGTGCTGCATCACCGCGAGCCTTCCCCGGCGCTGAAGGCGGCGATTGCCGACGCGGGCAGCCGCTTGGTGGTGCTGGGCACCGACGGGGCGGATCCGGTGGCCGAGCTGGAGGGCAATGTGGATCTGCTGCTCAAGGGCTTGAGCGGCACGTAACCTCATCCGCAACCGTGTCATCGTTCATCGCCAGCAGGCTGGCTCCCACAGGGATTGCCGGCGCCTGACCTTTGTGGGAGCCAGCCTGCTGGCGATGAGGCCCAACCGCTCCTGACAAAAACCGCAGGCAAGAAAAAACCCGCTGACCGTCACCGGTCCAGCGGGTTTTTCTTTGGCCGACGGCTTACTGGGCAGCCGCTTGCGCTTCCATCTTCTGGCGCAGGCTCAGCGGACGCATGTCGGTCCAGACCTCTTCGATGTAGGCCAGGCACTCTTTCTTCATGCCGCTTTTGCCCACGGTGCGCCAGCCTTGCGGCACGGCCTTGTAGTCCGGCCAGATCGAGTACTGCTCTTCGTGGTTGACCACGACCTGAAAGAGGATGTCCTCGCGGTCGAATACTGACGTCATGCTGTGTCTCCATCGCTGTAAGGGTGGGCTGCACGAACGGTGCAGCCGGGTATGTAGAAGGAACGTTCGGCGCGGCGAAAAATTTACAGGTCCGCGGTCGCGGCGGCCAAGGCACGGCCAAAGATCCCGGCGACGCGGTCGATTTCCGCTGCGGTGATCACCAGCGGCGGCAGGAACCGCACCACCGCGCCATGGCGGCCGCCCAGTTCCAGGATCAGGCCGCGCTTGAGGCATTCGCGCTGCACCAGCGGCGCCAGGCGGGCGAAGGCCGGCGGGTGGCCCAAGGCGTCCGGCGCCCCCTGCGGATCGACCAGTTCGACCCCGAGCATCAGGCCGCGGCCGCGGATGTCGCCCAGCTGCGGGAAGTCCCGCTGCAGCAGGCGCAAATGCTCGCTCAGGCGCTCGCCCATGGCGGCGGCATGCTCGCAGACCTTATGCTCGACCAGGTAACGCATCACCGCAGAACCGGCGGCCATCGCCATCTGGTTGCCGCGGAACGTACCGGCGTGGGCCCCCGGCTGCCATTTGTCGAGCCACTCGCGGTAGACCACCACCGCCAGCGGCAGGCTGCCGCCGATGGCCTTGGACAGCACCACCGCGTCCGGCACGATGCCGGCGTGCTCGAAGGCGAACATCTTGCCGGTGCGGGCGAAACCGCTCTGGATCTCGTCGACGATCAGCGCCACGCCGGCCTTCTCGGTGATGCGGCGCAGGCCGCGCAGCCACTCGATGTCCGCCGGGATCACCCCGCCCTCGCCCTGCACCGCCTCGACGATCACCGCCGCCGGCAACTGCACGCCGGCCTCGGGATCGTTGAGCAGGTTCTCCAGGTAGCTGAGGTTGGCGTTCACGCCGGCGGCGCCGCCGAGGCCGAACGGGCAGCGGTAGTCGTACGGGAACGGCATGAACTGCACGCCGTTGCTGAGCAGCGCGCCCAGCGGCCGCTTCGGCCCCAGGCTGCCCATCAGGCTCAGCGCGCCCTGGCTCATGCCGTGGTAGCCGCCGGCGAACGACAGCACGGTGCTGCGCCCGGTGGCGGTGCGCACCAGTTTCAGCGCGGCTTCCACGGCGTCGGTGCCGGTCGGGCCGCAGAACTGGATTTTCGCTTCCGCGGCCAATGCCTGCGGCAACAGGCCGAACAGGTCCTGGACGAACCGATCCTTGACCGGGGTGGTCAGGTCGAGGGTGTGCAGCGGCAGCTCATCGGCCAGCACCTGCTGGATCGCCTCGATCACCACCGGGTGGTTGTGCCCCAGCGCCAGGGTGCCGGCACCGGCCAGGCAGTCGATGAAGCGACGGCCTTCGACGTCTTCGACATACAGGCCCTTGGCGCGCTTGAGCGCCAGCGGAATGCGCCGCGGGTAACTGCGGGCGTTGGACTCCTGGCGGCTCTGGCGGGCCAGCAGCGGCGACTCGTTGAACTGGTACAGCGTTTCCGCCGGTTCGTGGCCGGTTTCGGCCGGCGATGTTTCGATTTGGCTGGTGGCGACTGACATCTCTCGACCCCTCAATGCGCTATGGATAGTGACCAAAACTGCACACCACGCAGGTGCGCGTTCCGGTCATGGAGCGCACATGCAGGTTTTCCTGTTCTGGAAACGCTTAAGCGCGTCGAGGATTTACACCCTTGATCGCCGGTCAGGCCGACAACGGCAACCGTTTGTGCATCGGCAGCGCCTGCACGCCGTGGTGGAGCTGGCGCGGCGCCGACTCGCAATAGCCCAGGCGCCGGTAGAAGGCTTCACCCGCGCGGGTGCTGCGCAGTGTCGCGCGGGGCGTTCCGCGGATCCGCAGCCAGCCTTCGAGATCCCCCATCAGCGCCCGCCCGGCCCCACGGCGGAACCACTCCGGCTGCACGTGGCACAGGGTGACATCGCCGCAGGCCGCCGCCATGCCGACCCCGACCGGCTTGTCCTGCAACAGTGCGATGTTCAGGTAGTGCTCGGGATCGGCCAGCCAGGCGCGGATGTGCTCGGGCGATTGCCGACGGATCCAGTGGTCGACCAGTTGCGCGTCGTTGCGGTGGTCGAGGGCGCAACCGACCCGGATCGAGCGCTCGACGATGCGGCTGATCACGCCGGCATCGCGCAAGGTGGCCGGGCAGATGTAGATGGAGGCGTCCATGTCGCGGTTTCCTCAGTCCGTTGAGTCAGGCTGAGCAGGACGATAGCGGTGCGGCGGGCGCATCGCCAATGTGCAGGCGTTACATTTGATGTGCCCGGCGCAACACCATGCGGGAGCCAGCCTGCTGGCGATGACGTCGGTCAAGGCACCGCAAAGGTGCCTGGTTCAAGCCGGTTGCAGCGGCATGGTCAGCTCGACGCGCAGGCCGTCGGGGCGGCTGTCGAAATGCAGGGTGCAGGCGCAGCGCTGGACAATCGCCTGGACGATCGCCAACCCCAGGCCGCAGCCGGTGCTCTGGCCGTTGCGCCAGAAGCGCTGGGTCAGGTGCTGAAGGTCGTCCGAGGCGATGCCGGGGCCGTGGTCGCGCACCACGAAACGCACGCGGTTGCCGCTGGTTTCCAGGCTCAGCTCCACCGGCCCGTCCGCCGGGGTGTGGCGCAGGGCATTGTCGAGCAGGTTGCGCAGGGCCGCGATGGACAGCACCGCCGGCATCTGCAGCGGCGCGGCCGACAACCGCTCCGGCAAGTGCAGCCGGATCCGCTGGCGCTGGTCGCTGGCCGAATCCTGGATCGCCAGTTTCGCCACTTGCTCGGCGCTGCACTGCACGCCGTCATCGAACGACAGACTGCCCTCCACCCGGGCCAGCAACAGCAGTTGCTCCAGGGTGCGGTGCAGCCGGTCGGCGCCCTCCTCGGCCCGGGCCAATGACTGGTCGCGGGCGCTGCCGTCGGTCATGCGCGCCACTTGCAGGTGGGTCTTGATCGCCGTCAGCGGGCTGCGCAGCTCATGGGCGGCGTCGCCGGTCAGGCGGCGTTCGCGCTCGATGGTCTTGCCGATGCGCAGGAACAGCTGGTTCTGGGTTTCGAGCAGCGGTTTCAGTTCGCTGGGGAAGGCCTGGATCTGCAACGGCTCCAGCGAATCGGCGTTGCGCCGCATCAAGGCTTCGCGCAGGCGGTTGAGCGGCGTCAGCCCCTGGCCGATCCCCAGCCACAGCAGGCACAGGCAGCCCAGCAACGCCACGCCCACCGGCACCGAGGCCGCCAGCAGGATCGACATGTTCAGGGCCTCGCGCTCGATCACCCGGTCCGCCGTGGTGATCCGCACATCGCCCCGGGCCAGGGTGAAGGTGCGCCACGGCGCGCCGTCGATCATCTGGTCGTGGAAGCCCATTTTTTGCGCTTCCAGCGCCTGTTCCGGGTTGTTGTGGCTGCGGGCGAGGATCTCGCCGCGCAACGAACTGACCTGGCAGGCCATGCCGCCGGGGATGTTCAGTTGCTCGGCGCTGAAATGGGTGCCCTCGCCCTTGCCCGGCAACGCCGGCAATTGCTCCAGGAGCCCCGCGACCATCCGCGCCGACGCCACCAGGCGCTGGTCGAGGGAGAACATCATCTGGTTGCGCAGGTCGCTGAGCATCCAGGCGGCGGCCAGGGCCCAGATCAGCGCGAAGGCGGCGCCGAGGGTCAGGCTCAGGCGCAGGCGCAGGCTCATCACTTGTCGGAATCTCCGCCGTCGGCCGGGCCCAGGCGGTAGCCCAGGCCGCGCACGGTTTCCACGATGCCTTTGCCCAGTTTGCTGCGCAGGTGGTGGATGTGCACGTTGAGCGCGTTGCTTTCCAGCTCGTCGTTGAACCCGTAGACGCTGTCCTTCAACTGCTCGGTCGACAGCACCCGGCCGCGGTTGTGCAGCAGGGCCTGCAACAGCGACTGCTCGCGCCGCGACAGGTCCACCGGCCGCCCTGCGAGGGTGGTTTCGCGGCTGCTCGGGTCGTAGGTCAGCGCACCGTGCTCGATCAGGTTGACGCTGCGCCCCGCCACCCGCCGCAACAGGGTCTGCAGGCGGGCGAACAGTTCGCGCAGGTCGAAAGGCTTGAGCAGGTAATCGTCGGCGCCGGCCTGCAGGCCGTCGACCCGGTCGGTGACCGAGTCCCGCGCGGTGAGGATCAGCACCGGAATCTCCAGGCCCTGCTGGCGCAACTGCTGCAACAGCTTGAGGCCGTCTTCGTCGGGCAGGCCGAGATCCAGCACCATCACGTCGAATTCCGCGACCTTGAGCATCGCCCGCGCCTTGGAGGCGGTGTTGACGTGCTCGACGGTCAGGCCTTGGGCCGTCAGCCCCGCGACGATGCCGCTGGCGATCAACTCGTCGTCTTCGCAAACCAGTACGTGCATGGTGGATCCCGTAGAAAAAGGCAGATTAGGCCGCCGGCCGATTAAGCCGACATTATGCCCCGAACGCCGCACCGACAAGGGCGCGGCGGTTAATCATCGGTTAATCGCCGCGCGCCACTGTGC
The DNA here is from genome assembly GCF_002113645.1 of Pseudomonas sp. B35(2017). Classification (NCBI taxonomy): domain Bacteria; kingdom Pseudomonadati; phylum Pseudomonadota; class Gammaproteobacteria; order Pseudomonadales; family Pseudomonadaceae; genus Pseudomonas; species Pseudomonas sp. B35(2017). Next base: position 126,092 of record NZ_NEIZ01000018.1, on the reverse strand, counting down.
ACCTCAATTGCACAGGGACAAGGCTCCTCCATGCGTCATTTCTTTCTCTTTTTTGCGTTGCTGATCTCCACGCTGGCCCAGGCCGGCAACAATCCGTTCGACGCCAAGCCCGAGTTCCTGCCGGTCGACAAGGCGTTCGTGCTGACGTCCGAACGCTTGGAATCCGGCGAAACCCAGCTGTTCTGGCAGATCACCGACGGCTATTACCTGTATCAGAAACGTCTGAAATTGGATGGCCTGAGCACCGACCGGCAACCGGCCCTGCCCGAGGGCGAGTCCCACAGCGACGAGTTTTTCGGTGAGCAACCGGTGTACCGCCAGGGCCTGGAGCTGAAGATCCCGGCCGACGCCAGCGGCCAGATCAAGGTCAGCTATCAGGGCTGCGCCGACGCCGGCCTGTGCTATCCGCCACAGACCCGGATCATCGACCTCGGCGGTCAGGCGACTGCGGCCACGGGCACCGAGGCGCCGGATCAGGCCCTGGCCAGCGGCCTGCAGCAGCGGGCGCTGGGCTGGAGCCTGCTGGTGTTCTTCGGCCTCGGGCTGTTGCTGGCATTCACCCCGTGCTCGCTGCCGATGCTGCCGATCCTGGCGGGCATGATCGTCGGCAGCGGCGCCACCCCGCGACGCGGTTTTGCCCTGGCCGGCAGTTATGTGATCTGCATGGCGCTGGTCTACGCGGCGATGGGCGTGGTGGCGGCCTCGCTGGGCGCGAACCTGCAGGCGTGGTTGCAGAACCCTTGGCTGCTGGGGGCCTTCGCGGCGATTTTCGTGGTGCTGGCGCTGCCGATGTTCGGGTTCTTCGAGCTGCAGTTGCCGGTGGCGTTGCGCGACCGGCTGGAGCACGCCTCGCGCAGCCGCACCGGCGGCAGCCTGATCGGTGCCGGGGTGCTGGGGGCGTTGTCCGGCCTGCTGGTCGGCCCGTGCATGACCGCACCGCTGGCCGGCGCCCTGCTCTACATCGCCCAGAGCGGCAACGCCGTGCACGGCGGGCTGATCCTGTTCGCCCTGGGCATCGGCATCGGTGTGCCGCTGCTGGTGCTGGTGACGGTGGGCAATCGCTTCCTGCCCAAGCCCGGCGCCTGGATGAACCTGCTCAAAGGCGTGTTCGGTTTCCTGTTCCTGGCCACCGCGCTGCTGATGCTGCGTCCGGTGCTGGATCCCGTGCTGTGGCTGGGCCTGTGCGGCGCCCTGCTGCTGATCGCCGCGTACAGCGCCTGGAAACAGTCCGAAGGCTTCGGCCGCGTCGCCCATGTGTTCGGCGCCGGTTCGCTGCTGTTGGGCCTGTGGGGCAGCCTGCTGGTGGTCGGCGCGGCCGGCGGCAGCGACGATCCGTACCGGCCGTTGCAGGTCTACAGCGCCGGACGCGACGGTGCAGCGGCCCCCGACAGCCACGACGCCTTCACCACCATCAAGGATCCCGCCGCCCTGGCCCGTGAGCTGGATGCGGCAAAGGCCCGGGGCCAGTGGGTGATGCTCGACTACTACGCGGACTGGTGCGTGTCGTGCAAGGTCATGGAGAAGCAGGTGTTCGGCCAGGCCCGGGTGATGCAGGCGTTGAGCGACGTGCGCTTGCTCCGGATCGACGTCACCGCCGACAATGCCGCCAGCCGCGAACTGCTCGGCCGCTACAAAGTGCCGGGACCGCCGAGTTTCGTGTGGATCGGCGCCGACGGCGAAGAGCGGCGCAGCCGGCGCATCACCGGCGAAGTGAGCGCCGACGCCTTCCTGCAACACTGGACCATCACCCGAGACGCCCGTTAATGCTGACCTTCACCCTCGGCACCTTTGCCATCGCGCTCAACCACCTGCTGCTGATCAGTGCATTGGCGCTGGCGACGTTCGTCGGCTGGCGGGTGGCCAAGCGTGGCGGGGACAATCCCGAGTCGGCGCTGTTCAGCCTGTTCCTGCTCGGCCTGCTGGCGGCGCGCATCGCGTTCGTGGTCGTGTACTGGGGCCATTACCGCAGCGATCCCTGGCAGATCATCGACCTGCGCGACGGCGGCTTCCTCGCCTGGCCGGGGGTGATCGCGCTGCTGCTCGCCGCCCTGTACCGCGGCTGGCGCCGGCCGGGCCTGCGCCGCCCGCTGGGCTTCGGCGTGGCGAGCGGCGTGGGCTTCTGGCTGCTGGCGACCTTGGCGCTGGGCATCTATGAACAAGGCACGCGCCTGCCGCAGATCACCCTGCGCAACGCCGCCGGGGAAACCGTGGAACTGACCGACTACCGGGGCGGGCCGCTGGTGATCAACCTGTGGGCCACCTGGTGCCCGCCGTGCCGGCGGGAAATGCCGGTGCTGGAGAATGCCCAGCAGCAGCGCCCGGATCTGACGTTCCTGTTCGTCAACCAGGCCGAGAGCATGCAGAGCGTGGCCACCTTTCTTGAGACCCAGGGCCTGAGCCTGAACAACGTCCTGTTCGACCGCAGCGGGCGCCTGGGCCAGGCCGTGGGTTCCATGGCCTTGCCGACCACCTTGTTCTACAGTCCGGACGGGCGCCTGCTGGGCAGCCACCTGGGCGAACTGTCGAACGCCAGCCTGGCCCGCGCCCTGGAAAACTTCGACACCCCCGATTCGAACCCGAACGCCGCACCGGCCACCTCTGCAAGGAAACTGCCATGCCCCGCCTCCGCCACCTGCTGACGCTGACCCTGGGCGCTGCCCTGCTGCATCTGCCGTCCGTGCAGGCCGCTGAAGAACTGCCCGACGCGATCAAGAAGATCGAAGCCAAGGGCGCGAAGATCGTCGGCCGCTTCGACGCCCCGGACGGCCTGCGCGGCTATGCGGCGCAGTACCAGAACCGTGGCATGGCGCTGTACCTGACGCCCGACGGCAAGCACGTGCTGCTGGGCAACCTGTACGACGCCGACGGCAACGACCTGAGCAGCGAGCCGCTGCAGAAGCTGGTCTACGCGCCGATGGCCAAGGAGATCTGGGGCAAGTTCGAGGCGAGCAACTGGATTCAGGACGGCAACAAGGACGCCCCGCGCACCGTGTACCTGTTCAGCGATCCGAACTGCCCGTACTGCAACATGTTCTGGGAGCAGGCCCGTCCCTGGGTCAAGGCCGGCAAGGTGCAGCTGCGCCACATCATGGTCGGCATCATCCGCGAGGACAGCCCGGGCAAGTCCGCCGCATTGCTGGCGGCCAAGGATCCGGCCAAGGCCCTGGAAGACCACGAGAAGGCCGGCAAGGGCAGCTCGCTCAAGGCAATGAAGGACGTCCCGGCGGCGGTGCAGGCCAAGCTGGAGGCGAACATGCAACTGATGGACGAGCTGGAGCTGCAGGCCACCCCGGCGATCTTCTACATGGACGACAAGGGCGAGCTGCAGCAACAGCAAGGGGCGCCGGCGCCGGACAAACTGGCGAAGATCCTGGGGCCCAAGTAACGCCGGCTTTTGCAGGCAGCGCCGTTCACACATTGTTCTGCGGTGAACGCAGGCTCTGCATTCACCCGAGACTTCCTGTGGGAGCCAGCCTGCTGGCGATGGCGGTGGGTCAGGCGACGGTGATGCTGGCTGTGCCGGCCTCATCGCTGGCAAGCCAGCTCCCACAGGTTTGGCGGCGACAGGTTCTGCAGACATCCGAGATTCCCTGTGGAAGCCGGCCTGCTGGCTATGGCGGTGGGTCAGGCGATAAAGATGTCGGCTGTACCGGCCTCATCGCGGGCAAGCCCGCTCCCACAGGTTCTGGAGGCGGCCGCAGATTCCGCATACATCCGAGATTCCTTGTGGGAGCCAGCCTGCTGGCGATGGCGGTGGGTCTGCCAACGGTGATGCTGGCTGTGCCGGCCTCATCGCTTGCAGGCAAGCTCCTACAGGTTTTGGCTGCGGCACGAAACCGGGCCTAGCGGTTGCGCTCGCTCAGGAACGTGAACAGCACCTCGGTCACGAACGCCGGGTTCTCCAGGTTGGAGATGTGCCCCGCCTCCGGCACCAGCACGCACGGGCAGCCGATCAGCTCCGCCATTTCCTGTGCCTCCGTCGGCGGACGCGGTTTGTCCTGGTCGCCGCACACCACCAGCGTGGTCGCTGCATCCAGTTCCCCCAGACGCGGCAGCAGATCATCCCGCCCGAAGGTGATGCGCCCCATCGGCACGATGCTTTCGCGCAGGCGCTGCGGCGAGTAGCCCGCCAGTTTCGCGCGAAAGTCCTGGTACAGCGCCGACGCCTTGTCGATGCCCGGGCGGAAGAAGATCGGCACGACGATGTCCAGCAGTTGCTCGGAAATCGCGCCGCTCTCTTCGATCTGCTTGAACAGGGAGAAGTAGTACTGACGGGTCGGCTCCGGCTCGACGCCGACGTAGGTGTCCATCAGCACCAGGCCGTTGAGCCGCTGCGGCGCCGACAGCGCCAGGCGCACGCCCCACATGCCGCCCACCGACAGGCCGGCGAGGGTGACCCGGTCGATGTCCAGGTGATCGAGCAGCGCCAGGGCCTGGCGGGCGATGTCGTCCAGCGACGCGGTGCCTTCGGGCAAGCGCCCGGACTCGCCGTGACCCCACAGGTCTAACGCGATCACCCGGTAGTGCGGCGACAGCGCGGCGATCTGCGGCGCCCACATGGCCTCGTCCCACAGGTAGCTGCCGGCCAGGAGCAGCGCCGGGCCCGAGCCTTGATCCGTGTAGTGCAGCGCTTGTCCGTCCACCGTGAAAAAGGGCATCCATCACCTCCGCGAGAAAAAGAGAACCGGCAGACTGAGCTGCCGGTTCGTTGTCGTCAACCTTGGAAATGTACGGCAATGTACAAGACGGTTTTGCGGTGGTTTTGCAGACGCCATCGCCAGCAGGCTGGCTCCCACAGGATTCTCAGTCGTTCGCAGGCCTAGCGGACGGCCACAATACCTGCTGGCAATGGCGGTCGCCCTGCCAACACCGAGGCTGCATGTGTCGGCCTCATCGCTGGCAAGCCGAGTCGTCGCACCGCAGCTCCCACAGGTTTTGCGGTGTCCGCCATTTCTGCACTCACCCAAGATCCTGTGGGAGCCAGCCTGCTGGCGATGGGGCCGGCGCGGCCCCGGCGATTAAAACCCTTCCAGTTCCGCCATCAGGTCATTGAGCCGGTCCGCCTTGTCCGCGGTGATGTCGTTGGCCACCAGTCCTTCGATGTACTCGGCCAGCTCCGCCACCGTGCTGCACTCGAACATCGCCCGCAGCGGCACGTCCCGTTGCAGGGCCTTCTGCACCCGCGAGGCGATCTGCGTGGCCAGCAGCGAATGGCCGCCGAGCTCGAAGAAGTTGTCGCGTACGCCCACCTTCTCCACCTTCAGCACCTCGGCCCAGATGTCGGCCAGGGTCTGCTCCAGTTCGCTGCGCGGCGCCAGGTAGTCCTGGCTCTGCAACTGGCCGATCTCCAGCGCCGGCAAGGCCTTGCGGTCGAGCTTGCCGTTGGCGTTGAGCGGCAGGCGGTCCAGCCACAGCCAGTGCAGCGGCACCATGTACTCCGGCAATTCGGCGCGCAGGCGCTGCTTGATCCGCTCCAGCCGTTCGGCCGGGCTGAGTGCCGAATCGGCCGCCACCAGATAACCGACCAGGTGCTTGCCGTTGGCGCCCTCCTGCACGCCGACCGCGCCGTCGCGGACTTCCGGCTGCTCGTGCAGACGCGCCTCGATCTCGCCCAGTTCGATCCGGTAGCCGCGGATCTTCACTTGATGGTCGACCCGGCCGACGTACTCCAGCACACCGTCGCTGCGACGGCGGGCCAGGTCACCGGTGCGGTACAGCCGCTCGCCCGGCGCACCGAACGGGTTCGGCACGAACACCGGTGCGGTGCGCAGCGGATCGCTGACGTAACCACGGCCGACCCCGGTGCCCGCCACGCACAGCTCGCCCACGGCACCCAACGGCACCAGGTCCAGCGCACCGTCGAGCAGGTACAGCAGGTTATTGTCGGTCGGCGTGCCGATCGGCAGGTAACTGCCGCGGGTCGAGGCCAGGTCGACCCGGAAGAACGCCACGTCGTCCGAACATTCCGCAGGACCGTAGGCGTTCACCAGACCGATGTCCGGGTAACGCAGCAGCCATTGGTGCGCCAGCTCCGGCGGCATCGCCTCGCCGGTCGGCAGCATCCAGCGCAGGCCGTCCAGGCTCAGGCGGTCCGAGGCAAGCATGCCCTGGATCAGCGACGGCACGCTTTCCAGCACGGTGATGCCCTGCTGCTGCACGTGCACCAGCAAGCCTTGCGGATCGTGGGCGATGGTGTTCGGCACGATGTCCACCCGCGCGCCGAACAGCGGCGCGGCGAGGAACTGCCAGACCGAAATGTCGAAACTCTGCGAGGCGGTCTGGGCGATCACGTCGGCGTCGCTCAGGTTCAGGTACGGCACCTTGCTCAACTGGTTGTTGAGCATGCCGCGCTGCTCGACCATCACGCCTTTGGGCAGGCCGGTGGAGCCCGATGTGTAGATCACGTAGGCCAGGTTGTCCGGGCCGCTGTAGATGCCTGGGTCGGACGACGCTTGCGCGCCGGCCTGAACCTCTTCCCACACCAGCAGACGCGGACGGTTGGCGCAGCCGGACTCATCGAGCAAGGCTTGGGCCTGTTCGCGGCACGCCTCGCTGCACACCAGCACCGGCGTGCGGCTCAGTTCGATGATGCGGCTCAGGCGCTGGCTCGGCAGGCCCGGATCCAGCGGCAGGTAGCCGGCGCCGGCCTTGAAGCTGCCGATGATCATGCCCAGCAGGTCGAGGCTACGCTCGGCCAGCAGCGCCACCGGTTGATCCATCCGCACCCCGGCCGCGACCAGCGCGTGGCCGAGACGGTTGGCGCGCAGGTTCAGGTCGGCGTAGCTCTGGCGCTGGTCGAGGCAACTGGCGGCGATGCGCTGTGGGTGCGCCGCCACCTGCGCTTCGAACAGTTCGACGTAGCTCGTCTCCAGCGGATAGTCGTGGCCGCTCCGGTTGCAGCCGTGCAGCAGGAAGTCCTGCTCGTCGGCGCCCAGCAGCGGCAGGTCGGCCATGTCGCCATGGAAGCCGTCCACCAGCGCCAGCAGCAGGCGCTTGAACTCGCCGAGCATGCGCTCGACCGTCGATTCGTCGAAGTAGCGCTGGTCGTAGGACAGGTGCAGGCCGAGGTCGTCGCCCGGGTAGCACACCGCCGTCAGCGGGAAGTTGGTGTGGGTGCGGCCCGAGTCCGAGGTGGCGTTGAGGCTCTGCGCCCGATCCAGCACCGAGACCTCCACCGGGGCGTTCTCGAACACGAACAGGCTGTCGAACAGCGGCTGGCCCTTGGGCAGTTCGCTCTGCTCCTGGATGTTCACCAGCGGCAGGTATTCGTACTCGCGCAGCTGCATATTGCTGTCGAGCAGGCCATTGAGCCACTGGCGCACGCCGCAGCGCTGGTCGTCCGCCGGGATCTGCACCCGCAGCGCGATGCTGTTGATGAACAACCCCACGGTGCGCTGCATCTGCGGCATCTCCACCGGGCGGCCGGCCACGGTGACGCCGAACAGCACGTCACGGTCGCCGCTCAGGCGGCGCAGCACCAGCGCCCACGCCGCCTGGGCGAAGGTGTTGACGGTCAGCTGATGGGCCTGGGCCAGTTCGCGCAGACGCGCGCCGTCCTGCACATCGAGACGGGTGTAGCGGTCGCCGACGATCATGCCGCCGCTCTCGCCGGCGTGCTCACGCAGGAACGGCCGGTCGCTCGGGATCGGCGTGGTGCGCTCGAACCCTTGCAGGTTCTGCTGCCACCACTGGCGCGCTTCGGCCAGGCTCTGGCGCTGCAGCCAGCCGATGTAGTCGCGGTAGCGCGGCGGCACGGCCAGTTGCGCCTCGCGGCCTTCACCGAGGGCGGTGTAGATCTCGAAGAAATCGTTCATCAGCAGCGAGCGGCACCAGGCATCGATCAGGATGTGGTGGTTGCTCATCATGAACCAGTAGCGCGCCGCGCCGACCTTGATCAGGCGCAGGTGGAACGGTGCCTGGTTGAGCAGATCGAACCCGGCCTCGCGCTCGGCCTTGAGCAGCGCCTGGAGTTTCGGCTCCTGCTCGGCGTCGGCGACCGCGCTCCAGTCCAGGTACTCGATCGGCGTGCGGCCCGGGGTGTGGATCACCTGCAGCATGTCTTCGCCGACGTTCCAGCAGAACGAGGCGCGCAAGGCTTCGTGACGGGCCGCCACCGCTTGCCACGCCTGGGCGAAGCGCTCGGGGTCGAGCTCGCTGTTGATGCGGTAGCGATCCTGCATGTAGTACAGGCCGGTGCCCGGTTCGAGCAGGGTGTGCAGCAGCATGCCCTCCTGCATCGGGGTCAGCGGGTACACGTCTTCGATCTGCGCCGCCGGCACCGGCAACGCGTCGAGCTGGGCCTGGGTCAGCTGCGCCAGCGGGAAGTCGGACGGCGTCAGGCCGCCCGCGCCGTCCTGCAGGCAGTGGCCGATCAGGCTCTGCAGCTCGCCGATGTAAGCATCGGCCAGATCCTGGATGGTCTGCGGATCGTAGCGCTCGGCGCTGAAGGTCCAGCGCAGCTGCAACTCGCCGCCGGACACCTGGCCGTCGACGCTCAGCTCGTTCGGCAGCGGGGCCTGCGGATCGTGGGCGGCGCCGACCGGTTCGTCCACCGGACGGAACAGCGCGTCGTTGCCCAGGGTCTGGTCGAGCTGGCCGAGGTAGTTGAAGGTGACCGGCGCGTTCGGCAGCGCCGCCATGCTGTCGCGGCTGGTGCCGTCGGCCAGGTAGCGCAGCACGCCATAGCCCAGGCCCTTGTGCGGAACCGCACGCAATTGCTCTTTGATCGCCTTGATCGACGCGCCCTGGCCGGCCGCCTCTTCGATGCCGTGCGGGGTCAGGCGCAACGGGTAAGCACTGGTGAACCAGCCGACGGTGCGGGTCAGGTCGATGTCGTCGAACAGGGTTTCGCGGCCGTGGCCTTCCAGCTGGACGAGCGCCGACGGTTGGCCGCTCCAGCGGCACAGCACGCGGGCCAGCGCGGTCAGCAGCAGGTCGTTGACCTGGGTGCGGTAGGCGCTCGGCGCCTGTTGCAGCAACTGCCGGGTGCGCTCGGCATCCAGTTGCACATTGACGGTTTGCCCGTGACGGTTCTGGCGCCCGCCCTCGGGGTTCTCGCACGGCAGCCCGGCCACAGGACCTGCCAGTTGCGCTTGCCACCAGCCCAGTTCCTCACGCAGGGATTCGCTGCCGGCGTAGGCCTGCAGACGCGCCGCCCAGTCCTTGAAGGCGCTGGTCTTGGCCGGCAGGTTCACCGACTGCCCGGCATCGAGCTGTCGGTACACGGTCTGCAGGTCGTCGAGCAGCACGCGCCATGACACCCCATCGACCACCAGGTGGTGGATGGCGATGAACAGACGCTGCTGGCCTTCCGGCCCATCGACCAGCACCGCACGCAGCAGCGGCCCGTGTTCCAGGTCGAGGCTGCGCTGGGCGTCGGCGAACAGCGCGGCGCACTTGTCCATGGACGGCACGCGCACTTGCCACAGCACGGCAGCCTCGGTCAGCGGTTGATGGTTCACCTGCCATTCGCCATGGGCTTCGGTGAAGCGCAGGCGCAGGGCGTCGTGCTGTTCGATCACCGCCAGCAGCGCCTGCTCCAGGCGATGGGGTTCCAGCGCAATGGCAGGCGCCAGCAGCAACGCCTGGTTCCAGTGCTGGCGCTCGGTGATTTCCGTGTCGAAGAACCAATGCTGGATCGGCGTCAGGCGCGATTCGCCCGTCACCAGCCCTTGCTCGGCGGTCACGGTTTCGCTGCGGCTGGCCACAGCGGCCAGGGTCTGCACCGTCTGGTGCTGGAACAGGTCGCGCGGGCTGAAATGGATGCCCTGCTGCCGCGCACGGCTGACCACCTGGATCGACAGGATCGAGTCGCCGCCCAGTTCGAAGAAGTTGTCGTTGAGGCCGACCTGCGCAACGTTCAGAACCTCGCACCAGATCTGCGCCAGGGTCTGCTCCAGCTCGTTGCTCGGCGCCACGTAGTCCTGGCGGTTGAGCGCAGGGTCCGGTGCCGGCAAGGCGCGGCGGTCGAGCTTGCCGTTGGCGGTCAGCGGCATGCTGGCCAGCAGGATCAGGTGGGTCGGTACCATGTAGTCCGGCAGTTGTGCCTTGAGGTGCGCCTTGAGCGCTTCGCGCAGCGCGGCCTGATGCGTCTCGTCCCGTTCAGCCATGTCGGTGACGAGGTAGCCGACCAGTTGCTTGCCGCTCGGCGCGTCCAGCGCCAGCACCACGGCTTCGCGGATCGCCTCGTGATCCAACAGACGGGTTTCGATTTCCCCCAGTTCGATGCGGAAGCCACGGATCTTCACCTGATGGTCGATCCGGCCCATGTACTCCACCAGACCGTCGGCACCCTGGCGCACCAGGTCGCCGGTGCGGTACATGCGTCCGCCGTCGGCGGCGAACGGGTCCGCCACGAAGCGTTCGGACGTGATGCCCGCCCGCTCGTGATAACCCACGGCCAGGCCGGCGCCGCCGACGTACAGCTCGCCCGTCGCGCCTTGCGGCACCAGCGCCAGGTCGGCGTCGAGGATGTAGGCGACGCGGTCGCCGATCACGCTGCCGATCGGCACACTGCCGGCGCCCTCCTCCAGCATCTCCGGCGCCAGGCTCGCCAGCGGCATGACCACGGTTTCGGTGGGGCCGTAGGCGTTGAAGAACACGCTCGGCTTGAACGCGGCGCGGATCCGTTGCAGGTGCTCGCCGGTCAGCGCTTCGCCGCCGGTGATGATCATCCGCACCGGCAAAGTCTGGCTTTGCGTCGCCAGCCACTGCGCCAACTGGCTGCCGTAGCTTGGGGTGAAGCCGAGGATGCTGATGCGGTGCGCGCGGATCAGGCCGCAGATTTCCTCGGCGTCCCATTGCCCTTGGGCACGCAGCACCACGTGGGCGCCACTGAGCAGCGGCACCAGCAGACGCTCGGTGGCGGCGTCGAAGTTGATCGAATAGAAGTGCAGCTCGCAATCGTCCGGGCGCATGCCGAAGCGTTCGATCACGGCCTGGCAATGCATGGCGATCTCGCCGTGGGACACCACCACGCCTTTCGGCTTGCCGGTGGAGCCCGAGGTGTAGATCAGGTACGCCTGATGCTGCGGCAGGCTGATGAACGGCAGTTCGCCGGACGGCTGGCCGGCCAGCGCGGCGCTGTCGTCCTCCAGGCACCAGCGCGCCACCTTCGGCGGCAACTCGCCCAGGGCGGCGAACATCGCCCGGTCGCTGAGCAGCAGGCCGACGCCGCTGTCCTCGATCATGTAATGCAGGCGGTCGAGCGGGTATTCCGGATCCAGCGGCACATAGGCGCCGCCGGCCTTGAGGATCGCCAGCAGGCCGATGACCATCTCCAGCGACCGCTCGAGCGCCAGGCCGACCCGCACCTGCGGGCCGACGCCGCGCTCGCGCAGCGCCCAGGCCAGGCGGTTGGCGCGGGCGTCGAGCTCGGCGTAGCTCAGGGTCTGCCCGGCGAAGGTCAGGGCCGGCGCGTCTTTGCGCGCCAGCGCCTGCTCGGCGAACAGGTGATGGATGCACTGGTCGAGACGATGCTCGCCGGCCTCGACGCCGAGGCTGTCGAGCAGGCGCTGGCGCTCCGGCGCGTCCAGCAGCGGCAGTTCGCTGAGGGGCCGCTGCGGGTCGGCGATCAGCGCCTCCAGCAGGTTGCGCCAATGTCCGGCCATGCGGGCGATGGTCGGCTCATCGAACAGGTCGGTGCTGTAGGTCAGGCAGCAGCCCAGACGGTGGTCGAGGTCGGTGACTTCCAGGTTGAGGTCGAACTTGGTCGCCCGTGCGTCGTTGACCAGGTACTCGACGGTCATGCCGGCCAGGGTGCGGGTCTGCTGGAATTCCCAGCGCTGCACGTTGCACATCACCTGGAACAGCGGGTTGTAGGCGGCGCTGCGCGGTGGCTGCAACGCTTCCACCAAATGATCGAACGGCAGGTCCTGATGGGACTGGCCTTCGATCACGGTGTGGCGCACATGGTCGAACAGCTCGGCCACCGTCATCCGCCCGTCGAGCTGGCAGCGCAGCACCTGGGTGTTGAGGAATGCGCCGATCAGCCCTTCGCTTTCCGGGCGGATGCGGTTGGCCACCGGTGCGCCGATGCGCAGGTCGGTCTGGCCGCTGTAGCGGTAGAGCAAGGTGGCCAGCGCGGCGGTCATGGTCATGAACAGGGTCAGGCCGTTCTGCGCGTTGAAGGCGCGCACGCGGGCGGCCAGGTCATCGCTCAGGTCGAAGCGGAACAGTTCGCCCCGGTGGCTCTGCACCGGCGGACGCGGACGGTCGCCCGGCAGTTCCAGCAGCGGGTGTTCGCGGCCCAGCTGGGCGGTCCAGTAGTCGAGCTGACGCTGGCGTTCGCCGGACTCCAGCCACTGGCGCTGCCAGACGCTGTAGTCGAGGTACTGCACCGGCAGCGGTTCCAGCGGCGAGTCGCGGTCGTCGACGAACGCTTCGTACAGCGCGCTGAGTTCCCGGGCGAAGATGTCCATCGCCCAGCCTTCGGTGACGATGTGGTGCAGGGTCAGGACGAAGTAGTGCTCCTGCTCGGCGGTCTTGACCAGGCAGGCGCGCAGCAGCGGACCGGTTTCCAGGTCGAACGGCCGGTGTGCCTCTTCATCGGCCAGTTGCTGGACTTTCTGCTCGCAGACTTCGGCCGGGTGCTTGGAGAAATCCTTCCAGTCCATGCGCAGGCCGGTTTCGGCATGCACCTGCTGACGGGCCACGCCATCGACGCTCGGGAACGTGGTGCGCAGGGTTTCGTGACGCAGGATCAGCGCTTGCAGCGCCGCTTCGAAGCGCCCGACATCCAGCACCCCGCGCAGGCGCGCCATGCCGCCGACGTTGTACGCCGGGCTGTCCGGCTCCATCTGCCAGAGGAACCACATGCGCTGCTGCGAATAGGACAGCGGCACCGGCCGGCTGCGGTCGACCTTCTCGATCGGCGGCTGCTTGTTGGTGCGGCCGCTGGCCTGGATCAGGCGGATCTGCTCGGCGAAACCGCCGAGCTCGCTGTGCTCGAACAGCGCCCGCAGCGGCAGTTCGACGTCGCAGGCCTGGCGGGTGCGGGAAATGATTTGGGTGGCCAGCAGCGAATGGCCGCCGAGGGCGAAGAAATCGTCGCGCAGGCCGACCTGCGACAGGCCCAGCACCTCTCGCCAGATCGCGGCGATCTGGCGTTCCAGTTCGCTGACCGGTTCGACGTGCTCGCGCACCTGCCACTGCGGCTCGGGCAAGGCACGGCGGTCGAGCTTGCCGCTGGGGCTCAGCGGCATTTCGTCCAGGCGCATCAGTTGCGCCGGCACCATGTATTCCGGCAGTTCGGCGGCGAGGGCGGTTTTCAGGCGGGCGATTTGCGCCTCCTGGTCCTCGCTGGCATCGCCGGCGGTGAAGTAGCCGATCAGTTGCGGGCCGGCGGCGGTGTCGCGCACCAGAACGGCAGCCTGGGCGACGCCGTCCTGCGCCAGCAGGCGCGCTTCGATCTCTTGCGGCTCGACCCGGAAGCCCCGCAGTTTGACCTGCTGATCGAGGCGGCCGAGGTATTCGATCACACCGTCGTTCGTCCAGCGTGCCCGGTCGCCGGTGCGGTACAGGCGCGCGCCCGGCTCGCCCGACGGATCGGTCACGAAACGTTCGGCGGTCAGCGCCGGCCGCCCGAGGTAACCGCGGGCCAGGCCGATGCCGCTGATGCACAGCTCACCCGGCACCCCGGCCGGCACCGGGTTGAGGTCGCTGTCGAGCACCCGGCAGATCACGTTGCCCAGCGGGCGGCCGATCGGCGAACGCTCGCCGTCGGCCTCGCTGCACTGCCAGTGGGTGACGTTGATGGCGGTTTCGGTCGGGCCGTAGCGGTTGTGCAGTTGCGCAGCCGGCAGTTGCGCCAGCACGCGGTTGCGCAACTCCGCCGGCAGCGCTTCGCCGCCGGAGAACACCCGGCGCAGGCTGGTGCATTCGGCGCTCAGGGGTTCGTCGATGAACAGCGACAGCAGCGGCGGCACGAAGTGCAGCGTGGTCACGCCGTACTGCTGCACCAGTTCGGCGATGCGGTGCGGATCGCGGTGCTCGCCGGGGCCGGCGATCAGCAGGCGCGCGCCGGTGATCAGCGGCCAGAAGCATTCCCACACCGACACGTCGAAACTGATCGGCGCCTTCTGCATCAGCACGTCGCTGTCGTTCAGCTGATAAGTGGCCTGCATCCATTGCAGACGCTCGGCCAGGGCGCCATGGGTGTTGCCCACGCCTTTGGGCTGGCCGGTGGAGCCGGAGGTGTAGATCACGTAAGCAAGGTTGTCGCCGTGCAGGTGCAGGCCCGGCGCCTGGCTCGGCCAAGTGTCCAGGTGCAGGCTGTCCATGGCGATGACGCTGACGCCGTCGCAGGCCGGCAGGCGGTCGAGCAACGTGGTCTGGGTCAGCAGCAGCCCGACGCCGCTGTCGGCCAGCATGTAGGCCAGGCGTTCGGCGGGGTAGTCCGGATCCAGCGGCACATAGGCGCCGCCGGCCTTGATGATCGCAAGCAAGCCGATCAGCAACTGCGGCGAACGCTCGGCGGCGATGGCCACGCAGACGTCCGGGCCGACGCCCTTGTCGCGCAGGTAATGGGCCAGGCGGTTGGCGCGGGCGTGCAGCTCGGCGAGGTCGAGACTGCCGCCGTCCCACACCAGCGCGGTGCGTTCCGGGGTTTGCCGCACCTGCTCGTTGAGCAGCTCCGGCAGCCATTGCTGCGCGGCGGCGCACGGCGCGCTGCTCCACTCATCCTGGCGCGACAGTTCGTGGGCCGTCAGCAGTTGCAGGTCGCCGATGGCCGCTTGCGGGCGCTCGCAGGCATCGGCCAGCAGACGGGTGAAATGCTCCGCCAGGCGCTCGACGGTGGCGAGGTCGAACAGTTCGTCGGCGTAGTCGAACGACAGGGTCAGACGCCCGTTGCGGTCTTCCTCGCTGTGCAGCTGCAGGTCGAACTTGGCCTCGCGGCTGTGCCACGGCAGCTCTTCGGCGAGCAGGCCCGGCAGGCGCTTGAGTGCGCTCAGGTCGCGTTGCTGATGGTTGAACATGACCTGGAACAGGCCTTGCTCGCGGGCCTTGGGGAAGGCTTCGAGCAGTTGCTCGAACGGCAGGTCCTGGTGGGCCTGGGCGCCGAGCGCGGCCTCACGGGTGCGGGCCAGCAGTTCGCTGAACGGCAGGCGCGGCTCCACTTCGGCGCGCAGCACCTGGGTGTTGATGAAGAAGCCGATCAGGCCTTGGGTCTCCAGGCGCGGACGGTTGGCGTTGGGCACGCCGATGCGGATGTCGCGCTGGCCGCTGTAGCGGTGCAGCAGACTCTGGAACGCCGACAGCAACAGCATGAACGGTGTCGCCGCCTGAGCCTGTGCGGCGTTGCGCACCGCCTCGCTGAGGCTGACGCTCAGCCGCACGGTATGGCGGGCGGCGCTGCCGGCCTGACGGGCCGAGCGCGGGTGGTCGGTGGCCAGCTCCAGGGTCGGTTGCTCGTCTCCCAACTGCGCTTTCCAGTAGGCCAGTTGCCGCTCGCCTTCGCCCTGGGCCAGCCACTGGCGCTGCCAGTTGCCGTAGTCGGCGTAGCGGGTCGGCAGCGGCGCCAGCTCCGCCCGCTGGCCTTGGGACGCGGCGGCGTACAGGCGCGAGAACTCGTCGATCAGCACGTTCAGCGACCAGCCGTCGGCGATGATGTGGTGCAGCGTCACCAGCAGTAGGTGGTCTTCATCGTCGAGGCGGATCAGGGTCACCCACAGCAGCGGGCCCTTCTCCAGGTCGAACTGGGTGCACGCCTCGTCTTCGCGGATCTGCTGCGCACGGGCCTCGCGCTCGGCGCCCGGCAGGTCGCTGAGGTCGATCCGCTGCAGCTCGAACCCGCCGGCAGGCAGCACCTGCTGCAGGGCCACGCCGTCGCGCTCGAAGAAGCGGGTGCGCAGGGATTCGTGGCGCTCGACCAGTTGCTGGAAGCTGGCGTTCAGGGCGTCCTCATCGAGTTCGCCGCGCAGGCGCAGGCCGCCGGGAATGTTGTAGGCGCTGCTGTGCGGGTCGAGTTGCCAGGTGATCCACAGACGGTTCTGCGCCAAGGACTGCGGCAACACTTCGTGAAGCGGCAACGCGGTGATTTCGCCCTGGGCGCTGCCGCCGTCCTGTTGCTGCTGCGCCACGGCAACGGCGAACGCGCTCAGGGTCGGGGCTTCGAACAGCAGGCGCAGGTTGAGCTCCAGGCCCAGCGCTTCGCGCACCTTGGCGATCACCTGGGCGGCGGCGATGGAGTTGCCGCCGAGCAGGAAGAAATGGTCGTCGGCGTTGACCTGTTTGACATTCAAGTGTTCGGCCCAGATCTGGCCGATGCGCGCCTCAAGTTCAGAGGCCGAGGCAACCGGTGCCTGACCTTCTGCGGTCGCGGACGGGAACACCGCGTAGCTGTCGAGGCTGCCGTCGGCCAAGCGGTTACGGCATGCCGAGCGTTGCAGCTTGCCGCTGGAGGTCTTCGGCAATGCGCCCGGATTGAGCAGCACCACCACGCTCGGCGCTTCCTGATAGGCCTCGGCCACGGCCTGGCGGATCGCTTTGATCAGCGCCTCCGGCGGCAGGATTTTCTGTACGCTGCGGCTGATCTCCGCCGCGATGCCGATGCCCTCCTCGCCGTTCCGGGTGACCGCGAACGCCGCCACGCGGCCCTTGCGCACCACTTCCACTTCGTTCTCGACGGTCTTCTCGATGTCCTGCGGGTACAGGTTGTGGCCGCGCACGATCAGCATGTCTTTCAGGCGGCCGGTGATGAACAGCTCACCCTCGCGGAAAAAGCCCAGGTCGCCGGTGCGCAGCCAGGTCTGGCCGGCGTGCTGGACGAAGGTCTTGGCGGTGGCCTCGGGGTTGCGCCAGTAGCCGTGGGCGATGCTCGGCCCGGCCGCCCAGACTTCGCCGACGGCGTTGTCGGCCAGCTCTTGCAGGGTGACCGGATCGACGATCAGCACCGCGTGCTGCGGCTGGCTGATGCCGCAGCTCATCACCGGGCTGCCCTCTCCCGCTTCGGCGCGGTTCTGCGCCAGTGCCGCGTCGTCCACGCGCAGGGCCGGAATGCCCTGGCCGCGCGGCGTGCCGGCGACGAACAGGGTCGCTTCGGCCAAGCCGTAGGACGCCATGAAGCTGTCCTCGCTGAAGCCGCAGGCGGTGAATTTCTCGGCAAAACGCTCCAGGGTGTCGAGGCGGATCGGCTCGGAGCCGGAGTACGCCACGCGCCAGCGGCTCAGGTCCAGGCGCTCAAGCGCCGATTCGCTGACCCGCTCGCTGCACAGCCGGTAGGCGAAGTCCGGGCCGCCACTGATGGTGCCGCCGTATTGGCTGATCGCTTCGAGCCAGCGCAGCGGACGGCCGAGAAAGTACGCCGGCGACATCAGGATGCACGGCACGCCGCTGAAGATCGGCTGCAGCAGGCCGCCGATCAGGCCCATGTCGTGGTACAGCGGCAGCCAGCTGACGATCACATCGTCCGGGTTCACGTCGATGCCGAAGCCGTGGCGGATCAGCAATTCGTTGGCCACCAGGTTGCCGTGGCTGACCTGCACGCCCTTGGGCAGCGCGGTGGAGCCGGAGGTGTATTGCAGGAAGGCGATGTGGTCGCCAGGCAACACCGGCTCGACCCAGCGTTCGGCCAGCGCGTCGTCGAGGGTGTCGACGCACAGCAGCGGCGGCGCGCCTTCGATCTGCTGCAAGGCGTCGCGCAGGCCGGCGCTGGTCAGCAGCAGGCGCGGCTCGGCGTCGGCGATGATCGACAGCAGGCGTTCCTGGTGATGGCGCTTGGCAGACTCCGGCGGATAGGCCGGCACGGCGATGACGCCGGCATACAGGCAGCCGAAGAACGCCGCGACGTAATCCGGGCCGCTGGGAAACAACAGCACCGCACGCTCGCCGAACCCGGCCTCGGCCTGCAGCGCCGCGGCGATCGTGCGCGCACGCCGGTCGAGTTCGGCAAAGCTGAGCACCACGGCCTGTTCCTCGGATTCGGCGAGAAAGCGCAAGGCCAGCCGGTCCGGCGTCAGGGCCGCCCGGCGCTGAAGGGCTTGGACCAGGGTGCTGGGGAGTTCGAACGCGTCGGTCATGAGGTTTCCTGCCTGAATTCGGCTTGCTAGTGGAATCGGGTTCTGCGTCACGCCCGGCGAGGGCGTGCAGGGCGCGGTCTGTGCCGACCGCGCAAGGCATGGGAATGCTGTGTGGCCGGGGCTGCGTGCCCGGAACCATTCACCAATGAGAACGGATGACGTCTTGAAATAATTAGTCGGCAGGCTGGAACCCCCAATGGGGCCGGGAGAGGGGCAATCGCTGCGGCGGTGTGTCGCAGTTCTCGGTTTGCACCGTCATGGATCATTAGTTCTCTTTCTCAATTGACAATCATTATCATTCAACATAATTTGTCGCTCGATGTGTAGGACGGCCCCGTCCCCAGGCGTCCCACTAACCTATTGGCAGCAAGGTGATTTCCATGACGGAACAAGTATCCACAAGCAGGTGCGATTCACCGCTACTTCAGGCCTTCGTCGACAACCGACTGATCCTGGTCAAGATTGCAGCCCGAATCACCGGCTGCCGGTCACGTGCCGAAGATGTGGTGCAGGATGCGTTCTTCCGACTGCAGTCGGCGCCGCCGATCACGTCGTCGATCAAGGCGCAATTGAGTTATCTGTTCCAGATCGTGCGCAACCTGGCCATCGACCACTACCGCAAGCAGGCGCTGGAGCAGAAGTACGCCGGCCCCGAAGAGGAAGGACTGAACGTGGTCATCCAGGGCGCTTCGCCGGAAACCTCGCACATCAACTTCTCGACCCTCGAAAACATTGCCGATGCGCTGACCGAGCTGCCCAGCCGCACCCGCTACGCCTTCGAGATGTACCGCCTGCACGGCGTGCCGCAGAAGGACATCGCCAAGGAACTGGGCGTATCGCCGACCCTGGTCAACTTCATGATCCGCGACGCCCTGGTGCACTGTCGCAAAGTGTCGGGCAGCCGTCCCGCCATGGCCGCCCGCGGCTGACCGCACAAGCCTGCCCGCGAAAGCCTGCGGCCAGGCATCGCTGCACCGGCCGCCGATCTGCCTTCAACCAAGATCCCTGCGGGAGCCAGCCTGCCGGCGATGGCGTCACCGAAAACGCCATCGCCAGCCGTTGCTTGCGCAGGGATTTCGCTCACCTGCGGCAGCGGCAAAACCAGGCCCGGGAATCCCGGGCCCGCCCCTCACGCCAACGAACACCGGTCGAAGAACCGCTCACGCCCCAGAATCATCAGCGCCGCGCGCTTGTGCGGGAAATCGAATTCCTTTTCGCAGTGGAAGCACTGGTTGTGCATGTGGCCGATCATCTTCGCGTTGTCGGCACGCGGCTCGGCGACCACCCGCTGGGTGCGCGGATCGTCCAGGAACAGGTAATGCACCAGCGCCGACAGCCAGCTCGCCACCTTGTGCGGCCCGCGGTGGTTTTCCTCGCCGACCAGCATGTGGATGCCGCGGTCGTAGTTGTCCGCCTCGTAGAAAGGAGCGATCCGGTCTTCCTTGGCCCAATAGGCCTCGAAATAGGCGAACGGCTGATCGTCGAAGCAACCGATCAGGGTCAGGGTGTGCGGATCGGCATCGAGTTTGGTCAGGTACTCGCGGTGCTGTTCGAGCGTGCCCTCCTCCTGCCAGAAGCTGGCCACCCGCGGGCTGTTCTGCCAACGGTTGAAACGCGCCAGATCCCGTTCGATCTCCACGGTGCGCAAGGAAATCCACGCGCCCAGGCGCGCATCGAAACGCCGGTACACCTCGCCGCGGGGCTTGGGCGGACGAAGCGGATGGCGCTTGCCTTGGCTGATGACCATCTGCTGCGGGTAGCTGCCGGTCATCGATGCCCCCAGCCAGGGCTGCGGCAATTGCCAGAACAGCGTGCGTTCGCAGCGGTATTCGCCGGCGGTCTCGGTGGCCACCAGCAGGCCGCTGAGCAAGGCCTCGGTCGGCGGCTGCTCCAGTTGCCAGACCAGTTGCCGGCGTGCCGGGTCACGGGCGAACAGCCAATAGCAGGCCGCCCACAACGCTTGCCCCAGCGGCAGCGCAAAGCGCTCATCGATCCGGATCGGCCCCTGCAGCTCGATGTCGACGCGCAGGCGGATCAAGGGTTGTCCGTCCAGGCTCAGGCTCAGACGGCTTTCGGTGGCATCGGCTATCAATTGGCTGCCCGAAGGCAAGGCCAAGGCAACCAGATCATTCAGATTGGACATGGGTCGGGCTCACGGTAATCGTCGACAGTTCAACGATGGGACGTGAGCCGGGGCAGGAAATTTAGGCTGCAGGCAAAAACCTGCGGGTCAGGGGTGAGGCACCGGCACCACGGCGATCTTGTACGGATCGAAGATCTTCAGCATCTGCCCGTTGTCGCGCAGCCCTTGCAGCAGCTTGCCGAAGGTCTCACCGGTGATCGGCGCCACCGGTCGCAGGATGGCGTAGTGGTGGTAGATCTGGTCGATGCGCTGCGACACCAGCAGCTCGCCGCGCACCTTCTCGTTGCGCAGCAGGTAATCGCTCAGGTAGGAACGGGTAACCAGCGCGATGTCGGCGCGCCCGCGCAGCACCATCAGCAGGTTGCTGTCGTGGGAGTAGGTCAGCGTGGCGTTGTAGTTCTGCGCCAGGTACTTGGGGTCGGCATTGAAGTTGGCGAATTCGTAGTGGTAGCCGCTGTACAGCGCCAAACGCTTGCCGCCGAGGTCGGCGAAGTAGCTTTGCTGCCGCCCGGGCGCCTGCTGGGCGACGAATATCTCGGCGTCCTCCAGGCCCATGTCGACGCTGGTGTGGGGAATGTCCTTCCAGCCCCACTCGGGGTTCTCGAAGATGGCCATGTCGATCCGGCCTTGCTCGAAATCGCCGAAGCGCCGGGGAATCGACGTCGGCACCAGGACAAACTGATAGTCGCCCTGCAAGCGGTTCAGCGCCTCGACCAGTTGCGGCAGCAGGCCGGTGTCGGCCCCGTTCTCCGGGCGGATGGTGTACGGCGGAAAGTGCGCAGCGCCCACCCGCACCAATTGCGCCGCCTCAACCGGCAGCACCGAACACGCGAGCGCTGCGAGCAGAAACCCGGCGGCCTTGCGAACTGGCAAAGACTTCAAATCACCCCACTCCCCGAAAAAGAAACGTTCCCTGCATTCAAACTAGGCGTTTTCGCCCAGTTAGCCAGTTTCCCGGCCCCATAGAAAGCGCTCAGCGCTCTTCGAGCACCAGGATCAAGGCCTCTTCGGCCAACTGATCCAGGCTCAGGCCGCCGCCTTCGCGGAACCAGGTAGTGGTCCACGACAACGCCCCCGTGAGAAAACGTCGGGTCACGAACACGTCGCCGCGGATGAACCCGGCCGCCTTGGCTTCGCCCAGCACCTGCAGCCAGAGGGCCTCGTAGATGTCGCGCAGGGCCAGCACCCGCGCCTGGCCTTCGTCCGACAGCGAACGCCATTCATAGACCAGCACCGCCATGGCCTCGCCGCTGCCGCCCATGATGGACTGGAGTTCGCAGCGGATCAGCGCCAGCACCCGTTCGCGCACGTTGCCGGCCTCGGCCAGCGAGGCGCGCATCAGGGCGGTGTTGTAGCGGATGGTCTCTTCCATCACCGCCCGCAGGATCTCGTCCTTGCTCTTGAAGTGATGGAAGATGCTGCCCGACTGGATGCCCACGGCACCGGCCAGGTCGCGCACGGTGGTGCGTTCGTAGCCTTTGTTGCGAAACAGGTGGGCCGCCACTTGCAGCAGCTTGCCGCGGGCGCTGTCCGGGTCGGTCAACTGGCCTGCGTCGACCAGTTCACGCATGACCCCCAGGGCTTTTTGCTCGTCCACCCGTTCTCTCCTACAGTCGATCAGTCTGCTGCGCCGGGAAACGCAGGGTTGCGCGGGCAATTTAAGCCGCCGGCCGCGCCCAAGCAAGCGCTTGGGCGGAAGATGATTCCACTGTTTACAAACCAAGCGCTTGCTTGGTAGCCTCGACGCACTTCTGTCGCAGGTTCCTGAGTCGGAGACAACGATGCCAACTGTGCCCACCGCTATCCGCATCGGATGCGCCAGCGCCTTCTGGGGCGACACCTCGACCGCCGCCGAGCAACTGGTCAAGGGCGGACGCCTGGACTACCTGGTGTTCGACTACCTGGCCGAAATCACCATGTCCATCATGGCCGGCGCCCGCCTGAAAGACCCCCAAGCCGGCTTCGCCGGCGACTTCATCGACATCCTCACTCCGCTGTTGCCGCAGTTGGCGCAGCAGCGCATCCGCGTCATCAGCAATGCCGGCGGGGTCAACCCCACCGCGTGCGCCGCCGCGCTGCAGGCCGCCTGCGACCGGGCCGGCGTGGACCTGAAGATCGCCGTGCTGCTGGGCGATGACCTGCAACCGCAGTTCAAGGGGCTCGGCACCCAAGGCATCACCGAGATGTTCAGCGGCGCCCCGCTGCCGCCCCTGTGCGTCTCGACCAACGCCTACCTCGGCGCGCCGGGCATCGTCGAGGCCCTGCGCCTGGGCGCCGACATCGTCATCACCGGGCGGGTGGTCGACAGCGCCGTGGTCAGCGCGGCGCTGGTGCACGGCTTCGGCTGGTCGTGGCACGACTACGACCGGCTGGCCCAGGCCGCCCTGGCCGGGCACATCATCGAATGCGGCGCCCAGTGCACCGGCGGCAACTTCACCGACTGGCGCGAGGTGCCGGACTACGAGCACATCGGCTTTCCGATCGTCGAAGTCGGCGCCGACGGCCAGTTCACCGTCAGCAAGCCCGAAGGCTCCGGCGGGCTGGTGACGCCGCTGACCGTGGGCGAGCAGATGCTGTACGAGATCGGCGATCCGCAGGCCTATCTGCTGCCCGATGTGATCTGCGACTTCACCCAGGTCAAACTCCAGCAGCAAGGCAAGAACGCCGTCCGCGTGCACGGCGCCAAAGGCCTGCCGCCCAGCGGCAAGTACAAGGTCAGCGCGACGTATCCGGACGGTTTCCGCTGCACCGCCAGTTGCCTGATCGCCGGCCTCGATGCGGTGGACAAGGCGCGGCGGGTCAGCCAGGCGATCATCGGCAAGACCGCGCAGATGCTGGAGCAGCGCGGCTGGGGCCCCTACAGCGAAGTCAACGTCGAATTGCTGGGCAGCGAAGCCACCTACGGCCCCCACGGCCGGCGCCGCGACAGCCGCGAAGTGGTGATCAAGCTCGCGGTGCGCCACCCGAACAAGCAGGCGCTGGTGCTGTTCTCCCGGGAAATCGCCCAGGCCGCCACCGGCATGGCGCCGGGGCTGACCGGCATCGTCGGCGGACGGCCGACGGTGTATCCGCTGATCCGGCTGTTCTCGTTCCTGATCGACAAGGACGCCTGCACCCTGCAGGTCGACATCGCCGGCGAACGTCATCCCTGCACGTTGCCACCCCCGGACACCTTCAGCAGCGGCGACCTGCCCGTGCCCCACGAACCGCCCAAGCCCCAGGGCCGCGCCGACGCCAGCGTGCCGCTGGTGAAACTGGCCGTGGCGCGCTCCGGCGACAAGGGCGACCACAGCAACATCGGCGTGATGCCGCGCCGCCCCGAATACCTGCCGTGGATCGCCGAAGCGCTGACCCCGGCGGTGGTGGTGGACTGGATGGGCCATGTCCTCGACCCGATCCACGGGCGGGTCGAACGCTGGTACCTGCCTGGCACCCACAGCCTGAACTTTCTGCTGGAGAACGCCCTGGGCGGCGGCGGTGTGGCCAGCCT
Organism: Pseudomonas sp. B35(2017); assembly: GCF_002113645.1. Classification (NCBI taxonomy): domain Bacteria; kingdom Pseudomonadati; phylum Pseudomonadota; class Gammaproteobacteria; order Pseudomonadales; family Pseudomonadaceae; genus Pseudomonas; species Pseudomonas sp. B35(2017). The sequence continues at coordinate 102,442 of NZ_NEIZ01000018.1, read as the reverse complement.
GCGGATCGACCCGCAAGGCAAGGCCTTCGCCCAGCAACTGCTGGAGATCCAGATCCCGGTGCCGCGAAGCATCGCCGAACAATTCGAATAAAAGGATGGCGCCATGGCTTACCGATCGATATTCAACGCCGGGCTGTTCGACGGCCAGACGGTCATCGTCACCGGCGGCGGCAGCGGCATCGGCCGCTGCACGGCCCATGAGCTGGCCGCCCTCGGGGCCACGGTGCTGCTGATCGGCCGCAAGCCCGAGAAGCTGCAGAAGGTCGCCGCCGAAATCACCGAGGACGGCGGCCGCGCACACTGGAAAGCCTGCGACATCCGCGACGAAGAAGCCGTGAAGGCAACGGTCGGCGAAATCATCCGCGAGCACGGGCCGATCCACGGCCTGGTCAACAACGCCGGCGGCCAGTACCCGTCGCCGCTGGCCTCGATCAATCAGAAAGGCTTCGAGACCGTGCTGCGCACCAACCTGGTCGGCGGTTTCCTGATGGCCCGGGAAGTGTTCAACCAGTCGATGGGCAAGCACGGCGGCAGCATCGTCAACATGCTCGCCGACATGTGGGGCGGCATGCCCGGCATGGGTCACTCCGGCGCTGCGCGCTCGGGCATGGAAAACTTCACCAAGACTGCCGCCTTCGAATGGGGCTGCGCCGGCGTGCGGGTCAACGCCGTGGCGCCGGGCTGGATCGCCTCCAGCGGCATGGACACCTATGAAGGCGCGTTCAAGGCCGTGATCCCGACCCTGCGCGAGCACGTGCCACTCAAACGCATCGGCACCGAATCAGAGGTCAGCGCAGCGATCGTGTTCCTGTTGAGCCCGGCCGCCGCGTTCATCAGCGGCAGCACCGTGCGCATCGACGGCGCCGCCAGCCTCGGCAACCGCGCCTGGCCGCTGCACAAGGCAAGCCACAGCGAACCGTTCAACGGCTTCCACCGCGCCTACCTGCCCGACGTGCTCAAGGACAAGGAATAAGCCATGCCGTCCATTCAGTCCCTTCTCGATCCCCACAGCGAAGCCTTCACCCGCAACCGCGCCGCGATGCTGGCCGCCGTCGAGCACGTGCAGCAGCTCGAACGCAACCTGCTGGACAAGGCCGCCGAAGCCAAGCCGAAATTCGACAAGCGCGGCCAGTTGCTGCCCCGCGAACGCCTCAACCTGCTGCTCGACCCCGGCTCGCCGTTCCTCGAACTGGCCAGCCTGGCCGGCTACAAGCTGCATGACGACAAGGACGGCAGCGCCGCCGGCGGCGGCCTGATCGCCGGGATCGGCCAGGTGTCCGGCGTGCGGGTGCTGGTGGTGGCCAACAACAGCGCGATCAAGGGCGGCACCATCTCCCCTTCCGGCCTGAAGAAATCCCTGCGCCTGCAACAGATCGCCCAGGAAAACAAACTGCCGGTGATCACCCTCGCCGAAAGCGGCGGCGCCAACCTCAACTATGCGGCGGAGATTTTCGTCGAAGGCGCGCGCAGCTTCGCCAACCAGGCGCGGATGTCGGCCATGGGCCTGCCGCAGATCACCGTGGTGCACGGCTCGGCCACCGCCGGCGGCGCCTACCAGCCGGGGCTGTCGGATTACGTGGTGGTGGTGCGGGGCAAGGCCAAGCTGTTCCTCGCCGGCCCTCCGCTGCTCAAGGCGGCCACCGGCGAAGTGGCCACGGACGAAGAACTGGGCGGCGCCGAAATGCACGCGCAGGTGGCGGGCACCGCCGAATACCTGGCGGAAAACGACGCCGACGGCATCCGTCAGGTGCGCGAGATCGTCAGCCTGCTGAACTGGAACGAACACCTGCCGTGGCGGCCCGCGCCGCCGTACAAGGAACCGCTCTACCCCATCGACGAACTGCTCGGCCTGATCCCGGACGACCCGAAGAAGCCCTATGACGTGCGCGAGATCATTGCGCGGATCGCCGACGAATCGCGCTTCCTGGAATTCAAGGGCGAGTTCGACTCGCAAACGGTCTGTGGCCACCTGAAGATCCAGGGCCGGGCCTGCGGCTTCATCGGCAACAACGGCCCGATCACCCCGGACGGCGCAAGCAAGGCGGCGCAGTTCATTCAACTGTGCGACCAGAGCCGCACGCCGTTGCTGTTCTTCCACAACACCACCGGCTTCATGGTCGGCACCGAGTCGGAACAGCGCGGGGTGATCAAGCACGGTTCCAAGCTGATCCAGGCGGTGGCCAACGCGCGGGTGCCGAAGCTGACCCTGGTCGTCGGCGGCTCCTACGGCGCCGGCAACTACGCGATGTGCGGGCGCGGCCTCGACCCGCGCTTCATCTTCGCCTGGCCCAACAGCCGCACCGCCGTGATGGGCGGCGCCCAGGCCGGCAAGGTGCTGCGCATCGTCACCGAAGCCCGGCAGCTCAAGGACGGTCTGGAGCCCGACCCGAAAATGCTCGACATGCTCGAACAGGCCACCGCGCAGAAACTCGACAGCCAGTCCACCGCCCTCTACGGCAGCGCCAACCTGTGGGACGACGGCCTGATCGACCCCCGCGACACCCGCATCCTGCTCGGCTACCTGCTGGACATCTGCCACGAGGCCGATCTGCGCACGTTGCAGCCCAACAGCTTCGGCGTCAGCCGGTTCTGACCCCCAACGGATCCTGAGGAGAACAACAACAATGATCTTCACCCCGGAACACGAAGCCCTGCGCCGCACCGTGCGCCAGTTCGTCGAACACGAGATCAACCCCCACGTCGAGGAATGGGAAAGGGCCGGACGCTTCCCGATCCACGAGATCTTCCGCAAGGCCGGCGAGCTGGGCCTGCTGGGCATCTCCAAGCCGGAGAAGTTCGGCGGCATGGGGCTGGACTACAGCTATTCGATCGTCGCCGCCGAAGAGTTCGGCACCATCCATTGCGGCGGCATCCCGATGTCCATCGGCGTGCAGACCGACATGTGCACCCCGGCCCTGGCCCGCTTCGGCTCCGATGAGCTGCGCGAGCAGTTCCTGCGCCCGGCCATCAGCGGCGAACAGGTGGGCTGCATCGGCGTCTCGGAGGTCGGCGCCGGGTCCGACGTCGCCGGGCTCAAGACCACCGCCCGCAAGGACGGCGACGACTACGTGATCAACGGCAGCAAGATGTGGATCACCAACTCGCCGAGCGCCGACTTCATCTGCCTGCTGGCCAACACCTCGGACGACAAGCCCCACGTCAACAAATCCCTGATCATGGTGCCGATGGACACGCCCGGTATCAGCCTCAGCCCGCACCTGGACAAACTCGGCATGCGCAGCTCGGAGACCGCCCAGGTGTTCTTCGACGACGTGCGCGTGCCGCAGCGCAACCGCATCGGCCACGAAGGCGCCGGGTTCATGATGCAGATGCTGCAGTTCCAGGAAGAACGCCTGTTCGGCGCGGCGAACATGATCAAGGGGCTGGAGTATTGCGTCGACAGCACCATCGAGTACTGCAAGGAACGCAAGACCTTCGGCAACGCGCTGATCGACAACCAGGTGATCCACTTCCGCCTCGCTGAGCTGCAGACCGAAATCGAATGCCTGCGGGCACTGGTCTACCAGGCCACCGAACAGTACGTGAAAGGTCAGGACGTCACCCGCCTGGCGTCGATGGCCAAGCTCAAGGCCGGGCGCCTCGGGCGCGAGGTCAGCGACAGCTGCCTGCAGTACTGGGGCGGCATGGGCTACATGTGGGACAACCCGGTGGCCCGCGCCTACCGCGACGTGCGGCTGGTGTCGATCGGCGGCGGCGCCGACGAGATCATGCTGGGGATCATCTGCAAGCTGATGGGCATCCTGCCGGGGAAACGCCCATGAGCGCCCTGCCCGATTGCGCGACGCTGCTGCTGGAGCCGCACAACGGCGTGCTGCACATCACCCTCAACCGCCCCGACAGCCGCAATGCCATGAGCCTGCAGATGGTCGCCGAACTGCGCGCCGCACTGGCGGCGGTGCGGGACGACCGCAGCGTGCGGGCGATCGTGCTCAGCGGCGCCGGCGGCCATTTCTGCGCCGGCGGCGACATCAAGGACATGGCCAACGCCCGCGCACAAGGCGGCCAAGCCTACCGCGACCTGAACCGTGCGTTCGGCGCCCTGCTGCAAGAGGCCCAGCACGTGCCGCAAGTGCTGATCACCGTGCTGCAAGGCGCCGTGCTGGGCGGCGGTTTCGGCCTGGCCTGCGTCAGCGACATCGCCATGGCCGACCATCAGGCCCAGTTCGGCCTGCCGGAAACCAGCCTCGGCCTGCTGCCGGCGCAGATCGCACCGTTCGTGGTGCAGCGCATCGGCCTCACCGAAACCCGGCGCCTGGCCCTGACCGCCGCCCGCTTCGACGGCCACCAGGCCCGGCGCATGGGGCTGGTGCACTTCGTCGAGCAGGATCCGCAGGCCCTGGCCGAGCGGCTGGATGAAGTGCTCGAGCACGTGCTGTGCTGCGCCCCGGAAGCGAACGCCATGACCAAAAAACTATTGCTGGCCAGCGCCGGGCAACCTGGCACCGAGTTGCTGGACGAAGCGGCGCAATGGTTCAGCGAGGCGGTGACCGGCGCCGAAGGCACCGAAGGCACGTTGGCCTTCCTGCAAAAGCGCAAGCCGAAGTGGGCGACTTGAACCACGCTCCCGCCGTGCCGACCTGCACCGCAAACCCATGTGGGAGCGCGCCTGCTTGCGATGAGGCCCGCCCTTCCAACGCGACATTCCAGGGAAAACCGTCATGCCCGCCCTCCACAAGATCCTGATCGCCAACCGCGGCGAGATCGCCTGCCGGATCCAGCGCACCGCCCAGTCCCTCGGCTATCGCACGGTGGCGGTGTTCAGCGACGCCGACGCCAACGCCCTGCATGTGCAGATGGCCGACCAGGCCGTGCACATCGGTCCTGCGCCGGTGCAGCAGTCTTACCTGAACATCGCCGCGATCCTCGACGCGGCCCGGCGCAGCGGCGCCGATGCGGTGCATCCCGGCTACGGCTTCCTTTCGGAGAACGCCGACTTCGCCCGGGCCTGCGAACAGGCCGGCCTGACCTTCATCGGCCCGGACGCCGACGCCATCGAACTGATGGGCAGCAAGCGCCGCTCGAAAATCGCCATGCTCGCCGCCGGCGTCCCCTGCGTCGCCGGCTACCAAGGCGCGGAACAGGACGACGCCACGCTGCTGCGCGAAGCCGAGCGCATCGGCTATCCGCTGATGATCAAGGCCAGCGCCGGCGGCGGCGGACGCGGCATGCGCCTGGTGGAGGACGCGCAAGCGCTGCCCGCGCAACTGCGCACCGCCCGCTCCGAAGCGCTCAACGCCTTCGGCAGCGACGAGCTGATCCTGGAACAGGCGCTGGTGGAGCCGCGCCACGTCGAGTTTCAAGTGTTCGGTGACCGCCACGGCCACCTGATCCACCTGGGCGAACGCGATTGCTCGGTCCAGCGCCGCCATCAGAAGGTCATCGAAGAAGCCCCTTGCCCGGTGATGACCCCGGCCCTGCGCGAAGCCATGGGCGCGGCGGCGATCAAGGCCGCACGCGCCGTCGACTACGTGGGGGCCGGCACCGTGGAGTTTCTGCTCGACGCCCAGGGGCGCTTCTACTTTCTGGAGATGAACACCCGGTTGCAGGTCGAGCACCCGGTGACCGAACTCATCACCGGACAAGACCTGGTGGCCTGGCAATTGGCGGTCGCCGAGGGCCGGCCGCTGCCGCTGACCCAGGAACAGGTCAGGCTCGACGGCCATGCGATGGAGGTGCGCCTGTATGCCGAAGACCCGGCACAGGGCTTTCTGCCGCAGACCGGGCGCGTCCTGGCCTGGGAGCCGGCGCTGGGGCACGGTGCGCGCATCGATCACGGCCTGACGGAAAACCGGCTCATCAGCCCCTTCTACGACCCGATGCTCGGCAAACTGATCGCCCATGGCGCCACGCGGGAAGAGGCGCGGCGCAAGTTGCTGCGGGCGGTGCAGGACAGCGTGCTGCTCGGCGTGCACAGCAACCAGCGCCTGCTGGCCGGCCTGCTGCAGCACCCGCAGTTCATCGACGGCCGTTTCGACACCGGGTTCATCCCCCGGCATTTCACCGATCACCCCTGCCTGCGGCCGCAGACGCCGGGCGCCGAGGAACTGGCCATCGCCACCGTGCTGTTCCATCGGCGCAGCGCCCAGGCGCATCGCCCGGCGCTGGCCGACTGGCGCAACAACACGGGCGTGGCGGTCGGCTACCGGCTCGGCCTGGAGGAACAGACCTGGAACGTGCAACTGCTGGCCGGCCCCGGTGGCCGGTTTGAGGTCGAGACGCCCGGACGCCGCCTCCAGGCGATACTCGTCGAACAGGACGAACGCCACGTGACGCTGCAGATCGACGGCCTGCGCCAGCGCCATGCCTATCGCCTGGAGGACGAGCGGCTCTGGCTGTTCACCGACGCCTGCAGCCTGTGCCTGGCGGATCGAACTCATGCGGTGATCGACAGTCAGACCAGCGTCGGTTCCGGCACGCTGAAGGCACCCATGGACGGCGCCATCGTCGACGTGCTGGTCAGCGAGGGCAGCCCGGTCAGCAAGGGGCAGCTGCTGGTGGTGCTGGAGGCGATGAAAATGGAGCACCCGCTCAAGGCCGGCATCGACGGCGTGCTCAAGCGGGTGCAGGTCAAGGTCGGCGATCAGGTGAAGAATCGTCAGGTTCTGTTGCAGGTCGAGTGAGTCGCCAGGCGCATCCGCAGGGTTTGGCTACGCTCTGAACTATCGGAACGTACACATCAGGAACCCTGCGATGCCCCATTGGCTGGTCATTGATCTGGAAGCCACCACCGACGAGGGTGGCTGGCCGGTTACGGAAATGGAGATCATCGAGATCGGCGCCACCCTGGTCGACCGCGCCGGCCGCGAGCGCGATCACTTCCAGCGCTTCGTCAAACCGCTGCGCCGGCCCTTGCTGACGCCGTTCTGCCGCGAACTCACCCACATCACCCAGGCCAACATCGATTCGGCGCAGATCTTGAGCGAGGTCTGGCCGGCCTTCGAACGCTGGCTCGGCCAGCACCGCACGCGCCTGGAAGGCTGGGCCAGCTGGGGCGACTACGACCGCAAGCAGCTGCTCCAGGAATGGCAGCGCCTGCAACTCGACAGCGCCCTGAGCCAGGTGCCGCACATGAACCTCAAGCAGCGCTTCGCCAAGGCCCGGCGCCTGGAACGGCCCCTGGGGCTCAACGGCGCCCTGCAACTGGCCGGCCTGCAGTTCAGTGGCCAGCAGCACCGGGCCCTGGAAGACGCCCGCAACACCGCCCGTTTGCTGCCGCTGGTGCTGCCGCTTTAGACAGATGACGGCGTCGGATGCCTTGTGCATACTGGCCGGCCCTTTTTGACCCTTTTCGAGGAATCGCCCATGTTCAAAGTCAACGAGTACTTCGACGGCACCGTCAAGTCGATCGCGTTCGGCACCGCTGAAGGCCCCGCGACCATCGGCGTCATGGCTCCGGGCGAATACGAATTCGGCACGGCCCAGCGCGAAATCATGCACGTGGTGTCGGGTGCGCTGACCGTCAAGCTGCCGGACAGCAACGAGTGGGAAACCTTCGCCGCCGGCAGCCAGTTCAACGTACCGGCCAACAGCAAGTTCCAGCTGAAAGTGGCCGTCGACACCGCCTACCTCTGCGAATACCGCGGCTGATCTGACGGATCGCGCCACAAACAAAAATGCCCGTGTCCAAGGACACGGGCATTTTTGTTCAGGGGCCGGTTACTCGAGGATTTCCACCGGCATGCCGACTTCCAGCCGGCCGTTGCCGTCGTTCACCAGGTTCTGCCCGAACATCGCGCCGTCGGCCTGGGCGCGGGTCTTCTGCAGGGTCGCAAGCGGTTCGCGGTCGGCGCTGCGCTCGCCGGTCTTGGGATCGATCGTCGTCAGAATGCAGCGGGAGCAGGACTTGACCACGCGCAACTCCACCTCACCGATGCGGATCCGCTTCCAGCCGTCCTCGGCATAGGCCTCGCTGCCTTCGATCACCAGGTTGGGCCGAAAGCGCAGCATTTCCAGGGGACGCCCGACCTCTTGCGACAAATGCTGCAAGGACGCTTCACCGATCAGCAACAGCGGGAAGCCGTCGGCGAACGCCACCTGGTCATCATCCTTGCCGTAGCCGGCCTGGGTGATGCGGGCGCGATCCAGGGGCACCTGCACCAGCCGCGTCGGTTTGCCGATGAAGTCGCTGACCCACCGGGCCGCCTCGTCGCCGGCATCCGGCACGCGCAGGGTGTCGCGCCAGATGGTCACGCCGCGCAGCTCGGCCGCGTCGCCGGGCACCGCGACATCGATGGCCCCGTGGCCCGCAGCGCTGAGGGTCAGCCCGCCTGCGGGATTCCACAGCGCCGACAGCTGGCTCATCTTCGCTTCGGCGCGCTGGGTGAGGAAACGCCCGCTGGGCTCGTCCACCAGCATCCAGCGTCGGTCCCCTTCAAGCCCCAGCTTGTCCAGGCCGATCCCTTGCAGGACCTCGGCCTTGCCGGATTTCAACGGGTAACGGTAAAGCGCGCTCAGACGCAGCATGGCCAACTCCCTGGAGGGTAAAGAACGCCACCCTATACGAGCCGGCCGTTGAATCAAAGCCCCAATGCGGCGACGCAGAACCCGCCCGTGATCAGGCCGGCACTTCGTCGAGCATCAGCCGTTGGCGCACCACGTCGACCAGCTTGTCCGGCTGGAACTTGGAGAGGAAGTTGTCGCAGCCCACCTTCTTCACCATCGAGTCGTTGAAGCTGCCGGACAGCGAGGTGTGCAGTACCACATACAGGCCACGCAGGCGCGGGTCGTTGCGGATTTCGGTGGTCAGACGGTAGCCGTCCATTTCCGGCATTTCCGCGTCGGTGAAGACCATCAGCAGTTTGTCGGTCATGTTCGCGCCGCTGTCGGCCCAGGACTTGAGCAGGTTCAGGGCCTTGAGGCCGTCGCTGGCGATGTGCATCTTCACGCCCAACTGGCCGAGGGTGTCGCGCAGTTGCGACAGGGCGACGTTGGAGTCGTCCACCAGCAGTACTTCGCGGCCCCGGGCACGTTCCAGCACCGGATCGTCAAGCTTGTCCCGCGACACTTTGGCGTTGTAGGGCACGATTTCGGCCAGCACCTTTTCGACGTCGATGATTTCCACCAGTTGATCGTCGACCTTGCTGATCGCGGTCAGGTAATGCTGGCGGCCGGCGCTGGTCGGCGGCGGCAGGATGGCTTCCCAGTTCATGTTGACGATGCGGTCCACGCCGCCCACCAGGAACGCCTGCACCGAACGGTTGTATTCGGTGACGATGATGGTGCTGTTCGGGCCCGGCACCAGCGGGCGCATGCCGATGGCCTGGGACAGGTCGATCACCGGCAGGGTCTGGCCGCGCAGGTTGACCACGCCGCAGACGAACGGGTGACGCTGGGGCATCAGGGTCAGCTTGGGCAGTTGCAGGACTTCCTGCACCTTGAATACGTTGATCGCGAACAGTTGGCGCCCGGCCAGCCGAAACATGAGAATTTCCAGGCGATTCTCACCCACCAGTTGCGTGCGTTGGTCTACCGTGTCGAGAATGCCGGCCATCAATGACTCCTGGGCTTGTTCTGATGAATTCACTAAAAGGGGTTATCGGCTGCACGGGCCGGATCTTGATCCCCGGCCGCAAGACTGCAAAATGCCACGTCAAAGCATTGATGTCACATTAACATCATGGTTTACTGGCCCCGTGTTTTCATCTGCTGAACTCCCACAGGCGCGACCTCGATTTTCGCGCCAGGTTCCCGTGCCTAAGGGAATCCCCTAGTAACAATCAGGCCCAACCTGATGTTCGCAGTATCCAATAGCCATTAATGTGACGCCATTCTCATTGCATGAACGGAGTCAGGCTTTTGTGTGCGATCGCAGGTCAGTGGTTCACCACCCTCCCAAAGTCCCCAGCCCCTGCCCGGGCGCACCGGGGTGCGGCCACTCGACGGTGCATGATCGGCGGCACACACGACATTCGCTCATCCGACACGACGTTGCGGAGATAAGCATGCCGATCGACCGTAAAGAGTGGGCGCAGCGGTTCCCCGAATTTCTTGTCGAAGCCGAAACGCTCCTGGCCAAGTCCGAAGAATGCCTCAGCCATCTGCAACTGATCAGCAACGACCGGGACGCCATCGACTGCATGCTCGGCACGCTCCTCAAGCTGGCGCACAAGGCCAACGACCTGGCGCTCAAGGCGATCTCCGAGTTTTCGTTGACCCTTCACCGGCTGCTCAACCAGGCGCTGGAACAGGTGAACCTGCACGCCGAGGCGCTGGGCGCCCTGCAGGACTGCTTCACCCTGATGGCCTGGCAACTGGAGTTGGTCGATCAGCACACCGGCCAACTGGGCCTCGATGAAAGCGAGCAGACGTCGCTGATCGAAGCCTTTGCGTTTCAAGTCGGTCAGCCGTGCTTTCCGTCGCCCCTCGGCGCCAAGCCGATGACCCGGGTCGGTTACCCGGAGCGACAGGCCCAAATCGGCCGCTGACCCTGACGCGCAGGCGCATGCCACCCGCCTGATGTGCCCATGCGCAGGTCGCATTCAGACCGTTCGCATATCTACCAGCGACAAATCCACAAAAACAATAATCGCCGTCCGACAAAACTTTCCTTGTCGACATCGGGGATTGCCTGTACATGAAACTTCGGAAAAAGCCGATATCTATCGAGTCTTGAATATCAACTTTTCCATTATGGAACAGGCGTCCAACAAAGCATGTTTCCTGACTTGCTGGACATATATCGCAAACGCGACCAACGGTATCCGAAGTGGTATTATGCCGCCCGCTAGTTGCTTTCAATTAATGGCACGGTGACGCCCACCGCAACATAGACCGAAGTTAACGATCACTTTCGCCCGGTCGCCACGTTGAAGCATTGAACCGAACGACAATATTTAAGACAGAGATCCGCCAGCCCCCATGGCCGGTCTGCCCGCAGCGATCATCCATTGGCTCCATCCGCTATGCACGCCAGCCTCAAGTCAATCACCACATGGCCGCCCTCCCGGGAAAACGCACGCCGGTTCACCCTGACGCTGTGCATTTGCTCTGCGGCAGGCTGCGCGCTGACCTATGGCCTGTCGGCGCCGATGTCGCTCGGCCTGCTGCTGGTCAATGTCGTGGCCGCCGGTTGCGTCGCGGTGCAGTACCGGCTTTCGCGCAAGTCGATCAAGTTTCAGCCCCAGGAACTGGCCGACCGCTTGCTGGAAGTCCAGGAAAACGAGCGCCATCGCCTCAGTCGCGAACTGCACGACGACATCGGCCAATTGCTGACCGCCGCCAAACTGCAGAGCGAATGGCTCAAGCGGCGCCTGCCGGACGACCTGCAGACCTCCTGCTCGGCGCTGTGCGACACCCTCGAAGAGACCCTGAACAAAGTGCGGGACGTGTCGGCGATCCTCAACCCGCGGCAATTGACCAGCCTGGGCCTGGAAGCCAGTTTGCGCGCCCACCTGCTCAAGACCCTGGGCAGCACGGCCATTCACTGGAGCCTGGACTGCCAGCAGCGCCTGAACGGCATTCCCGAGGAAATGGCGGTGGCCGCGTTCCGCATCACCCAGGAAGCCGTGACCAACATCCTGCGCCATGCGAACGCCCGCAACCTGCTGATCCGCATCCAGCGCTTGCCCCAGGGCCTCACCCTGATGATCAGCGATGACGGCCAAGGGTTTTCGCCGGCGCAGAACCCCGGCCGCGAAGGGCAGCGTGGCATGGCGGGCATGTCCGAACGGATCGAACAGCTGGGCGGCAAACTGACCGTCACCAGCGAGCCAGGCAAAGGCACTCAAATCGAAGCACTTTTCCCCTGGGCGCCCCGCGCGCTTGAGCGGGCCAGCACCCATAAGGTTTTGCGTTGACTTGTAACTTACTCCTGGTGGATGACCACTCGCTGATCAGGGCCGGCGTGCGCGCTCTGGTGCTCGACATTCCCGGCTACGCCGTCATCGGCGAGGCCAGCGACGGCTCGCAGTTGCTCGAACTCGTCGAACGGCTGATTCCGGATATCGTGCTGCTGGACATCTCGATGAAGGAGACCGGCGGCCTGGAAGCCTTGCAGCAGCTCAAGCGGGTGCGCCCGCAAAGCAAGGTGCTGATCCTGTCGATGCACACCGATCCTGCGCTGATCATGCAGGCGCTGGAGTCCGGCGCCCACGGCTACCTGCTCAAGGACACCACGGCCACCGAACTGGAACACGCCCTGGAGGCCCTGCGCAACAACGAGCGCTACCTGAGCCCGGCCATCGCCCACACGGTGATCAACCAGGCGCTTATCCGCACCCAGAAGAGCCAGCCCGAGACGACCGACACCCACAACCTGACGGCCCGTCAGCTGGAGATCCTGCGGCTGATCGTCCGGGGCAAGTCCACCCGGGAAATCGCCAACGGCCTGGGGCTGAGCATCAAGACCGTGGAGACCCACCGCTCACAGATCATGAAACGCCTGCAGATCTACGACGTGGCCGGCCTCGTGCTGTTCGCGGTGCGCGAGCAGATCATCAGCCTGGACGATTGACCGCCGCACCGCCCAGCAAGGGCGAGTCCGGCGGCAGGTGCACCCGCAACGCACCGGGGCGTGCCTCGAACCGCAGGTTGTCGCCCTCCAGCGGCTCGCCGTCGAGGTTGATGCACAGCCCCTCGGCGACCTTGATCTCGACCCAGGGCAGGCGGGTCCTGACGAACAGGTTGTCCAGGCCGAAACCATCGCTGAGCAATGTCTTCAGCGTGCCCACCACCTCCTGCGGCGCCGGCAGGATGCCGATGTCCAGCATCCCGTCGTCGACCACCGCCTGCGGGCACAGCACATGCCCGCCGCCGGCCTGTCGGCCGTTGCCGATGCCCAGCGCCAGCAGCTCGCCGCTCCAGTAGAAATCCGGCCCCTGCAGTTCGCCGTAGGCGGCGTGCAGCTCACTGAACCGCGACAATCCGGTGAACAGGTAAGCGGCGCCGCCGAGCACCTTCTTCAGGTCTTCGGACGTATTGGCGGTCACCTGGCTGCCGAAGCCGCCGGTGGCCATGTTGAGGAACACCTGCCCCCCCACTTCGCCCAGGTCGATGTCGCACGCCGGCACATCCAGCAAAGCCAATGCATCCGCCACCTCCAGCGGAATGCCGGCGGCACGGGAAAAGTCATTGGCGGTGCCCAACGGAAGCAGGACCAGACTTGCCTTGCGCCCATGGCCCGCCAACGCCTGGGCCACATCGCGCAACGTGCCGTCCCCTCCGCCGGCGATGATCTGCGTGTAGCCGGCCTCCAGCGCCTCCTCCACGATCCGCTGCGCATCTCCGGCTTCCCAGGTCAGGCGCACCGCCAGCGTCCAGCCGTCCTTGCGCCTGCTTTCTACAGCGGCACGCACCTGCTCGTTGAGTGCCTGTTTGCCATGCAATATCAAAAGCGCCTTGCGTTCACTCATGCCAGTCTCCCTCCGGACAAAGACGGTACAGGCCATGTTGACCATCGTTGAAGGCAAAAATCCCGAACGCGTTCGGCAGGCCGGGAAGCTCAACGGCCTCGTCCTACAGAACAAAGATCTTTCTTACAAAACCTGAGGAATCGGCTCAATTGACCTGATTCCGGCAATGGGAGACCGTGTGCGGGCTGTATCAATCACAATCTGACCACAACACAAGGATGTGCATGAAATGAGCGTAGACACCTCATGGGCGCTTGAAGGGTTGGGCGACCTCAACGGTTGCCCAGGCGACAACCAGGCAGAAGGCGGGCGCTGTCATGTTGAGCCATGAAGCCAGAATGCCGTTGAGCCCTGTGCCCTCCCTCACCGAGAACCGCCCCGGTCAAAAGAGCGAACACAAGAACAACGACAGGAAAACCGGAGAGGCCGAAATGGAACCACGTGTCGTCGAACTGGAAACCCACCTCAAGTACATCCGCCGGGATATGGACGAGATCCGTGAGGACGTCAAATCCATCAAGTACCGATTGGCCTATTCGGCGGGAGCGACAGCGGTTGTGCTGGGGATGCTGGGATGGGTGGCCAACAGCCGGTTCGACCAGCTCGTATCGCTGCTGAGCCCTTTAATGTCCGGGTGAGTGCCAAGCCTTGCCGACGGCTTCGCACCCACCCGGAAAGATCAGGCCAACAGCTCGCTCAGGGGGATGAAGGACACTTCGTCTCCCGCAGACAGGGTGCGTCCCTCCATGACTTCCACCAGCCCATCGGCCCACGCCGCACTGCGCAGGACGCCTGAGCTTTGGTTGCGGTAAATGATTGCGCCGCCCTGATCGAGGCGGCCACGCAGATACTCGCGGCGGTTACCGGCCTGAGGCCAGTCAAACCGTGCAGGCACCCGGAACTTCAAGGGCGTGACATCCTGAACGCCTTGTCGCCGCAAGATGTAGGGTCGCGCCAGCAAGGCAAACGTCACCAGCGTCGAGGCCGGGTTTCCGGGCAGGCCAATCACCGGCACGCCCCGGAAATGGCCGAACGTCAGCGGTTTTCCAGGTTTGATCGCCAGTTTCCAAAGCGCCAGCTCACCCTCTTCCCTCAAGGCGACCCCAAGGAAATCGGCCTCCCCCACCGAGACCCCGCCCGTGGACAGAATCAGGTCGACGTCCTGCAACTGCCCCAGACGCACACGGGTGGCATCGAGGTCGTCCGGAAGAATGCCGGCATCGATCACCTCGCAGCCCATGCGCTGCAGCCAACTGCACAGCAGCACCCGATTGCTGTTGTAGATCTGCCCCGCCCCCAGAGGCTGGCCAGGTTCGATCAACTCGTCCCCCGTCGACAGCACGGCGACACGCACCTTGCGCACCACATCCAGCCCGGCGCATCCCAAGGACGCCGCGAGGCCCTGCTCAATCGGCCCGAGGCGGGTTCCCGTCGTGAGGATCAACTCGCCGGCAGTGGTTTCCTGACCTTGGGGCCGGATGTTCTGCCCGGCCACCAGGGGTTCGAGGAAACGCACGCGCCCGTCGGCCTGAACCTCGCTGTTTTCCTGCATCTCCACGCAATCGGCACCGGCCGGCACGGGAGCCCCGGTAAAGATCCGTGCGCAGGTGCCGGGCTGCAAGGGTGCCGGCGCCTGCCCCGCGAACACCTTCTGGCTGACCGGCAGGGGCTGCCCTGTCCAGTCGCTCAGGTTCAGGGCATAACCGTCCATGGCGCTGTTGGGCCAAGGCGGCAGATCCAGCGTCGACAGCAGGTCGGCGGCCAGCACCCGCCCCTCCACCTGCGCCAACGGCAAATGCTCGCGCTCAACGATCGGTGCGGCTTCGGCCATGTCCAGCAATCGCGCCAACGCCGTTTCCACGGGCATCAGGCTGCCGGTCTTGCCCGGCTTACCCGCGGGATTCACAAGGCACCGCCTGTTTCAGGTGAGGCACGAAGTTGCACGGGCGGTGCCGTGCATCCAGCTGCTCCGCGAGAATGCCGTCCCAACCGGTGCGCACCGCGTTGGTCGACCCCGGCAGGCAGCAGACCAGCGTGCCGTTGGCCAGGCCCGCCAGCGCCCGAGACTGCACAGTGGACGTGCCGATGTCCGCCACCGAGATCTGACGGAACAGCTCGCCGAACCCGTCGACCTGCTTGTCGAGCAGACACGCGACGGCCTCCGGGGTGCTGTCGCGACCGGTGAAGCCGGTGCCCCCGGTGATCAGCACCACCTGCACGACATCGTCGGCGATCCACCCGGCCACTTGCGCGCGGATTTTGTACAGGTCATCTTTGAGCAGCACCCGCTCGGCCAGACGATGGCCGGCCGCCGTCAGCCGATCGACGAAGACCTGGCCTGACGTGTCGGTTTCCAGGGTGCGGGTATCGCTGACAGTCAGCACCGCGATGTTGAGCGGTGCGAAAGGTACATCGGCCTTGGCTTTCATAGGCTCGTCCAGTTGTGGGAGAAACAGCCCGGTGTTATATCACAGCGCCCCCTTTTTCTGCCCCACCGGAGAGCCGCCATGAACACCAACCCGCCGTTGCCGCCCTGCTCCATCCTGTTGCTGGCCGGTGGTCGCGGCCAACGCATGGGCGGCCAGGACAAGGGGCTGGTGGAGTGGCAGGGCGCGCCCCTGATCGCTCACCTGCACCGCAAGGTGCGCCCGCTGACGGACGACCTGATCATCTCCTGCAACCGCAACCGGGAACGCTATGCGCCATTCGCCGACCAATTGGTGACGGACGACGAAACCGACTTTCCCGGCCCGTTGGCCGGGATCCGCGCGGGCCTGATGGCTGCGCGCCACCCGCACCTGTTGGTGCTGCCCTGCGATGTGCCGGGCATCGATGCGGCGTTGCTGCACAGCATGCGCGAAGCCGCCGCCCTGGATTCTGACAAACCTTTAATGTTGCGCCATGACGGGCACTGGGAACCCCTGCTCTGCGTGATTCCCACCCGCCTCTCGCCAGCCTTCGACGCCGCCTGGGACGCGGGTGAGCGCAGCCCCGGCCGGGTGATGCGCGACCTGGGCGCCGTTGCCCTGCAATGTCCGGACAACGATCCCCGGCTGGCCAATCTCAACACGCCCGAACTGTTAAGCGCACATAACACTGTGTCAGACTGACACCCAGCAAGGAACTTGCACGCCGTGCATACGTCTCAAGCTCAGTAACCAAAAGAATTTCCCTTCGGAGACAAACACATGACTCAACGGACCCTCGCCACTCTCATGCTCGCTCTGGGCCTGGCCACGCTCGCCGGCTGCGCTTCGCCGACCGTGATCACCCTGAATGACGGTCGTGAGATCCAGGCCGTCGACTCGCCGAAATTCGACAAGGATTCGGGCTTCTACGAGTTCGAACAGCTGGATGGCAAGCAGACCCGCATCAACAAGGATCAAGTGCGCACCGTCAAAGAGCTGTAAACCTTCAGCACGCGCCGGATACGAAAAAGCCCGCATCATGCGGGCTTTTTCATGCCTGCCGGAAACATCCCCGGCAACGGTCACCACTGCAGCGTGATGCGGCTTTCGAACTCGCGCTCCTGCCCCGTGACCGGATCGATGAACCGCAGCCCCTGGGCCAGCAGCTTGAGCGGCTTATCGTAGTCGTCCTCGGCGTCAGCGTCGGCCGATACCTGCGGATAGAACGGATCGTTGCAGATGCTCGCGCCCAGCGCCGTCATGTGCACGCGCAACTGATGCTTCTTGCCGGTCACCGGGAAGAGGCTGTAGCGCCACAGGTCGCCGTTCTTTTCCCGCACCTGCACGAGGGTTTCCGAATTGCAGGTGCCCTCGATCTCCTGGGTGCGGAAGAAAGGCACGCCATCGACCAGACGGCTCTTGTGCACCAGCGGAAAGCTCAACTGGGGCAAGGCCGGCGCAATCGCTTCATAGCGCTTTTCGATCTGCCGGGTCGGGAACAGCGATTGGTACGCCGAACGGCTCTGCGGGTCGGCGGAAAAGATCACCAGCCCCGCCGTATGGCGGTCGATGCGGTGCAGCGGCACCAGATGCGGATTGTCCAGGCGCCGGATCAAGCGGCGCAGCAACGTCTGCTCGACATAACCGCCAGACGGGATCACCGGCAGGAAATGCGGCTTGTCGACCACCACCAGATGGTCGTCGGCGTAAAGAATCGACTCCTCCACCGGAATCGGCTTCTCGTCCGGCACCTCGCGGAAGTAGTGGATCCGCAGCCCTTCCTTGTAAGGCAAGTCCACCGAAATCGGTCGGCCCTCGCCGTCGAGCACCCGACCACGGGCGATCCGGTCCAGCCATTGCTCGCGGCTGATGGCGCCGAAGCGTTCGCACAGGCAGTCGAGCACCGTCATCCAGGCGCCGGGCGGCAGGTGAAGGGTGCTGGCCTGATGCCGGGCCGCGGAAAATGTTGATGTGGACATACGGAACTCGAACCCTCAATGCAGGCGCGCATTATCCAACAGGGAACGAAACGAACCTAGCGCCGATTCCGGAATCCGCCTCAGGCCGGTGCAGGTTCGGCGGCCGCCGCTTCGGTGAACTCCTTGAGCCAGCGCAACACGTCGACAGCCTCCCAGCGACCCGGGTCGTACAGGGCGTACAGCAACCCCTGATAACCGACGACGTCCAGTTGCCTGTAGTAGCCGGCCCGCTGGAACAGGGCCTCGATCTCGGCGAAGCACGTATTGAAATGCAGTTTGCTGAACGGCGTCTTGCCTTCCGTGACCAGTCCGTCCAGGCGCAGTTCGAGGACGGCCTCGCGCACCACGTCAACCGACATCCGGTTCACGCTGTTCTTCAACTGTTCGACATTGACCACGGCTCATCCCTCTGACGTCCGGTGCGCCTGCCGTCTGCCCGAAAGGGACATGGCATGGCGAACCCGCTCATTTACTGTATGCGCATACAGTATAGAAGCAAACGGAAATTGCCAAGGGACGCGTCGGCGAGCGCGACAAGCGGAAGTGACGGCAGGCAGGAATCAAAGGCTAACGCAGGAACGCCACCACCTGATCGGCGCTGAACGGCCACCCCAGTTCGGCCCCGGTGTCCGTGCGACGCAAGACCGGAATCCGCAGGCTGTAGGCCTCGAACCAGGACTCGTCGTCTGCGATGTCCACCAGTTCGACCAACAGCCCGTTCTCGACGAAGGGCATCAGCAGGGACTCGGCGACCTCGCACAGATGGCACCCCAGGGTGCCGAACAGCTGACATTCCGGAAGCATGTGCGCTCTTCCCAAAAATTGAACGGACATTCTAGGCCCGCCCCGAAAACCCGTCGAGCCACCCCGATGGCAGCGCCCGCACATCGCCCCCTTCCGCCGATGCCCTGACACAGATCACGGCGCCGAAACGCGTTTCAGCCGATGCTCCGATGTTTTTTGCCTCTACGCTTCCATGGCCTGCCCATCCGACCGGAGTGTTTCGTGTTCGCCAACCTGCTGATCATTCTTGCCTCATCCTTGCTGGTGATTGCCCTGTTCCGCCGCCTGCGCCTGCCACCGGTGCTGGGCTACCTGTGCGTGGGGCTGATGGTGGGCCCGACGGCGTTCGACTGGGTCAACGAAAGCGAACACCTGCCGGATCTGGCCGAGCTGGGCGTGGTGTTCCTGCTGTTTTCCCTGGGCCTTGAGTTTTCCCTTTCGAAGATGATCGCCCTGCGCAACGTGGTGTTTCGCCTGGGCAGCCAGCAGGTGCTGTTCAGCACGGCGCTGCTGGGCGGTGTCCTGATGTTGCTGGGCATGCACGCCCTGCCGGCCTTGCTGCTGGGCGCCGGACTGTCGCTGTCGTCCACGGCGATCGTCACCAAGGAGCTGGGCAGCCTGGGGGAAGTGTTCAGCAGCCACGGCCAGAATGCGGTGGGCGTGCTGCTGTTCCAGGACGTGGTGGCGGTGTTGCTGCTGACGCTGGTGCCGGCGTTCGCCGGAAGCGGCGGGCAAGCCTGGTACTGGGCCTTGCCGCTCACGCTGCTCAAGACCGTTGTGCTGTTCTTCGGGTTGCTGCTGGCCAGCCGCTGGCTGTTGCCGCGGCTGTTCCACGAGGTGGCCGCCTCACGCTCGGCCGAACTGTTCGTGTTGCTGGCGCTGGTGATCGTGCTGTTGACGGCATGGCTGACTCACTTGCTCGGCCTGTCCCCCGCCCTGGGCGCGTTCCTGGCCGGCATGCTGCTGGGCGAAAGCCACTACCGGCACCAGATCGAGGCCGACATCCGGCCGTTCCGCGACATCCTGCTGGGCCTGTTTTTCGTCAGCATCGGCATGCTCATCGATCTGCGACTGTTCGCCAGCCACAGCCTGGCGATCGTCGGCCTGACGTTGGGTTTGCTGCTGATCAAGGGGGCAGTGGTGGCGGCGCTGGTGAAATGGCGCGGCAGCGACAGCGAAACCGCCTGGCGCAGCGGCCTGGCGCTGGCCCAGGGCGGCGAGTTCTGCTTTGCGCTGATGGCCCAGATGCAACAGCACAGCCTGCTGCCCGAAGGGCTCGGCGCCCTGCTGCTCGCCGCAACCTTCTGCTCGATGCTGCTCACGCCGCTGCTGCTGCGTGCCGCCCCGCGCATCGCCGCCCGCCTGCACCGCAAACCTAACCAGACCGCGCAGATCGAAGAAATCAGCGCCCTCAACGCCGGGTTCGACCGGCACGTGGTGATCTGCGGGTACGGCCGTGTGGGCCAATCCATCGGCCGTTTCATGCGCAACGCCGGGCAAGCCTACGTCGCGCTGGACAACGACCCGGTGCGCGTTCAAGAGGCCGCCGCCACCGAACGGGACGTGCATTACGGCGACTCCGCCCGCGGCGACCTGCTGACCGCCGTCGGGCTGCTGCGCGCCCGGCTGCTGGTGATCGCCGTAGACCAGAGTGATGTCGCGCTGCGGGTGCTCAAGGAAGCCCGGCGCCTCAACGCCAAGGTACCGATCCTGGTGCGCACCCGCGACGACAGCCAATGGGCGGAACTGAAGGCCGCCGGCGCCAGCGAAGTGGTGCCGGAGCTGCTGGAGTCGAGCCTGATGCTCGCCTCCCACGCGTTGATCCTGCTGGGCCTGCCTGCGCACAAGGTGCAGGAGAAGGTCGATCAGGTGCGCATCGACCGCTATCGCCTGCTGCACGGGTTCTACCCCGGCAGCGAAGACGAAGAGACCTAGTCCTGACTGACCGCACCGATCTTGTGCAGCGACAGGTCCGCGCCGTAATACTCCTGCTCTTGGGTCAGGCGCAGGCCGTGCAGCGCGCGGATCGCCCCATAGACGGCGAACCCGCCGGCCAGCGCCACGACCACGCCCAGCGCCGTGCCGATCAATTGGCTGGCGACGCTGACGCCGCCGAGCCCGCCCAAGGCGGTCTGGCCGAAAATCCCGCAGGCCACCCCGCCCCACACGCCGCACAGTCCGTGCAGGGGCCAGACGCCGAGCACGTCATCGATCCGCCATTTGACCTGGGCGGCGGTGAAGCACCACACGAACAAGGCGCCGGCGATCGCCCCGGTCGCCAGGGCGCCGACCGGGTGCATCAGATCGGAACCGGCGCACACCGCCACCAGCCCGGCCAAGGGGCCGTTGTGCAGGAAGCCCGGGTCGTTGCGTCCGACGATCAGCGCCGCCACCGTGCCGCCGACCATCGCCATCAGCGAGTTGACCGCCACCAGCCCGCTGACGCCTTGCAGGGTCTGCGCGCTCATCACGTTGAAGCCGAACCAGCCGACGATCAGGATCCACGACCCCAACGCCAGGAACGGAATGCTCGAAGGCGCGAACGCCACCAGACGGCCGTCGCGGTAGCGGCCGTTGCGCGGGCCCAGCAACAGCACCGCCGCCAGCGCCAGCCAGCCGCCCACGGCATGCACCACCACGGAGCCGGCGAAGTCATGGAAGCCTGCGCCGAACGTCGCGGCCAGCCAGGCCTGCAGGCCATAGTTGCCGTTCCAGACCATGCCCTCGAAGAACGGGTAGATGAACGCCGTGATCAGCGCCGTCGCGCACAGTTGCGGCACGAACCGCGCCCGCTCGGCGATGCCGCCGGATATGATCGCCGGAATGGCCGCCGCGAACGTCAGCAGGAAGAAGAACTTGACCAGCCCGTAGCCGTGGTCGGCGCTGAGCACCGCCGCCGGCTGCAGAAACGTCACGCCGTAGGAAATCCAATAGCCTATAAAGAAATAGGCCAGGGTCGAGACCGCGAAGTCGCTGAGAATCTTCGACAATGCGTTGACCTGGTTCTTCTGGCGGACCGTACCGACCTCCAGAAACGCGAACCCTGCGTGCATGGCCAGCACCATGACCGCGCCGATCAGAATGAACAACGTGTTGGAGCTGTGAACCAGCGTGTCCACAGCGCTTTGCAGATTTTCCATGAGGAGGCAGACCCAAGGCTGAAAATGGCACCAAAGCGGTTCACGCGGGCATTTCTTGCACCAAGTTGCGCCCGGCGGATCCGCGAACCCAAGGTTCGTGAACCGCATTGGCGCACCCGGCCGATGTCCTGACACAAACCGTTATCATCCGGGCCGGGATTTTCCCGGCTCCGCGCCCGGCAACAGCGCACAGCGGCCGGATCGCGCACCACGACACAGCAAGAGTTGTACCAGCCGATTGCGCTGAACCTTCGCGCAAGGCCCATACTCGAACGCTTCAGAACGCCACTAACGGAGATTCCCCATGGCCGGCACCAAGGCAAAGACTGCTCAAGAGATCCTGATGGACGATTTCCAGACCCTGGTCAGCGACACCGAACGCTTGCTCGAACACACCGCGACCCTCGCCGGCGACCAGGCCGACGAGCTGCGCGCCCAGATCCACGAAAGCCTGCTGCGTGCCCGGGAGACCCTCAAACTCACCGAAGACAGCCTGCGCGAGCGCGGTCAGGCAGCGGTCGCCGCCACCGAGGAATACGTGTCGGCCAACCCTTGGCAATCGGTGGGCATCGCCGCCGGCGTCGGCTTCCTGCTTGGCCTGCTGGCCACTCGGCGCTGATCATGTCGATCGGTGAATCGGGCCCGTCCTCAACGGGAACAAGCTCTTCCACGCGGCGCCTGGGCGCCGCCTTCCTTGGCCTGCTGCACAGTCACGTCGAACTGTTCGGCATCGAACTGCAAGAGCAGAAGGCGCGCACCGTCAGCCTGCTGCTGTTCGCCGGCCTGGCCCTGGTGTTCGCGCTGCTGCTGTTGGTGGGCCTGTCGGCGCTGGTGCTGATCGTGCTCTGGGACACGTATCGCCTGGCCGCGATCATCGGCCTGTGCGTGTTCTATGCCCTGGCGGCGATCTTCTGCGCGTTGCGTCTGAAGGCGGCCGTCTTCGATGAATCCTCGCCCTTCCACGGCACCCTGGAAGAGCTGGCCAACGATCGGGAGCGCCTGCTGCCATGAGCCTGCCTGAACTTCCGCGCAACAGCTCGCGCCAGGAAATGCGCAAGGCCCTGATCCGCCTGCGCATGGAAATGCATCGCCAGGAGATCCGCCACGAAGCCGGCCAGGTGCTGCAGCCGCTGCAGCGCATGCGCGGGATGACGCAAAACCTGCAGGACGGTTTCGGCATCAAGCATGCGCCGCTTTGGGGCATCGCCGCGGTCACGCTGCTCGGCTTCCTCACCGGCAAAGGCGCCAAGGGCGGCGGCGTCGGTGGATTGAGCCGCCTGATCCGCCTGGGCAGCGCGCTCGGGCCGCTGATCCGGCTGGTGATGCAGAACGCCAACAAGCGCTGAGCCGCTGTCTGGCTGCATTCTTGCAACGGCGCCGGGACCGGACTCCGCAGCCTGGAGTTCCGGCCCTGCCCGCCTGCCCGGCGGGCATCCGAACCCGAACAAGAATAACTAAGGAGGCCTCGTGATCGACGGGCAACCGCTCGCCTGCTTTCAGCCTTTCATCGATACCGCCACCGGACGCATCGCAGGCGTCGAGGCACTGGGGCGCCTGCGTCAGGCCGATGGCCGGTTGACCTCGGTCGGGCCGCTGTTCTCCGACCCGCGCACCCCCGCCATCGCCCTGCGGCGCCTCGACCGGCAGATCCGCGACAACGCCTTGAGCCGCCTGCACGAAGCGCCGGCGGACTGGTTCCTGAGCCTGAACATGTCGCCGCGCTGGATCAGTCGCCTGCGCCCTGAGCAAGCCTTGCCCAGCCTCAAGCAGCTGGCCCGGCACGGCGTCGATGCGCAGCGGATCGTCTTCGAGATCACGGAACTGGGCGGCAACAGCCAGCGCCTGGCGCAAGTCGTCGCACGCTACCGCGACGCCGGGGCACGCATCGCCATCGACGATTTCGGCGCCGGCCACTCGCAGCTCGACCGGGTGCTGGCCCTGCAGCCGGACATCCTCAAGCTCGACATGCGCCTGTTCCAGGCCGCCGCGCTCGGCGGGCCCAGCAGCGATGTGGTCAAGGCCCTGGCCCAGATGGCCGAGAAGACCGGTTGCCGGATCATCGCCGAAGGGGTGGAGACCGAGGCCCAGCTCAACTACGCGCTGGAGTGCGGCTCGCGCTATGTGCAGGGCTACCTGTTCGCCAGGGCGCAGGAAGCGTTTTTCGAGACGGATGCCTTCGTCGAGCGCTTCGCGGCGCTGCGTCAGCGTTATGTGCGCCAGAAGCTGGACGAACGCAGCCGGCTGATGGAGCTGCGTCGGCAACTGGCCGAATGGATGGCGGCCCTGCAAGCCTGGGCCGGGGCCGGCGCACCGGTCAGCGCCCTGCCGCAGCCGCAGGCCTTTGCCTGGCTGCTGCGGTTCTACCTGTGCGATCGCCAAGGCACGCAACTGACGCCGAACCTGGAATGGCGCCACGGCGCCTGGACCGCCGACGACCGCTACATGGGCCATAACTGGTCGTGGCGACCGTACTTCCATCATTTGCTGGCCGAGGGCCGGGAGGAGCGGCGCCTGATCCTGTCCGACACCTACCGCGACGCCACCAGCAACCAGTACTGCCTCACCGCCGGACAGTTCTTCGACGACGGCGAACGCCTGCTGCTGATCGACATCGACGCTGCCGGACTCTAGCCGGACTTGCGCAGGCCAGCCCGAACCGGGAAGCTAGGCCATCACTCATCCGATGGAGAGCCCCCGCCTTGGATTGGCACACCCTGCTCAACCGCGAACGCCTCGGCAAACCGCTGCACAGCCCGCAGGAACTGGGCCGCAGCCCGTTCCACAAGGATCACGACCGGATCATCTTCTCCGGCGCCTTCCGCCGCCTGGGGCGCAAGACGCAGGTGCACCCGGTGTCGAGCAACGACCACATCCACACGCGCCTGACCCATTCGCTGGAAGTCAGCTGCGTCGGGCGCTCGCTGGGCATGCGCGTGGGCGAAACCCTGCGCGGCGTCCTGCCCGAATGGTGCGAACCGAGCGACCTGGGCATGGTGGTGCAGTCGGCTTGCCTGGCCCATGACATCGGCAACCCGCCGTTCGGCCACTCCGGCGAAGACGCCATCCGCCACTGGTTCCAGCAGGCCGCCGGACGCGGCTGGCTGGATGCGATGAGCGAGGCCGAACGGGGTGACTTCCTCAACTTCGAAGGCAACGCCCAGGGTTTCCGCGTGTTGACGCAGTTGGAATATCACCAGTTCGACGGCGGCACCCGACTGACCTACGCCACCCTCGGCACTTACCTGAAGTACCCGTGGACCGCCAGGCATGCGGACTCCCTGGGCTACAAGAAGCACAAGTTCGGCTGCTACCAGAGCGAACTGCCCCTGCTGGAGCAGATCGCCCACAAGCTCGGCCTGCCGCAGCTCGAGGAACAGCGCTGGGCCCGCCACCCGCTGGTGTACCTGATGGAGGCGGCGGACGACATCTGCTATGCGCTGATCGATCTGGAAGACGGCCTGGAGATGGACTTGCTGGACTACGCCGAAGTCGAGTCCCTGCTGCTGGGCCTGGTGGGCGACGACCTGCCGGAAACCTATCGCCTGCTCGGCCCCCAGGATTCGCGGCGGCGCAAGCTGGCGATCCTGCGCGGCAAGGCCATCGAACACCTGACCAACGCCGCGGCCCGGGCCTTCGTCGAACAGCAGGACGCCCTGCTCGCCGGCACCCTGCACGGCGATCTGGTGGAGCACATGCACGGCCCGGCCAAACGCTGCGTGCTGAACGCCAAGGACATCGCCCGCAAGAAGATCTTTCAGGACAAGCGCAAGACCCTGCACGAGATCGGCGCCTACACGACGCTGGAGATTCTGCTCAACGCCTTCTGCGGGGCCGCGCTGGAACAGCACAACGGCCGCACCCCGTCCTTCAAGAGCCGGCGCATCCTCGACCTGCTGGGCAACAACGCGCCGGATCCGCGCGGCCCGCTGCACACCTCGTTCCTGCGCATGATCGACTTCATCGCCGGCATGACCGACAGCTACGCCAGCGACATGGCGCTGGAGATGACCGGTCGCTCCAGCCATTGACCGGACGCCTGAACGGTCGCCCCGCCGACCGTTCAGGCGCCCGGCACCCTGGCCGGTTTGCCGGGAGGTGAAGGACATTAAACAACCGCCCCCACCGCCGCCCCGGCCCGATCCGTGCCCTCTGGATCGGGGAAAACAAATGGACGCAGACCGTTAACACTTAGAGTAAACAGTGAAGGGCGATTTACTCTTCCTTACTCCACACCCAGCCCAACAGTAGTCGCATTCCCTTTTAAATGTAGGAACATTCCTATATTGCCGTTAGAGCCAAGTCAGTCCCTGCGGGCGCTTATTCATCTGAGCTAATGTGCGCGCTTTATTCGTGCTTGCATGGGACTTGAATATGAACTCCGTTTTTATTGTCGACGATCACCCGGTCATCCGTCTTGCCGTTCGCATGTTGCTGGAACATGAAGGCTACAAAGTCGTCGGTGAAACCGATAACGGGGTCGACGCCATGCAGATGGTGCGGGAGTGCATGCCCGACCTGATCATTCTCGACATCAGCATTCCCAAGCTGGACGGGCTGGAAGTCCTCGCACGCTTCAACGCCATGGGGTCGCCCCTCAAGACACTGGTGCTGACGGCCCAATGCCCAACCCTCTTCGGCATCCGTTGCATGCAGTCGGGGGCCTCGGGCTATGTCTGCAAACAGGAAGACCTGAGCGAACTGGTGAGTGCGATCAAAGCGGTGCTGTCCGGTTACAACTACTTTCCCAGCCAAGCATTGAATCCCGTGCGCAATGACGATGTCCGTTATGCCGAACTGGAACTGTTCAAGTCCGTCAACGACCGCGAACTGATGGTATTGCAGTTGTTTGCCCAAGGCCGGACAAACAAGGAAATCGCCAAGGGCATGTTTCTGAGCAACAAGACCGTCAGCACCTATAAAAAGCGCCTGATGCAAAAACTGAAGGCCCGGTCTCTGGTGGAACTTATCGAAATGGCCAAACGCAACGCATTAGTGTGAGAGCCCGCATGCCCAGCCGACTCCTGCTCACACTGACGACCTGGTGCGCAGGCCTGTGCCTGGCCGTGCTCGCGTTCGTCGCGTTTGCCTCCCCGCCGCACTACGTCCTGCTCAGCCGCGCGACGCACATGGCGCCGCCGATCACCCTGGACGCCATGCAACGGCAGTGGCTGCAGACCCGCAAGGCCCTGGTTCTGGGCACTTCCGCCCCGGACTACCCGCCGTTCGACATGACCTCCAGCGGCCGCGACTACGAAGGGCTCACCGCCGACTACGCAGGTCTGCTGGGCCAGGCGACCGGCCTGCCGGTGCGCATCCGTCATTACGCCTCGCGGGATGAGGCGGTGCAGGCCCTGGTCGACGGCGAGGTCGACCTGCTGGGCACCGCCAACGGCTTCGAAGCCGCCAACCCCGACGTGGTGCTCTCCACACCCTACGCCATCGACCAGCCGGTGCTGGTCACCCGCGAGGGCGAAACCCGATCGCTGACCGAAGGCCTCGCCGGGCTGCGGCTGAGCATGGTCTATCACTACCTGCCGCTCGACGAAGTCAAGGCGCTCTACCCCAAGGCCGTCCTCACGGTCTACCCGTCGTACCAGAACGCCCTCAACGCCGTGGCGTTCGATCAGGCCGACGTGTTCCTCGGCGACACGGTCTCCACCCATTACATGATCAACAAGGGCTACCTGAACAACATCCGCATGGCCAACTTCGGCAAGCACGAAGCCCATGGGTTCAGCTTTGCCGTCCACCGTGACAACCCACAGTTGCTGAGCATCGTCGATACGGTGCTCAAGGGCGTGCCCGGCAGCGAACGGACGAACATCGCCAAACGCTGGAGCGCCGGCAGCGACATCCTGCTGACCGACCGCAAACTGCAACTGACCCGCCGCGAAGAGGACTGGCTCAAGCGCCACCCGGTGGTGCGCGTGGTGGTCAACGAAGCCTTTGCCCCGCTGACGTTCTTCGACAGCGACGGCAACCTGCGCGGGATCTCCGCCGACCTGCTCGAACTCATCCGCCTGCGCACCGGCCTGCGCTTCGACATCCGCCGCGGCCGCAGCGACAGCGACATGATCGAGCAGCTCGAAAACGATCAGGCCGACCTGATCGCCGCGCTGCTGCCCAGCGCCAAACGCGAACGGCACCTGAGCTTCAGCCGCCCGTACCTGGAGAACTCCCACGTCCTGCTGACCCGCAAGGCCGCCGACAGCCCCACCCACCCGGGGCAACTGAAGGGCCGGTCGGTGGCGATCGCCCAGGGCAACCCGATGATCGACTACCTGCGCCGCGAGTTTCCGCGCATCGACCTGGTCGAGACGCCGGACACCTTCAGCGCCGTGGCGATGCTGGCCGGCGGGCAGGTCGACGGCGCGGTGACCTCGCTGGTGATCGCCAACTACTTCATCTCGTCGCGGATCTTCGAGCACCGGCTGCAGATCACCACGACCCTCGGTACGCGCCAGGCCGCGTTCTCCCTGGCCACCACCCACGCCAACCCGGAACTGGTGGCGATCCTCGACAAGGCGCTGCTGAGCATCTCGCCCGAGGAACTCGGCATCATCAACAGCCGCTGGCGCGGCTACTCGGAAGCCTCCCAGGGCGCATGGCGCGACTACCGGCGCCTGTTCTACCAGGTGGCGACCGGCGCCTGCCTGCTCCTGCTGCTGTCGCTGGCCTGGAATGCCTACATGCGACGCCAGATCAAACAGCGCCAGGCCGCCGAACGGGCCCTCAACGACCAATACGAGTTCATGCGCTCGCTGGTCGACGGCACTCCCCATCCGATCTATGTGCGCGACCGCAACGGGTTGCTGCAAAGCTGCAACGACAGCTACCTCAAGGCCTTCAACGCCCGGCGCGAAGACGTGATCGGCAAAAGCGTCATGCACAGCGCCCAGGGCAACGCCTTCGAGGCCCAGGCCTATCAGGCGGACTACCGCCGGGTGCTGGCGCAAGGCAAGCCGCTGATCCAGGACCGTCCGCTGCACATCGGCGGGCTGCGCCTGACCATCTACCACTGGATCCTGCCCTACCGCGACTCCAGCGGCGACGTCCAGGGCATCATCGGCGGCTGGATCGACATCAGCGAGCGCCGGCGCCTGCTGGACGAACTGCGCACGGCCAAGGAACAGGCCGACAACGCCAACCGGGCCAAAAGCACCTTTCTGGCGACCATGAGCCACGAGATCCGCACCCCGATGAACGCGGTGATCGGCATGCTCGAACTGACGCTCGAACGCCTGGACGCGCATCACCCTGACCGCTCGTCCATCGAGACGGCCTACCGCTCGGCCCGGGATCTGCTGGGCCTGATCGGCGACATCCTCGACATCGCCCGGATCGAGTCCGGGCGCTTGAGCCTGAGCCCCGAATGGGTCGGCCTGGTGGAGACGGTCAGCTCGGTGACAAGGATCTTCGACGGCCTGGCCCGCCAGAAGAAGCTCTCCCTGCAACTGACGGTCAATCCGCCTGGACTCGCGGCGGATGTGTACCTGGACCCGCTGCGCTTCAAGCAGATTCTGTCCAACCTGATCAGCAACGCCATCAAGTTCACCGACGCCGGGCAGATCCAGGTCACACTCGACCTGCCGGATGCCGACGGGTCCGAGCGGCCGATCATGCGATTGACCGTTCAGGACAGCGGCGTCGGCATCAGCGCCGAAGACCAACAGCGGCTGTTCACGCCGTTCGCCCAGGCCGACCACGGCCTGCAGAGCCACGGCGGTGCCGGGCTGGGGCTGGTGATCAGCCGCAGCCTGTGCGAAATGATGGAAGGCCGGCTGCAGTTGAACAGCCAGCCCGGCGTCGGCACGCAGGTCAGCGTCTCCCTGCCGCTGGAAGCCCGCCCCGCCAGCCCCGTCGTCGAGCGCCGCGATGAACCGGTGCGGCGCGCCGGCGCGCCCCTGAACGTGCTGGTGGTGGATGACCATCCCGCCAACCGCCTGCTGATGTGCCAGCAACTGGAGTTCCTCGGCCATGCCTACAGCGTTGCGGAAGAAGGCCGCAGCGCCCTGGAGGTCTGGAAGGCCGGCCGCTTCGATCTGGTGATCGCCGACTGCAACATGCCGATCATGAACGGCTACGAGCTGACGCAGGCCATCCGTCGGCTTGAGCGCCAGACCCGGCGCCCGCCCTGCAAGGTGCTGGGGTTCACCGCCAACGCCCAGCCCGAAGAGCTGCAACGCTGCCGGCAGGCGGGCATGGACGATTGCCTGTTCAAGCCCTTGAGCCTGAGCGTCCTCAGCCAATGGGTGGACGGCATCGCGCCCGCCGCGCCTGCCGCGGTCGCGGCGCCGGCGCTCAGCCTTCAAGGGCTCAAGCCGTTGACGGGCGGCAATCCGTCCCAGACGCGACGCTTGCTCGCCGAACTGCTCAACAGCAACCGTCGGGATCGCGAGCAGATGCAGGCGTTGGCCGAAGCCGCCGACCGCGAAGCGCTGGCCGTGCTCGCCCACAAGATCAAGGGCGCCGCACGCATCGTCCAGGCCGGCTGCGTGATCGACTGCTGCGAGGCGTTGGAGCAAGCCTGCGCGCAAGCGTTGCCGGCCACCGAGATCCGCCTTCGCTGCCGACGCAGCGATCTTGCCCTGCTCGAACTGGACCGGGCGCTGCAGCAGCAGTTGGACCGGCTCGCGTACGGCAGAACGGTCGAGCCTTAACTATGCTTGAGCGCTGAGCAGTGTGTTTCCCATCACGGAGTGACCGCAATGCCCAGCCCACTGCGCCCGGAACGACGCCGGTTCCCCCTGCACGTGCACATCAGCGTGATGTTCACCTTTTTGCTGTTGCTCACGGGCGTGGTGCTCGGTCTCTTCAACTATCGCCAGACCACCCAGATCATCTTCGCCAGCAGCGAGAAACTGTTCGACCGCATCGAGCAGGATGTGCGCCTGGACCTGCAGAACACCTATGAGCCGATCCGCCACCTCTTGAGCCTGTTGGCGGACAGCCCCGCAACCCGCACCACCAGCCTCGAAGCCCGCATGGCGCTGCTCAAGCCGTTCAGCCAGGCGCTCATGGACAACCCTGACCTGGCCTCGCTGTACCTGGGTTACGGCAACGGCGATTTCTTCATGGTGCGGCCCCTGCGCACCGACGGGCTTAAGGCCTTGCTCAAGGCGCCGGAGGCGGCCGCCTACCAGGTCTGGAGCATCGAGCGCGACAGCGGCGGCAAGGTCCGCTCGCAATCGCTGTTCGTCGACCGGGCCCTGAACCCGGTCGGCCGCCAGGACAACCCTGACGATCCCTACGACCCCCGCGAACGGGCCTGGTACGTCAGCGCCACGCAGCAGGCCGGGCAGATCACCACCGAGCCCTACGTGTTTTTCTCCACCCGCCACGTCGGCACCACCCTGGCGCGGCGCAGCGGCGGGGACGCCGTGATCGCCGCCGACCTCACGCTGGCGGCACTCTCGGCGACCTTGAGCAAGCACGTCGTGACGCCTTCCACCCAGGTCGCCCTGTTCGACGCCGCCGGCAACGCCGTGGCCTACCCGGACAGCGCCCGCCTGATCGTCGACGACCGCAGCGCGCGCCTGGCGAAGGCCGCCGACCTGAGCCCGGGCCTGCACGCGCTGCTGAACGGCGGGCAACGGGGCAACCGTCTGGAGGCCGACGGCCGGCAATGGATCGTCGCCCGCAGCCACCTGGCCGAAGGCGGCCCCAATGGCCTGCAACTGGCGTTGCTGGTGCCGGAGGACGAACTGCTGGCCGATGCCTACCGCCTGCGCTGGCAAGGTGCACTGATCACCCTCGCCACGCTTCTGCTGTGCCTGCCGCTGGGCTGGCTGACGTCGCGGATTCTGGTCAAGCCCCTGCATGCGCTGGTCAGGGAGGCCGATGCGATCCGCAGCTTCGATTTCGGCTTCCCCCTGACCCGCCGCTCTCCGGTGCTGGAGGTCGACCAGTTGAGCCTGTCGATGGCGCGCATGAAAGACACGCTGGCCAGCTTCTTCCGCATCACCGACAGCCTGACCGCCGAAACCCGCTTCGCGCCGTTGCTGCAACGGGTGCTGTTCGAGACGGTGCAGATCGCCCAGGCCCAGGGCGGCCTGATTTATCTGCGCGAAAACGACGGCAACCGGATGGAGCCTTCCGGGCTGGTGCTCGACGGGGTCACCCAGCCGCTGGCCAGGTTCGGCATCACCGGCCGCCAGCTGGACTCGGCCCACAACCCGGCCTGGTTCGCGCAACTGGCCCAAGCCGACAACGTGGTGAGCGACCTGGGGTTCGAGCAGGCCGAAGACCTGCAGAAAGTGCTGCTGGCCATGGCGGCACCGCGGGTGCACCTGATCGGCATCCGCCTGCGCAACCGGCACAACGAGACGGTCGGCCTGCTGGTCCTGCTGGTGAACGACAGCGGCACCGCCGCCGACCGGGAAAAACTGCGGCCCGACCGCATCGCCTTTCTGCAGGCGGTGTCTGGCGCGGCGGCCGTGAGCATCGAAAGCCAGCGTCTGCAGGCGCGCCAGAAACAACTGCTCGACGCCTTCATCCAGTTGCTCGCCAGCGCGATCGACGCCAAGAGCCCCTACACCGGCGGGCACTGCCAGCGCGTGCCGGAGCTGACCCTGATGCTCGCCCACGCCGCCGCGGCGAGCCAAGCGCCGGCGTTCAGCGGGTACCGGCCGAACGAAGACGAGTGGGAAGCGCTGCACATCGCTGCCTGGCTGCACGATTGCGGCAAGGTCACCACGCCCGAATACGTGGTGGACAAGGCCACCAAACTTGAGACCCTGAACGATCGCATCCACGAAATCCGCACCCGCTTCGAGGTGCTCAAGCGCGATGCCTGGATCGCCTATTGGCAAGCCTTGGCCCAGGGCGGCGACGAAGCGCAGCTGGCCGGCCTGCGCGATGCCGCGCTGGCCGGGCTGGATGACGAGTTTGCGTTCGTCGCCCGCTGCAACCTCGGCGCCGAGGCTATGGCCGAAGAAGACCTGGCGCGCCTGGCAAGCATCGCCCGGCGCACCTGGACGCGCACGCTGGATGACCGCCTGGGGGTGTCGTGGGAAGAGAACCGGCGCCAGGAGCGCACGCCGGCGCCGACGCTGCCGGTCAGCGAGCCGCTGCTGGCCGACAAGCCCGAGCACCTGCTCGAACGGTCCGACAGCGAGCTCATCGCCGAAGACAATCCCTGGGGGTTCAAGATGGAAGTGCCGCGCTACAAGTACAACCGCGGCGAACTCTACAACCTGAGCATCCCTCGGGGCACCCTGACCCGCGAAGAACGCTACGTGATCAATCACCACATGGTGCAGACCATCCTGATGCTCAGCCACCTGCCCTTCCCCGGGCACCTGAGCAACATCGCGGAGATCGCCGGCGGCCACCACGAGAAGATGGACGGCACCGGCTACCCGAAACGCCTCAAGCGCGAGGAAATGAGCCTGCCGGCCCGGATGATGGCGATCGCCGACATCTTCGAGGCGCTCACCGCCGCCGACCGGCCCTACAAGAAGGCCAAGAGCCTCAGCGAAGCGCTGGGCATCATGGCCACCATGTGCCGGGAGGCGCACATCGACGCCGACCTGTTCGGGCTGTTCATCGGCGAAGGCATCTACCTGCAATACGCCCGGCGCTTCCTCGATCCCCGGCAGATCGACGCGGTGGATTCCGCCGGCCTGTTGCGCAAGGCCGGCCTGGCGGCCTGATCAGCAGTCGGTCAGGCGCAGGAAAATGTCGGCCAGACGCTCGATGCCGGCCTGATCCGCGACGCCGAAACGCGACAGCTTCGGGCTGTCCAGATCCAGTACGCCGATCAGGCGCCCGTCCTTGACCAGCGGCACCACCAATTCGCTGTTCGACGCGCTGTCGCAGGCGATGTGGCCGGGGAACGCATGGACGTCCTCGACGCGCTGCGTCTGCCGGCTGGCCGCCGCCGTGCCGCACACGCCCCGGCCGAACGGGATCCGCACGCAGGCGATCTGGCCCTGGAACGGGCCGAGCACCAGCTCTTCGTTGCGGTTGAGGTAGAAGCCGGCCCAGTTCAGGTCATCGAGCTGGGTGAACAGGAACGCCGAGAACTGCGCGGCGTTGGCGATGAAATCGCGCTCGTCCGCCAGCAGCGATTCCAGTTGCGCGGCCAACAGGCCGTAGCCTTCAAGACCCTGGCCGCTCTGCTTCAAATCAATCATGCCTTGTGCTCCAACAATTTCAGTCCCACCCAGTAACGGGCGAATTGGTACGCGCAACGTCCGTTGCGGTTGCCGCGGCCGGTGGCCCAGCGCACGGCGAGGATGTCCAGCGCTTCGTCGCGCTGCCAGGCCAGCCCGGCCTTGGCGGCCAGCTGGCCGATCCAGTGCTCGACGACGTTGAGGAAATGTTCCTGGGTGAACGGATAGAACGACAGCCACAGGCCGAAACGGTCCGACAGGGCGATCTTGTCCTCAACCGCTTCGCTGGGGTGCAGTTCGCCTTCGACGCGCTTCCAGTTTTCGTTGTCGCTTTCCTTTTCCGGCACCAGATGGCGACGGTTGGAGGTGGCGTACAGCAGCACGTTGTCCGGCGCCTGCTCCAGGGAGCCGTCCAGCACGCTCTTGAGCACCCGGTAGTCGCCTTCGCCGGCCTCGAACGACAGGTCATCGCAGAACAGCACGAAGCGCTGCGGCAGTTTGGCGATCTGCTCCACCACCCGCGGCAGGTCCGCCAGGTGATCGCGCTCGATCTCGATCAGCCGCAGCCCGGCGCCGGCATGCTCGGCCAACAGCGCCCGCACCAGGGACGACTTGCCGGTGCCGCGCGAACCCCACAGCAGCGCATGGTTGGCGGGCATGCCGTCGAGGAACTGGCGGGTGTTCTGCCCCAGTTGCTCCAGTTGCCGCTCGACCCCGATCAGGTCGGACAGGCGCATGTCGAGGCTGACCTCCAGCGGCAGCAGAAAGCCGCTGCGGCCGTCGCGTTGCCAGCGTGCCGCCAGGCAGGCGCTCCAGTCGATGACGGGGCGCGGCGCCGGCAACAGCGGCTCGATCCGCGCCAGAACCGACTCGGCACGCTCAAGAAAGGCATTCAATCGGGAATCCACGTCTTTTCCTCGGGCTCGTTCACAGAGATGATGACGATGCAGCGATGCGCGTCCTACCACGTTCGACCCCCGCTCCTGACCTTGTCACAAGGCGATTCGGGAACCCCGGTATCCATACATGATCGACTATGCTTGAGCAGCGAAGGGAAACGGAAGTGATTCAACACCCCATGGATATCAAATTCACCCACCGGCTGTCATACAAGCAAGCCAGGCTCACCGTGCTGGTCGGGTTCATTCTGGGCACGCTGCTCAGCCTGCTGCAGATCGGCATCGATTATGCCAGCGAAGACGCCTCCATCAACCGGGAAATCCTGTCGCTGCTGGAAATCAGCCACAACCCGGCGTCGCGCATCGCCTACAACATCGACGCCGAACTGGCCCAGGAGCTCACCCTCGGCCTGCTGCGCTCGCCGGCCATCATCTCCGCGCAGTTGACCGACAACAACGCCAACGTGCTGGCCAGCGTCAAGCGCCCGGAGTTCCAGAGCGGCTACCGGATGGTCAGCGACTTCCTGTTCGGCGCCAAGCGCCGCTTCGAGGACCGTCTCTACCTCGACCACTTGCCCAACGAGTCCCTCGGCACCCTGAGCCTGGAAGTGGACACCTACGCGTTCGGCAGCCGCTTCCTGCGCCGGGCCGAAGTCACCCTGCTCAACGGCTTCGCCCGCAGCCTGATCCTGACCGGTATCCTCTTGGCGCTGTTCTACGTGATGCTGACCAAACCGCTGGTGCGGGTGATCCGCGAGCTCAGCGGCCGCGATCCGCGCAGCGCCCAACCCAAGCCGCTCGAATGCCCGAACGGGCACGGCAACGACGAGATCGGCGTGCTGGTCGAGGTCGCCAACCAGCAGTTCGAGAACATCGCCACGGAGATCCAGCAGCGACGCAACGCGGAGAACCGCCTGACCGACTACCTCGCCCAGCTGGAAGACATCGTCTCGGCCCGCACCGCCGAGCTCAAGGCGATCAACAGCCGGCTCAGCCAGTCCAACCAGGAGCTGGAAGTGGCCCGCAGCACGGCGCTGGACATGGCCGAAGCGCGCTCGGCGTTCCTCGCCAACATGAGCCATGAGATCCGCACGCCGCTCAACGGCCTGCTGGGCATGATCGCCCTGTCCCTCGACGGCCCCCTGAGCGCCGAACAGCAACAACAGCTGTCGATCGCCCACGACTCGGGCAAGGTGCTGGTGGAACTGCTCAACGATATCCTCGACCTGTCGAAGTTCGACGCCGGCCAGCTGGAGCTGGAGAACATCCCGTTCGACCTCGGCTCGCTGATCGAGGACACCGCCAACCTGCTGTCGCAGAACGCGGCGCCGAGCGTCGAGCTGACCTGCCTGATCGACCCGCACTTCCCCGCGCTGGTGCTGGGCGACCCGACCCGGGTACGGCAGATCGTCAGCAACCTGCTGTCCAACGCCCTCAAGTTCACCCGCTTCGGCCGGGTCGATGTGCGCCTGACCACCCACAAGGACGGCGTGCGTATCGAAGTCTGCGACACCGGCATCGGCATCGCCCGGGAAGCCCAGGTGAAGATCTTCCAGCCGTTCACCCAGGCCGGCGCCGGCATCACCCGGCAGTTCGGCGGCACCGGTCTGGGCCTGGCGCTCACGCACAACCTGTGCGAAGCCATGCAGGGCCGCCTGACGATCAGTTCCGAAGTCGGTTTCGGCAGCCAGTTCTGCGCCGAACTGCCGCTGCCCTGCCACACCCGCGCCGTGGCGCCGGCGCCGCTGCACGGCAAGGTGCTCGCCATCACGGCCGCCAGCAGCGGTCTGGCGGAGCTGCTGAACAACCTGCTGCCGACCTGGGGCCTGGCGTACGAGCGGCGCTCGATCGAGGATTCGCTGCTGGGCCTCTCGCCGGACGTGCTGATCACGGACTGTCCGGAATGCCTGTTCGGCCTGCGCCCTACTCTCAAAGCCCCGATCCTGCTGGTGACCGCCTACGGCAGCTTCATGCCTTCGGAAGAGGCCGCCGCCCTTGCGCCGCTGCAGCAGCAGGGCCGTCCGTTGGCCCGCAATGCGCTGTACCAGACCCTGCGGCGGATCCTGCAGCCGAACGTCGCCACCCTCGACGAGGCCCGCCTGGAGACCCTGCCGACCCAGCGACGCGGCCGCGTGCTGCTGGTGGAGGACAATCCGGTCAACCAATTGGTGGCCAAAGGCATGCTCGGCAAGCTCGGCTGCGATGTCGTGGTGGCCGCCCATGGCGCCGAGGCGCTGGATCAACTGGAGAACGACGCCTTCGACCTGGTGCTGATGGACTGCAACATGCCGGTGATGGACGGCTACGAGGCGAGCCGGCAGATCCGCCGCAGCGGTCGCTGGCCCCATCTGCCGATCGTGGCCCTGACCGCCAACGCCATGTCCGAGGAGCGCGAGCGCTGCCGGGCGGCGGGGATGAGCGACTATCTGGCCAAACCGTTCCGCCGCGAGGAGCTGGCGGCGCTGCTGGACCAGTGGATACCGACTATGACGCCGCTTTGATCAGGCCCAGCAGTCGGTCGAGGCCGTCGCGCAGTTCGCCGAGCCGGTCCAGGTCGACCCCGCTGTCGCACAGCAACCGCGCCTTGAGCGGCCCGACCTGCTCGCGCAGCGCCTGTCCGGACGGCGTCAGGCTCAGGTGCACCTCGCGCTCGTCCCGTGCCGAACGCCGGCGCTGCACCCACTCCAATTGCTCCAGACGCTTGAGCAGCGGGGTCAGCGTGCCGGAGTCCAGCGCCAGGCGCTCGCCCAGCGCCTTGACGGTCGGCTGTTCGGGCGCCTCGTCCTGCCACTCCCACAGCACCAGCATCACCAGGTACTGCGGGTAGGTCAGGCCGAGCTCATCGAGCATCGGCCGGTAGGCGCGGATCACCGCCCGGGAGGCGGCGTACAGCTTGAAGCACAACTGGGTGTCGAGCTTCAGCGCGTCGGCGGGCAAGTCGGTCATTTGAGCAGGTCTTCGATCTCGCGGCGCAGGTCCTGCGGCTTGGTGGCCGGGGCGAAGCGCTTGATCAGGCTGCCGTCCTTGCCGATCAGGAACTTGGTGAAGTTCCATTTGATGCCTTGGGAGCCCAGCACCCCCGGCGCACGCTTCTTGAGCTGCACGAACAACGGGTGCGCAGCGGCGCCGTTGACGTCGATCTTCTTGAACAGCGGGAAACTGACGCCGTAGTTCAGCTCGCAGAACTCGCTGATCGCGCCTTCGTTGCCCGGTTCCTGCTTGCCGAACTGGTTGCACGGGAACCCCAGCACCACCAGGCCGCGATCCCTGTAGCTCTGCCAGAGTTCCTCCAGCCCTTTGTACTGCGGGGTGAACCCGCACTTGCTGGCGGTGTTCACCACCAGCACCGCCTTGCCGGCGAAATCGGCGAGGGTCTTCTGCTCGCCCTTGATCGTGGTGCACGGGATGTTCAGCAGGCTGTCGCTCATGGTGCGCACTCTTGGAAGTTAAGGAGCCGTAAAAATAGCGATCAATTGAATTGCGTGCAATTTAATTTACCGAACGGCGACCCGTGGATCGCCGGCGACACCTACCCGCGCGGCACCAGATCCAGGCACACCGAGTTGATGCAGTAACGCAGCCCGGTGGGCGGCGGGCCGTCGGGGAACACATGGCCCAGATGCGCGTCGCACCGGGCGCACTTCACTTCGGTGCGGATCATGCCGTGGCTCAGGTCGCGGATCTCGATCATGGCGCTTTCGCCGATCGGCGCGTAGAAACTCGGCCAGCCGCAACCGGAGTCGAACTTGGTCTGCGAATCGAACAGCGGCTCGTTGCAGCACACGCAATGGTAGACGCCATCGGTCTTGGTGGCGTTGTACTTGCCGGAGAACGGGCGCTCGGTGGCGCTCAGCCGGCACACGTTGAACTGCTCGGGATCGAGCATCGCACGCCATTCCTCCAGGGTTTTTTCGATCTTTTCCATCATCACACCTCAGCGGCTGAAAAAGCCCGATCTGTACCTTTTCCACGGATCGGGCGGCACGTATGATTGCGCCTCGTCACACGCCAGTCTGGCAGCGGGTTCCTGCGCATTCAAACGAATTCCGGAAACCGCCGCCCAGAATGCCTTCCTGTGCGAAGACGCAGGAATCCCAGCCCGGTTGTCCACCCGCCGCCTGGATCGTTCATTTTCGGGATCACATCGCCATGCAGTTCAGCAAATCGAACAAGCTCGCCAACGTCTGCTACGACATTCGCGGCCCGGTGCTCAAGCACGCCAAACGCCTGGAAGAGGAAGGCCACCGCATCCTCAAGCTGAACATCGGCAACCCGGCGCCCTTTGGTTTCGAAGCGCCGGACGAAATCCTCCAGGATGTGATCCGCAACCTGCCGACCGCCCAGGGCTACAGCGACTCCAAAGGCCTGTTCAGCGCGCGCAAGGCCGTCATGCAGTACTACCAGCAGAAGCAGGTCGAAGGCGTCGGCATCGAAGACATCTACCTGGGCAACGGCGTGTCCGAGCTCATCGTGATGTCGCTGCAGGCGCTGCTCAACAACGGCGACGAAGTGCTGGTGCCGGCGCCGGACTACCCGCTGTGGACCGCCGCCGTGAGCCTGGCCGGCGGCAACGCGGTGCATTACCTGTGCGACGAGGGCGCCGACTGGTTCCCGGACCTGGCCGACATCAAGGCCAAGATCACCCCGAACACCAAGGCGATGGTGATCATCAACCCGAACAACCCCACCGGCGCGGTGTATTCGAAGGAAGTGCTGCTGGGCATGCTCGAACTGGCCCGTCAGCACAACCTGGTGGTGTTCTCCGACGAGATCTACGACAAGATCCTCTACGACGACGCCGTGCACATCTGCACCGCTTCGCTGGCGCCGGACCTTTTGTGCCTGACCTTCAACGGTCTGTCCAAGTCGTACCGCGTGGCCGGTTTCCGCTCCGGCTGGATCGCCATTTCCGGGCCGAAACACAACGCTCACAGCTACATCGAAGGCATCGACATGCTGGCCAACATGCGCCTGTGCGCCAACGTGCCGAGCCAGCACGCCATCCAGACCGCCCTGGGCGGCTACCAGAGCATCAACGACCTGGTGCTGCCGCAAGGCCGCCTGCTGGAACAGCGCAACCGCACCTGGGAGCTGCTCAACGACATTCCGGGCGTCAGCTGCGTCAAGCCGATGGGCGCGCTCTACGCGTTCCCCAAGATCGACCCGAAGGTCTGCCCGATCCACAACGACGAGAAGTTCGTCCTCGACCTGCTGCTGTCCGAAAAACTGCTGGTGGTGCAAGGCACGGCGTTCAACTGGCCGTGGCCTGACCACTTCCGCGTCGTCACCTTGCCGCGGGTCGATGACCTGGACATGGCCATCGGCCGGATCGGCAACTTCCTCAAATCCTACCGCCAGTGACCGGCGGTCCGCTGCGCAACGCGCCGAACGTTGCGCACTGACGGATTCAGCAACACTTCTGCGTCACCCGCCCCGAAACAGCTTCTAGACTTGCGATGCGCACCGGCCATGCACGGCCGGTGCCGCGTCGGCGGGTGGCCGTCGTCCGACGCCCCGGTGCCGACGGATGACGGAAAACGCGGCGAACGTCACGGAATCCGCTGTAGGACACAGTTTGAAATAGTCACCCGGTTGAATCGCCAGGTGCCGCACCTTATATACCCCGCAGTACGCTACATCTTTAGCTTGAGGAGATTTCTACAACCATGATGCGCATCCTGCTGTTCTTGGCCACTAACCTGGCGGTCGTGCTGATAGCCAGCATCACCCTGAGCCTGTTCGGCTTCAACGGGTTCATGGCGGCCAACGGGGTTGACCTCAACCTCAATCAGCTGCTGGTCTTCTGTGCCGTCTTTGGTTTCGCCGGCTCCCTGTTCTCGCTGTTCATCTCCAAGTGGATGGCGAAGATGAGCACCGGCACCCAGATCATCAGCCAGCCGCGCACCCGGCACGAGCAATGGCTGCTGCAAACCGTCGAGCAACTGTCCCGGGAAGCCGGGATCAAGATGCCCGAAGTCGGGATCTTCCCGGCCTACGAGGCCAACGCCTTCGCCACCGGCTGGAACAAGAACGACGCACTGGTGGCCGTCAGCCAGGGCCTGCTGGAGCG
This sequence comes from Pseudomonas sp. B35(2017), assembly GCF_002113645.1. Classification (NCBI taxonomy): domain Bacteria; kingdom Pseudomonadati; phylum Pseudomonadota; class Gammaproteobacteria; order Pseudomonadales; family Pseudomonadaceae; genus Pseudomonas; species Pseudomonas sp. B35(2017). The sequence continues at coordinate 61,677 of NZ_NEIZ01000018.1, read as the reverse complement.
CTTTTCGCCCGATGAAGTGAAGGCCGTGCTGGCCCACGAGATCGGCCACGTCGCCAATGGCGACATGGTCACCCTGGCGCTGATCCAGGGCGTGGTGAACACCTTCGTGATGTTCTTCGCCCGGATCATCGGCAACTTCGTGGACAAGGTCATCTTCAAGAACGAAGAAGGCCAGGGCATCGCCTACTACGTGGCGACCATCTTCGCCGAACTGGTGCTGGGCATCCTGGCCAGCGCGATCGTGATGTGGTTCTCGCGCAAGCGCGAATACCGTGCCGACGAAGCCGGCGCACGCCTGGCCGGCACCAGCGCGATGATCGGCGCCCTGCAACGCCTGCGCGCCGAACAGGGCCTGCCGGTGCACATGCCCGACACCCTGAACGCGTTCGGCATCAACGGCGGCATCAAGCAGGGCCTGGCCCGCATGTTCATGAGCCACCCGCCGCTGGAAGAACGCATCGACGCCCTGCGCCGTCGCGGTTGATTTCCACGCAACAACAGAAAGGCCCGCAGCGATGCGGGCCTTTTTTTGATACGGTTCATAGGCGTGACCGAACCGGTTTCCTCGTCGAGCCGCGGCCCTGGGCCTGTCCGCTTTCACATGCTTTCTGGTCGACAGATAAAGGCTCGCAGGCTGTAAGGCCGTCATCGCCAGCAGGCTGGCTCCCACAGAGGTGCAAGCACAGACCGGATCCCCCGATTCCCTCAAGAAATCGAAAGACCGGAAACCCGATACACCCGCTCCTCAAGCCGCGTCACCCCGGCCTGCACAAACTTCCAGCTGTCCCCCAGCACGTCCTGCTCCTCCAGCATCCGCACCTGCCACGCGGCACCCAAAAGGCGCTGCACTTCAGCGTCCGCCACCGCAAACGGCGGCCCGGGCATCTGCGCCTGGTCGTAATCCAGCGTGATCAGCAACCCATGCAGGTCCGTAGGCAGAATGACCTGCAGATGCGCCGCATAGCGTTCACGCATCGGCGCAGGCAAGGCAATCAGCGCCGCCCGGTCATACAGCGCGGCGCAGTCCGCCACGTCCTCCGCCGTCAAGGCAAAGAAGTCCCCGCACATCAACTCAATCGCACCGGCCCGGTAGACCTTGAAGGCGCCCTCCTCGCTGACCTGGGGCTGCAACCGCTGCTCGCCGAAAAAGTCCTCGACGGCCTTCTGCGACAACTCCACGCCCAAGACCCGGTGACCGCGCCCGGCCAGCCACAGCAAGTCGAGGCTCTTGCCGCACAAGGGCACCAGCACACGCGCCTGCTGCGGCACGGGCAAACCCGGCCAATGCCGCTGCAGATACGGGTTCACCTGCGACAGATGAAAACCGATCTGATTGGATTCCCATTTCTTGTGCCAAAACTCGGGCTGCATGGATCACTCCCAAAAAATCGATAAGAACGCGTTAAAACTTATATTAGATTTAGATCAATGATCTGAATGAAGATGAGCCCATCTTAACGCTCAGGAACCCCTTCATGTTTCCAAGCCTGTTCATTTCGCACGGCTCGCCCATGCTCGCGCTCGAGCCCGGTGCCAGCGGCCCCGCCCTCGCGCGACTGGCCGCCGATATGCCTCGGCCCAAGGCCATCGTCATCGTTTCCGCCCATTGGGAAAGCCATGAACTGCTGGTCGGCAGCCACCCGCAGCCAGAGACCTGGCATGACTTCGGCGGCTTCCCCCGTGCCCTGTTCGAGGTGCAGTACCCGGCACCGGGCCATCCGCAACTGGCCGGCGAAGTCGCCGAACGGCTGACCGCCAACGGCCTGCCCGCCCGCCTCGACCCGCAACGTCCGTTCGACCATGGCGTGTGGGTGCCGCTGTCGCTGATGTATCCGCAGGCCGACATACCGATCGTGCAGGTGTCGTTGCCCACCCGCGGCGGCCCGGCGCTGCAGACCCGGGTCGGCCAGGCGCTGGCCGGCCTGCGCGCAGAAGGCATCCTGCTGATCGGCTCCGGCAGCATTACCCACAACCTGCGCGAACTGGACTGGCATGCCGGCCCGGACAGCGTCGAACCCTGGGCCCGTGACTTCCGCGACTGGATGATCGACCGACTGGTGGCGGACGACGAGACCGCGCTGCACGACTACCGCCGGCAAGCACCGAATGCGGTGCGCAGCCACCCCAGCGACGAACACCTGCTGCCGCTGTACTTCGCCCGTGGCGCCGCAGGCAAGTTCAGCGTTGCCCATCAGGGCTTCACCATGGGCGCACTGGGCATGGACATCTACCGCTTCGACTGACCGCCCTTCGCGAGCAGGCTCGCGCCTACAGAGGTTCGGGGTGCACGCAGACCCGAACCGCAGGCAAAAAAAAATCCCCGAACCGGTCGGGGATTTTTTTCGCTCGATCAATCAGCCCGCAGGCCGATCAATCTTCGCGGTAGCGACGCAGTTTCAGCTGCTTGCCTGCAACGCGAGTGTCCTTCAGCTTGGCCAGGAGACGATCCAGGCCTTCTTCCGGCAGCTCGACGAGGCTGAAGCTGTCACGCACCTGGATGCGACCGATGGCGTCACGTGCCAGGCCACCTTCGTTGAGGATGGCACCCAGCAGGTTCTTGGCCGCGATACCGTCACGCGCGCCCAGCGCGGTACGGCAACGGGCACGGCCTTCGCCCAGCGGCATCGGCGCACGGCGCTCGCGGTCACCGCGATCCGGACGCTCGCCACGGTCAGGGCGCTCGCCGCGCGGTGCGCTGTTCGGCACCAGCGGACGCTCCTTCTCGATGGCTGCCAGGTTCAGCGCCTGACCGTTGGTGGCCTTGCGCAGCAGGGCGGCAGCGAGGGCACGCGGGCTGCAACCGATGTCGGCGGTCAGACGATCCAGCAGATCGCCGTGAGTCGCTTCGGCATCGGCCACCAGCGGCGCCAGGCTGTTGGTCAGCTTCTTGATGCGGGCATCGAGAATCGCCGGGGCGTCCGGCAGGCGCACTTCGGCCACTTTCTGGCCGGTCACACGCTCGATCACCTGCAGCATGCGGCGCTCGCGCGGCGTCACCAGCAGCAGCGCCCGGCCTTCGCGACCGGCACGGCCGGTACGGCCGATACGGTGCACGTAGGATTCCGGATCGTACGGCATGTCCACGTTGAACACGTGGGTGATGCGCGGCACGTCCAGGCCACGGGCGGCGACGTCGGTGGCGACGACGATGTCCAGGCGGCCGTCCTTGAGCGAGTCGATCACGCGCTCACGTTGGTTCTGGGCGATGTCGCCGTTCAGCGCCGCGGCCTTGTAGCCTTTGGCGTCGAGGGCGCTGGCCAGATCCAGGGTCGCTTGCTTGGTGCGCACGAACATGATCAGGGCGTCGAAGTCTTCCACTTCCAGCAGGCTGAGAACAGCGGAAGTCTTCTGGTCGGCGTGAACCAGCAGGTGGGCCTGCTCGATCGCGGTGACGGTCTGGGTCTTGCTCTGGATCTTGACGTGCTTCGGATCCTTGAGGTGACGCTCGGCGATCGCACGGATCGACTGCGGCAAGGTGGCCGAGAACAGTACGGTCTGGCGGGATTCAGGCATGGCCTTGAAGATGACTTCGAGGTCGTCCATGAAGCCCAGTTTGAGCATTTCGTCCGCTTCGTCGAGAACCAGGTGGTTCACGGTGGCGAGGACTTTTTCGTCGCGACGCAGGTGGTCGCACAGACGGCCCGGGGTGGCGACAACGATTTGTGCGCCGTTCCGGATGGCTTTCAGTTGCGGGCCCATCGGCGCACCGCCGTAGACGGCCACAACAGTCACGCCCGGCATTTGCTTGGCGTAGGTTTCGAAAGCGGTTGCTACTTGCAGCGCCAACTCGCGGGTTGGGGCCAGGATCAGAGCTTGCGGCTCGCGCTTGGACGGATCGATGCGGTGCAGGATAGGCAGGGCAAAGGCAGCGGTCTTGCCGGTGCCGGTTTGCGCCTGGCCAATCATATCGTGACCGGCGAGGATGATCGGGATCGACTGCTGCTGAATGGCCGAAGGCTCTTCATAGCCGGTGGCGACTACTGCAGCGACAATATTGGGATGAAGTTCAAGAGCGGCGAAGCCGCCGATTTCCTGGGTCATGGGTCTGCCTCAAAGTGCATCCGCAAAGACCCATGCTCCAAAGCTGCACATGCCGTGTTGAGACTCAAGAGTCGCCCTGGCAGCTTTGTCGGCGGGGATTTGCGAAAACGAATGGATGGAAAAAAGAGTCGTCAGGAAGAGCCCGCAATGCGGACGAGCAACCGAATCTGACTTCGGGAATGCGCTACCTGGACGAGGCCCTGTTAAAGGCCGGCGCGCACTATACCGGAATTTGCCCAAAAGTGGAGCTTTTTTTGTCGGCCCGACAGGTTTGTCACCGCGATGTAACGGGGTTTTGCGGATAATCCGGCGAAGGTCTATTTTTCCAAAGGCCCGGCCCTGCGGGCGATGACGCTTAAACGATTCATCTACCTGCGGCACGTGGTCGCTGCCCCTCATTTTCCCGTCCGAGGAAATCCCCATGAATCAGCCCGCCGCCGGTCGCGTCAGCCGTGAACGACTCGGACATGTGTACCTGATCGGCCTGGACCGCGCCGCTAAGCGCAATGCCTTCGACCTGGACCTGCTCAATGACCTGAGCCTGGCCTATGGCGAATTCGAGGCCGACAGCGACGCCAGGGTCGCAGTGGTGTTCGGTCACGGCGAGCATTTCACCGCCGGGCTCGACCTGGTCAACGCCAGTGCCACCCTCGCCCAAGGGTGGCAGGTGCCCAGCGGCGGTTGCGATCCGTGGGGCGTGTTCGCCGGCCCCAGGGTCAGCAAACCGGTGATCGTCGCGGCCCAAGGCTACTGCCTGACCATCGGCATCGAGTTGATGCTCGCCGCCGACATCAATCTGTGCGCGAGCAACACCCGGTTCGCCCAGATGGAAGTCCAGCGCGGGATCTTTCCGTTCGGCGGTGCGACGTTGCGCTTTCATCAGGTGGCCGGCTGGGGCAACGCGATGCGCTGGCTGCTGACCGGCGACGAGTTCGATGCCCATGAGGCGTTGCGCCTGGGGCTGGTGCAGGAAGTCATGGCCAGCGAAGACTTGTTGCCCCGGGCCGTCGAACTGGCCGAGCGGATTGCCCGCCAGGCGCCTTTAGGGGTGCAGGCGACGCTGATGTCGGCGCGCCAGGCCCGTTATGAAGGCGAGACGGCGGCGGCCCAAGGATTGCCGCCGCTGGTGAAGAAACTGCTGGCCAGCGAGGATGCACGGGAAGGCGTGCGGTCTTTGGTGGAGCGGCGGGCCGGGGTCTTCAAAGGGGTCTGATAACGCGGCGCCTGTAGATCCGTCATCGCCAGCAGGCTGGCTCCCACAGGGGATCGCGTTTCACGGCCGGGGCCAGCCTGCCCGTGAAGGAACCGCGGCATCCCGCAGGGCTAGGTCGCCGGACGAATCGCGTTGATCAACGACTGCAGCGAATAACCCAGCCTCGGCAACAGCGCTTCGGCCCGTGCGGTCAGCGCCGGCAAGTCCAGTTCCTGGTCAAGGTCCGCCGGGACGATCAGGATCACGTTGCCCTCCTTCACCGGCAGTTCCCAGTAATGCCGGTGATAGAGGCCGCGCAGCAACGCCGCGCCCAACGGCTTGCCGTCATCGGTGGCCCACTGGTTGATCACCAGCCAGCCGCCGGGATTCAGGCGCTTCTGGCAGTCGCCGAGGAAATTCCAGGCCAGGTGCCCGGCGCCGGGGCCCACGTCGGTGTACAGGTCGACGAAGATCAGATCCGCCGGCTCTGCGGTCGGCAACAGTTCAAGGGCATCGCCCACGCGGATGTACAGGCGCGGATCGTCGTCCAGCCCCAGGTATTCGATGGCCAGGCGCGGCACGTCCGGGCGCAACTCGATGGCCTCGACGTCTTCCAGCGGCAAGAACTTCAGGCAGGCCTGGGTCAGCGTCCCCGCGCCCAGCCCCAGAAACAGCGCACTCTCCGGCTGCTCGTGGCACAAGGCGCCGATCAGCATCGCCCGGGTGTAGTCGTACTCCAGCCAGCTCGGGTCGGCGGTGAACACGCAGCTCTGCTCGATGGCGTCGCCGAACTCCAGAAAGCGGTAATCGGCCACTTCCAGCACGCGGATCACGCCAAACTCGTCCTGCACTTCGGCGAGCAACCGCTCGACGCGCTCCTCAGTCATTTCATCTCCTGACGGTCACCGGGCGCGGTGACGCGATGGCACCCGTGCGGCGCCGTGGCAAAGCGGCGATTGTCGGCCAATCGGCAGGAGCAGGTCACGCACTAATTGCTGCTACCATGGGGGTCCGTGCGTAGACCCCTAGAGACCGTGATGAGCCAACACTGGAGCCCTGACAGCTGGCGCGCCCTGCCGATCCAGCAACAACCCCGCTACCCCGACGCCGCGCACCTGCGCCAGGTCGAACAGACCCTGGCCAGCTATCCGCCGCTGGTGTTCGCCGGCGAGGCCCGCGAATTGCGCCGCCAGTTCGCCGAAGTCACCCAGGGCCGGGCGTTCCTGCTCCAGGGCGGCGACTGCGCCGAAAGCTTCGCCGAGTTCTCGGCGGCGAAGATCCGCGACACCTTCAAGGTGCTGCTGCAGATGGCGGTGGTCATGACCTTCGCCGCCGGCTGCCCGGTGGTGAAGGTCGGGCGCATGGCCGGCCAGTTCGCCAAGCCCCGCTCGGCCAACGACGAGACTATCGACGGCGTGACCCTGCCGGCCTACCGCGGCGACATCGTCAATGGCATCGGCTTCGACGCCGCCAGCCGTGTGCCGGATCCCGAGCGCCTGCTGCAGTCCTATCACCAGTCCACCGCGACCCTCAACCTGCTGCGCGCGTTCGCCCAGGGCGGCTTCGCCGACCTGCACCAGGTGCACAAGTGGAACCTGGACTTCATCGCCAATTCGGCGCTGACCGAAAAGTACAGCCACCTGGCCGACCGCATCGACGAGACCCTGGCCTTCATGCGCGCCTGCGGCATGGACAGTTCGCCGCAACTGCGCGAAACCAGTTTCTTCACCGCCCACGAGGCGCTGCTGCTGAACTACGAAGAAGCCTTCGTGCGCCGCGACAGCCTGACCAACGACTATTACGACTGCTCGGCGCACATGCTGTGGATCGGCGACCGCACCCGTCAGCTCGACGGTGCCCACGTCGAGTTCCTGCGCGGGGTGAACAACCCGATCGGGGTCAAGGTCGGCCCGAGCATGGATCCCGACGACCTGATCCGCCTGATCGACGTGCTCAACCCGGACAACGATCCGGGCCGCCTGAACCTGATCGCCCGCATGGGCGCGAACAAGGTCGGCGACCACCTGCCGGCGCTGATCCGCGCCGTGCAGCGTGAGGGCAAGCAGGTGCTGTGGAGCTCCGACCCGATGCACGGCAACACGATCAAGGCCAGCAGCGGCTACAAGACCCGCGACTTCGCGCAGATCCTCGGCGAGGTGAAACAGTTCTTCCAGGTGCACCAGGCCGAAGGCAGCTACGCCGGCGGCATCCACATCGAGATGACCGGGCAGAACGTGACCGAGTGCATCGGCGGTGCACGGCCGATCACCGAGGACGGGCTGTCGGACCGCTACCACACGCATTGCGATCCGCGGATGAATGCCGACCAGTCGCTGGAGCTGGCGTTCCTGATCGCCGAGACGCTGAAGCAGGTGCGCCGGTAAGGGCGAATCGCTCCGATCGCCAACAAGCTGGCCCCTACAGGGGTTCTGTGTCGCGCGCACACCTCATGTGGGAGCCGGTCTGCTGGCGATGGCGTCGGCTCAAGCACCTTCAACCTGTGCCAATGCCTGCCGCAACCTGCCGGCACTCTCCCGCCGGCAATTGAGCTGCACCCGCTCAAGCCCCAGCCAACCCGCCAGCGCCTTCAGGTTCAGCGCCAAGGCCTGCATCCCCGCCTCATCCAGACCGCTTTCCTCTTCGTGCACCGCATGCACCGCCAACTGCCCCTGCGCCCGCTCCGCCCGCAGGTCCACACGCGCCGCGATCCGCTCATCGTGCAGGAACGGCAACACGTAGTAGCCATAGACCCGCTTGTGCGGCGGCGTGTAGATCTCCAGCCGATAGCGGAAACCGAACAGGCGCTCGGTGCGGCTGCGTTCCCAGATCAACGAATCGAACGGCGACAGCAGCGCGGCGGCGGCGACCTTGCGCGGGATCCTGGGCTCGGGTAGGCAATAGGCGGTTTGCCGCCAGCCCTCGACTGCGCAGGTGAGCAGTTGTCCGGCCTCGACCAGTTCCGCCAGGCGCGGTCGGGCGTCCCCCGGATTCAGACGGAAGTAATCGCGCAAGTCCTTCTCCGTCGCGACCCCCAGCGCCTGGGCGGCGTGCAGCAGCAAGCCCCGTTGCGCCTCGGCTTCATCGGGCAGCGGCTGCTGCAGCACCGACCCCGGAATCACCCGCTCCGGCAAGTCATACAGGCGCTCGAAGCCACGCCGGCCGGCGACGGTGACTTCACCCGCCGCGAACAGCCACTCCAGCGCGTGCTTTTCGGCGCTCCAGTCCCACCAAGGGCCGGCCTTTTCCTGGCGGGTCGACAGGCTGCCCGCCCCCAGGGCGCCCTGCTCTTGAACCGAGGCCAACACCCGTCGGATCGTGTCCTGCTGTTCACGCCCGAAGCGCGCCAACTGCTGATAGATGTCCTCGCCGCGCCGGGCCCGCTGCATGCGCCAGCCCATCAGCGGGTACATCGACAGCGGCAGCAACGAGGCTTCATGCCCCCAGTATTCGAACAGCGTACGGCGACGCCCCGAACTCCAGGCGGCCTGGTCGAGCAAATCGGCGGAATAGGAACCGAGGCGGGAAAACAGCGGCAAGTAGTGCGAACGCACCACCGCGTTGACGGAATCGATCTGCAGCAGGCCCAGCCGTTCGATCAGCCGGTTGAGGTGCTGCGCCTTGACGGCCGGCGGCTGGCGCCCGTGGAATCCTTGGGCGGCCAGCGCCAAGCGTCGAGCCTGTTTGAGGGAAAAGGACAGTGTCGCGGGCATGAACGTCTCCTTGTCTGCTCGCAACCTACCTCACCTGAAAGTGGTTTGTGTAGCGTCCCCCGAGTCACCGTCATCATTTGTGCATCGGGTCGTCCCAGAACGGCCGCACCGCTTCATGCTCGACATCGGCACGGCTGACGCCGATGTCCTTCAGCGCTTCGTCGCTCAGGCCGGCGAGCAGCTCGCGCTCGCGGTGCAGCTCGTACCAGCGGCTGAACTTGTGCAGCAGATCGGAAACGAGATGGCCGGACACTTTTTCGTCAGTTACATATTCGCTTTGACCTTTCATCGTGTTGCCCTCCTTTAGGGATGGCTTCAGTCTCGCCCCGGGTCTACGATCAATCCAACGAATGTTTCTGATGGCATGCATCTCGGAGATTGATGAATGTCCGCCTACCCCAGTATTGATACCGATGTCCTGCGCACCTTCGTCGCGATTGCCGATCAGGGTGGCTTCACCCGCGCCGGCGAAATGGTCAACCGCACCCAGTCGGCGGTGAGCATGCAGATGAAGCGCCTGGAGGAAGACGTGCTGCAGCGCCAGCTGTTCGAGCGCGACGGCCGCCAGGTGCGCCTGACCGCCGAGGGCCAGGTACTGCTGGGCTACGCCCGGCGCATCCTCAAGCTGCACAGCGAAGTGTTCAACACCCTGCGCGAGCCGCACATGGTCGGCACCGTGCGCATCGGCACTCCGGATGACTACGTGATGCGTTTCCTGCCGGGGATCCTGTCGCGCTTCGCCCAGTTCTATCCGCTGATCCAGATCGAGGTGCACTGCGAATCGACCAAGCAGTTGCTGCAGCGCACCGACCTCGACCTGTCGATCGTCACCCGCGAGCCGGGCAGCGAGATCGGCCAGTTGCTGCGCAAGGAACGCTTCGTCTGGGCCGAAGCGCAGAACTTCAGCGCCCACGAACAGACACCCCTGCCGCTGGCGATGTTCAACAGCGACTGTTTCTGCCGCCTCTGGGCCTGCAACGCGCTGGACGCCATGGGCCGCGAATACCGCATCGCCTACAACAGCACCAGCCTGTCGGCGCTGATGGCGGTGGTGAGCGCGGGGCTGGCCATCACCGCGCAGTTGGAAAGCCTGATCACCCCGGACATGCGCATCCTCGGCGCCGACGAAGACCTGCCGCTGCTGCCGGAGGCCAGCATCATGCTGATCCGCAACCTCAACAACCCGTCGCCGATCACCGAGTGCCTGGCCGAGCATATCGTCGAAGGCTTCAAACTTTAAGGGCGAGCATCACCGCGCTCAGTACCAGGAAACCGCAGAACAGCCCGCGCAGCAGCTTTTCCGGCATCGCGTGGGCGATGCGCACGCCCCAGCTGATGCTCAACAACCCGCCCGCCGCCAGCGGCAGGCCGATCATCCAGTCCACTTCCCGGTGCACCGCGTAGGTCACCAGCGTGACCCCGGTGCTGGGCAGCGCCAACGCCAGCGACAGGCCCTGGGCGACCACCTGGGTGGTGCCGAACAGGCTGGTCAGCACCGGCGTCGCCACCACCGCCCCGCCCACGCCGAACAGGCCGCCCATGGTGCCGGAGGCCGCGCCGAGCACGCCCAGCCATGGCCATGAATAACGCATCTCAGATGTCGTCGCCGCCTTGCCGCCGAACATACGCAGCACGTTGTAGGCCGACAGCGCCACCAGGAACGCCACAAAACCGATGCGCATGGTCTGCGCGTCGATCCGCACCGCCCAGACCGATCCGATCCAGGCAAAGCAGAATCCCATCACCGCCAGCGGCAGCGCGTGATGCAGTTCGATGCGGTTGCGCTGGTGATAGCGCCACAGCGCCAGCATCACGTTGGGCACCACCATCACCAGGGCCGTGCCTTGGGCCAATTGCTGATCGAGCCCGAACCAGGCGCCGAGCAAAGGAATGGCGATCAGGCCGCCACCGATCCCGAACACGCCGCCCAGTGTGCCGAGGGCGGCGCCAAACAGCAGGTACAGCAGAAACTCGATCACAGCAGTACTCCTCTTACGTCATGGGGGTCATCCTACGCAGTCGGTGCTGGCTCGGAAACGCACAGCAACGCACAATGGCTGTGCCAAATTCGCAAAGGCAACGACCTTTCATGAACCCCAATCAATTGACCGAACAGCTCGGCCTGTTCCTCGACGTGCTGGAAAGCGGCAGCTTTTCGGCAGCGTCCCGGCGTCATCCGCTGACACCTTCGGCCGTGGCGCGGCGCATTGACAGCCTGGAATCGGCGGTGGGCAGCCAACTGTTCATCCGTAGCACCCACGCCGTGCGCGCCACGCCGGCCGGGCTGGCGTTCGCCGAGCGGGCGCGGCGGATCGTCGCCGAACTGCGCCTGGCCCGGGCCGAGGCCGTGTCCCTGAGCAGCGCGCCGGAAGGCCTGATCCGGGTCGATGCCCCGGCGGCGTTCGGCCGCCGGCACCTGGCGCCGGTGATCGCCGATTTCCTGGTGCTGTACCCGGGCCTGGACGTTCAGTTGCACCTGATCGACAGTTTCGTCGACATGCACGGCTCGAACCTGGGCAAGGTCGATCTGGTGCTGCGCGCCGGGCAACTGGCCGACACCCGGCTGGTCGCCACGCCCCTGGCGAGCATGATGCGCATCGCCTGCGCCAGCCCCGACTATCTGAAACGCCGGGGCATGCCGGCCGACCCCGCGCAACTGAGCGACCATGACGGCCTGGACTGGGACGGCCTCGCCCCGCCCTTCGCCTGGCGCTTCGAACACGAGGGGAAAATGCAGTTGCACCGGCCGGGCCGGATCCGCATGAGCGCCAACAACGCCGAGGCACTGGTGTGCGGCGCCCTGGCCGGCCTCGGCATCGCCCATCTGCCGACCTGGCTGGCCAGCGAATACCTGCTGCGCGGCGAGCTGCTGCCGCTGTTCTGCGAACACGGTCTGCCCAAACCGGAACCCGCCGTCATCTATGCCTTGCGTCTGGCACAGCAGGCCAGCTCACGCAGCCGCCTGTTGCTGGAGTACCTCAAGACCCGCTTCAGCCCGGTGCCGCCCTGGGATCTGGCGCTGCAACGGGAGCTGGGCCGGCACTGACCGATGCCGCGCCCGGCCAGAATTGTGTGGCGCATTAAAGGTTCGGGCGCTAGATTCATCCGATCACCGATCAAGGCTTTGACATGAACACCGACCGCAACATCGACCTCTGCGAAGACCTGCTGCTGGACAACCAGGCCTGCTTCGCCCTGCATTCCACTTCGCTGATGATGACCAAGGTCTACAAGCCTTTGCTGCAAGCGCTCGGCCTGACCTACCCGCAATACCTGGCGATGATGGTGCTGTGGGAAAAGGACGGCTTGACCGTCGGGGAAATCAGCGCACGCCTGCTGACCGATCCGGGCTCGCTGACCCCGCTGCTCAAGCGCCTGGAAGGCGAAGGCTTGCTCAGCCGCACCCGCAGCCGGGAAGACGAACGGGTGGTGATCGTCGAACTGACCGAGCAGGGCCGCGCCCTCCACGAGCAGGCCCGCACCATTCCGCAGTGCATCCTCGGCGCCAGCGGCTTTTCGCTGGAGCGCCTGCAGCACCTGCAGGCCGAACTGCAGGCGCTGCGCAGCCACCTGCAAGACAGCCTGAGCTGAATCCCCCCTTCCCCCTGTAGGAGCGAGCCTGCTCGCGATAGCGGTTGGACATTCAGCCTTTGCGTGACTGAACCACCGCCATCGCGAGCAGGCTCGCTCCTACAAGGCTGCGTTTCGCCCGTCTGCGCAAAATTTTTCTGCCTCCTGCTTTTCTATAAAAAACCTTTCATATCAAAAGCTTCCGACCCATCAGCGGGGTCGTTCCGTTGGTTGAGCCGGCCTTTTCGAAAAATTTATCTTGCGCGCTAAATATTAGAGCGATACATTCACTTCGCACTTACTTAACGCGCAAACAATTAGCGCGGCAAACACACCTCAAGAGGCTCACACCATGCAAACTCTCTACACCGCAATCGCAACCTCCACCGGCGGCCGTGACGGTCGTGCGATCTCCAGCGACAACATCCTCGACGTCAAGCTGGCCACCCCGAAAGAACTCGGCGGTGCCGGCGGCGCGGCCACCAACCCTGAGCAACTGTTCGCCGCCGGCTACTCGGCGTGCTTCATCGGCGCCCTGAAATTCGTCGCCGGCCAGACCAAACGCAAGATCCCGGACAACGCCTCGATCACCGCCCATGTCGGCATCGGCCAGATCCCAGGCGGCTTCGGTCTGGACATCGACCTGCACATCAGCCTGCCGGGCCTGGAACAGGCCGACGCGCAAAGCCTGGTCGACGCGGCCCACCAGGTCTGCCCGTACTCCAACGCCACCCGCGGCAACGTCGACGTTCGCCTGCACGTCACCGTGTAACCCTCGACACCCAAGGCCCGAACACAGGAAATGAACATGAACGCTTTGAGCAAAGTCTTGACCGGCACCCTTCTCGCCCTGTCCGTCCACAGCGCGTTCGCCGGTGATGTCGAACACAACACCCAGGCGTTCCTCGATGCGCTGAACGCCGGCAACGGCAAGCCGATGGAACAGATGACGCCGAAAGAGGCCCGCGCCGTGCTGGTGGGCGCCCAGGCCGGCGTCAAGCTGACGCTGCCGGCGGCCGATGTCAGCCAGAAGACCATCCAGGTCGACGGCCAGCCGCTGAGCCTGACCATCGTCCGCCCGGCCGGGGTCAAGGGTGAGCTGCCGGTGTTCATGTTCTTCCACGGCGGCGGCTGGGTATTGGGGGACTTCCCGACCCACGAACGCCTGGTGCGCGACCTGGTGGCCGGTTCGGGTGCGGCGGCGGTGTTCGTCAACTACACCCCTTCGCCGGAAGCGCATTACCCGGTGGCGATCAACCAGGCCTACGCCGCCACGAAATGGGTGGCCGAGCACGGGAAAGAGATCAACGTCGACGGCAAGCGCCTGGCCGTGGCCGGCAACAGCGTCGGCGGCAACATGGCGGCCGTGGTCGCGCTGATGGCCAAGGACAAGGGCACTCCGGCCATCCGCTTCCAGGCGCTGCTGTGGCCGGTGACCGACGCCAGCTTCGACACCGGTTCCTACAACCAGTACGCCGAGGGGCACTTCCTCACCCGCAACATGATGAAGTGGTTCTGGGACAACTACACCACCGACGCCAAGCAGCGCAACGAGATCTACGCCTCGCCGCTGCGGGCCACTACCGCGCAACTCAAAGGCCTGCCGCCTGCGTTGGTGCAGACCGCCAGCGCCGACGTGCTGCGTGACGAAGGCGAGGCCTACGCCCGCAAACTGGACGAGGCCGGTGTGCCGGTGACGGCCGTGCGCTACAACGGCCTGATCCACGACTACGGTTTGCTCAACGTGGTCAGCCAGGTGCCGGCGGTGCGTTCTGCGATGCTTCAGGCTTCGCAGGAACTCAAGCAACACTTGAAGTGAAGCTGTAGGAACAGTCCCGCTCCCGCAGGGCACAAAAAAACCCGACTCGATGGTCGGGTTTTTTTGTGCGACACGACAGCAGAATTACTTCTTGCTGCGACCCTTGAAGGAGTTGTCGCGGGTGTCGATATCGATCCACTCGTCGATTTCGATGAAGTCAGCAACCTGGATCTCGGTGCCGTTCTTCAGTTTGGCAGGCTTCATCACCTTGCCCGAGGTGTCGCCGCGAGCGGCGTTCTCGGTGTAGACGACCTGACGGCTGATGGTGGTCGGCAGTTCTACCGATACCAGACGGCCTTCGAAGAACACGGCTTCGCAGACGTCTTCCATGCCTTCTTCGATGTACGGCAGCACGCTTTCGATGTCTTCGGCGTTCAGCTCGTACATGGTGTAGTCGGTGGTGTCCATGAACGTGTAGGAGTCACCGCTGATGAAGGACAGGGTGGCTTCTTTGCGGTCCAGGATCACGTCGTCCAGTTTGTCGTCCGCACCGTAAACGGTTTCGGTCTTGTAACCGGTCAGCAGGTTCTTCAGCTTGGTCTTCATGATCGCGCTGTTACGGCCCGACTTGGTGAATTCAGTTTTCTGAACCAGCCAAGGATCGTTGTCGATACGGAGCACGGTACCGGGTTTGAGTTCTTTACCAGTTTTCATTGCGAATATCCGAATTTGGATGGGATGTACAAAAATCTAGGCCGCGTATCATAGCCAATTTCGGTAAAACTGTACCAGCGCCGTGGCAAGATCGGCCTGCAAGGCCTGTTCCAGAGACCAGGATTGGGCGTGCCGCTGCAGTTCCGTCCAGTGTTTGCGGGCCGCGAGCCAGTGCTGTCCGATGGGGAGTCCGGCGCTCCATGCCCGCCATAGACCGCTTGTCGCCTCGGCCGCAGCCGACGAAAGGCCTTGGGTGTAGAGCGCCAGGAACGCGTCGAGCTTGTCCAGGTGGATGTCTTCTTCCTGCTGGTAAATGTGCCACAGCATCGGCCGCCCCGCCCACTGCGCCCGGACGAACGAGTCCTCCCCGCGCACCGCATTGAAATCGCAGCACCAGAGCAAGCGGTCGTATTGGTCCTGACGCACGAACGGGATGACCTGCACGGTCAGCGACCCACGCACCTGCAAGGCGCCCGCCGTCAGCGCGTCCACCCCGAGCCAGCGGGCGACGTCGCCCAGGATCCGGCCCTCCGGCACCAGCAAGTGGGTCGGCCGGGCATCGGCGGCCAGCACATCGAGCCAACTGGCCAGGCCGGCGTTCTCATAGGCGAACAGTGAAATGAGCTCTGAGCCGGGCGCCGGATCAATCCCCAGTTCCTGCAGGAATGTTCGCTGCGCTGCGGGATCCTGCTGAAACGCCTGACGCCGCTCGATCAGCCCCTGCTCGCGCAACAGCCCGCCGGTGCCTGGCTGGAACCCCGGAAAGAAAAAGAACTTCTGCACCGACCGGTACTTCACCGACGGCAGTCCGTGGCACCCGACCACCCAGTCTTCGGCGCTGAGGTAGTCGAGGTTCATCCACAGCGGCGGTTGTTCCCGTTCGGCCATGGCATCCATGTACGGGCCAGGCAACTGACAGGCGAACGCGGCGATGACCACATCGGCCGCCTCCGCCCCGACCCACGCCTGCGGCCAGTGCCGCACCTCGACCCCCTGCTGCCGCTGCTGCGCGAGGCTTGGGTCGATTTCCGGGCAGAGACGCTCGAACGCCCGCAGGTCATCGACCCACAGGCGCACCGCCACGCCGTGCTCGGCCACCAGTTGCCGGGCCAGGCGCCAGGTCACGCCGATGTCGCCGTAGTTGTCGACCACGGTGCAAAAGATGTCCCAGCGGGTGTTCGTTGCCGCCATCAGAAGCTCCCGTTGGCAAAAGCGCCGATTGTCCGCGCAAACGCGCCCTCGGAGAAGAGCCGACGCCGACGAATCTTCGTGCGACAATCGGTGCTCGCCCGCTCTCGTCCGCCAGGAGGCTGTCATGCCCTACCGTCCCGCCCCGCGTCGCCCTTTGCCCGTTCAGCTTAGTGCGCTGCAATTGACCGGCAGCATCGCCCTCGGCCTGTGGCTGGGTTTTCTTGCCATCGCCCTGACCTGGTGGCTCGCCTCCCGGCTCTTCAGCCATCAGCTGGCCCCGGTGACCGAGGCGGTTCAGCAAATGGGCAAGCCGCCGGCCGTCGCCCAGCCGCAGCCGCAACCGGAGCCGCAGAACCGGATGTTCGAGCAGTACGAAGAGAACCTGCGCAAGAACGAACAGCAAGTGCGCCTGGATCAGGCCCGCAACAGCACCCGCAACCTGTCCAATCCCAAATGCCAGTTCTGGCTGCAGCAGGATCAGACGGCCCCGAGCGAAAAGAGCCGCGCCAACGTGCTGCAGTTCTGCGATTGACCATGAACAAACACACCGTCCACCAACTGATCCTCGACAAGCTGCGCAGCGACCTCGACATCGCCGAGCGCGCGGCGCAAACCGCTTACGAGGCCGCGACCCACGAAGAGAACATCGCCGAGAACAAGTACGACACCCTTGGGCTGGAGGCGTCGTACCTGGCCGCCGGGCAGGCCAGGCGCGTCGAGGAAATCCGCCAGTCGCTGGCGCTGTGCCAAAACCTGATCCTGCGCGCCTACGACGACAGCCGGGGCATCGAGGTGGGTGCGCTGCTCGGCCTCGAGGACGAACGCGGGCGCGAGCAATGGCTGTTCCTGGCGCCGGATGCGGCAGGCCTGAAGGTCGATGTGGTGGGTCAGCCAGTCACCGTCATCAGCCCGCGCTCGCCGCTGGGCAAAGGTCTGCTGGGCAGGTTCGAAGGCGATGAGGTGGAGGTGCTGGTGGCGGGCACCCGGCAACAGTTCGCTGTCACCGAGGTGCTCTAGAAGGGAGACGCTTACTTAATGGACGGGCAGTTCGACGCCGTCGAACAGCTCTTCCAGTTCCTGCTTGTTGTGGCACTGGATGGCCTTGGCCATCACTTCGCGGGTCAGGTGCGGCGCGAATTTTTCGATGAAGTCGCACATGAAGCCGCGCAGGAAGGTGCCGCGGCGGAAACCGATCTTGGTCACGCTGGACTCGAACAGTTCGCTGGCGTCGAGCACCACCAGGTCTTTGTCGAGCGTGGTGTCGACGGCCATTTTCGCCACGATGCCCACGCCCAAACCCAGGCGCACGTAGGTCTTGATCACGTCGGCGTCGGCGGCGGTGAACACCACTTTCGGCGTCAGGCCGCGGTGGCTGAAGGCTTCGTCGAGCTTGGAGCGGCCGGTGAAACCGAACACGTAGGTCACGATCGGGTATTCGGCCAGCGCCTCGAGGGTCAGCTTCGGCAGCTTGGTCAGCGGGTGGCCCTGGGGCACGACCACGCAACGGTTCCAGCGGTAGCACGGCATCATCACCAGATCGCCGAACAGCTCCAGCGCTTCGGTGGCGATGGCGAAGTCCACGGTGCCGTCGGCGGCCATTTCGGCGATCTGCATCGGCGAACCCTGGTGCATGTGCAGCGCCACGTCCGGGTATTGCTTGATGAAATTGCTGATCACCGGCGGCAGCGCATAACGGGCCTGGGTGTGGGTGGTGGCGATCGACAGGGTGCCTTTCTTCTCGTTGGAGAATTCCTGGGCGATCTGCTTGATGCTCTCGACCTTGCGCAGGATCTCGCCGGCGGTGGTGATGATGCGTTCGCCGGCCGGGGTGACGCGGGTCAGGTGCTTGCCGCTGCGGGCGAACACTTCGACGCCGAGTTCGTCTTCCAGCAGTCGGATCTGTTTACTGATGCCCGGTTGCGAGGTGTAGAGGCTTTGGGCGGTAGCGGAAACGTTGAGGTCGTGGTGCGCCACTTCCCAGATGTAGCGCAATTGTTGAAGCTTCATATGAATCCCTCAAAGCAGGTAGACGCCACGGGCATCAGCGACGATATATAACTATATGAATGGTTTGAAGAATAAATCTAGAACTATTTCATCAAAACGCCATTATTCCGCTTCAGCGATCCTCCCGACGCCGACGCTCCACCAGCGGCACCAGATAAACCGGCACCTTAGACAATTGCAGCACCCGGGCCGCCGTGCGCCCCAACGGCGTTTCCGCCCCCACCCCGTGGCTGTGACTTCCTACGATCAGCAAATCGACCGAGAGTTTCTGCACCTGTTCGAGAATCACCTGGGACGGATCCCCTTGCAGCACCCGCACGGCCCGGATCCGCTGCAGGTCTTGCTCCCCTTCGTCCCCAAGCTCTTCGCGGAAACTGTCGAGCACCCGCTGCTCGATGTTGGCGATGACCGTCTTCAGCCCTTGGCTGTGGAATTCGTTCAGCGCCTGCTCGTCGAGATAGCTCTGCAGCACCGATTCGGCGAACAGCCCCATGGGTTCCACCGCGTGCACCACATACAGGTCGGCGTCGAACGTCCGCGCCAGCGCCAAGGCGTGCTGCATCACTAACGGTGCGTACAGACCGAGGTCAGTGGCATACAGCATCGCACGAATCATGTGACCTCCCAGCGTGCCGACATGGCGGAGATTTGATTCAGCTTAGCAGTGCCTTGGCGACAGCGGCGGGCGGTGCAACGTCTTGTGCCACGCGGGCTTCAGAGCGAAGGTTCGTTGCTCACGCCATGGGGCACGTGACCGGTGGCGACCACTTCCCGCGCCAGTTCGCAGTGCCCGGCCTGGTCGTCGAAGAACACGTCGGCGGCAAACGCTTCGAGGAACGCCGCCTTGGTCAGACCGCCGAGGAACAGCGACTCGTCCAGGCGGATGTCCCACTCGCGCAGGGTGCGGATCACCCGCTCGTGGGCCGGCGCCGAACGGGCCGTCACCAGCGCGGTTCGGATCGGGCAATCGTCCTCCGGGAACTCACGCTGCAGCACGTTGAGCGCCGCCAGAAACCCCTTGAACGGCCCTCCGCGCAGCGGCTCGCGCGCCGACTCGCGCTCCTTGGCCTGAAACGCCTCCAGCCCGCCGGACTGATAGATGCGCTCCGACTCGTCGGAAAACAGCACCGCGTCACCGTCGAAGGCGATGCGCAGTTCGTCGCTGGCCGCACGGCCGGCGCCGCCGGACAGGATGGTCGCCGCGGCGAACCCTGCGTCCAGCGCGGCCCGCACGTCCTCGGCGTGGGTGGAGAGAAACAGGTCGCAGCCGAACGCCTTCAGGTACGGATAAGGGCTGCGCCCGCCGACGAACGCGGCCCGGGAAATCGCCAGGCCGTAATGGCCGATCGAGTTGAACACCCGAAGGCCGGTGTCGGCGCTGTTGCGCGACACCAGGATCACCTCGACCCGCGCCCGCCCGAGACGGGCGTTGAGGCTCAGCAGCTTTTCGACCAGCGGGAAGGCATCGCCCGGCGCGAGGATCTCGTCCTCATGCTCGATCTGGTATTGCCGGTAGGCTTCGACGCCGCTCGACTCATAGACCTTGTGGCTTTCGCTCAGGTCGAACAGGGCGCGGGACGAAATCGCCAGCACCAGTTTGTCATCGATGTTCTTTGCCATGCCTTCCCTCGCCGTGCATGAAAAACGCTCTCACCTGTTGCGTCGGTCGATGAACCCCAAGGTTCGGTGCAACGCCTCGATCCGCGGCAGCTCGCACCCCGCCGCCTTGGCCGCCGCCAATGGCCGGGCGTAGATCGCCTCCAGTTCCAGCGGCCGCTTGTGCAGGAAATCATGATGCATGCTCGGCCAATAGTCCGGCATTTTCTCGGTCATCATGAACAGATAGTCGGCATAGCCCGGCGGCATGTCATGGCCGCAGGCCTTGGCGCCCTGCACCACTTCGGCCATCAGCGCCTGGATCAGCGCGCGGCTGTCGGCGTCGGCCATCAATGGGGTGGTGCTCGCCCCCAGCAGCACGGACAGACCGTTGTAGGGAATGTTCCAGACCAGCTTCTGCCAGCGTGCCTGCTGCAGGTCGGGCATCGCCTGGGAGTCGATGCCGGCGGCGCGGAACAGCCCGGCGCCCTCCTCGACGATCGCCATCCGCGCCGCGCCGTCCGGCGCCGGGCCGCTGTGGTAGCCGACGTTCACCGCCCCCAGCGCCTGATGGGTGATCTGCCCCAGCCCCTCGCGGTGGACGCAGATCAGGCACAGGCCGCCGAGCAGGTGCAGCGAATCGGGCAGCAACGCCCGCAGGCTGTCCTCGACGTCCAGGCCGTTCTGCAGCAACAGCACCTTGGCGCCGGGCTTCGCCGCCCGCACGATCGCCGGCGCCAGGTCGGCGGTGCCGGTGGTCTTGGCCCCGACCAGCAGCCAGTCGCACGGCGGCATGTCGTCGGCTTTTGCGTAGGCCTGCACCGGGTCGAGCGTCAGCGCGCCGTGCACCGCACTGTCCACCCGCAAGCCGCGCTCGGCCACGGCGCTGAACTCGCTGCGCAACAGAAAGTGCACATCGAACCCGGCCCTCGCCAGCATCAATCCGTAGAACCCGCCGATCGCGCCGGTACCGATGATCCCCACCGCCGGCCTGTTGTTCACTGTCCCCGTCATGGCAACTCCTCTGCAATTCGCTCCAGCGCCCCGGCCACGGCGGCATTCAGCTCGCCGGCGCTCAGGCGCGTGTGCACAGCACCAAAGAACTCGCCGTCGCGCACCACAAACAGCGCCGGCAAATGAAAGACCTGATAACGCTCGACGAGCCCGCCGTTGTCGCCGGCGTCGATCCAGCACAAGCGATCGACCGCAAGCTTCAGCGTCGGCAGCGTCTGGCGGGCATACCGGCACGAGGCACAGCCCGCGCTGGTGAAGATCACCAGGGAAACGCCGCTCATCGCCAGCAGCCGTTGGTCGGCGTCGAAATCGGTCAGTTGCGATTCGACCACTATACTGGGGGAAACAATGTCAAATGGCCGACACAGGGAGTCTGTGCTCATGGGACGTTTCATTCCTCATCCGGACGATGTGCCCGTTGAACTGACGTTGCTCACACCTGAATGCATTTCGCGGCAACGGCTGAACACTATCAGCCTCGGCGGCATCGCTTGCAATTACCATCGTGCATGGCGCCACGGCACGGCGCTGCAGGTGCGCATGCCGACCCTCAACGCCGACATCTGCTATCCGGGCTACGTCGCCTGGTGCCTGCGGCGCAAGAAGGGCTATCTGGTGGGCATCGCCTTCACGGACGAACAGACGCTGTTCAGCGCGCGGATGGGCGAGCAAGTGTGCCAGATCGAACGCTACTGCCGCCTCAACGAGGCCCACGACGACCTGCAGGACATCCAGGCGCTGGCGCTGCAATGGGTCGCGCAGCACGCCGACGAGTTCTCCCACGACACCGTCCGCAAGGCCTTTGCCCACCCCGTTCTGGATTGAACGGCTTCCGGGGCCCCGTCGCCCCGGCGCGAAAGCCCCCCTGAACAGTTACTTTCCCATTGTCGAGCAGGCGCCTAACGCGCTAAGGTTCCGCTCCCCGACGCGCTCAATTCCGCTGTGCTCCGCCGCGCGGGGATCGCTGGCGGACGGCACCCGTGACCTGACGAGTAAACGATGGCTGATTTACCGATCAACGACCTTAACGTCGCCTCCAACGAGACCCTGATCACTCCCGATCAGCTCAAGCGCGATATCCCCCTGAGCGACGCTGCCCTGCGCACCGTCACCAAGGGTCGCGAAGTCATCCGCAACATCCTGGACGGCACCGACCACCGCCTGTTCGTCGTGATCGGCCCGTGCTCGATCCATGACGTCAAGGCCGCCCACGAATACGCCGAGCGCCTGAAGGTGCTGGCGGCGGAAGTCTCCGACACGCTGTACCTGGTCATGCGCGTGTACTTCGAGAAGCCACGCACCACCGTCGGCTGGAAAGGCCTGATCAACGACCCTTACCTGGACGACTCGTTCAAGATCCAGGACGGCCTGCACATCGGTCGCCAACTGCTGCTGGACCTGGCCGAGAAAGGCCTGCCGACCGCCACCGAAGCCCTCGACCCGATCTCCCCGCAGTACCTGCAGGACCTGATCAGCTGGTCGGCCATCGGCGCGCGCACCACCGAATCCCAGACCCACCGCGAAATGGCTTCCGGCCTGTCCTCGGCCGTCGGCTTCAAGAACGGCACCGACGGCGGCCTGACCGTGGCGATCAACGCCTTGCAGTCGGTCTCCAGCCCGCACCGTTTCCTGGGCATCAACCAGGAAGGCGGCGTGTCGATCGTCACCACCAAGGGCAACGCCTACGGTCACGTGGTGCTGCGCGGCGGCAACGGCAAGCCGAACTACGATTCGGTCAGCGTCGCACTGTGCGAACAGGCGCTGACCAAGGCGAAGATCAAGCCGAACATCATGGTCGACTGCAGCCACGCCAACTCCAACAAGGATCCGGCGCTGCAACCGCTGGTGATGGAGAACGTCGCCAACCAGATCCTGGAAGGCAACCAGTCGATCATCGGCCTGATGGTCGAAAGCCACCTGAACTGGGGTTGCCAGGCGATCCCGAAAGACCTCGCCGACCTGCAGTACGGCGTGTCGATCACCGACGCCTGCATCGACTGGACCGCCACCGAAAACACCCTGCGCAGCATGCACGCCAAACTCAAGGACGTGCTGCCCAAGCGTCAGCGCACCTGACAGCTTTATCGCGGGCATAAAAAAACGCCGGGCTGAGCCCGGCGTTTTTTTTATGGATGACGTTCAGATCTTGGCGGTGCGCTTCTGATGGCGCTCCATGTAGCGCTCGACGTAGGAGCACGAAGGAATCACCGTGTAGCCCATTTCGTCGGCGTACTGCAGCGCCCGTTCGGTCAGTGCCGCCGCGATGCCTCGGCCACGCAAGGCGTTGGGCACGAAGGTGCGGTAGATGTCCAGGGTCTGTTTCCCCAGATCCATATAGGTCAGGTAGGCACGATGACCGTCCACATTGGTCTCGAACTGATGACCAGCCTGGTCATGGTGGATGGACAACGCCTCGCTCATCACTACTCCTCGCGGGTCTTTGAATATGACCCCTACCTTACCGATGTTTTCCCGGCGAAGGAACATCTACGCCACCCCGTGCCTGATGGACACCGAGAAGAGCCGCACCGATCTCGCGCAACCTGGCACGTGACGAATAGTAGGCACCAATGGGCCAAATGCTCAAGGCACACTCGTCAACATGCACGCCGGCGACGGCGGCTCCGGTGGACGCCGGGCGCGGTGCGGGCGACGCTTGCCCCCGCTCCGCACGCCTGAACATTGCCGGATGTTGAGACGTAAGACGAGCCCCGTCTTTTTAAGTCACCTCTACACGGCCAAAGATAGGCGAAGCACCGCACAAAATCGCAATGAAAGTGTGGACGAATCCATATAGACGGACATTGGCCAACGACGGCAAAACAGCATTGCCTAACGGGAACTTTTTCTCATTGACTCGCTCATCACGGGGCTTACAGCTGGACATTTTTTATACAGGCCAGTTAAAAGTTGCTCGAAAAAGAATCAGCGCCTACAATTTTTTTTGCTTCTTGCACTACGTCAGTTTACTTACTACAAGTAACGGGTAGTATGTACGCCGGCTATTTCCTCAATCGGAGGAGACAGCCACTTAATTGAAAGTCCTTGAAGGGGAACACGATGAACAACGTTCTGAAATTCTCTGCTCTGGCTCTGGCCGCAGTTCTGGCTACCGGTTGCAGCAGCGCATCGAAAGAAACCGAAGCACGTCTGACCGCTACTGAAGACGCAGCTGCTCGCGCCCAAGCTCGTGCAGACGAAGCTTACCGCAAAGCTGATGAAGCTCTGGCTGCTGCTCAAAAAGCACAACAGACTGCTGACGAAGCTAACGAGCGTGCTCTGCGCATGCTGGAAAAAGCTAGCCGCAAGTAATAGTCCTTCGGGATTGTTATCAAGCCGACCCATTTTTGGGTCGGCTTTTTTGTGCCCGCCGCTTTCTGCAGGCAACAAAAAACCCGCCGGCGCGTCACGCGCCGGCGGGTTTCGTCATCAGGCCTACTGCTGAAGGTCGATCGGGGCGCTGGAGACCATCGGCGCCGAGGTGTTCGGCACGGCAATCTCGACTGGCAGGCCGTCTTCGGCCGCCACCACGTCACGCACCACGTCCCAGTTCATGCGCAGGTTGTTGGTGATGTCCTCACGCTTGAGCATCGCGTTGATCACCGCCGTGTGCTTGTCGACCACCGACGGGTTGCCCTTGTCGTCCAGCGGCGTGTGCGCCTCGAGGTAGACCTTGCCGCCGCTGCGGCCGAACTTGTACGGGTCGTTGATAATCCGCACGGACGTGCCGACCGGCACCATGCCGGCCATTTCCAGCACGTTGTTGTTGAACATGCGGAAGCAGCCGTGGCTGGTGCGCATGCCGATGCCGAACTTCTTGTTCGAACCGTGGATCAGGTAGCCCGGTGTGCCGAGGGTGAACTTGAACGGGCCCAACGGGTTGTCGGGGCCTGCCGGCACCACGTTCGGCAGCGGATCGCCGTCGGCGGCGTGTTCGGCCTTGATCGAGGCCGGCGGCGTCCAGGTCGGGTTCGGCGTCTTGGCGGTGATGGTGGTATGGGCGATCGGCGATCCCCAGCCCTCGCGGCCGATGCCCAACGGGAAGGTGTACACCACGTTGCGGCCTTTCGGGTAGTAGTAGAGGCGGTACTCGGCCAGGTTGATGACGATGCCTTCGCGCGGGCCCGGCGGCAGGATGAAGCGGGTCGGCAGGATCACCTCGGTGCCGGCGCCCGGCAGCCAGGCGTCGATGCCCGGGTTGGCCGCGACCATTTCCGAGTAGCCCAGGTCGTAGGTGGTGCCCAGGTCGGCGAAGGTGTCCTCGTACTTGGCCTTGATCACCTGCACCTGGCCGATGATGTCCTCACCGGGCGGTGGCAGGGGAAATTCCAGTGCGGCAACGGGGCCAGCCGCGCACAGGGCGGCAAGAGACAGGCAGCGGGTGACGGCAGGAAGACGCGGCAACATCCGGAGAATCCTTCGCATGATCGACAAGGGTACAAGAGCGCGATTGTACACCGCGCCCGCGGAATTCGGGGAGAGGCTAGACCTGCGGCGACAGCGCCTGCTCGCGCCGGACGGCGCGGTAGGCCTTGATCGGTGGCGGCCGGCGCGACCATGAAATCGCGTTCACGTGGACTTGCGCAGGTTTCGTCGCCGAGCGGGAGCCAGCGTCCTCGCCGCAGGCGACCTAGAGTTCGAAGCGCAGTTCGGGCCAGATCGGCGAGGTGCCGCGCTTCTGAGACTCCAGGATCGCCCGGCACAGGGAACACAGGCGCTGGTCCTGAAACACCCGGCGATCCACGCTCGACCAGCGCGGCTGCGCCGGCAACAGGCCGCCGCAGAGCGTCCGGTCCACCGAGCCGCCGAGTTCCAGCTGACGGGCCACCAGATGCACCCGCACTTCCTGGCAGGCGAACAGATCCAGCTGTTCGTCAGGCTCGATCAGTTGGTAGGCAAACAGGGACCAGGCAGGGCGCGGCATCGGGGGCTCCAATTAGGGGGGCGCCACATTAGCCGAAAGCCTGCCGCTAGAAAAGCCTCACAACAGCGGTTTCAGCGCCGGCCACACATTTTCCAGCAACCGCCCCTGGGCCCCGGCGGCCGGGTGCAGACCGTCGGCCTGCATCAGGTCAGGATGCCCGCCCACCCCGTCGAGGAAGAACGGCACCAGCGGGATGCTTTTTTCCGCGGCCAGGTTGCCGTACACCTTTGCGAAGGCATCGGTGTAGCGCTTGCCGTAATTGGGCGGCAGTTGCATGCCGAGCAACAGCACCTTCGCACCGCTCCGGCGGGCGCTGTCGATCATCGAAGCAAGATTTTGTTGCAATTGCGCCGGAGGCATTCCGCGCAGGCCGTCGTTGCCCCCGAGCTCAAGGATCACCAGATCCGGCTTGTGCTCCGAAAGCAGCGCCGGCAGGCGCGCCTGGCCACCTGCGCTGGTGTCGCCGCTGATGGAGGCGTTGATCACTTTATCGTCAAAACCCTCGTGCCTGAGGCGCTGCTCAAGCAACGACACCCACCCCGACCGGGTATCCAGCCCGAAAGCGGCGCTGATACTATCGCCGACGATCAGGACGGTGCCCGCCACGGCGTTCTGGGCCATGCACATCACGGCCAGGCCGGCACTCAAAAACCAAACACGCATCGGATTCTCCATGGGCGCAAGCATTCTCACCGCGAAGAACCTTAGCAAAGTGGTTTCCGGGGCGGAAGGCGAACTGACCATCCTGCACCCGCTCAGCCTGGAACTGGCCAAGGGCGACAGCCTGGCCATCGTCGGCGCGTCCGGCTCCGGCAAGTCCACCCTGCTCGGCCTGCTCGCCGGGCTCGACCTGCCCAGCAGCGGCGAAGTCACCCTCGCCGGCCAGGGCCTGAGCAACCTGGACGAAGACCAGCGCGCGCGCATCCGCGCCGAGCACGTGGGGTTCGTCTTTCAGTCGTTCCAACTGCTCGACAGCCTCAACGCCGTGGAGAACGTCATGCTGCCGCTGGAGCTCGACGGCCGCAAGGACGCCCGCAGCCGGGCCACCGAACTGCTGCAGCGGGTCGGCCTCGGCCAGCGCCTGACCCACTCGCCGCGCCAGCTCTCCGGCGGCGAACAACAGCGTGTGGCGATCGCCCGGGCCTTCGCCGCCGAGCCGGATGTGCTGTTCGCCGACGAACCCACCGGCAACCTCGACAGTCACACCGGCCAACGCATCAGCGACCTGCTGTTCGAACTGAACCAGGAGCGCGGCACCACCCTGGTGCTGGTGACCCACGACGAACGCCTGGCCCACCGCTGCCGGCGCCTGATCCGCCTTGAAGCCGGCGAACTGGTCGCCCCCCTGGAGCCTTGATGGCACACCTGCCGCTGCTGCGCCTGTTCAGCCTTGCCCTGCGTCAATTGCTGCGCGATGCCCGCGCAGGCGAACTGCGGGTACTGTTCTTCGCCTTGCTGGTGGCGGTGGCGGCCAGCACCGCCATCGGCTATTTCGGTGCGCGCCTCAACGGCGCGATGATGCTGCGCGCCACCGAGTTCCTCGGCGCGGACCTCGTGCTCGAAGGCAGCTCGCCGGCTCGCCCGGAACAGATCCGCAGCGGCGCCGAACTGCACCTGGACCACGCGCAAGCGGTGGAGTTCTCCAGCGTCATCGCCACCGACAACGGCATTCAACTGTCGAGCATCAAGGCCGTCGACCGCGCCTACCCCCTGCGGGGCGAACTGAAGAGCGCAGCCGCCCCTTTCGCTGCCGAAGAAGCGGGCGGCGAGCCGCTGCCCGGCGAGGCCTGGGTCGAGGCGCGCCTGCTGACGGCACTTGACCTGAAGATCGGCGACAGCATCGATGTCGGCCAAAAGACCCTGAAGCTGACCCGGGTGCTGACCTACGAGCCCGACCGCGCCGGCAATTTCTACAGCCTGACGCCGCGGGTGCTGATCAACCTCGAGGACCTGGCCGCCACCGGCGTGGTGCAGCCCGGCAGCCGGGTGAGCTACCGCGAACTGTGGCGCGGCCAGCCCCAGGCGCTGGAGACTTACCGGCAACTGATCAAACCCGGACTGGCCGCCAACCAGCGCATCCAGGACGCCCGCGACGGCAACCGGCAGATCGGCGGCGCGCTGGGCAAGGCCGAGCGCTACCTGAACATGGCCAGCCTGGTGGCGGTGCTGCTGGCGGGCGTCGCGGTGGCGCTGTCGGCGAACCGCTTCGCCAGCCGCCGCTTCGACGCCAGCGCCCTGCTGCGCTGCCTCGGCCTGTCGCGCCGGGAAACCCTGGTGCTGTTCAGCCTGCAACTGCTGGTGCTTGGCCTGCTCGCCAGCCTCGGCGGCGCGTTGCTCGGCTGGCTGGCGCAGTTGGGCCTGTTCGCGTTGCTGCACGACCTGCTGCCGGCCGACGTGCCGGCGGGCACCTTGCTGCCGGCCCTGGCCGGGATCGGCACCGGGCTGGTGGCGCTGGCCGGTTTCGCCTTGCCGCCGCTCGCCGCGCTGGGCCGCGTGCCGCCGCTGCGGGTGCTGCGCCGGGACATGCTGCCGATCCCGTCGAGCGCCTGGATGGTCTACGGTGCGGCGCTGGGTGCGCTCGGCCTGATCATGTGGCGCCTGAGCCTGGATCTGCTCCTGACCTTCGCCCTGCTGGGTGGGGGCGTGGTCGCCGCCTTGGTGCTGGGCGGCCTGCTGCTGTCGCTGCTGCAGAGCCTGCGTCGACTGCTGGCCCGCGCACCGCTGCCGTGGCGCCTGGGGCTGGGCCAGTTGCTGCGCCATCCGCTGGCGGCCGCCGGCCAGGCGCTGGCCTTCGGCCTGATCCTGCTGTCCATGGCGCTGATTGCCTTGCTGCGCGGCGAACTGCTCGACACCTGGCAGAACCAGTTGCCGAAGAACGCACCCAACTACTTCGCCCTGAACATCCTGCCGGCGGACAAGCAAGCCTTCGCCGATCACCTGATCAACGTATCGGCCCAAGCGGCGCCCCTGTATCCGGTGGTGCCGGGGCGGCTGATCAGCATCAACGGCGAACCGGTGCAGCAGATCGTCAGCAAGGACTCGGCCGGCGACCGCGCCGTCCAGCGCGACCTGAGCCTGACCTGGGCCGCCGACCTGCCGGCGGGCAACCGGATCACCGCCGGCGCCTGGTGGAGCGGGCAGCCTGCGGACGGTGTCCCGGGCGTCTCGGTGGAAGGCAAGGTCGCCGAAAGCCTGAAGCTCAAGCTCGGCGACCTCATGGCGTTCAGCGTCGGCGGGGTCAACCGCGAGGCCAGGGTCACCAGCCTGCGGGAGATCAACTGGGACAACTTCCAGCCGAACTTCTTCATGATCTTCCAGCCCGGCACCCTGAAGGACCTGCCGGCGACCTACCTGACCAGCTTCTATCTGGCGCCCGGCCACGACCTGCAGATCGTCGAACTGTCGCGGGCCTTCCCGGCGGTGACCATCCTGCAGGTCGAAGCCCTGCTCGAACAGCTGCGCAGCATCCTCGCCCAGGTCACCCTGGCGGTGGAGTATGTGCTGTTGTTCGTGCTGGCCGCCGGGATGGCCGTGCTGTTTTCCGGTTTGCAGGCCACCCTGGACGAGCGCATCCGCCAGGGCGCGCTGCTGCGTGCGCTCGGTGCGCAGCGGCAGGTGCTGGTCAAGGCGCGGCGGATCGAGTTCGGCCTGCTCGGCGCGGTCAGCGGCCTGCTGGCCGCCATCGGCTCAGAGGTGGTGAGCCTGGTGCTGTACCGCTACGCCTTCGACCTGCCGTGGCACCCGCACCCCTGGCTGCTGGTGCTGCCGCTGATCGGCGCGGCGTTGATCGGCGCCGCCGGTGTGTTCGGCACGCGCAGGGCCCTCAACTCAAGCCCGCTGACAGTGCTGCGCGAGGGTTGATAGACTCCAGCCCTCTTCACCACAAGACATCGACATGAGCCGTTACCGCCCTCCCCGCACCGCCGGCACCGCCCTGATCACCCCCGAAGGCGAAGCGCGGATGCGCGCCGAATTCCATGAGCTGTGGCACGTGCGCCGTCCGCAGGTGACGCAGGCGGTGAGCGAAGCGGCAGCCCAGGGCGACCGCTCGGAAAACGCCGAGTACACCTACGGCAAAAAGATGCTGCGCGAAATCGACAGCCGGGTGCGGTTCCTGACAAAGCGCCTGGAGGCGCTGAAGGTCGTCAGCGAAAAGCCCAGCGACCCGAACAAGGTCTACTTCGGCGCCTGGGTCACCATCGAGGACGAAGACGGCAAGCAGTCGCGCTACCGCATCGTCGGGCCCGATGAACTGGACCTGAAGCTGGGCCTGATCAGCATCGACTCGCCCCTGGCCCGAGCCCTCGTCGGCAAGGCGCTGGACGCGGAAGTGCGGGTGCAGACGCCGACCGGCGAGCAGTTCGTGTACATCGTCGCCATCGAGTATCCCTGAAGGGGGCTCAACGTCGGGCGATCAGCCCTTGCCGTGCCACACGGGTCAGGTGCCGGATCATCTCCGGCGCCTCGTCGCGGCCCGGCGCCTGAATCACCGCCAGATCGAAACTGTCGTCGGCAAAACGCGCCAGCGACTCGCCGTCTTCGACAAACTGGATGAGGAACGCGGCAGGGCCGCCGCTGCGGCGTGGCCAGCCATCGAGGTAGCGCAGCAGCGTCGGCTGATGCTTGCCGCCAAGCAGGATCTTTGGATTGCGCTGGGTGATGTGTGCCGTGATCGGCGCAGGACGTGCTGGAGGGCGAAGTGCATTCATGTGTCGTGTCTCTGCCTCAAAAGTCTGCATGGCAGGTGAGAGGCAACACCGAACCAGCGCTTTAGCGGTATTTCGAAGCCGGACCGGCTTCTGACGGCGACTGGATGAGTCACCTGGCGCCCCGCAAGTAGCTGTTTAAATCGGCGCATGAGCGGCATCCTAGAGAACGCGGCTGTCGAGTGTCAAGAATCGGCCGCAACAAAAAAGGCCCGCGCAATGCGGGCCTTTTGCCGTGTTCCAGAGCGGTCAGCCGGCGATGGCGCGATCCACCGACAGTTTGCCGGCCCCTTCGATCAGGACCGCGATGCTGCCGCCGAGCAGAGCCAGGGCGAACTCGTAGCCGTTGTTGGCCATGAACAGGCCGTTGCCGATGTGCACGGTGAAGATCGCCACCAGCGACAGGAAGGTCAGGCCCAGCGCCGCCGGACGCACCAGCAGGCCGATGATCAGGGCCAGGCCGGCGAAGAACTCGGTGCCGCCGGCCAGCGTCGCCATCAGGTAGCCCGGCGTCAGGCCGATGCTTTCCATGTACTGTGCGGTGCCGGCCAGGCCGTAGCCGCCGAACAGGCCGAAGAGTTTCTGTGCGCCGTGGGCGGCGAAGATCACGCCGACGGCGATGCGCAGAACGGTCAGGCCGTAGCCGGCGCGGGTGAACAGTACTTTGTTGATCAGAGAGCTCATGTTTGCGTTCCTTAACTTCTTGGGGAAAGTGTGTGTGGTTGGCCGCTATATTAATCAGAAAAATTTATGTTAAAAGCGCAAAAATTCCGCCATAACAATCAATTTATTAGATCATTTGCGTGAGACGACTTTCTGTCCCCGGGGCTCCAGCGACTCGCGCTCCCGGTCGAACGCCAAGTAGTACTTGTTCACGCTATTAACATAGCTGACGGCCCCCATTCCCACCTGCTCCATGGCGATGCGCTCGACCTGGAAGAACCACTGGTTGGGGTTCAGGCCCCGTCGCCGCGCCTCGGCCCGCATGCCCTGCACGCGCTCGGGGCCGATGTTGTAGGCGGCCAGGGTGAACGCCATGCGCTCGCGCTCGTTGAGCTTGGGGCTGTTGAAGAACTTGCGGCGGATCATCGCCAGGTACTTGGCCCCGGCCTGCACATTCCCATCGAGATTCTGGATATTGCCCACGCCGACCCGCTGCGCGGCCGACGGTGTGATCTGCATCAGACCGGTGGGCCCGCCGCCGCCCCGCGCGCCGGGTTGCAGCGCCGACTCCTTGAACGCCAGCGCCGCCAGGTTCAGCCAGTCCATGTTCTGCGCTTCGGCGTGCTTCTGCAGGGTCGGGCGCAGGCTTTCCAGGCGCTGGCGATCGGCCTTGGCCAAGGGATAGTGGACTTGATAGAGACGGCGGTAGATGCGCAGGAACGCTGCGTCTTCGTTGGCCGGCTTCTTGTAGCCGGTCAGGAATCGGTCGATGCTCGCCCGCAGCATCGACGCGTCGCGGCGCACGAACCAGTATTCCTCACCCGGTTCGCTGATCATCAACTGCTTGTCGAAACGCAGCTTGGGCAGGATCTTGCCCCAGCGCTCGGCGATGGGCTGCTCGACGATGGTCAGGTGGAAGATGCCGCCCTGCACCATTTCCAGCACATCCTCGACCGCCAGGGTCGGGTCGACCCATTCGATCTTGATCGGCGCCAGCTTGTGCAGCGCCAGTTTCTGGTTGAGCCGATCGACCGCCTCCCCCGCCGCGCTGCCGGTGGGCAGGGCCAGGGTCTTGCCGGCCAGTTGCTCGACCTTGGTGTAGCGCCGCTCGCCCTTGATGCCCACCAGCACCAGCGGCACGTTGCTGGCGATCGGCTCGCTGCTGGCGACCGCGTGGCCGGGCTGCAGGTCCAGCAGTTCCCCCGGCGCCACCAGGTCGCCCTCGCCCCGCTGCAACGCGCCGAGCAATTGATCCTTGGCCTTGGGAATGATCTTGAGGCTGATCTCCTGACCGTCACGGGCGTGGCCGTTGAGGTACTGCTCGAAGGCGCGCAGGCGGTGATACTCGACGCCGATGGCCTGGCCCTGCACTTCGCCGGAGCTGTTGCGGCTCTGGTTGACCAGCACCCGCAGCACGCGGCTGCCGCGGATCTCGGCCAGGTCGCGCACCTTGGCGGCCGGCACGGCCTGCAACGGGCCGGGCAGGCGCGCGGCAGCCGTCATCGGCAGCAGCAACGATCCGCACAGCAGGAGCAACACCGAGGGACGAACCATCCACTCTCCGGAAAGAACAGGGCGCCTTCACCCGGAAACGAGCAAAGAACACCGACGAAAACAGAGCGCCTGAAGCGCTGGCAAAGTGCGAAAGACTGGCACAGCGATGGCATTGCTGCCAGCCCAACCTGTCCCGCGGCCTCAACAGACAGCCATAACGTGTTGTAGTTCTTGGCTTTTCTTATAAATCTACGGCTCTGATATGCTTTCCGGCCTTCGGCCCGAGGAAGCACCATGCAACTCATCGACATCGGCGTCAACCTGACCAACCCCAGTTTCGCCGACAAACACCAGGCCGTGCTCGACCGCGCCTACGCCGCCGGCGTCTGCCAACTGGTGCTGACCGGCACCAGCGTCGAGGGCAGCGAACAGGCGCTGGAACTGTGCCGGCAACTGGACGAGAGCGGGCAACGGCTGTTCGCCACCGCCGGCATCCACCCGCACTCGGCGAGCGACTGGAACGCCGACAGCGCCAGACGCCTGCAAGCCCTGCTGAAGGAGCCGGGCGTGGTGGCCGTAGGCGAATGCGGGCTGGACTTCAACCGCGACTTTTCCCCGCGCCCGCAGCAGGAAAAGGTGCTCGAAGAGCATCTGGCCCTGGCCGCCGAGCTGCAATTGCCGGTGTTCCTCCACGAGCGGGACGCCAGCCAACGCCTGCTGGACATCCTGCGCGACTTCCGCGACCGCTTGCCCGCCGCCGTGGTGCATTGCTTCACCGGGGAGCAGAAGGCGCTGTTTGGATACCTCGACCTGGATCTGCACATCGGCATCACCGGCTGGATCTGCGACGAACGCCGCGGCACCCACCTGCACCCGCTGGTGAAGGAGATCAAGCGCGGTCGCCTGATGCTCGAAAGCGATGCGCCGTACCTGTTGCCGCGCAGCCTGCGGCCCAAGCCCAAGAACGGGCGCAACGAACCGGCCTACCTCACCGAAGTGCTGCGCGAAGTCGCCCTGCACCGCGGCGAAACCGAGGCTGACCTGGCGGCCCACACCACCGCCTGCGCCCGGGCGTTCTACGGCCTGCCCACCCTGCCCTGACACCCCTGTAGGCGCCAGCCTGCCCCGGCGATCGCCCTTGACCCTGCCCCGCCGCCATCGCCAGCAGGCGGGTGCCTACAGCGCTCGAACAGCATCAGGCCTTGATGCACATCAAGATTCCGCGCCCACGATACCGGCACAATGCTGGCACCTTGCCAAAACTGTTTCCGCTATCAGAGAAGACCTCCATGGGTGCCTGGCTTAGCAATATCTCGCTGAAATACAAATTCTGGGCGGTCAACGCGGTCGCCTTCGTCACCACCCTGCTGCTGGTGCTGTACGCCGTGCAGTTGGAACAGCAGTCCCGCAGCCATGCTGCCCAGGCCTGCGCGCAGGCGCAGGCGCAATTGCTCAAGGCCTGGCCGGCCGGGCAAGCGCTGCCCAAGACCGATCAGGTGCTGACGTTCAAACGCGGCGAAGCCCCTCGCCTCAACGATCAACCGTTACTGGAGATCACCGACGGCAACGGCTGGGTCGAGATCAACCATCTGCCGCTGTTCGGCGAAAACCCGCTGATGGGCGCCGAAGTGTTCGGCCGCCCCGATGGCCAGCAGGTCGCGGTCATCGCCTACGGCCCGAGCATGAGCCAGGTGTTCAGCGAGCGGTTCGCCAACTATGCGGTGGCGGTGTTCATCCTGATGCTGGCGATGCTCGGCGCTTCGCAACTGCTGATCCGCTTCCTGCTGAGCCAACTCAACACGCTGAAGGACGTGATGCTGCACGTCGAAAAGACCGGCGACTTGAGCGCCCGGGTGCCGCTGGCGTGCAAGGATGAGGTCGGCCAAATGGCCAACGCCTTCAACGCCATGCAGGCCGGCTACCAGCGGGTGGTGACCACGGTCGCCAACACCGCGCGGCAACTGGACGTCGGCGCGGCGCGCCTGGCGTCGAGCATGAACGAGGTGCGCCACGGCATGCTCGGCCAGCAGAGCGAAACCGACCAGGCCGCCACGGCCATCAATGAGATGACCGCCACCGTCCACCACATCGCCCAGCACGCCGGCGCCACCCGCGATCTGTCGCAGACCGCCGACGGCCTGGCCGGCAGCGGCCAGCAGGTGGTGAGCCGGGTGCAGCAGTCGATCGCCGGGCTGTCCAGCGGCGTGCAGCAGACCGCGGAAATGATCCAGCGCCTGGCCGAGGACAGCCAGAAGATCAACGGCGTGGTCAGCGTGATCCACAGCATCGCCGAACAGACCAACCTGCTGGCCCTCAACGCCGCCATCGAAGCGGCCCGGGCCGGCGAGATGGGGCGCGGGTTCGCGGTGGTCGCCGACGAGGTGCGCAACCTGGCCAAGCGCGTGCAGACCTCCACCGACGAGATCACCACCATGGTCTCGGCGCTGCAGGCCGGCACCCGCGATGCGGTGGACTTCATGCAGGAGAGTTCGTACAAGGCCGACGACTGCGTGCAGCAGGCCCAGGAAGCCGGCGAAGCGCTGGCGGAAATCACCGGCGCCGTGGCGCAGATGCGCGAGAGCAACACGCAGATCGCAGTGGCGGCGGAACAGCAGAGCCAGGTGGCCGAAGAGATGAACCGTGCGGTGGTGAGCATCCGCGACGTGACCGAAGACACCGTGCAGCAGACCGTGGATTCGGCGACCACCAGCAACGAGCTGGCGACCCTGGCCGGCGAACTCAGCAAGGCCATCGGGCAACTGAAGCTGTAGGGGAATCATCGCGAAGGCGTCAGTCCGGGCGACATCGAATCCGGCCATGACGCCTATCGCTTCAATAGCCAACCTTGATTCGCCGCCCTCCCGGCCCGGGCCTATCCTTCAGCCATGCACCGAACATGGCACAAGGAGCCGCAGACATGGGCAAACGTCACCCCAACCTTCCCGCCTGGCAATGGCGCGCGTACCCGCACAACCATCAGCACCCGACCAACCTGGTGCTGCACCTGATCGCCGTGCCGCTGTTCATCGTCGCGTTTCTGCTCATCGTGTCGGGGGTGTTCAGCCTGAGCCTGGCGAGCGTCGCCATCGGCGTGATCGGCATCGTGGCGGCGCTGGCCCTGCAGCGCCACGGCCACAGCCTGGAGGCGCAAGCGTCCGAGCCGTTCAGTGACCGCAAGGATGCCGTATCGCGCCTGTTGGTCGAGCAGTTCCTGACCTTCCCGCGCTTCTTCCTCAGCGGCGGCTGGTGGCGCGCCTGGCGTGAGCGCCACCGCCGGCATTGAGTCAGGCGAAGATCGTCACCGTCTGGCGGCTCATCGCGATCAATTCCCCTTCGGCGCTCCACAGCTTGGCCGCCACATGCCCGTAGCCGTCGGCGGCATACTCGATCTGGGCCAGGTACTTGCACCAGTCCAGCGTGGTCAAATCCCGCAGCGGCTGCACGAACTCCACCGTCCAGGTCAGGGTGCTGCCCGGCGCCGGCTTGCTCAGGAACGGCAGCAGCGCAGGCGGCCAGGCATCGACCAGCGCCAGCAGGTGCGATTCGTTGACCGGCTCTTCAGGGACATCGCCGCGCAAGCGCACCCAGCCGCCCATGTCGCGTGACTTGTTGCCGGTGAACGGCATGCCGCCCACGCTCCAGCGCATCGCCAGATGGCGCATGAACTCCGGCGTGACGCCTTTGATGTAGGGCAGTTCCTGGCAGTCGTCCCAGTGCTTCATCTGCGGCGCCGGCTGAGCGTCGACCGCCACTTCCGACGTGCGCGAGCCGCCGAAGCTGCCCTGCATCAGGGTCACCACCTGGCCGTTCTGCGTCGCGCGGCCCAGCACTTGGCTGACCGCCTTGCCCTCGCGCAGCACCTCGACCTCGAAGCTCACCGGCACTTCAGGCTCCACCGGACCGACAAAGGTGATCGCCAACGAGCGCACGGGACGCTCCACCGGCACCTCGGCGCGCATCACTTCATATTGCAGCGCCGCCACCAGGCCGCCGAAGCTGGCCCGGCCCTGCCCCCATTCGGCCGGAACCGACAGCTCCGGTTGACGGCGGACAGCATCGAGCAGATCGCAAAAGCGCATGGGAACCTCAGGTACGAAAGAGTCAAAGCCGGGATCTTAACCAGCCAAGCAGAGCGCCGCAGCGTCTATTCCGGTCAAATCGACTGACAGAAAGGCCGTACGGGGCTGCAGGGCTGGCTCCTGCAGGGGAACGTTCAGGACTTGAAGCAGGCTTCGCTGAGCTTGTCGAGGACACGGTCGGCCTTAACCTCGGCCTCGGCCATGGTCGCCTGCCAGGTCGGGACGCAGGGCAGCAGATCCGCTTCCTGCTCGGCCCTGGCCAGCCATTGCCAGCAATCGTGCCAGTCGCCCAAAGCGCCCTGCGCGGATTTCAGATGCTTCATCGCCGATGCGGGCAGGCGATCCAGCTCGGGGTAGGCCTCGATGCCGTAGCGCACGCGCTTGATCAACAGGCGCAGGCGATGGCGGTCGTGGGCCGGGTCGTGCAGCGCCTCGTCAAGGTTCTTCCACTGCTTGCGCAGGCGCTTGCCGATGCGCGTGTCCAGGCCCTTGAGCAAGCCTTGACGCTGGGAGGCGCGCAGGAAACGGGGAAAGGCGTCGAGGATCATCAGCAGCGACGCCAGCTCCGCACTCGCCGCCAGCGCCGGATACGCTTCGGCCATCTGCGCCAGGCGCCGATGGGCCGCCTCCGGCCGGCCATGCTTGAGCAAATAGGCCGCCAACACCTCGCGGTCACGCCATGGCGTGGTCAACTGCCCGACGGCGGCGGCCGCCCCTTCCAGTTGCTCGACACCCGGCAGCCCGCGCAACGGCCTCAACAGGCTGCGCAAGCGGCGCACGGTGGTGCGCAGGTCGTGCAGCGCCTCCGGGTCGGTACGCGCCGCCAGGCGTGCCTGACAAGCCAGCAGCCGCACTTCCAGACCCAGGACATGGGCCACCAACCGGTCAATCATGGGGATCACTCCGTAAACAGCGCCAAGTGGGAAGCCTCAAGCGACAAGCCGTACAAGCTTGCCGCTTGAAGCTTAGCGCTGATGGCCGCTTCTATCGCCCCGCACGGGACTCGCGAATGTAGAAACGCGCCTTCTCGGCTTTCTTGGTGCAGCCCTCGAACCCTTCGAACTGCTGCTGGGTCTTGGCGGCGGTCAGCAGCGACAGGGCCTTGGAATAGCTCACCGTCCCGGCGAACCCTTCGGCCTTGGCCAGGTCCAGCTCGTGCCACGCCGCGTCGAGCTGGCTGCCGCAGCTGTCGCGGTAGGCCGTCTTGCCCGCGCAGCCGGCCAACGCCAGCGCCATCAGGGGTACACAGATCCAGGCTTTCATCACTCACACCTCAGAGATAGGTCAACAGTCGTGCAGGTAAGACGGTTCGACGGCGCAAAAGTGCCTTGGGCCACCGGTGAAGGGCAATACTTTAAAGATAGCCGCGAAGGGTCATCCGGCATCGAAAAAACGACACCCCCGCGCCCCGCGCGACCCGACCGATTGAAGCCCGCCCCCGGATGGGTGCATTGTGCAGGCGTGAGGGGAGGAAGTCCGATGAAAAAGCGTGTCGCACTGGTGCTGGGCTCCGGGGGCGCCCGGGGGTATGCCCATATCGGCGTCATCGAGGAAATCGAACGGCGCGGCTACGAGATCGCCTGCGTCGCCGGGTGTTCGATGGGGGCAGTGGTCGGCGGGATCTACGCGTCCGGCAAGCTGGACGAGTACCGCAACTGGATCGAGAGCCTGGACTACCTGGACGTGCTGCGGCTGGTGGACGTCAGTTTCCGCCTCGGCGCGATCCGCGGCGAAAAGGTCTTCGGCCAGATCCGCAAGATCGTCGGCGAAATCAACATCGAAGACCTGCGCATCCCCTACACGGCGGTGGCCGCCGACCTCACCAACCAGCAGGAGATCTGGTTCCAGGAAGGCTGCCTGCATCAGGCGATGCGCG
This sequence comes from Pseudomonas sp. B35(2017), assembly GCF_002113645.1. Taxonomy (NCBI): domain Bacteria; kingdom Pseudomonadati; phylum Pseudomonadota; class Gammaproteobacteria; order Pseudomonadales; family Pseudomonadaceae; genus Pseudomonas; species Pseudomonas sp. B35(2017). The sequence continues at coordinate 23,141 of NZ_NEIZ01000018.1, read as the reverse complement.
CCTCGGCGGCGATCCCGAGCCTGTTCACCCCGGTGATGCAGGGCAACCGGATGCTGGTGGACGGCGGCATCCTCAACCCGTTGCCGATCGTGCCGGTGGTGTCCAGCCACTGCGACCTGATCATCGCCGTCAACCTCAACGCCACCAACCAACGCCACTACAAGCTGCCGGTGATCCAGCGCCCCGCCGCGTTCCGCACCCGCTTCGACAGCCTGATCAGCTCGCTGGGCTCGAAGATGCCGTTCCGGCGCAAGCAGGCCGAACAGCTGTTGCTGTTGGAGCAGGAAGCGCTGCGGGCCGAGGCGGCGGAGATCAACCCGTGGGTCGAAGGCGCCGAACCCGAGACCCAGCAACCGGCCGCCGCCCCCGAGCGCGACGGCGCGCCGAAGTCGGCCACCGGCTCGTTCATCATCGATAACGTGGGGCCGGCGTCGTTGCTGGATCTGATCAACCAGAGCTTCGAAGTGATGCAGACCTCGTTGGCCCAGTACAAGATCGCCGGGTATCCGCCGGACGTGCTGATCAACGTGCCGAAGCGGGTGTGCCGGTTCTTCGAGTTCTACAAGGCGCCGGAACTGATCGCGCTGGGGCAGGAGATCGCGCGGGATACGCTGGACCGGTACGAAAGCGAGCTGCCTTGAGGAACACATGGCTGACAGAGCCTCACCGCGGCAAGCCTGCTCCCACAGGGGCTGCGGTCGTTCACCACCACTGCGCTTCGGCCGAAGCCTGTGAGAACAACAGTACTTGCCCTGGCTCTGGTGCCCGGGTTGACGCCATCGCCAGCAGGCTGGCTCCCACAAGGGACTGGCGCCACAAACGAATCCTCTGTGGGAGCCAGAGCCGGCCCATTCGGCACAGGCCTACAGGCTGGTCTCGCCCAACAACCGATACCCCACCCCCGCCTCGGTGACGATGAACCGCGGCCGGGTCGGGTCGTCCGCCAGTTTCTGGCGCAGGTGCCCGACCACGATGCGCAGGTAGTGGCTGTCTTCGGTGTGGGTCGGGCCCCAGATGTCCTTGAGCAACTGCTGCTGGGTGATCACCCGTCCCGGATGCCGCGCCAGTTGCGCCAGCACCGCGTACTCCTTGCGGGTCAGGGCCACTTCGGCGCCGTCGAGCGTGACCCGGCGGTACGCCAGGTCCACGGTCAGCGGGCCGAAGTTCAGCGCGGCCTGCTGCGCCTCCCCCGCCGGCGCCTGACGCAGCAGCGCCCGCACCCGGGCGAGGAACTCCTGGATGCCGAACGGCTTGGTCACGTAATCATTGGCGCCGCCGTCCAGGGCCTGCACCTTCTGCCCTTCGCTGGCGCGCACCGACAGCACCAGCACCGGCGCCGTGGCCCATTCGCGGAACTCGCGTAGCACTTGCTGGCCGTCCATGTCCGGCAGGCCGAGGTCGAGCACCAAGAGGTCGGGCTTGTTCAGCGCCGCCTGCGCGAGGCCTTCGGTGCCGGTGCCGGCCTCCAGCACCTTGTAGCCCTGTGAAGCGAGGCTGATGCGCAGGAACTTGCGGATCTGCGGTTCGTCGTCGATGACCAAAATGGTCGCGGTCTGGCTCATGGATTCACGTCAACACAAAAGTTGGGCAAGAGAGTAGCGCAGCGGGGATCAGCCTTCACCGTCCATCCCCGGCTGCGTCTGCAACGGCAGGTGCAGCGTGATGCAGGTGCCGCGGCCGTCGATGCCGTCGCCCACGCTGATCCGGCCGCCGTGGGCGCCGACCATGCCCTGACAGATCGCCAGCCCCAGGCCCGTGCCCTGCCCGCCCCGGTCACCGCGCGCAGCGGTGTAGAACATGTCGAAAATCTTAGCCCGCTCCTCGACGGGAATGCCCGGCCCTTCGTCGCTGACCGAGAAGAACAGTTCGTCGCCGTCCGCTCCGGCACGCAGTTGCAGGCGGCCATGGGACGGCGAGAACCGTGCGGCGTTCTCCAGCACGTTCACCAGCGCCTGCTCGATCAGCGCCGCGTGCACGAACAGCAGCGGCAGTTCGGCCGGCACCTCGGTGCTCACCTGCAACGACGACAGCACCGCCCGCAAGCGATTGAGCGCGCTGCCGACAATGTCCGCCGGCGCCACCCAGTCCCGCGCCAGCTTCAGTGCGCCGTGGCCGAGACGGGTCATGTCCAGCAGGTTCTGGATGTAGCGATCCAGGCGCTCGGCCTCGTCGCGGGTGCCCTCCAGCAGTTCCCGGCGGTCCTCCAGCGGGATCGCCTCGCCCAGGGCCAGCAGGCTGTCGATGCTGCCGCGCATTGAGGTCAACGGCGTGCGCAGGTCGTGGGACACCGAGGCGAGCAAGGCGCTGCGCAGCTGTTCGGTCTCGCCGTGCAGCCGCGCCGCCTCCAGGTCGTCGGCCAGTTGCGCCCGCGCCAACGCCTGGGCCAGCGGCTGGCTCAACGCGGTGAGCAAACGGCGGCGCTGGCCGCTCAAGGTCTGGCCCTCTTTGGCGCACACGCCCAGCAACGCCAGCGGCCCCTCTTCCGCCGACAGCGGCCACCACCACCAGCGTCCGAACGGCAGCGTGCCGGTGCCCATGCCCGCCGGTTGGTCGTGCTGCCAGGCCCAATCGGCGGCGGCGCGTTCGGCCTCGGAGAACTGCAGCGGCCCGCCGGTCTCGACCTTCCAGCCGCCCTGGCCGTCGCGGTTGAGCAGGCACACCTGCAGGTCGCTCCAGCCGTTGAGGTGCTGGGCGGCGGCGCTGACCACGGCCTGGCGGTCGGTGGCGGCGGTGAGCCGGCGCGACAGGTCGAGCAGTTCGGTGGTCTCTTCCTGGGTGTCGCGCAGGGCCTGCAACTGCCGGCGCTGACGGGCCGCGAGATTGCCGGTGAGCGCCGCCATCAGCAGGAAGAACAGCAAGGTCAGCACGTCTTCCTCCCGCTGGATGGCGAAGGAGAAGTTCGGCGGAATGAACAGAAAGTCATAGGTCAGGAACGACAGCGCCGCACAGGCCAGCGCCGGTCCCAGGCTGCTGCGCACCGCCACCAGCAGCACCGCCGCCAGGAACACCAGGGAGATGTTCGGCAACGGCAACACGCTGGACACCGCCCATGCCAGCGCACTGGCCGACACCGTCGCCACCAGGGCCAGCGCGTAGTCGAACCACACCAGCGCCGGGGCGCTCCGGAGGCGCGGTTGATGCGGCTGGTGCTCGCTGTCCAGCACGTTGATCTCCAGGCCCTGGGCCTGACGCAGCAGACGCGCCGCCAGACCGCCGCCGAACAGGCGACGGCGCAGGCGCGGCCGGGACTGGCCGACCAGCACCAGGCTCGCCCGACGTTCGGCGGCGTGCTGGATCAGGGTCTTGGCCACCTCGCCGGCCCGCAGCAGCACCACTTCGCCGCCCAGGCGCTCGGCCAGTTGCTGGGCGCTTTGCAGGCGCAGGCGCGATTGCTCGTCGCGCACCCGGCCGTTGTCGACATGCACCAGGCTCCACGGCAAATGCCGGCGCTGGGCGACGCGGCTGGCGTGGCGCACCAGCCGTTCGGCCTGGGCATCGCCGTCCACGCCCACCAGCAGGCGCCCGCGCACCGCCGGCGCCGACTGGCCGAGCTGGCGGTAGCCCTGGGCCAAATCGTTGTCAACCTGCGCGGCGGCGGTCTGCATCGCCAGTTCGCGCAGCGCGGTGAGGTTGGTCTGGGTGAAGAACGCATCGATGGCCGCCCGGGCCTGCTCCGGCACGTAGACCTTGCCTTCGCGCAGGCGCTCCAGCAACTCCCGCGGCGGCAGGTCGATCAGCAGCAGTTCGTAGGCTTCCTGCAGCACCCAGTCGGGCAAGGTTTCGCGCACCTGCACGCCGGTGATGCCGCGCACTTGGTCGTTGAGGCTTTCCAGGTGCTGGACGTTGACCGTGGTGAACACGTCGATGCCGGCGGCGAGCAGTTCCTGGATGTCCTGCCAGCGCTTGGCGTGACGGCTGCCGGGAGCGTTGGTGTGGGCCAGTTCGTCCACCAGCACCAGCTTGGGCTTGGCCGCGAGCAGGCCGTCCAGGTCCATTTCTTCGAGGGTGACGCCGCGGTACTCCGAACGCACCAGCGGCTGCTGCGGCAGGCCGCCGAGCAGCGCTTCGGTCTCCGCCCGGCCGTGGGTCTCGACGACGCCGGCGATGACCTTCACGCCTTGGCGCAATTGGGTGTGGGCGGCCTGGAGCATGGCGTAGGTCTTGCCCACGCCCGGCGCGGCGCCGAGGAACACCTTCAGCCGGCCGCGGCCGTCCCGGGGCAAATTGGCTAACAGCGCATCGGCGCGGCCGGAATCACTCATGCTTGATGTTCTCTTCCTGATGTTTGTGTATCGCAGCGACTGCCGTCATCGCCAGCAGGCTGGCTCCCACAACGAAATGCGCGTTCCTGTGGGGGCCCGCCTGCTGGCGATTGGCGGTGCAACGGCTCAGAGCTTTTCCAGCGCCAGGTTCAGCTCCAGCACGTTGACCACCGGCGGCCCCACCAGCGGCTGTTCGATGTGCGCGTCGAGCAGTTGCTGCAGGGTCGCCACCGGCAGGTTGCGCGCCTGTGCGACACGCGCCAGTTGATAGGCAATCGCCGCCGGTGGCAAGTGCGGATCGAGGCCGCTGCCGGAGGTGGTGAGCAGCGCCAGGGGCACCGGCCCCTGACCTGGCACCTGCAACTTGCCGGCATCGTCGATCACACGGGTGGCCAGGGCGGGGTTGCTCGGCGCCAGGTTGCTCGCGCTGCTCGACACGGTGGCGAACGCACCGGTCGAGGGGCGTGGGTGGAACCAGGCATCGCCGACGAAATCCTGGGCGATCAGGGACGAGCCGCGCACCTTGCCTTCGGCATCGCGCACCAGGCTGCCGTTGGCCTGTTCCGGGAAGGCGACCTGGGCGATGCCGGTGACCGCCAAGGGATAGGCGACGCCGGTGACCAGGGTCATCAGCACCAGCAGGCTCAGGGCGGGACGTATCAGTGTGGACATTTCAGAATCCTCGAATTCAAGCAGCGGATGCCGCGTTAGGTCAGGTGCGTCCAGGCGAGTCCATCGCCAGCAGGCTGGCTCCCACAAGGCAATGCCTTTCAAGGGCGGGAGCCGGGTGCCTGGCGCACCTTGCAGAATCAAACCAGGTGCAACGCCGTCAGCAGCATGTCGATGGCCTTGATCCCCACGAACGGCACCAGGATTCCGCCCAGGCCGTAGATCAGCAGGTTGCGCCGCAGCAGCGCCGCCGCGCTCGCCGCCTGCACCCGCACGCCGCGCAGGGCCAGCGGGATCAGCACGACGATGATCAGGGCGTTGAACACGATGGCCGACAGGATCGCGCTCTGCGGGCTGCTCAGGTGCATGATGTTCAGCACGCCCAGTTGCGGGTAGATCGCGGCGAACAGCGCCGGCAGGATCGCGAAATACTTGGCCACGTCGTTGGCGATGGAAAAGGTCGTCAGCGCGCCGCGGGTCACCAGCAGTTCCTTGCCGATCTGCACCACGTCCAGGAGCTTGGTCGGGTCGCTGTCGAGGTCGACCATGTTGGCCGCCTCGCGCGCGGCCTGGGTGCCGTCGTTCATCGCCATGCCGACGTCGGCCTGGGCCAGCGCCGGGGCGTCGTTGGCGCCGTCGCCGCACATCGCGACCAGGCGGCCGTCGTTCTGCTCGTGGCGGATGCGCGCCAGTTTCTTCTCCGGCGTGGCTTCGGCCAGCACGTCATCGACACCCGCTTCGGCGGCGATCGCGGCGGCGGTCAGCGGGTTGTCGCCGGTCACCATCACCGTGCGGATCCCCAGCTTGCGCAGTTCGGCGAAACGCTCGCGGATCCCCGGCTTGACCACGTCCTTGAGGTGGATCACACCCAGCAGCTTGCCGTCGGCGCAGACCAGCAACGGCGTGCCGCCGCTCTGGGCGATCTTGTCGATCTCCCGGGACAGGGCCGGGGCCAGGTCGCCGCGCTGCTGGCCGAGGAAGGCGAGCAGCGAATCCACCGCGCCCTTGCGGTAGGCGCGGCCCTGATAGTCCACGCCGGAGAGCCGGGTCTCGGCGCTGAACGGCACGGCGGTCAGGGTGTCCATCGACGGCTCCGGCTGCGGGTTGGCGCCGCGCAGGTACTCGACGATGGATTTGCCTTCGGCGGTGTCGTCGGCCAGCGAGGCGAACAGCGCGCCCTCGGCCAGTTCACGGGCGCTCACGCCCGGCGCGGCATGCACCGCGCTGCAGCGGCGGTTGCCGAAGGTGATGGTGCCGGTCTTGTCCAGCATCAGCACGTGCACGTCGCCCGCCGCCTCCACCGCACGCCCGGACTTGGCGATCACGTTCAGGCGCACCAGACGATCCATCCCGGCGATGCCGATGGCCGACAGCAGGCCGCCGATGGTGGTCGGGATCAGCGTCACCAGAAGCGCCACCAGAAACACCAGCGGCAGGCTGCCGTTGGCGAAGTGAGCGAACGGCTGCAGAGTCACCACCACCAGCAGGAAGATCAGGGTCAGACCGATCAGCAGGATGTCCAGCGCCACTTCGTTCGGGGTCTTCTGGCGCTTGGCGCCTTCGACCAGCGCGATCATACGGTCGAGGGTCGACTCGCCAGGGTTGGCGGTGATCTTCACCAGCAGCCAGTCGGACACCAGACGGGTGTTGCCGGTGACGGCGGAACGGTCGCCGCCGGACTCGCGGATCACCGGCGCCGATTCACCGGTGATGGCCGCTTCGTTCACCGCCGCGATGCCTTCGATGACTTCGCCGTCGCCGGGGATCATTTCCCCGGCCTCGACGCGCACCACATCACCTTTGCGCAGGCTCGCGGCCGGCACCACCTGGAAGCTGCCGTTGGCCAGCTTGCGCCGGGCGCTCAGGCCTTCGCTGCCGGCCTTGAGGCTGTCGGCCCGGGCCTTGCCGCGCCCTTCGGCCAGGGCTTCGGCGAAGTTGGCGAACAGCACCGTGAACCACAGCCACAGGGCGATCTGCGCGGCGACGAAGGTCGGCACGACGCTGTCCGGGATGAAGCACAGCACGGTGGTCAGGACGGCGGTCAGTTCCACCACCAACATCACCGGCGAGCGCTGCAGCTGGCGCGGGTCGAGCTTGACGAAGGCTTGCACCAGCGCCGGACGCCACAAGGCGCTGATCGCGGTTTTCGCATGTTCCGGCGCCTTGGCGGCGACGGGTTTGATTGCAGGCATATTCATGATGGATTCCTTAGAAGCCCATGCTCAGGTGTTCAGCGATAGGGCCCAGCGCCAGGGTCGGCAGGAAGGTCAGGCCGCCCACCAGCAAAATGGTCACGGTCAGCAGGGTCACGAACAGCGGGCCGTGGGTCGGGAAGCTGTTCTGGCCGATCGGCGCGGTCTTCTTCATCGCCAGGCTGCCGGCCAGGGCCATGACCGGGAGGATGTAGCCGAAGCGGCCGATCAGCATGCCCAGGCCCAGCATCAGGTTATGGAACGGGGTGTTGGCGCTCAGGCCGCCGAACGCCGAGCCGTTGTTGGCGCTGGCCGAGGTGTAGGCGTACAGCAACTGGCTGAAACCGTGGGGGCCGGGGTTGCTGATGGTCGCGGCAGGGCCTGGCAGGCTCGCGGCGATCGCGCCGAGCACCAGCACGCCCACCGGCATCACCAGCAGCGTGACCACCAGCAGTTGCACCTCCCGCGCCTGCAGTTTCTTGCCCAGGTATTCCGGCGTGCGCCCGATCATCAGGCCGGCGAGGAACACCGCGATCAGCACGTTGAGCAGCATGCCGTAGAGCCCGGCGCCGACGCCGCCGAAGATCACTTCGCCGACCATCATGTTGACCAGCGCCACCATGCCGCTGAGCGGGTTGAGGCTGTCGTGCATGCCGTTCACCGAACCGTTCGAGGCGGCGGTGGTGGTCACCGACCACAGCACGGTGGCGGTGGTGCCGAAGCGCGCTTCCTTGCCTTCCAGCGGTGCGGTCTGCTCGACGGCCGGGCTGCTCAGCGCCGGGTTCGGCTGGTACTCGGCCCACAGCGACGTGGCGCCGCCGATGATGAACAGCGCCAGCATGCAGCCGATGATCGCGCGGCTCTGACGCAGGTCCTTCACGTAATGGCCGAAGGTGAACACCAGCGCCACCGGGATCAGGATGATCGACGCCACTTCGAACAGGTTGCTCCACGCCGTCGGGTTCTCGAACGGATGCGCCGAGTTGACGCCAAAGAAGCCGCCGCCGTTGGTGCCCAGTTGCTTGATCGCGATCTGGCTGGCCGCAGGGCCGAGCGGGATCACCTGATCGACGCCCTGCACCGTCACGGCGTTCACGTATTGGGCGAAGGTCTGCGGCACGCCCTGCCACACCAGGTACAGCGCCAGCAGCAGGCACAGCGGCAGCAGGCCGTAGAGAGTGGCGCGGGTCATGTCGGCCCAGAAGTTGCCCAGGGTCTTGGCGGATTTGCGACCGATGCCGCGGCACAGCGCAACCAGCACGGCCAGGCCGGTGGCGGCGCTGACGAAATTCTGCACGGTGAGGCCGGCCATCTGGCTCAGGTAGCTGAGGGTCGCCTCACCGCTGTAGGACTGCCAGTTGGTGTTGGTCATGAAACTGACCGCGGTGTTGAACGCCTGGGTCCATTCCTGGCCCGGCAGGTTCTGCGGGTTGAGCGGCAGGTGATCCTGGAACACCAGGATCGCGAACAGCAGCAGGAATCCGGCGAGGTTGAACGCCAGCAACGCCAGCGTGTACTTCTGCCAGCTCTGCTCGCTCTGCGGATCGACCCCGGCGAGGCGGTAGCAGCCGCGCTCCAGCGGGCCGAGCACCGGCGTCAGCCAGGTGCGTTGGCCTTCCATCACCTTGTAGTAGAAGCGCCCCAGCAACGGCGCCGGCAGCAGGACCACCGCGAAGAACGCGAGGATCAGCCCATAGTCATAACTGTGCATAGCCGCTCCTAGTTCCGGTCCGCGCGCAGCAGCGCAACCAACAGATAAATGAACAGCCCTGCCGCCAGCAGCAGGGACACCCCGTCCAGAACGCTCATGGAAGATCTCCGTGTTACGGCGTATTGCCGCGTGTGGAGGCATTGTCGGAAAGGCGGCCGTAAAGGAACGAGACCGAGGGGCTCGTGAGGGCATAAAGAAAGCGTAAAGAGTGGGTTTACGCGGCGATTACGGCGCAGATCCCTGAACCGCTGAAGGCGTAACCGGCCTAGAATGGAACCAGTGCGAAATCCCTTCGCTCAAACAGGGTATGCAGCGGCGTACGGCGAAACCCTCGCCCGCCGGCCTGCCCTTGAGGAGTGCCGTTATGCCTTGGTATGCCTGGTTGATCCTGGTCGTGGCCATCGGCTCGATCGTTGGCGGCTTGATGATGCTGCGCGACACCGCCAACAAGGTCGAGCTGACCGAAGAGCAACGCAGACGCGTCGCTGAACGCAATGCGGAAATGGACGCCAAGGAGGCACAAGACCGCTGAATGGGAAACCCGCCGATGCCGGCGGGTTTTTCTTTGCGTCGCTGGCCGGCCGGCCGGCAGGGGCACGGCTGAGATCACGCCGGACTCAACCGCACGCTTTTTAGAAGTAGAAGTACAGTCACCATGCAATTTTCATTGGTTAAGATGGGGACCTAGTTGCGGAGAGTTTAAATGCGTTATTCGCAGGATCACAAAGCCCAGACCCACCAGCGCATCATCAAGGAGGCCTCCGAACGGTTTCGCAAGGACGGCATCGGCGCGACCGGCCTGCAGCCCTTGATGAAAGCCCTGGGCCTGACCCACGGCGGCTTCTATTCGCACTTCAAGTCCAAGGATGAACTGGTGGAAAAGGCCTTGCAGGCGGCCGGCGACCAAGTGGCCGGCCTGTGCGCCGACATCTTCGCCCAGGCCAATCCGCTGGACCTGTTCATCGACACCTACCTCTCCGAATGGCACCAGACCAGCCCGCACGAAGGCTGCCCGTTGCTGACCATCTCCTCGGAACTGGGGCTGCGCGGCCAACCCAGCCCCACCAGCGACGAGGTGCTCAAGGCCCGCCTCGACCAGATCGAAGGCACCCTCGACGGCGACGGTGCGGCCGAGCGCAGCATCGTCATCATGGCGACCCTGGCGGGCGCGCTGCTGCTGTCGCGCAGCGTCGCGGACGGCGATTTCGCCCAGCGCATCCTCGACGTCACCCGCGACCACCTCAAGCGTTCGAAAGACTAGCCCGCCCAGCGCTTGAACAGCACGCTGGCGTTCACCCCCCCGAACCCGAAACCGTTGGACAGCGCATGTTCGATCGGCATCGACCGCGCCTGGCCGTGGACGATGTCCACGCCTTCGCTGGCCGGGTCGGGATCGTCGAAGTTGAGGGTGGGCGGGACGACCTGGTCGCGGATCGCCAGCACCGTGAAGATCGCTTCGAGCCCGCCGGCCGCGCCCAACAGATGCCCGGTGGCGGATTTGGTCGAGGTCACGGCGATGCTGCGTCCGGCACCGAACAACGACTTGATGGCCGCCAACTCACCCAGATCCCCGACCGGCGTGGAGGTTGCGTGGGCATTGAGGTGCTGCACCTGGTCCGGCGTCACGCCCGCCTGGGCCAATGCCAACCCCATCGCGCGCTGCGCCCCGTTGCCGTCCTCGGGACCGGCGGTCAGGTGGTAGGCATCGGCGCTGGTGCCGTATCCGACCAGTTCGGCCAAGGGCCGGGCGCCCCGCGCCAGCGCATGCTCCAGGGACTCGATCACCAACAGGCCCGCCCCCTCGCCCATGACGAAGCCGTCCCGTCCGCTGTCGAACGGGCGCGAGGCGCGTTCGGGCGTGTCGTTGTAGGCGCTGGACAAAGCGCGGGCCGCCGCGAAGCCGGCCAGGCTGACCCGGTCGATGGCCGCCTCGGCGCCGCCGCACACCGCGATGTCGGCTTCGCCCGCACGGATCATCCGCGCCGCGTCGCCGATCGCCTGCACCCCGGCCGCGCACGCCGTCACCGGCGCGCCCAGCGGCCCCTTGAGGCCGTGGGCGATCGAGACATGGCCGGCGGCAAGGTTGACCAGGAACGAAGGGATGGTGAACGGCGACAGACGGCGCGGGCCACGGCTGTCGGTGGTGCGCACGGCATCGGCGATGGCGCCGAAGCCGCCCACGCCGGAACCGATGACGGTCGCCGTGCGTTCCTTGGCCCGGGCTTCGGCAGGTTGCCAGCCCGCCTGCTCCAACGCCTGGCGGGCCGCCTCCATGGCGAACAGGATGAAGCGGTCCATCTTCTTCTGTTCCTTGGGCGGCGTCGCACGGTCAGGGTCGAAGCCGGCTTCGGCATCCTCCTCCACCGTCGGCACCACCCCGCCGACACGGGCCGGCAGATCCGCGACCACCGCTTCCGGCAACGGACGCAACCCCGAGCGGCCAGCCAACAGACGCTGCCAGGCCGCTTCGACGCCGCTGCCCAGCGGAGACACCAGGCCCATTCCCGTGACCACTATCCGACGCTGATCCATATCAGGTTTCCTCTTGCCGATTCAGAAAGGTCTTACTTGTAGCGCCCGGCCGCCGAACGGTGGGAAAGGTTGGGCGCCATCACCAGACGCGCGGCGACGAAGGCCTGCCACTCACCGGCGTCCGGCAGGGACGGAATGGTCACCAGTTCACCTTGCTCAAGCCCCGCCAGAGACGCATCCACCATCTCGCCGGCCTCCATGATCATTTCATCCGGAATGCCGCTGGCGTCGATCCCGGAGCGCTCCCAGATTTCGGTGCGGGTGACGCCGGGCAGCACCGCCTGCACCTTGACGCCGGTGCCGTCGAGCTCCGCGTTCAGCGATTGGGTCAGGCTCAGCACGTAAGCCTTGCTGGCGCTGTAGGTGGCGTTGAAACGCTCGGGAAACAGCGCCACCACGGAGGCGATGTTGACGATCGTGCCACGGCCGGCGTTGACGAACGCCGCAGCGGCGGCGCAGGCCAGCCGGGTGACGGCGGTGATGTTCAGCTGGATCAGCCGTTCCAACTGCTCGGGATCGGCGTCGGCCAGCGAACCGTTGGCGCCGACCCCCGCGTTGTTGACCAGCAGGCTGATGCCGGCGTCGCTGCGCAGACGCTGCTCGACCTTCTGCACATCGGCCTTCTGCGTCAGGTCGGCCTTCAGCACTTCGACCTGGACGCCATGGGCGCCGCGCAACCTGACGGCGGCGCTTTCCAGCCGCTCCTGGTCACGGGCCACCAGCAACAGATCGAACCCCCGCGCCGCCAACCGCTCGGCGTATACCGCACCGATGCCGGAAGACGCGCCAGTGACGAGGGCCGTACCTTGAGACTTTGGAGAATTCATGACCGTACTCCTGCTGAACCTTGGGGGAATGAACGCCTCCGGAGACCGGACGGCTTCGGATGGCGAAAATATTATAGGCATAATCAAAGAGCAATATGATAGCCGTAATTTCAATCCGTCCGACGAACACCCGCCCGGGTCATCCGCCCGGTGCCGGAATGCAAAAAGGCCGGTCAATGACCGGCCTCTTGGCGATGAGCGTTCAGCTTAGTTCACTTCCAGCCTGTCGCGGTTGCGATCCAGGATCGCCTTGCCGATGCCCTTCACTTCCAGCAGTTCATCCACTGACGCGAACGGCCCGTTTGTTTCCCTGTACGCAACAATGGCCTTGGCCTTCGCTTCGCCCACTCCTGCCAGTTCCTTTTGCAGGGTGGCGGCATCGGCGTCGTTGAGGTCGACCTTGGCGGAGGTGGCAGGCGCCTGTGCCGCCACGGCCGCGGAAGGTGGCTTCTGTGCTTCGGGCCCCGCCGAAGGCGCAGCGATCGCGGCGATCGAGGCGCTGGTGAGCAGGGCAAAAACCAGGGAAGAGAAAAAACCGGTACGCATAAGTGACGCTCCATCATCGTTTGGGAAAGCAGCTTCTCCGAAGCTGCTCACCAAAACTTAGACAATGGAGCGGGCCTGTCAAAAACCCGTGCGTTACAGGATATGAAACAATCAGGGCTCGAGCCGGCGCTGCTGATAGATCCAGTCGACGATCTCACCGTCCGGCGAATACCCGCTGACCGTTTCGCGCAGCAGTTGCCGCACCCGCGAGTAGTCGTCCTGCTCGACCGCCGCCAGCAGGTCGCTCAGGCGGTTCTTCAGCACATCCCAGGCCAGGTGGTCCTCGTTGGCCGTCATGATCATCGGGTGCGGCGTGGCCGCGACGTTGTCCCCGATCAGCAACTCCTCGTACAGCTTCTCGCCAGGGCGCAGCCCGGTGAACTCGATGGAGATGTCGCCCTGGGGATTGCGCTCGGAGCGGATGCTCAAGCCGGACAGGTGGATCATCTTTTCCGCCAGCTCGACGATGCGGACCGGCTCGCCCATGTCCAGCACGAACACATCGCCGCCCTGCCCCATGGAACCCGCCTGGATGACCAGCTGGGCCGCCTCGGGAATGGTCATGAAGTAGCGGGTGATCTTCGGATGGGTCACGGTCAGCGGCCCGCCGGACTTGATCTGGCTGTGGAACAGCGGGATCACCGAGCCGGACGAGCCCAGGACATTGCCGAAACGCACCATGGTGAAGCGGGTCTTGTTGACCCGCGAGACGTTCGCCTTGTCGCCGAACAGCACCGGCGCCACTTCCTGGCTCAGGGCCTGGAGGGTCAGTTCGGCCAGGCGCTTGGTGCTGCCCATCACATTCGTGGGGCGCACGGCCTTGTCGGTGGAGATCAGCACGAAATTGGCCACACCCGACTGCAGTGCGGCCTGGGCCGTGTTCAACGTGCCGATGACGTTGTTGAGCACGCCCTCGGCGATGTTGTGCTCGACCATCGGCACATGCTTGTAGGCGGCGGCGTGGTACACGGTCTCCACTTTCCAGGTCTTCATCACATCCAGCAGTTTGTGCGGATGGCGGATGGAGCCGAGGATCGGCAGCAGGTGCACCGGCACCGACTCCCGGGCGCCGCGCTTCTCCAGCTCCGACAGGATGCTGTAGAGGTTGAACTCGCTGTGGTCGAACAGGATCAGCGCGGTCGGGCCGAGCGCGAAGATCTGCCGGCACAGTTCCGAACCGATGGAGCCGCCGGCCCCGGTCACCATGACGGTCTTGCCCTTGATGCAGCGTTCGAGCAGGTCGGGCTGGGCCGGCACCGAATCCCGTCCGAGCAGGTCCGCGATGTCCACTTCCTGGATGTCTTCGACCTTGACGCGGCCGCTGGCCAGGTCCGAGAAGTTGGGCACGCTGCGCACGTGCAGCGGGAAGCCTTCCAGCAGGTTGAGGATCTCCCGGCGACGGGAACGGGTGGAGGACGGCAGCGCCAGCAGGATCTCCTGCGCGCCGGTCACGTCGATCATCTGCTGGATGTGCTTGGGCTTGTAGACCACCAGGCCGGAAATGGAGCGGTCGGCGATGCTCGGGTCATCGTCGATGAACGCCACGGGACGCATCACCTTGCCCATGCGCAAGGCGGCCACCAGTTGGTTGCCGGCGACGCCTGCGCCATACACGGCGACCTTGGTCAGCCCGTTGTCGCGGCTGGTGAACGGGACGTGCTGGGCGGCGGTGAACCAGTCGCCCATGAAGTATTGGCGCATGCACAGGCGCAGGCCGCCGATGATGACCAGGCTCAGCCACCAGTAGTTGAAGATGACCGAACGGGGCACGACCGCTTCGTGGTTGCTGTACCAGTACACCACCACCGCCAGGATCAGCGAGGACAGGCTCACGGCCTTGATGATTGCGATCAGCGCATCGTTGCCGAAATAGCGCATGACCGCCCGGTACATGCCAAAGCGGATGAAGAGCGGGATGGCGACCACCGGGGCGCAGACAAACAGCCAGAAGTGCACCCTGAAGGGGTTGTACATGTCATCGATCCCCAGGCGGACGATGAAGGCCAGCCACAGGGCGACCCAGACCAGGACGATGTCCGTGCTGACCTGGATCAGACGCTTGCGACGCCGGGGAAGCCCCAGAAGGCGCGCTCTGACGTTTTCCATCATCTCCTCAAACACCTCAGCCCTCCTTTGATCGGTTGCGTTGGCGCGGCGGCCCGGATCCGAGTCTCTCGCACTTTAATCCCTTATGACAGAACTGTTGCTTAGTCCTTCGCCGGCGCTTTTTCAAGTTCTCCGGCTCGAAACCTGATCGCCAGCACCAGCAAGGGAGCATAGGCCAGGATCAAGCCCAAGCCGCCGTCCAGCCCGAAACGGGCGACGCCCACCGCAATAGGCAACAGCCAGAGCAGATTGATCGCCCCGACGGTCGCCGTGACCGCCAAATGGCTGCCGAACCGACGAGAGGCAAACTGATAGGCATGGCTGCGGTGCGCCTCATACACCTTGTCGCCCCGCAACAGTCGGCGAAACAGGGTGAACGTCGCATCGACGATGAAGACGCCCAGCAGTATCAGCCAACTCCACAGCAGATTGGCGTCGAACGTTGCGGCCAGAAGCGACAAACCGCCCAGCACAATGCCCAGGAACCCGCTTCCGGCATCGCCCATGAAGATCCGCGCGGGCGGAAAATTCCAGAACAAGAACCCAGCCACGCTGGCCACCAGCAAGGCCGACACCCAGGCCAGCTGCGGCAGGCCGCTCCACCAGCCCAGCAGGCCGGCGCCGATGCAGACGCAGATGGCCTCGACGCTGGCGATCCCGTCGATGCCGTCCATGAAGTTATAGAGATTGAGCAGCCAGACCAGATAGAACGCCGCCAGCACGTGACCGACCACCCCCAGGTCGACGGTGACGCCCGCCAACTGCACCGGCGGCAGGCCGCCGATCCACCACAGCAGCCAGGCGGCCGCCAGGAAATGCCCCAGCAGACGCCAGCGGGCGGCGATGTGGCCGTGGTCGTCCATGAAACCGATGACCGCCACCAGGGCCCCTGCCCCCGCGATCGCCGCGAACTGCGCCGCACTGATCAGCCCGCCCCACAGCAGCAGGCCCAGCGCCAGCAGGAACGCCAGCACGATCGCCACGCCGCCGCCCCGGGGGGTCGGCACCGAGTGGGAACTGCGGGCATTGGGAATGTCGATCAGGCTGCGGGCCAGCGCGTAACGGCGCAGCGCCCAGGTCAGCAGGAATGAAACCAGCGCGACGGCAGGAATGAACCATCCGTAATTCATGATTGGCGAGCGTCCAGAAAGTGTTGCGCCGTAGCGCCCAAGGCGTGATCAAGGCTGACCGGAGGCGTCCAGTCCAGCAGTCGCCGGTTTTTGCCGATGTCGACCTGCAGGGAACCGAAAACCCTTTGCGACAGGTCGCGCCGCCCCAACGCGGTGGCCGCTGCGCGCATGAGGGCGACCGGCACCGGCAGCAACCGCGCGCGCACCCGGAGCGCGGCGGCCAGCCTGCGCAGCAACTGCGTGGTCGAGAGGTCCTCGCCATCGCTGACCAGGAACACTTGACCGGCCGCCGCCGGGTGCTCCAGGCACACGGCGATGAAGTCCACCAGGTTTTCGATGGCCACCAGGCTGCGCCGGTTGTCCACGGCGCCGAACGGCAACGGCACGCCCCGCGCGAGCCAGCGCATCATGCTGAGGAAATTGGCCTTCACGCCCGGCCCGTACACCAGCACCGGGCGGACGATGACGACCTCCATGCCCGTGGCGTGCGCCAGGGCCAGCAATGCCGTTTCGGCTTCGAGCTTGGAAATGCCGTAAGGATCGACCGGGGCCGGCGCATCATCGGCGGTGTAGGCCTTGCCCGGCGGCGTGCCCTCGCCGTTGACCTTGACCGAACTGACGAAGACGAAGCGCTTGACCCCGGCCGCAGCCGCCTGGCGCGCCAGGTTGACCGTGCCCTCGACATTGACCTGGCGGAAGGCGGCCAGGGGATCGGCGTCCGTGTCGTGCATGACATGCACCCGCGCGGCCGCATGGACGATGCAGTCGACCCCCTCTAAAGACGCGGCCCAGTCCTGCCCGGGGCCCAGGTCGCCGGCCTGAACCTTGCGCACGCCGGCCGGGAAGACCGTAGCCATGTCCCGCACCGGCGCGATGACCGAACACGGCAGGGCCGCCAGCCGCGCGATCAGCGCACGCCCCACGAAGCCGCTGCCGCCGGTGACCAGGAATGTTTTGGATCGCATGGACGCCCCTTGGGAAACATGGAAATCAGTGAAGAGACGGCGGCGAACGCATTGGCTGAACGGCGATCATCCCGCCGCCATCACCGAAACCCGAAGCATTGAACCGGAAACGGCCGAAGGGCGGCAGTTTATTGAATCGATGCACGGTTAGCCACTTTGTCGCAGGGCAGAGGCTCGCCGCCCCGCCGATGCGGTCATTTTCGCCCTTGCGTCGGCGGATTCACCGATGCGGCTCAACCGCCCGTCGATCCAAATTGCGGTTTGCCGGTTGGAGCCGGCTCAGGGTACGGATAGAATCCGTGCGGAAATAGGGATCGTACGCCCGCCGCTGGATGGCCGACGCGCTCCTGCACAACATAATTTCGGCCAACGCCGTCAAAAAACCAGATATCGCACGCTTTTTGCTTCGAAATGGAGAGCACCCATGCAGCAAATCAACAACCTCGCAGCGAAGATTGAAAAGTTTCAATCGCAAATCAATTCTTCGGTGCAGCGGGTGGTCGCCAGCGGCTGGGTGGTTCTGGGGCCGGAAGTGAAACGTTTCGAAGCGTCGTTCGCCCAGTACCTGAACGCAGCGCATTGCATCACCGTCGCCAACGGCACCGACGCCATCGAGCTGGCCCTCAAGGCGCTCGGCGTGGTCAAGGGCGACAAAGTGGCGACGGTCGCCAACGCCGGCATGTACACCACCACCTCGGTCCTGGCCGTCGGCGCGACGCCAGTCTTCATGGACGTCGACCCGGACACCCACGTCGTCACCCTGGACAGCGTCAAGCAAGCCGTCGAGGCCGGCGCCAAGGCCGTGGTCGTCACCCACCTGTACGGCCTGGCCATCCCTGAGATCAAGGCCATCGCCCAATACTGCGCCGCACAGCGGATCCCGCTGCTGGAAGACTGCGCCCAGGCCCACGGCGCCGAACGCGACGACCAGCGCGTAGGCACCTTCGGCGATGCGTCGAGCTTCAGCTTCTACCCGACCAAGAACCTCGGCGCCCTGGGCGACGGCGGCGCGGTCGTGACCAATTCCGACAGCATCGCCCAACGTGTGGCCCAACTGCGTCAGTACGGCTGGTCCTCGAAGTACTGCGTCGAGCTGGAAGGCGCCCGCAACAGCCGCCTCGACGAGATGCAGGCAGCGATCCTGTCGGAACTCCTGCCCCATCTCGATGAAGGCAACGCCCGCCGCCGCGACATCGCCGCCCGCTACCGCAGCGAAATCCGCCACAGCGACGTGACCCACGGCGCCGACGCAGGCAAGGCCTCGGTCGCCCACCTGTACGTCATCAAATCGTCCAAGCGCACCGCGCTGCAGACGCACCTGCGCGAGGCGCAGATCGCCTCCGACGTCCACTACCCGATCCCGGACTACCGCCAGCCAGTGTTCGGCCAGCAGTTCGCCGGCGTGTCGCTGGAGAACACCGAGCGGTTGGCCGCGCAGATCCTCACGCTGCCGTGCTACCCGGAAATGACCGATGACGAAGTCAGCAAGGTCATCGCCGCCGTCAACGGATGGGCGGCATGAAGTATTCGGTAATCGTCCCGGTCTACAAGAACGAAGAATCGATCCCTCGGCTGATCCAGGCCCTGGAGGACATGAACGACTCGCTCGAGAAGCAGCTTGAAGTCGTGTTCGTGGTCGACGGCAGCCCGGACCAATCGTTCGCGATGCTGAAGAACGCACTGGGCGACATGAAGTTCTCCGCCCAGTTGCTCGCCCATTCGCGCAACTTCGGCTCGTTCCCGGCGATCCGCACCGGCCTGATGGCCGCCAAGGGCGACTATTTCGGCGTGATGGCGGCGGACCTGCAGGAGCCGCCGGAGCTTTTGATCAGCTTCTTCAAGGCGCTGTCCAACGACGAGTGCGACGTGGCCATCGGCACCCGCAACGCGCGGCAGGATCCCTTCTCCAGCCGCATGGCCTCCTCGATCTTCTGGGGCCTGTACCGGCGCCTGGTGGTGCACGACATGCCCAAGGGCGGGGTCGACATCTTCGGCTGCAACAAGGCGTTCCGTGAACAGCTCCTGCAGTTGAACGAGTCGCGCTCGTCGCTGATCGCCCTGATCTTCTGGCTGGGCTTTCGCCGCAAGTTCGTCGAGTACGAGCGCCAGACCCGCCTCGAAGGCAAGTCGGCCTGGACGTTCAAGAAAAAGCTCGACTACATGATGGACAGCATCTTCGCCTTCACCGACTACCCGATCCGGCTGCTGACCCGGATGGGCGCGGTGGGCTCGATGATTTCGCTGGTCATCGGCCTGATGGTCATCGTCGCCCGCCTGTCCGGCGCCATCGAAGTGCCGGGCTACGCCGCGACCATGCTGGTCGTGCTGCTGCTGGGAACCTTGAACCTGCTGGGGGTCGGCCTGGTCGGCACCTATGCGTGGCGCGCCTATGAAAACAGCAAACAACGGCCGCTGGCGATCGTTTGCATGCAACTCGACAACAAGGAACCCCTGAAGTGACTGAGCCCTTCATCCACGCCAGCGCCGACGTCAAAAGCAAGAAGATCGGCAAGAACACGCGCATCTGGCAATACGTGGTGGTCTTCGAGAACGCGGTCATCGGCGACGACGTGAACGTCTGCTCGCATTCCTTGATCGAGAACGACGTGATCATCGGCGACCGCACCACCATCAAGTCCGGCGTGTACGTCTGGGACGGCCTGCGGATCGGCTCCGACGTCTTCATCGGGCCCAACGCCACGTTCACCAACGACAAGTTCCCGCGCTCGAAGGTCTATCCGGAGTCGTTTTCGCAGACCGTGATCCAGGACGGCGCGTCCATCGGCGGCGGCGCAGTGATCCTGCCGGGCATCACCATCGGCACCGGCGCGATGGTCGGCGCAGGCGCGGTGGTCACCAAATCCGTTCCGCCGTACGCCATCGTCACCGGCTCGCCGGCGCGCATCACCGGCTACGTCGAGAACTCCGCCTCCAGCGACGCCGCCAAGAGCCCCGCCGCCAAGGCCCAGGAACAAGACGATGCGGTGGTGCGGATCGGCGTGGGCGACGTCACCACCCACCGTTTCAAGTACATCACCGACATGCGCGGCGATCTCTCGGTCGGCGAGTTCCACAAGGAAATCCCGTTCCTGCCCAAGCGCTACTTCCTGGTCTTCAACGTCCCGAGCCAGAAGACCCGCGGCGAACATGCCCACCACAAATGCCACCAGTTCCTGATCTGCGTCAAAGGCAGCTGCGCGGTGGTGGTCGACGACGGCACAAACCGGGCCGAAGTCCTGCTCGATGCGCCCAACAAGGGCATCTACCTGCCGCCGATGACTTGGGGCATCCAGTACAAGTACTCGGATGACGCCGTGCTGCTGGTGTTCACGTCCGACTACTACGAAGCGGACGACTACATCCGGGACTACTCGGAGTTCACCCGGCTCACCGCGAAAAAAACCGTCTCGTGATCGCGCTGAAAGACAACCCGCAGGTTCGCCGCTGGATCAGCTTCCTGATCGGCGGCGGCCTGAACACCGGGCTCACCTATGGCCTGTACCTGCTGCTGAGCGTCTGGATCGACTACCAGATCGCCTATGCGATCGCTTACGCGGCAGGGATAGTCTTCGCCTACTTCTTCAATGCGAAGGTCGTGTTCAAGGTGCAGCAGTCGTGGAGCGGCATGCTCGTCTACCCGACCATCTACCTTGTGCAGTACCTTCTCGGCGCGCTGCTGCTCAACCTCTTGGTTGAACACCTGCACCTGCACAAGGCGATCGCTCCGATACTGGTGATCGCGCTGCTGCTTCCCTGCAGCTACCTGTTGAACAAGTTCGTCCTCAAGGCCACCCACAAAACAACACCCTCGAAGGACTGACACCCCATGACCGCCTCCCTCCCGCAGTCGTCGATGCTGACGCCGGCATCGCTGCACGGCAAAAAAGCCGCCTGGCTCGCCCATGCCGGCCCGGCATTGCTGACGGTCCTTTTCATATGGCTGCCGTTCGGTTTCAGCCTGACCGGCCTGCTGGAGGAATGGGGCGTCATCGGGCTGTTCAGCCGGATCGGGGTGTTTTTCCTGACCGACGCCACGAGCGCCATGCCGGCCCACGCGCTGCGCCCGCTCACCATTTTGCCCCACGCCATCGCGTACGCCCTGGATCCGGACACCTTCAACTATTGGCACGTTCTGCTGATCATCGCCCTGGTGATCAAGGGCTGCTGCATGAGCCTGATCACCACCCGGATCACCGGCTCCCTGAAGTGGGGCATGCTGGCCAGTGTGCTGGTGATCCTGTTTCCGGCCGACACCATGCAACTGTCGTTCAGATCGATCCACATCAACTGGGCCCTCAGCCTGACATTGATGGCCTGTGTCCTGCTGCTCCAGGCATTGGAGCAAAGAGGCAAGGCCCGCGCCTTCGCGCTCAGCGCGCTCGCCAGCCTCCTGCTGGCGGCGGGATGCGCCATGTACGAGGTCGCGTTGCTGCTGGCGGCCATCCCGGCGTTCGCGGTCTTCATCCAGGTCGGCTTCAAAGGCCTCGTCCCGCACATCAAACGGTATTACCCGCAGCACCTGATCTGGGCTGCCGGCCCGGTCGCCTACATCGCCTATGTGATCCATACCCTGCCCCTGGTGCACAGCTACCAAAGCGCCGTGGTGGGCGACAGCGCCTTCGCCTCCCTGAAACAGTACTTTCCCAAGCTCTGGCGCCTGGGAATCGGACGAAGCCTGTTCGGCGGCTGGATCGACGCCCTGCAGATCACCGTCCTCGAAATCGGCAGCCATTGGTACATCGCCCTCGCCTCGGCGGCGATCCTCGGGTTCATTGCGCTGCTGTCGGCAACGTCGGCGCAGACGGCCGGCGCAGGGCTGCGGCAACCGGCAAAGCCCATGCTGGCGGGCAGGATGATCCTGGCCGGATGCCTTCTCATTTGCCTGGGGTACTTGCCGTTCATCTTCAACCCCGCGCACATGGGCGTCAGCCAGAGGACATTCCTGTACGCGGCACCGGGCGCGGTGCTGGTGTTCATCGCCGTGCTGCTGATCGTCCGTCGCCATTCCCGGGCCGTCACCGCTGCGCTCGCGGCACTGATGGTCTTCACCGGGCTCGGCGCGCAACTCTTTCAGTTCCAGCACTACATCGACATCTCAAAACGGCAGCAATCGGTACTGAGCGACATCGTCCACAACTTTGACGGCAATGCGCTCAACAAGACCCTGATCATTCTCGACCACTCCAACGTACTCAATCACGACTGGATGTTCTTGAATGCCGACTTGAGCGCAGTGCTGTTCCACCTCTACGGCAAGCCGGTGGACGCCATTGAAGTCTGCTACATGCCTGGCCACGAATGGCAGCAGTCCGACCCGCTGCAACGCAAGGGCCGCTGCGAAGAGACCGAAGAAGGCTGGACCCTGCATTATCCGGTACCGCTCGACGCCGACGGGCAATCCGCCGCGCAAGTCCGCAAACTGCCGCGGTCGCAGGTCGTCACGGTCGACGTCGGCAACGGGGCGACGGCGTCCGCCTCCCCTGAACTTCAGGCCTGGCGCCAGACGCTGGAATCCGGCTCGTCGCCGACCGCCACCCGTCTGCAAGGCATCGCCGAAACCGGCGCCGCCCCTCGATTCGGCCTCATCACATTCCGCCACCGCGCCCATGACGAGTACCTCTGGGACTTCGGCAAATGGTGGAGCCTGGCGCCACCGATGGCGGGTTCCGGCTGGCGGGAGACCGAGTGGGAGACCCGGCATTTCCGCCATAACGCTTCGGCATGGATAAACGCGCCGCGCGCCTCGCTTGTCTTTGACCTGACCCCCGCCTCAACCCCCTACGCGATCAGCGGAGCGTTCAACAGCTTCGCCAACGACCAGATCCGCACACAGATGCAGATACGGGTCAACGGCCACCCGGTGGCGATCCGCTGGGGCACCAACGGTGAATTCAGCGGTGATTTGCCGCCGCAGACACTGGAAGCCGGGCACAACACCCTCGAATTTCTCTCAAGCGTGGATGCCGCCCTCGGCGGAATCTCCGCCCGGCTGGACTGGGTGAAAATCGCGAAAGCACAGTAAAGGCAAGACAAAGACCGCAGTCGTTCCGCCACCGGCCCCCGCCAGCGGGATGATGGAAACCACCAAGACTTTTCCGGGAGCGCCCCTGTTCAGGCTCCCGGAACCTCAAATCTGCAAGAACGCCATGGAACCATCAATGAGCATCAGGCCGTCAATGAACCCCACCCACCCCCCTGCCC
>NZ_NEIZ01000017.1:0-151107 GCF_002113645.1 Pseudomonas sp. B35(2017) | reverse complement strand
CCGGGCTGTTGATGTCCACATGGGGCTGGGCTCTGGCCGCACGCTCGGCCTGAGCAGCCTGGTCAACCATGGCCAGTTTTTCGGCGCTCATGGGGCGAGGTCCTTTTCAGTCAGTAACTGTTGCGTCAATGCATGGTTGAGGTTGTCCAGACGCTGATGGGGTGTGACGCCGGGTTCGGTCAGTAGCTGCCGATAGACGCCATGCTCCGAACCATCGGGGAAATCCCTGCCCAGCACGGCCGGCAATCGAGACCAGATCAGTACTTCATCGACGGCGCTGAAACCGCTGCGCGCGGCGCTCGACTGACAGTCCGATGCCCATTGCCGCAGCGCGCAGACGTCCAGGGACTTGAGCGATCCGGGAAAGTGGCGCCGAACGTGCTCGATCAGTTGCCGGTCGAAAGACTCGCGCCTCGCGGTGTCGAGGTGATCGAGCTGCTCGGCTGCCAGACCCAGCCAAGGCTGCTGCGCATAGGGGATTGCCGGTTGCGCGGCTTGCTGACGGATCTCCAGGCCCGGCAAACGGATCAGTCGAATCGGCCCCATCAGGCGATCCCGCTCAAGGAAGGGCAAATCCGCCAGCCAGGAGGCTGTGACGCGTGGATCGTAGAAGCGGAAAAAAACCGTCGCGCCTCCTTCGACCCGTGCGTGGACCAAACCACGCAGATGCTCCAGCACCTGAAGTTCGTCGGCCTCCGACTCTAGCCAGATACCCGCTGTCGCGCTCCACGCCTGCCAGAACACCCGTTCCAGCGGGCTGTCAGGCAGAACTTCCGTCAACAACGGCCCGACACTGTCCAGGTCGCTGTAAGCGGTGTGCCGATAAAGCGAATGAACCGACGCGCGGCCCGTCAGCTCGAACAGGCGATCGGCAAGGTTGGCGATCTGGATTCGATCCAGTAACAGATAAGCCCGGCTCATGCGCCCACCTGCGCCAGTTTTTCGCACACGGCGCACACTGAAGAGGCCTGCTCGGCGGCCTGGGCCAGCGCGACCTGTTGTGCGGTCACGGACAACAAGACCTGCGCGTGCTGTTCCTCGGGCACCGCCGCCAACGCTGTCTGCGCAACCACGCCTGCCACCGGCGCACCGCCCTCGACGATGGCGACACTGCTGAAGATCCCGCCCGAATTGATCACGATGTGATGACCGCCTGCCGTCAGCGTCAAGCTAGCGCCGGCATCGATCACCACCTGGCTGGCGGTCACCCGTGCATGCGGGCCGGCCTGAATCACCAGCGTGCCGCTGGCCGTGGTGCTGCTGTTGCCGCTGATGCTGAGCAGGTCATCGGTGCCGATGACCGTGTTGCGCGTGCCGTCGGTGGTGTGCCGTTCATCAGCCTTGATCAGGCTGACGCTGTGCTGGTCGACCTGCTCGAAACGGTCGCGGCGGATCTGGCTGCGGCTGTCGTTGAGGATCAGTTGCTCGAAGTCGCGCTCGGCGCGCAGGTAGATTTTTTCCTGGCCGGCGCGGTCTTCGATCATCAGTTCGTTGTAGCCGCCGGTGTGCGGTGTGCTGTGACTGCGCAGCACGGTTTTGCTTTTGTTATCCGGCAAGGCATAGGGCACCGAGTTGACCTTGTTGGCCACGCAACCGGTGATCAAAGGCCGATCAGGGTCGCCCTCCAGAAAGGTCACCAACACTTCCATGCCGATGCGCGGGATCGTCACCGAACCGAAGGCTTCACCGGCCCAATTCGACGAGACCCGCAGCCAGCAACTGCTGCGTTCGCTGTTGAGTTCGGCGCGATCCCACGGGAATTCGCACTTCACCCGGCCGTATTCGTCGCAGTAGATCTCTTCGCCGGAGGGGCCGGTCACCCGCGCCGTTTGCGCGACCAGCGGTCGGCGTCGCGGTGGCAGAGCAGGACGAAACACCACCTCGGCAGGGATCACACTGAACGTGTTGCGATAGCCCTGGGTGAAGCCGTCAGTGTCTTGAGTGTCACCGGTGACCGACTCCTCAAGAACTTGCGGCTGCTTCCCGGCATGGCTGACGCTCACCAACAACCACAGTTCATTGCAGCTTTGGCGCGGGTGCTCGGTCAGTTCGAAGAGATGGCCGCAGCGCAGATTGGCCTGATCGCTTTGCCCCTCGCCCAGTTCATAGTCGCTGCGATGGCGCTCAAGGGCCTGACGCGCCAGTTGCTTGCCGCGCCGTTCATTCTCGATCAACAGCGGATAGCGATAGTCCTCCAGCACTGGGGTGAACTCGGCGGTGAAACGGCTTTCGAGCAACAGGCTGGGGCGCTTGAAGTCGTAGTCGCGGCGGGTGACGGTGCTGGTTCGTGTGCGGTTACGCAGGCTGAAGCGGCTGACCACCGAGTGCTCGGCGACCATGCCCGAATCCTGCTGGTACGGCGTGGAGCCAAGCTTGGGCAGGAACACCTGATCATCGGTAAACACCAGCAAATGGCCATCCGCCGAATGCTGGTGATGCCAGGCGATGCCCTCCTCTGCGCACAGACGCAGGATGAATTCGAAGTCCGATTCCCCGTACTGGGTGCAGTAGTCACGCGGTGGATTCGTCACGACATGAAAGCGAAATGCATCGCCTTGAATGCCATGCCCCTTGAGCACGTGCGCGATGATCTGCGGCACCGTGCGCTGTTGAAAAATCCGCTGATCGTGGCTGAACTGGAGGTAATAGAGGGCCGGCACCAGCGTCAGGTGATAGCGGGTCAGCCGTTTGCCCGACTCGCCAGCCATCACCTCGTCGATGTGCCCGTGAAGGCCTTCGCCGTTATGGCCGAACTGCAAAAACGCCGGTTGGCCGAGCAGACGCCCCAGGTCGAAATCGGGATGCTCGCTGACCAGTTCAACGTGGATGCCGTAAAGCATGCTGATGGTTTCGGTGCCGCTGAAAGCCAGCACCTTGAAGTCATGACGAACAGCGGGAATCTGCAACGCGAAAGGCGCGGCACTGACCGACCGGAACATACGCTTATCCTTAAGCAATGAGGAAAAGAAGCGCGATGTCCAAACCGTCCGTGGTCTGTGCTCGCGAAAACTGGCGGGCACACTAACAAAGCAGGAAATGGCCGAATGTAGGAGTGGTCTTTAAACAAGGAAGGACGCTTCCCAAGTCGGTAAACCTGTCCGGACAACGCCCACAAAAAAACCGACATGACTGTCGGTTTCTTGTGGGTTGTGAGTGGAGCGGCGAACTATTTCATCAGCCGGCCCAACCCTTCCAGCAACCGCTGCAACGCCCCCTGATTGCGGCGCATCACGTCCAGCCCCGCCTCGGCCATGCGCTGCGCATCCCGGGGCAGCTCGAACAGGCGCTGCACTTCAACCGCCAATCCTTCGGCATCGTCCACCTCGGCCAATGCCCCGGCGCTGCGCAGCTGCGCGGCGATGTCGAGGAAGTTGAACAGGTGCGGGCCGCTGATCACAGGCTTGGCCAGCGCCGCCGGCTCCAGCAGGTTGTGCCCGCCGTTGGGCACCAGGCTGCCGCCGACGAAGGCGCTGTCGGCCAGGGCGTACAGGAACAGCAGTTCGCCCATGGTGTCGCCGAGCAGCACCGACGTGCCGGCCTCGACATTCGCGCCCGTGGAGCGGCGCACCGTGGCGAAGCCCTGCCCTTGGCACAGTTCGAACACAGCGTTGAAACGTTCCGGATGACGCGGCACCAGGATCAGCAGCGCATCGGGATGGTTGGCCAGCAGGCGACGGTGGGCGTCGAGCACCACTTCGTCCTCGCCGACGTGGGTGCTGGCGGCGATCCACACCGGACGCTCCAACGCCTGCCACTGCCCGCGCAGTTCGGCGGCGCGCTGCAGCAATTGCGGGTCGACGGTGAGGTCGAACTTGATTGAGCCGGTGACCTCGACCGTCTCCGGCCGCGCGCCCAGGTCGCGGAAACGCTGGGCCTCGGCCTCAGTCTGCACGGCGAACAGGCTCATCTCGGCCAGCATCGGCCCGGTGAGTTTGCCGAACCGCGCATAGCCCTTGGCCGAACGCTCGGACAGCCGCCCGTTGGCCAGCGCCACCGGTATCCCGCGCTTGGCGCACTGGTGGATGTGGTTGGGCCACAGTTCGGTTTCCATGATCACCGCAAGCTTGGGCTGCGCACGGTCCAGGAAACGCGCGGCCGCGCAGGGCAAGTCATAAGGCAGGTAGCAGTGCTGGATGCGCGGCTCGTCGGCGAACAGGGCGCGGATCCGCTCCGAACCGGTCGGGGTCATGCAGGTCACGGTGATCGGCAGCTGCGGATAACGCTGCAGCAAGGCGCGGATCATCGGCGCGGCGGCGATGCTTTCGCCCACCGACACCGCGTGCACCCAGATCCCGCCGTGCCGCAGCGCCGGCATCTCGTAGGAGAAACGCTCGCCGATGCGTTTGGCGTAGGCCGGCGCCTTGCGCGAACGCAGCCACAGCCGAATCGCCACCAGCGGCAGCCCCAGGTAAAACAGCGCGGAGTAAAGAGTTCTATTCATGGCGGCGCAGTCTATCGGCTTTTGTCGCCGATCGCCCGCAAGTGCACGGCAAATCGTTCGGCCAGCCAACGGGCCGCCGGCCCCAGCGGTTCGTCGCGGCGCCAGACCAGCTCCACCACCAGCGCCGGCGGCGTCCATTCGCTGTCGAGTTCGACCATCAGGCCCTGGTACGCCGAATACTGCACCACATGGCGCGGCAGCCAGGCCCAGCCCAGATCCCGCACCAGCCATTCGGCCATCACGTAGAAGCTGTCGGCCCGCCACACCTGCGGGCTGGCGGGCTCGTTGCCGGGGTAGACGCTGGTCTGGGTCGACATGAGCAACTGCCGGTGCTGCGCCAGTTGCCGGGCATCGACGTACGGCTGCGCCGCCAGCGGATGGTTGACGCCGCACACCGTGACCATGTCGACGCTGCCCAGCACCCGGCGCTCCAGCGCTTCGGGGATTTCATCGTGATAGAACAACAGCCCCAGGTCGGCGCGGCGCTCCACCAGCTTGCGCGCCACTTCGCCCTGGGCGGCGCTGGTCAGCTGCACTTCCAGGCTGGGGAACTGCTCGGCCAGCGCGCCGAAACTTTCCACCAGGGCCTGATAGGGCATCGCCTCGTCCTGGGCCACCCGCAGTTGCGCTTCCTCACCGCGCATCATCGCGATCGCCCGGCCGTTGAGGCGCTCGCACTGGCGCAGCACTTCCCGGGCGTCCTCCAGCAGCGCCTCGCCGGCCTCGGTGAGGCTCGGCTGACGCCCGCTGCTGCGCTCGAACAGGCTGACGCCCAGGTCATCCTCCAACTGGGCGACCGCGCTGCTGATCGCCGACTGCGCCTTGCGCTGCCGGCGCGCCACGGCGGAAAACGAGCGCTGCTCGGCGACGTCCACGAAGACCCGCAACTGATCCAGGTTCCATTGCATGTTCATTGCGCAACCCATCTTCAAAACAGATAGGTAATGACTTTACCGCATCCGGGCAATCCCTAAAATGCGGACTCGTAAAGCAACGTTTCACATGAGGATCGAACCATGACCGCCTACGCCTACCTGGCCATTGCCATCTGCGCCGAAGTGATCGCCACCGTCTCGATGAAAGCGGTCAAGGGATTCAGCACGCCCCTGCCGCTGCTGCTGGTCATCGTCGGCTACGGCATCGCCTTCTGGATGCTGACCCTGGTGGTGCGCAGCGTGCCGGTGGGCGTCGCCTACGCGGTGTGGGCCGGCATGGGCATCGTGATGGTCAGCGTGGCGGCGCTGTTCATCTACGGGCAGAAGCTGGATATCCCGGCGATGCTGGGCATGGCGCTGATCGTGCTGGGCGTCGTCGTGATCCAGCTGTTCTCCAAGACCGCCGGCCACTGACGGCGAACCCGTGGCGAGCAAGCGCGCTCGCCACGGGAATCTGTCTGGGCTTGCAGACGGATGATCAGCAGCAAATCCCCTTTTCCCCGAGTCTGTATACTGCGCCCTCGTCTTGAACACTGAGGTCGTCGCATGCCATCCACAATTTCCACCGACGTGCTGATTGTCGGCGCCGGTGTCGCCGGTCTCTGGCTCAACGCGCGCCTGCGCCGCCAGGGCTTTTCGACCGTGCTGGTGGAAAGCGCCAGCCTCGGCGGCGGGCAGAGCGTGAAGTCCCAGGGCATCATCCACGGCGGCGCCAAGTACGCGCTGCACGGCGCCCTGACCGGCGCCTCGGAGGCCATCGCCGACATGCCGCGCCGCTGGCGCGAAGCGCTGGCCGGTGACGGCGAGCTGGACCTTGCCGGCGTGCGCCTGCTGTCCGAGGCCCATTACCTGTGGTCGCCGGGCACCCTGGCGGGCAACCTCACCAGTTTCTTCGCCAGCAAGGCCGTGCGCGGGCGGGTCGATCAGGTCAAGGGCGAGCAACTGCCGCCGGCCCTGCAGGACAAGCGCTTCAAGGGCAAGGTCTACCGCCTGGCCGAACTGGTGATCGACGTGCCGAGCCTGATCGCACGCCTGGCGGAACTGGCGGGCGACGGTCTGCTGTCCGGCCAGAAGATCGAGCCGCTGCTGGAGAACGGCGCGCTGGTGGGCCTCAAGGTGGACGAACGCGAGATCCGCGCCCAACGCATCGTCCTCAGCGCCGGCGCCGGCACCGCCGACCTGCTGGCGGCGCTGGGCCTGAGCCAGCCGGCCATGCAGACCCGCCCGCTGCACATGATCATGGTCAAGGGCCCTGGCCTGAAGCCGCTGTACGCCCACTGCCTGGGCGGCGGCACCAAGCCGCGCATCACCGTGACCACCCACCCGGCGGCCGACGGCCAGTGGGTCTGGTACCTGGGCGGCGACATCGCCGAAGCTGACGGCGTGGCCCGCGAGCCGGCCGAGCAGATCGCCACCGCACAGAAAGAGCTCGGCCAACTGCTGCCGTGGATCGACCTCGGCAGCGCGCAATGGGCGACCCTGCGGGTGGACCGCGCCGAGCCGCTGCAGACCGGCCTGACCCGCCCCGACAACGCCTTCCTCGCCGAACAGGACCGCCTGCTGGTGGGCTGGCCGACCAAACTGGCCCTGGCGCCGGACTTCGCCGACCGGGTGCTTGCCGCCCTGGAGCGCGACGGCATCAAGCCGGGCGCCCCCACCGCCCTGCCGGCCCTGCCCAAGCCGCCCCTGGGTGTGCCGGCCTGGGAGCAATTGCTGCCATGAGCCAAGCGACCCTGCACGATCTCCACCGCCCCCTGGGCAGCACCGGCCTGAGCGTTTCGCCGCTGGGCCTGGGCACGGTCAAGCTTGGCCGCGACCAGGGCGTGAAATACCCCAACGGCTTCCGCATCCCCGATGATGACGAAGCCCGCATGCTGCTCAAGCTCACCCGGGACCTGGGCATCAACCTGATCGACACCGCACCGGCCTACGGCCGCAGCGAAGAGCGCCTCGGCCCGCTGCTGCGCGGCCAGCGCCATGACTGGGTGATCGTCAGCAAGGTCGGCGAAGAGTTCGCCGACGGCCAGTCGCGCCACGACTTCAGCGCCGCCCACACGCGGATGTCGGTGGAACGCAGCCTGCAGCGGCTGGAGACCGACTTCATCGACCTGGTGCTGGTGCATTCGGACGGCAACGACATGGCCATCCTCGAAGGCTGCGAAGTGTACGCAACCCTTGCGGCGCTCAAGGCCGAAGGCAAGATCCGCGGCTTCGGCATGTCCGGCAAGACCGT
This sequence comes from Pseudomonas sp. B35(2017), assembly GCF_002113645.1. NCBI lineage: Bacteria > Pseudomonadati > Pseudomonadota > Gammaproteobacteria > Pseudomonadales > Pseudomonadaceae > Pseudomonas > Pseudomonas sp. B35(2017). Next base: position 143,498 of record NZ_NEIZ01000017.1, on the reverse strand, counting down.
CGAAGGCGGCGTGAAGGCGCTGGAGCAAGGCGACTGCGCGATGGTCACCTACAATCTGAACGAACAGAGCGAAAGGGCCGTCATTGACTATGCTGCTGCCCACGGCAAGGCCATTCTGGTGAAGAAGGCCCTGGCCAGCGGTCACATTTGCCTCGATCCCGGCGTGGATCCGGTGCGCGCCAGTTTTGAGCTGCTGTTCGGGCAGCCCGGCGTGGCCAGCGCCATCGTCGGGACGATCAACCCGCTGCACCTCGCCCACAACGTCGCGACCGTTGCACAGGTCCTTCGTGGTCTCTGACGCCGCCCCGCGGCCTTAAGCAGGAGCCGACATGCCGCGCACGCTCATCAGAAAGAACCCGAGCAATTTCAAGACCCTGCCGCTGTTCGTCGAAGCCACCCCGGAAGGCCTGACCTACCAGAGCGTCGGCAGGCCGCTGAACTTCGCCCAGACCCTGCAGCGGCGGCGGCCGGTCACGGTGCCGGACGCCGAGCGCTTTGCGCTGGAGCTGGCCAACCTCGGGGTTTCGGTGCGCCTGACCCTGCGTTGGCAGAGCCGCGACTACTGGGTACTGGTGCGCCAGCGCCGGCAGGACCGCGGCGATGTGGTGCTGAAGCTGATCTCAGGCTATGTGCCGGCCCATGAGCTGAACCTGCCCTTGCACACGGCCATCCAGGAAATCGCCGAGGAATGCCTGCTGGAGACGCCCGAAGGCTGGCTCGGCGGGCGCTTCAACGACACCTGGCTGCCGGCGCCTTACGCCTCGGCACTGCATTACCGCGAAGCCCTGCCGTTTCGCCTGACGCCGGAGTCCGGCTCGGCGCGGCCGGTGCGCTGCGCCAGCCTGCAACTGATGGAACGCCCGCGGGCCTACGTGCACCTGCCGACCGCCTCGTTGCAGCTGATCTACGACCTGCGCCTGGACGTGCCCAAGGAAGCCAAGAACCTGAGCCTGTTCCATGTGGACGAGCGCCTGGAAGGCGACCAGTTGGTGGCGCGGCTGGACCGCAAGCGTCCGGACCTTTACCTGATGCCGCTGCAGGACGGCGAGCCGCTGGCCGAGCTGTACACACTCAAGAAAGGCCAGCTGCACCCGGCCGGCACCCGGGGCCTGTACCTGGCCGAAAGCTTCGCCCGGCAGGACGGCTGGCTGGTGCGCGATGAGCGGATCCGCTGGAAGGACTGGCTGCGCCAGCAAGGGCTGACCGCGCCCGCCAAGGACACGGGACTGGCCCGGCTGCGGGGCAAGGCGACGCAACTGCTCAAGCGAATCGTGCCGAGCAAGAACGTGGGTTCCTGAAAGCCAAAGACCGCGCCGGCGATGGCTCTTGCGAGCGCATCACCGGCGCGGTCTTTTTCAGGGCTTCACTCGGACTTGCGGATCTTTTCCACGATCGCCGTGGTGGAGCTGTTTTCCACCAGCCCCAGCACCTTCACCGTGCCGCCGTAGGCCTTGACGATGTCGGCGCCGACCACTTGGTCGATCCCGTAGTCGCCGCCCTTGACCAGCACGTCCGGCTTGACCTCGCGCAGCAGGTTTTCCGGGGTGCCTTCAGGGAAGCTGATCACCCAATCCACCGCACCGAGGCCGGCCAGCACGGCCATGCGCCGGTCGACGCTGTTGATCGGACGGCCCGGCCCTTTCAGGCGGCTGACCGACGCGTCGTCGTTGATCGCCACGATCAGACGGTCGCCCTGTGCCCGTGCCTGTTCGAGGTAGGTCACGTGGCCTGCGTGGAGGATGTCGAAGCAACCGTTGGTGAACACGATCCGCTCGTTGTGCGCGCGGGCATCGGCCACCGCCAGCAGCAGTTGCTCCAGCCCCAGTACACCGCGCTCGGAGCCTTCTTCGCGCTGGATCGCGCGGCGCAGTTCCGGGGCGCTGATCGCCGCCGTACCGAGCTTGCCCACCACGATGCCGGCGGCCAGGTTGGCCAGCGCCACCGCATGGGGCAGGTCCTCGCCGGCGGCGATCGCCGCCGCCAAGGTGGAGATCACCGTGTCGCCGGCGCCGGTCACGTCGAACACTTCGCGGGCGCGGGCCGGCAGGTGCAGCGCCGGATGCTCCGGGCGCAGCAGGGTCATGCCGTGTTCGCCTCGGGTGACCAGCAGCGCGCCCAGCTCAAGGTCGTGCATCAGCGCCGCGCCCTTGCTCACCAGTTCGTGCTCGTCGGCGCACTTGCCGACGATGGTCTCGAACTCGCTGAGGTTCGGGGTGATCAGGCTGGCGCCGCGGTAGATCGAAAAGTCCTTGCCCTTCGGATCCGCCAGCACCGGGATGCCCTTGGCGCGGGCGGCCTGGATCAGCGCCTGGTGGTTCTTCAGCGCACCCTTGCCGTAGTCGGACAGCACCAGCACCTTGATGCCTTCGAGCAGGTCGTCGACCTGTGCGCCCAAGGCCAGGGCATCGGTGGCGAACGGTTCTTCGAAATCGATGCGCAGCAATTGCTGGTGCCGGCTCATGACCCGCAGCTTGACGATGGTCGGCTGGTGCGCGATGCGCTGGAACAGGGCCCGCACGCCCGCGCCCTTGAGGCTGTTGCTCAGGCTGTCGGCGGCCTCGTCGTCGCCGGTCACGCCGACCAGCGAAGCCGGCGCACCCAGCGCGGCGATGTTGAGGGCAACGTTGGCGGCGCCGCCCGGACGGTCTTCGATTTGCTCGACCTTGACGACCGGAACCGGCGCCTCAGGGGAAATCCGTGAGGTTCCGCCATGCCAGTAACGGTCGAGCATGACATCGCCGACCACCAAGACAGGGGCTTGATCGAATCGCGGCATGGACAACTTCATGGAGCAACCCACATACAAAATGAACAGGGGCGCGATATTAGCACAGGGTTGGCGAAGGCTTGTGCAGCGGCTGCAACAGGATGAAACAGCTGACTTTTTTGCTCGTTTTTTGAGCACCTACGCCGCCGTAGGCAGGCCGGCGCACGTCACCGTTCACTCATAGCCGAGCAGGTCGTAGTCGCGCTGGTACACCCGCCGCACCAGCCGACGGGTGCGCACCGAGCAGAACTCCCGCGCCGGCATCGGCTGACGCTGGCGGGAGCCGTTGACGTGAGGCAACCGCCCTTCGATCCCCAAATGTTCGCAGACCAGGTGGAAATCCCGCTCCAGATGTTCCTGGTAGCCGATGAAGTCCAGCGCCAGGTGCCCCAGCGAATCGACGAGAAAGTCGGTTTGCGCGGCGAAGTGCAATTGCCGCGGGATCGTTTCGGCGTGCAGCCAGCGGGCGACGAAGTCATCGAAATCGCGGTAGCGCCTGACCAGCCGCTGGGCCCCTTGGTCACGGCTGCCCAGCTCATTGCCCCGCAGAAAGGCATAGGCCGAGTAGGCGCGCTCAAGCGGATCGCGCACAAAGGCGAACTTGTACGCCGCCGCGTAGCGCTCGGGGAACTGCTCTTCGTACCAGTACAGCGGCAGGTGGCCGGGGCGCCAGCCTTCGAACAGCGCCGTGCAGATGCTGCTGCCGGCGCATTTGGGCACATGGATGAACAGGCAGGCACGCTGCTCGAACGCCTTGGGAAAGGCCCGTTGGGCCGACATCGACTTGTTCACCACTTGCCGGTCGACCACCGGCAGGCGTCCCAGCAGGAAGGCGCGCTGGGGTTTGGGCAGCAGTTTCCAGAGATAACGTTGCAGCATGACGGGATCCGCGTGAAGGGGATGGCCCTTCGGTTCAGGTTCTGGGTTCGTTCAGGAACCTTAACAAGCGCGGTGCCGGGATTTATTCCGGTTTGGTCAAGAAGCGTAAAGGAGCGGATACAAACCGGACCGGTGGCGAGGGGAACTGCTCCCTCGCCACCGCAAGGGGTCAGGCGATGTCTTCGGCCGGGGCGTCCAGGCCCATGGCGTTGAGGCGGGCGTAGTAGCCGTTCTGCGCCAGCAGCGACTGGTGGGTGCCGCGCTCGACGATCCGGCCCTGATCCATCACCAGGATCAGGTCGGCCTTCTCGATGGTCGACAGGCGGTGGGCGATCACCAGTGTGGTGCGGCCCTTCATCACTTGATCCAGCGCTGCCTGGATGTGCCGCTCGGATTCGGTGTCGAGCGCCGAGGTGGCCTCGTCGAGAATCAGCAACGGCGCGTTCTTGAGCAAGGCGCGGGCGATCGCCAGGCGCTGGCGCTGGCCGCCGGAGAGCAGCACGCCGTTTTCGCCGACCTGGGTGTCCAGGCCCTGGGGCAGCTGCGCGATGAAGTCCATGGCGTAGGCGTCGCGGGCCGCCTTCTCGATGTCCTCGCGCGGCGCGCCGGCCAGGTCGCCGTAGGCGATGTTGTTGGCCACGGTGTCGCTGAACAGGGTCACGTGCTGGGTCACCTGGGCGATGTGCCGGCGCAGGTTCAGCAGCTTGTATTGCTCCACTTCCACGCCGTCGATCAGGATTTCGCCCTTGTCGTGGTGGTAGAAGCGCGGAATCAGGTTGGCCAGCGTCGACTTGCCGCTGCCCGAACGCCCCACCAGCGCCACCATCTGCCCCGGCTCCGCCGAGAAGCTGATGTCGTCGAGCACCTGACGTTCGGTGCCCGGGTAGGTGAAGCTCAGGTTGCGCACATCGAGACGGCCGCTGACCGAATCGCGCGTGACCGTGCCGGTGTCGATTTCCGGCTCGACGTCCAGCTGTTCGAAGATGCTTTCGGCGCCCGCCACGCCCTTCTGGATGGTCGAGCTGACTTCGGACAGCTGACGGATCGGCTTGGGCAGCAGGCCGGCCAGGGTGATGTAGGCCACCATGTCGCCGGCCGAGGCGTCGCCGCGCAGGAACAGCACCAGGAACATCAGGATCGCCATGGCGGTGTAGATGACCAGTTGCAGCAGCGGCGTGTAGATCGCGCCGGTGCGGGTCATGCGCAGTTGCTTGTCGGTGTTGCCTTGGCTGGCGTCGAAGAAGCGCTTCTCTTCATAGGCTTCGCCGCCGAAGCTGCGCACCACGCGGTAGCCCTGGATGGTTTCCGAGGCGACATGGGTCACGTCGCCCATGGCCAGCTGGATCTTCTTGCTCTGCTTGCGGAATTTCTTGCTCGCGGTGCGCACCATCAAGGCGATGAGCGGCAGGATCGCGACCATCACCAGCGTCAGCCTCCAGTTCATGAACAGCAGCGAGGCGAACAGGAAGACGACGGTCATGCCCTCACGGATTACGACCTTGATCGCATCTGTTGCCGCCCCCGTGACCATCGTCACGTTGAAGGTGATGCGCGAAATCAGGTGGCCGGAGTTATGCTTGTCGAAATAGCGGTTGGGCAGGATCAGCAGGTTGTTGAACAGCTGCACCCGCAGGTCATGCACCAGGCCCAGGGAGACCTTGGCCAGGAAGTAGTTGCCCAGGTAGGAGCCCAGCCCCTGCCACGCGGCGATCAGGATGATCAGCAGCGGCACGGCCTGCAGCAGCTGCAGGTCGCGCAGGTAAGGCACGGAGGGGAACAGCGCCGCCTCGGGGTTGGACAGGCCGTCGACGAAGTACTTGAGGATGTAGCCGAGCATCGGCTGGGTCGAGGCGAAGATCAGGAAACCGACGATGCTGATCAGGAACAGACTGATGTACGGCCTGACGTAACCGAGCAGGCGGAAGTAGATTTTCAAGCTCGATGGGCTTGCGGCGGGACTGGAGTCGGTCATATCACGCAGAAGTCGATAAAAAGGACGCTGACTTTAGCACAGCTTCTTCAGGTCTCTGGCAATCGGCGAAAGGCTGGTATTGTTAGGCGTCTCGTTCAGCGTCAAATAGCCATCATCCGAATGGCCGTACCTTTTCAGGATTTAAACTCACAGCATGCAACTTCGCGGCTTCAACAGCACCTCTAACCGGGTCTTCGATTTCATTTGCCTGTGGATTCTTCCCCTCGGCTATCTCCTGCTCCTGTGCGCGCTGTTTTTCCTGCCGGGACGCAGCCTGCACCACAAGCTGTTCTACGGCCTGTTCAGCATTCCGACGCTGATCGCCCTCTGCCTGCGCCCCAGGGAAGCCCGGGAACTGCTGCGCGAGCCGCTGATCGTCGCCCTCCTGCTGTTCGTCGGATGGGCGCTGCTCAGCCTGTGCTGGGGCCCCGCCGATGAACCGGTCGGCGGCATGTTCAAGCCGCCGCTGCACACCGTGCTGCTGTTTGCCGGCTGTTACCTGCTCGTGCGCTACCGCAGCGAGCTGCTGCAGCCGCTGCTGTTCACCGCCGCGCTGATCGCGCTGGCGGCCACGGCCGTGTTCCTGTTCCTGTTCGCCCGCGCCTACGAACCCGGCATGCGCCTGGTCGGTGGCGGGGCGTTCGACAACCCGCTGCTGAGCTCGCACCTGTTCGGCTTCTTCAGCGCCTACTGGCTGGGCATGACCATGATCGCCAAGCGCCGGCAGTTCCTGTGGCTCAGCGTGCCGGCCATGGCGGTGATGTTCATGGCCGTGATCGCGACCGGCTCCAGGACTCCGCTGGTGGCCCTCACGCTGGCGGCGCTGTGGCTGTGCTTCATCTGCTGGAACCGGCGCTCGCTGTTCCTGCTCGGCGCCATGGCCGTCGGCGGCCTCGGGGTGTCCTGGCTGTTCGGCCAGATGCTGATCGAGCGCGGCGACTCCTACCGCCTGGAGATCTGGCAGATGGCCCTGCACAAGATCGCCGAACACCCGTGGATCGGCCATGGCTACAACGCCAGCCTGGCCATCGACCCGGGGGTCGGCTACGACTTCGCCGAGCCCCACAGCTTTACCTTGGGCGTGCTCTATTACGTCGGCATCCTGGGCCTGCTGCCCTGGCTGTTCTTCCAGGTCTGGGGTCTGTACAGCAGCTGGCGCCAGCGTGTGCAGCCGCTGCTGATCCTCGCCTCGGCCCTGCTGGTGTTCGGCATCGGCGCCGGCCTGACGGAAGGCGGCGGCATCATTTCCCGACCGAAGGAACACTGGTTCCTGCTGTGGATTCCCCTGGCGCTGATCGCCGCCCTGTCCATCAACCAGCGGGCCCGGCGCCTGCTGGCGCTGCCGGTGGAGCCGCTGTCGGCGGCCGGACTGCAGCAGATGGCCAGCGATGCCCAGGTGATCGAAGAGGACGGCCTGGGCCCGAAGGTCCTGCGCCTTGGCGACGGCAGTTTCCTGAAGCTGTTCCGCCCGCGCCGCTGGTACACCTCCGGCAGCTTCAACCCCTATTCGGAGCGCTTTGCCGTCAACAGCGAACAGTTGCGCCGGATGGGCATCCCGACCCCGCAAGTGCTCGGCCTCTATCGCCTGGACGACGGCAGCAGCGCCGTGCACTACTCGCCGCTGCCGGGCCACACCCTGCGCCAGGTGCTGCAGGGCATCACCGCCCCGGCGGTGCGTCAGGCACTGGTGGAGCGCTTCGGCCGGTTCATGGCGCAACTGCATGAGCAGGGCGTGTACTTCCGCTCGCTGCACCTGGGCAACGTGCTGGTGCTCGAGGACGGCGAGTTCGGCCTGATCGACCTGGCCGACCTGCGCATCTACCCGTCCGCGCTCGGCCTGTCGCTGCGTCAGCGCAACCTGCGCCACATGCAACGCTACACCGTCGACAAGCGCTGGCTGTTCGAAGACCATCTCGACGCGCTGCTTCAGGGCTATGCCATGACCGCGTCGCAATCCGCTGTGGATAACCTGCACAGGCAAGTGCTGGCCAGCAACGCTCCGGCCCGGGTTCACTGATGAACGAAACCAATCCCCTCATCGCGTTGGCCGCCTATGCGCTGGCCATCGCCAGCGCCGCCCTGCTGCTGCGGGCGGTCCCGACCATCACCCGGCACCTGCAGCACGCCGGAGAGAGCCGTTTCGCCAGCATCGACGGGCTGCGCGGCTACCTGGCGTTCGGCGTGTTCGTGCACCACTCGATCATCACCTGGATATTCCTGCGCACCGGGGTGATCGACTTTCCGCCGAACAACCTCTACGCCATGCTCGGCCAGGGCAGCGTCGCCCTGTTCTTCATGATCACCGGGTTCCTGTTCTGGGACCGGCTGCTGACCCACGGCCGCCGGCACGACTGGCTGGCGTTCGGGATCTCGCGGGTGTTCCGGCTGTATCCGCTGTACCTACCCCTGATGCTGCTGGTGTTCGTCACGGTGTTCCACCTGCAGGGCTGGGAACTGAAGGAGCCGGGCAGCCAACTGGCCCGGCAGGTGCTGGCCTGGCTGACGTTCGACCGGCCCGACATCAACCGCTACCCGCAGACCGGCATGCTGATCTCCAACGTGACCTGGACGCTGGCCTATGAAGTGTTCTTCTACCTGGCGCTGCCGCTGGCCGGCATGGTGTTCATCTACCGCGGCAGCTGGCGGCAGGTCTTGCTGTGCCTGATCGGCATCTACGCGCTGTATCAGGCGGTGGGCTGGGAGCACTCGCTGAAGAAGCATTTCCTGGCCAGTTTCCTCGGCGGGATCGCGGCGGCCTATTGGATCCGCCGGCCGCAGCTGGTCGCCTGGAGCCGGACACGCACGGCCGGCATCGTCGCCCTGCTGGCCCTGGCGATCGCCTTCACGGCGTTCAACCGGGCGTTCAAGGCGCCGCCGCTGCTTCTGCTGGGGCTGTTCTTCGTGATCGTGGCGTCGGGCAATTCGCTGTTCGGCGCACTCAAGCCGCGCAGCATCCGCTGGATGGGCGAAATCAGCTACAGCACCTACCTGCTGCACGGTTTCGTGCTCTGGGCCATGGTGCAGCGCCTGCCGCTGTGGCTGCAGGTCGATGCACGGGACGCGTGGGTCTACCTGCCGCTGCTGGCGGTGTGCACCTGCCTGCTGATCCTCATCAGCAGCCTGACCTTCCTGTACATCGAGCGGCCGGGGATGGCCCTCGGCAAGACGCTGCTGAACCGGCTGCGCCAGCGCAAGGAAAGCCAGAAACGCCTGGCCCAGAAGGTCGCCCGCTGAAGCCGGGCGCCCTTCCCGGGGGTGGGCTCAATCCTTTTCCAGCGGCGAAAACAGCAAGCGGCCCAGGCCGCGCCAGGTTTTCTTGTTCCAGGCCTTGAACGGGATCTGCGCCAGCAGTTCCCGCGCCAGCTTGCGGTCGCGGTTGGCGGTCTTGAGGAACATCGAGTTGAGCGACTTGAAGCGCACCTCGTCGTACAGCGGATGGTCGCTGAACAACGCGTAGGTGCGCAGGATGTTGTCGATCATGAACCGGTGGTTCTTGTAGGAGTTGGTGGCGTGCTTGCGGTAGCGCGCCATCACCACGTTCAGGCCGTCGATGAAGTAGCCGGCGCGGGTGACCTTCAGTTCGATCAGCAGGTCCTCCAGCCGGATCGTCGGGTCGAAGCCGCCGACCTTCTCCAGCGCTTCGCGGCGGATCATCAGGGTCGGCGCCGGCGGATACGGCTTGCGCTCCAGGAACATGTCATCGAAGTCCAGGCGGCGGAACGGCACGTCGCGGCGCTGGCGCTTTTCCGGGTACAGGTTGCCGTCGGCGTCGATCAGTTCGATGTTGCCGGCGCAGATGCCCACCTCCGGCTTGCCGTCCATGTACGCGACCTGGGTGGCGATCCGGTCCGGGTACATGATGTCGTCGGAACCGAAAGGCACGATCAGGCTGCCCTTGGCCCGGGCGATGGCGCCGTTGAGCGTGTTGGTCAGCCCCTGGTTCTGCTGCACGCGGAAGTCGAAGCCATGCTGGGCCTGCAAGGCGCCGATGCGCTGGGCGCTGTCGTCCTTGGAGCCGTCGTCGACCACCAGCAGCTCGATGTTCGGGTAGGTCTGGTTGATGACGCTGAGGATGCTTTCTTCGATGTACGGGCCGTGGTTGTACGACGCGATGATGACGGTGACGAGGGGTTGCGCGTCGCTCATGGCTGTTCCTTGCGGGCCTGTTCCAGGCCGGAGTCGATCAGGTTCAGGTATTCCTGGCGGAACACCTCGATGTCGTGCTGTTCCTGCAGATAGCGGTAAGCCTGCGCGCCCTTGGCCTTGAGTTCCTCGTCCGACAGGCCGAGGTAGGCGTCCAGCGCCGCGGTCAGGCCCGACACGTCCTTGGGCGCGACCGCCAGGCCGCCGGCGCCTTCGATCAGCGGCAGCATGGCCGGCACGTTCGAGGCGATCACCGGCAGATGCCCGCTCATGCCTTCCAGCAGGGCCAGGCCCAGGCCTTCGGCCAGCGACGGCATGGTCCAGATGTCGAAGGCGCGAACGTACTGCAGGGCGTTTTCCTTGAAGCCGAGCAGGTGCGCGCGGCCGGTCAGGCCCAGTTGCGCGATCTCCTCGGCCAGCGGCGCCTGCAGGCGGCCGGCGCCGATGATCGCCAGTTGCGTGTTCGGGTACTTGTCTTTCAGCGCGGCAAAGGCCTGCAACAGGTAGGTGTGGCCCTTGACCGACACCAGCCGCCCCAGGGCACCGACCAGACGCACGTCCGGGTCGATCCCCAGCAGCTCGCGGGCACGCTCGCGGCTGTGCTGCAGGCCTTCGGCCTGCTCGATGTCGATGGCGTTGGTGATGGCCCAGGTGTTGGCGTCGGTGAAGCCGCAGGCGCAGTCCAACAGGTACTGCTTGACCGCCGGCGACACGCCGACGAAGCGCCAGTGCCGGTCGATCAGGCGCTGGGTCTGGCGTCGCCGGTAGAAGCGGTCGTATTCACCGAAGCCATGGGAGATGCCGATGCACAGCGGCACCTTCAGCCAGCGGTTGAGGGCCAGCATCATGTTCACCGGCTTGAAGCGGTTGCAGATCACCACGTCGAACTTTTCCCGGCGGCAGAACTTGTACAACTGCCACATCGCCCGCAGGCGCATGCCCTTGAGGGACTTGTCGGAAAACTCGAAGTACACCGAACGGTCGGCGCGGCTCACCGGCTCGCCCGAACCGGGCTTGCCGCGCAGGAACGCGGCGGTCACCTCATAGCGGTCCTTGGGCAGGGCCTTGACGATCTGCTCCGCGAGGTCGGCAAAATCATGGGCCTTGACGTTGTAGTCCGGCTGCAGCTGCAGCACCTTTGAACGTTGACTCATACCTCTCCCCGCTGGACGCCTGTCTCACCTGGGCGGACCTGCCAGAACAACTCCTGGCGCCGCACCGCTTTTCTGAAGAATTCGTTTTCGCCGTACACCGACGGCTTCCGGCCCGCCAGCAGCCGCTGGAGGCAACGGCGCAGGCGCCGCTTGAACGGGGCCGGCGGCTGCAGGTCGTGCATCATGCCCAGCGCCATGGCCTTGTCGCGCTGCTGCGCGAGCGACAGCGGCAGGCACAGCGGCTGCATCGCCACCGTCGCGTCGAACGCAGGCGGCAGCGCGATGCCCTGGCCGTTGTCGCCCATCGGCCAGCGGTCGTTGTCGTGCAGATGGTTGGCGTAGCCGAGCAGCGTCGGCTGCCAGTCCAGGCCCTCCAGCACCTGCATCACCGCCTGCTGCGAGCAGAGGTGGTCGGGGTGCGGATCGAGGGTCGGGTGCGGCAGCACAATCACGTCGGGACGCGCCCGCAGCAGCACTTCGCGCAGGTCCGCCAGCAGGTTGTTCCAGGTCGGCGCGCCGTCGGCATCGCCAGGCAGCGTGAACGGATTCAAGCGGCGGAACAGCCGGGTGTCGTTGAGGTCGGCCTCCCGCGAGCCCACCGGCCGATCCGGCGCGGCCTGCATCGCCGCCAGTTGCAGGCAGAAGTAGCCGAGCTGCACACAATGCGCCTGCGGCACGCCGGCCCAACGCGGCACGGCCAGGCTGTCCCAGGCACGCAGACGGCCCTTGAGCCGCGCCGCCTCGACCTTGTCCAGGCCCATCTGCCGGTAGTGATCGGCTTCGATCTCACCGGCGGTCAGCGTCACGATCCACGCTTCGTCGGCCTGGCTGTACAGCCCGTAGGCCGCCAGTTCGGCGTCGTCGGCGTGCGGCGCAATCACCATCACCCGCTGACGGCGGTAGTCCGGCTGCTCCAGCGCCCACAGCAGCGGCTCGCCGGACACCCGGCAAAAACGTCCGCGCAGGCGCAGCCGGCCTTGGGAAAGCGCCTGGGCCTGGCCGCTCAGGTTGAGGTAGCGCAGGCCGTTGACGCCCCGCTCGAAGGTCTGCGCATCCGGGTCGTCGCCGCCGAGCAACTCGACCCGCGGATCGAGAAAACGCCCCAGCCAGGTGCTCTTGACCTTCACGGCGAGGATCAGGGTGGCGTCGTCCACCAGCATCACGCCGTCATCCAGACGCAGTTGCCCACCGTTGAGGTGCACCTTGGGCTGCGGGGTGAACGGCGGGAAGCTGTAGCGATAGTCGTCCTTCGGCGAATAGAACAGGTGATCGGCGAACCAGGCCTCGTGGGCGATCCAGCCGAGCACCGCGAGCAGCGGCGGCAACCACCACGCCACCGCGAAGCCCAACACAGCCAGGACGATCAAGGCGACCAGCAGGCCGATGCGCTTGTTGCGCCGGTGACGCTTGAGCAGTTGCTGTTTGCGGTTCATGGGCGCACTCATACGGTGAACACCGGCACAGGATTGCACCAGCGGTCCTTGTATTCACGGTCGGCGCGACCGAAGGAGAAGCGCAGCGGCTTGCCCAGCGCCCGGGCGTCTTCCCAGGCGCTCTGGGTGTTGAGGAAGCTCAGCACGCTGCCTGGGCTGAATTCGCGGGTTTCCGGATCGACGCCGCCGTTGATGTATTCGACGCTGATCCATTGCGGTGCTTCGACGCGGTACACCAACTGGATGGCGATCGGCGCATCGTTGAGGAAGATCACCGAACCGATCAGCAACTCGCGCAACAGCTCGATCACCTCGGCCATCCGCGCCGCGCCGGTGGCCGGGAAGCCCCAACGGCGCTGGAACAGGTCGCAGTAGATCGCCGCCAGCTCGCTGCTGGAGAACCCGCCCACCGGCCGCACCACGCCGCCCGCCTCTTCCAGCAGGCGCAGTTCGCGGCGCTGGTTGTAGCGGAATTTCTTCGACAGTTCTTCCGGGGTGCGGGCCATGGCCAGCTGTTCGGCCTGCGGCTTGAGGCCGCTGAAGCGGGTTTCGTTGAGCGCCGACAGGTAGCGGCCGCGATGGCGCAGCGGCGCTTGGGCGTCGGGCGCCGCCGGCAGGATCAGCTCGGCGTTGCCGAGGTCGAACAGGCCCTTCTTGCCGCTGCGCTTGAGCACGTCCTTGGACAGCGCCAGATCGCGGCCCCAGGTCGGGATCGCGGCCTTGATCTCGCCGTGCTGCTCCCAGGCCAGGTAACGCACCGGGATCCCGGCCAGGGCCGCCAGACGTTCGACCACCATCGGGTGGGTCGCGACGCTGCCGCCGAAACGCTGCCAGGCCTGTGCATAAGTGGAGGCGTCGACGGGCGACCAGCCACGTTCGCGCCAGCCTTGAAAACGATTGAGCATCAGCCCCTCGGTGCCAGATCGGTGACTTGCGGCAAGCGCCAGAACGTGTCGCGCACCGCACGGTCGCTGAAGCGCTCGCGCAGCCGGTCGAACATCAGTTCGGCGCACTGGCGGCGCTGCTGTTCGTCCATGCCTGCCAGGTGCTGCAGGCCCTGGGCCAGGTGTTCGGCATCGCCGAGCGGGAACAGGATCCCCACGCCTTCGACCACTTCCTTCGCCCCGCCGCAGGCGGTCGCCAGCAACGGCACGCCGGCGGCCATGGCCTCCAGCAGCACCATGCCGAACGGCTCGTGGTCGGAGCTCAAGGCAAACACATCGAAGGCGCGGAAGTAGTTGCGCGCCTCCGGCACCTGGCCGAGAAACAGCACCCGGTCGCCGATGCCCAGTTCCCGGGCGAGGGCCTTGAGGCTGTCCTCAAGTCGCCCCTTGCCGAGAATCACCAGTTGACTGTTGGCCGGCAGCCCCGGCAACGCCGCGGCGAAACCGCGCAACAGGGTGGCCTGGTCCTTGTCCGGGTGCAGGCGGCCGACGTTGCCGACGATCCAGGCATCCGCCGTCAGCCCCAGGGTTTCCCGGGCTTCGCGGGCGGAGACCTGACGGGTCTGCAACGCACCCACATCGATGCGGTTGTAGAGGGTCTGGATCCGGGTCGCCGGCCATTTCGGCAGGCAGCGCCGCATGTCGTCGCGCACCGCATCCGACACGCCGAGCAGGCTCAGGCGCTTGCGGAAGATGTGGGCGAACAGTTTGCGCGAACCGCGCTTGTAGTCGCCGAACGCGTGGTGCACGCCGATCACCGGCAGCGACGTGCCGAGCAAGGCGATGTAGATCGGCTTGAAGCGATGGGCGATGCAGAAACTGAAGTTGCGCGAAGCGGCGATCTTGCGCAGATCGCCGATGGCGCCCAGCTTCAGGCCACGGATGGCCTTGGAGCTGTATTCCATGAACAGCACTTCGTCGGAAGCGCAGGCCGCGGCCACCTCGCTGTCGGCGGCCCCGGTCAGGAAGACCGTGGTCACCCGGTAGCCGGTGCCCGCGAACAGGCTGGCGTACTGCCGCGCGCAGTCCAGGAACGGCCCGTCATAGCCGTGGCAGAACTGCAGCACATGGCGTTCAGCCGAGCGTGTCATAAGCGTTTGCGCCTTCTTTGACCACCAGAATGTCTTCCATGATCAGGTACTGCAGATCAGAACCGAAGAACATGTTCAGCGCGTCGGTCGGCGAGCAGATCATCGGCTCGCCGCGGCGGTTGAGCGAGGTGTTCAGCGACACGCCGTTGCCGGTCAGGTTCTCCAGCGCCTTCATCATGTCGTAGTAGCGCGGGTTGTATTCGCGCTTGAGCACCTGGGCACGGGAGGTGCCGTCTTCGTGGACGACTTCCGGCACGCGGGTCTTCCACTCTTCCGCCACTTCGAAGGTGAAGGTCATGAACGGCGCCGGGTGGTCGATCTTGATCATCTGCGGCGCGACGGTGTCGAGCATCGACGGGCAGAAAGGCCTCCAGCGCTCGCGGAACTTGATCTGGTGGTTGATCCGGTCGGCCACGCCCTCGACGCTCGGGCAGCCGATGATCGAACGCCCGCCCAACGCGCGAGGACCGAACTCCATGCGGCCCTGGAACCAGGCCACCGGGTTGCCGTCGACCATGATCTTGGCGATCTGCTCGGGCATGTTGTCCAGCTTGCGCCAGACCGGCTTGTTCTCGTGACGGGCGCACGCGGCGATCACGTCTTCGTTGCTGTACGACGGGCCGAGGTAGACGTGCTCCATCTTCTCGACCGGCACGCCGCGGGCGTGGGACACATAGGCCGCCGCGCCGACCGCGGTGCCGGCGTCGCCGGAGGCCGGCTGCACGAACAGCTCCTTGATGTCGTCGCGGGCGATGATCTTCTGGTTGAGCTTGACGTTCAGGGCGCAGCCGCCGGCGAAGGCCAGCTTGCCGGTTTCCTTGAGCACGTCGCCCAGGTAATGGTCGATCATCTGCAGGGCCAGCTTCTCGAACAGCGCCTGCATGCTCGCCGCGTAGTGGATGTACGGCTCGTCGGCGATGTCGCCTTCGCGTTTCGGGCCGAGCCATTCGATCAGCTTCGGCGAGAAGTAGAAGCCCTTGCCCTTCTCTTTGTAGCGGCGCAGGCCGATGACGTTGGCGTAGTCGGTGTTGATCACCAGCTCGCCGTTCTCGAACGAGGCCAGGCGCGAGAAGTCATACTTGCTGGCATCGCCGTACGGCGCCATGCCCATGACCTTGAACTCGCCGTCGAGCATTTCGAAGCCGAGGAACTCGGTGATCGCGCCGTACAGGCCGCCGAGGGAGTCCGGATCGAAGAATTCCTTGATCTTGTGGATCTTGCCGTTTTCGCCGTAGCCGAAGAAGGTCGTGGCGTATTCGCCCTTGCCGTCGATGCCCAGGATCGCGGTCTTCTCCTTGAAGCCCGAGCAGTGGTAGGCGCTGGAGGCGTGGGCCAGGTGGTGCTCGACCGGCTCGATCTTGATCTTCTTCGGATCGAAGCCCAGTTGCTCCAGGCACCAGACGATCTTCTTGCGGTAGCGCTTGTAGCGGCGGTTGCCCATCAGGATCGCGTCGAGGGCGCGGTCCGGGGCGTACCAGTAACGCTTGGCGTAGTGCCAGCGGGCCTTGCCGAACAGGCTGATCGGGGCGAACGGGATCGCCACCACGTCAACGTCGGACGGCTTGATGCCGGCCTGTTCCAGGCAGAACTTCGCCGATTCGTAGGGCATGCGGTTCTTTGCATGTTTATCGCGCACGAAGCGCTCTTCTTCAGCCGCCGCCACCAGCTTGCCGTCGATGTACAAGGCTGCGGAAGGATCATGGCTAAGGGCGCCGGACAGGCCAAGAATCGTCAATGCCACAGGGGTCTAGCCTCTTTAGTCTGCATGCAGGCGCGGTGCGCCTTGAAAAGATGATGTGCCCTCGCACCGGGCGAGAGACAGCTAAAGGGCGGGATTATAGCTTAAAAGCACCGACAAACCTCTAGCGGGAACTGGCCGGAAGCTGCGTTGACATGCCGCATCCCCCGCCATAGACTCAGGCGCAAATGGACTGGGAGATCCCGGTCGGCGTTAATGCCTCGGTGAGATCACCGGGGCTTTTCGCTTTCTGGAGACGGGAAAAGCTTCAGCCCCCAGTTTTCGAAACCCTCTCCAACTTTGTTCCGACCACCGCTGCAATAGAACTTGCGTTTGAGCACATCGAAAGCTCGATTCTCTTGCCCCGCCCTCAGTACGCTCATGCCAATGGGCCTCGCAACAAGGTCAGCCAGTTGCAATCCCGTGGAGTTCACCTGCTTGGTGGCAAACACGATGTCAAACGGCAGTTGAATGCCCAATCGGTTCGCACCACTGCACATCCTGCGAAACTCCAGCTCAAGCTCGTTATCCTCTCGCCTCCCCCGGCGCTCGAAAATCACATGCGTCAGTGCCTGCTGCTGATTCTTCTCCTGCAAAAACTCATAGAGCGTTTCCAGACAAAAACCGAGAGCAAGGTGATACGGGTTGTGGCCCAGGCCTTGTTTTTCACGAAGTGAAGCTTTGTCTATCACACAACTGATCAGAACGAAGTTGCTGGCCTCAATGATGCAGGTCAGTTCCTCAAGAAAAGCATTCTTGTGCTCCCTGGATACGAACAGACCGGAGAACGCTCCTTTTTCTTTACGGATTTCGAGCTCATGCAGACCAATCAAATCGTGCCCCATATGGGTGAACTCGAACTTCTGCAGGGCCGGAATGACTTTCTCGCAATAATGCTTTTTATGAAAGGCGCAAAACGCGAGCACAAAGACTGGATAGTTGCGATCCAGAGTCTGCATCCCATGATCACCGCTCTCATCGACATAAACGATGAAATCGCCGTACTGACAGGCCGAGGGCAATGGAATCACCTAAGGCTTGTTCGCCAGCAAATATGGTTTTCGCAGTCCTTGGACTGGCAATAGATCGCGCAGGGCAGCAGCATCGCGCAGAGGGCGCCGGACATCGACAGATTGACCAGCGGTCACAACCATTTTGATCTTCAAGATTTGCCCTCCAGAAACATCGGGGCAAACTAGCATCGGGGCTTTACGGGGGGCAGCTCATCGCTTCTGACAAGGCCGTAGGACAAGTCACTAGGATTTGTCACCACATGCCTTGCCCGATTCCATTGCAGAAATTTCTTACGTGCGTACGAACAATCACGCAGCGCCCAATACATCCTTAGGCAACCGCTGATCAATCACCCGGTGCAACGCACTGCCCTCAGGCCAGTTGCGCATGAACCGTGCGCGGTCGCGCGCGTAGGCCGGCGCGAAGCGGCTGGCCGATCCGTGCTGGCACATCGAGTCCAGGTCGATCAGCGCCCAACGGTCGCCCTGCCAGAACAGGTTGTGGCCCTTGAAGTCGCCGTGGCTGATGCGCTCGGCGATCAGTTGCGCAAACAGCAGGTCCAGCGCCTTCAGCTCCGGCTCCGGGGCCTCGCCGCTTTCGACGTACGGCGCGAAGCGCTCGATGATGTCCGGCCCCGCCAAGTACTCGGTGATCAGGTAGGCCTTGCGGCGCAGCCAGAAAAACCGCGTTTCCAGCACCGCCAGCGGTTTGGGCGTGGCGATGCCGAGGAACGCCAGGCGATTGCCTTCGCGCCACGAATGCCAGGCCCGGCTCGGCCGCCAGAACCGCTTGAGCCAATGGGCGAAGCCCTTGATGTTGTAGCGTTTGATCACCAGCGTGCGCCCGGCCGCCTCGACCTTGCCGACGCTGGCCGCGCCGCCGGTCTTGTACAGGTGGCCACGGTCGAGCAAGGCATCGGCCTGCTCCAGCACCGGCAGCATCGCCGGCTCTTCTTCGCGGCGCACCGCGCGCAGGCCGAACGCGCCGCGCACCACACTGAACAGCGTGCAGTCGCGGCCGACCTTGGTCAGGTAGTCCTTCAGGCGCCAGGCGCGCACCTTGTCGATCTGCTTCTGCAAGGCCTCCAGCGGCAGCGCGTGCTCGCTGTTGCCCAGCAGGTAATACACCAGCAATTCTTCGGTGAACGGCGCCAGCGACGGGGGCAACTGGGCGAAGAACACACCGAGGTTCTCCAGCACTTTCTGGCGCGACAGCGGCTGGCCGACGTTTTCGGCACGGATGCCGGCGCCGTCGATCAGGTACAGCTGCCCGCCATGGCGCAACAGGTTGTCCAGGTGCAGGTCTTCCTGCCACAGGCCTTTGCCGTGCAACTGCGCGATGGCGCCGAGCGCCTCGGCCAGCACCGCCGACTGTTCGTCCGCCAACACCGGCAGCGACTCGACCTGGCGCCACGCATCGCCCAGGCTTTCGGCGCCTTCGAGGAACTCGAACAGCAGCCAGCCGCCCTCACCGTCCTTCAGGCCGTCGGCCAGCAGCAACGGCGTGGTCATGCCTTGGGCCGCGAGCAGTTTCACGCCATCCAGCTCACGCTGAAAATGCCGCGCCGCCTTGCCGCCCACCAGCAGCTTGGCCAGCACCGGCCGGCCGCGCCACACGCCGGCGCCGACATAACGCTGCCCCGGCAGCACCCGCAGCAGGCTGAGCAGCTGCAGGTCCGCCGGCCCCGCCGCATCGGCCAGCGACACGGTCAACGGCAGCGGCGGCGTACGTCCGGCATCCTTGAGTTCAGACAACTGCATCAGCGGGTCTCCTTGCGGCTGCGCCGTGCGGTCAGGCGCGTGACCCAGCTGTCGACCAGCGATGCGTCGGCCGGCTGGTCGAGATAGGCGGCCAGCAATTCGCGCAACTGCGCCTCGTTCCATTCCGGCGCGCGGCGCAGCAAGGGCTCCAGGTCCTTGACCCGGTCACGCAGGCCGAACAGCAAGGGACGGGTCTTCTCAAGGTCAATCAGTTGCGCCTGATACGCAGCGCCGTCGGCCTTGAGGAAAATGTGCTTGGGATAGAAACAGCCGTGCACCTGGCGCCTGCCGTGCAGGTGACGGGCCAGTTGGCCGCAGGCCTTGAGGATGGCCGACTGCTGCGCCGCGCCCAGATCCGACCAGCGCTGCAGCAGCGAATCGAGGTCGTCCCAGCCGTCGAGGGCGCGGGTCAGCAGGATCGCACGGACTTCGCCGTTGACCTTGCGCGCGCCGAAGAACGCCGCCTGCAACGCCGGGATGCCGAGCTGGCGGTACCGGCTGATGTTGCGGAACTCACGGGCGAACGTCGGCTCGCCGAACGGCGCGTGCAACGTGCGGGTCAGGTAGTCGCTCTGGCGCTTGAGGTAGTAGCCGCAGCCTTCGAGCTCCAGCCTGTACACACTGCTCCAGCCGCCGCCGTCGGTGTTCGGCTCGTCCACCGCGTCGAGCTGCTTGGCCCACAGCGCCTCGAAGGTGCCGAGGCCGTGGCGCTCCAGCAGCGCACGGTCTTCAGCGGCCAGGAAATCAGTCATTCGCGTCCCTCGAAAAATCTCACCACGTGACGGATCCGCTTCTTGTCGGCGGCATTGAGCCGGTCACGCTGACGGTATTGCAGGTAGAAGCGCAGGCGCTGGGTGTTCGACAGGTGATACTTGGCCACCTTGTCGAGGCAGGCCAGGTCCTTGGTGATCCGGTACTTGAGCCAGAAGCCGCGCCAGAAGTCGCCGTTGGGGCAGTCGATCAGGAACAGCTGCGCCTGGTCGTCGATCAAAAGGTTGCGCCACTTCAGGTCGTTGTGGGTGAAGCGGTGGTCGTGCATCGTGCGGGTGTACACCGCCAGTTGCCGGCTGATGCCGTCGACCCAGGCGCGGTCCTTGAGCTTGGGATCGTTGCGCTCGGCGAGCGCCGAAAGGTCTTCGGTGCGCGGCAGCTCGCGGGTGATCATCGCGCCGCGGGCATAGGCCGCGCCCCGGCGCTCCAGGCCCCAGGCCACCACTTCGGCGGTGGGGATGCCCCACTTGGCGAAGCGCTTGAGGTTCTGCCACTCCATCTTGACCCGCGGCTTGCCGATGTAGCGGCGCAGGCCCTTGCCGGCGCCGGAGTAGCGCTTGACGTAATAGTTGACCCCGTCGCGCTGCACGCGGATGACCTCCGACAGCGGATCGCGGGTCAGGCGCTCGCCCTGAAGGGCGAACACCGCTTCGAGGGAACCGAAGTCTGCGCTGAGGTCGCGGTAAGTCGGCTCAAGGTTCCAACCCGCCATCAGAGCGCATCCCCGTAACGTTGCTTGCGTGCGTAGAGTTTGTTGGCCTTGCCCTCCAGCCAGCTCAGCAGCGACGCCTCTTCGGCGAGGATCCGGCGCAGCGGCTGCTGGAAGTAGCCCTTGAGGAAACGCAGCTTGTCGCGGCGGGTCAGGCCGATGTCCAGCGCGGAGAAGTACAGCGCCGCCAGGTCCTTGTCGCGCCAGCGCCGGGTGATGGCCGGGCGGGTCTGGGCGCGGTGCAGGTCGATCACCGATAGCTTGAGGTCACCGGCGGTGACCGGTCGGTCGGTGTGCAGCAGGAAGTGGCAGATGTAGCAGTCACGGTGGTTCACGCCGGCCCGGTGCATCATGCCGGTCATGCGCGCGACCTCGGCGATCAGCGCGCGCTTGAGCGCAGGCTGCGGCGGCTGCCGGACCCAGTCGATGCTGAAGTCTTCGAGGCTGACGGTCGGCGCCAGCTCCTCGGTGACGATGAACGAATGCTGGCCCGCCGGGTTGCTGCCCTTCTCGCCGTAGGCGACGGCGGTCATGGTCGGCACGCCGACCTGCTGCAGGCGCTGGATGGCTCGCCATTCCTGGCCCGCACCGAGCACCGGCAGCTTGGCGGTGAGCAGGTTCTTGAAGATCTCGCCCCAGCCGATGCCCCGGTGGATCTTGACGAAATAACCGTTGCCGTCGACTTCCGTGCGCAATGTCCGGCGGGCTTCCAGCTCGCGGTAGACCTCGCCCTTGAGCCCTTCGACCTGCGCGAACGCATCGCGGCCGGCCCACAGGCTCTTGAACGGTTCAGCCAGCATCAACTTCATTTAAGCGTGCTCCGCCAGAATCACATCGGCCGCGTGCTGCGGCATGCTGTACAGATCGGCCGTCCCGGCGAACGCCACGCCGTTGCGGCTCCAGGCCGCCCGCGCCGAGGCGTCGCCGAGCATGTCGGCCAGGTAGCGGGTCAGTTGCGCCTGGTCGAACGGCTCGTCCAGCACCCGCCCGGCGTCGGCCTCGGCGATGTAGTGGGCGTAGCCGCAGACCGCGCTGACCAACACCGGCAGGCCGGCCACCAGGGCTTCGAGCAGCACCGTCCCGGTGTTCTCGTTGTACGCCGGGTGGATCAACAGATCCGCGCCCAGCAGGAAACGCGGGATGTCGCTGCGCCCCTTGAGGAACGTCACGTTGTCGCCCAGGCCCAGGGTGGCGCTCTGCATCTGGAACAATTTGGGGTCATCCTGGCCGATTACAAACAGCCGGGTGCGTTTCCTCAGTTCCGCCGGCAGCGCGGCCAGCGCCTTCAGGCTGCGGTCGACGCCCTTGGTCTTGAAGCCGGAGCCGATCTGCACCAGCAGCAGCTCATCATCCTTGAGGTTGAATTCGGCGCGGAAACCGGCGCGGATCTCGTCCGCATCCGCCGGACGCCGACGGTCCTGGGCGATGCCCGGCGGCAGCAGGTGGAAGCGCTCCACCGGCGTGCCGTAATGCTTGATGAACAGCGGCTGCTGCACTTCGGAAATCATCAGCACTTCGGTCTTCGCATCTTTGGCGAACACCGCCCGCTCGTACTCGGCGAAGTGGCGGTAACGGCCCCAGCGGCGGTACAGCGAATGGCGCAGGTTCTGCGCCTTGTCTTCGAAGCAGCCGTCGGCGGCGTAGTAGACGTCCAGCCCCGGCATCTTGTTGAAGCCGATCAGACGGTCCACCGGGCGCTTGGCCAGGTCGGCCTCCATCCAGGCGCTGAGCTTTTCGTTGCGCCGATGGTTGAACAGCGCCTTGACCGGCGCCACCAGCACCTCGAAACCGGGCGGCACGTCGCCTTCCCAGATCAGGGTGTAGACGCGGATCGCATGGCCGCGCTTCTGGCATTCGAGGGCGATGCGCATGAAATCGCGCTGCAGGCCGCCGAACGGGAAATACTTGTACAGGACAAATGCCAATTGCATCAGCGCAGCTCCTCAGCCATCAACAACGTGCTCAGTCGGCTGGCGACACGCTCGGGGTTCACACGCGTGAAGCACAGGGGCGACTCGCGTTTCAGGTCGAATTGACGGGCATCTTCGGCCGTCGGTTGGTAGGTGCATTTCTTCTGCAGGCACGGCGCGCAGGGGAAATCGCTGCCCAGGTGGATCTGCACCTTGCCGTAGGCGCCGGTCAGGCCGGGGTTGGTCGGGCCGAACAGCGACAGGGTCGGCACATCCAGCGCGGCGGCCAGGTGGCCGAGGCCGGTGTCCACCGCCACGCAGGCCTGGGCGCCGGCCAGCACCTTGCCGACACCGGCCAGGTTGAGCTTGGGCAGCACCTCGGCGTGCCTGAAGCCAGCGGCGATACGCTCGGCCCGGGCCTTCTCCACCGGGTTGCCCCACGGCAGCCTCACGCCGACGCCGAGGTAGCCGACCCGCTCGGTCAGCTCGCGCCAGTAGGCTTCCGGCCAGTGCTTGGTGTCCCAGGTGGTGCCGTGCAGGAACACCACGTAGGCGCTCTTGCGCGGCAGCTCGACCAGGCGCTCGACGTTGAGGCCGTAGTCGCCCAGGCCCTTGGGCAGGTCATAGCCCAAGGCGATGGCGAACAACTGGCGCACCCGCTCGACCGCGTGCTGACCGCGGGCCACCGCCAGCTTGCGGTCGTAGAACCGTGCCGCGATCGGCTCGCGGGCCGAGCCCTTGTCCAGGCCCGCCACCGGGGCCTTGACGTAACGGGTCAGCCAGGCGCTCTTGAGCAGGCCCTGGGCGTCGATCACCAGATCGTACTTGGCCGCCCGCACGCTTTGCTTGAAGCGTTTCCACTCGCCGCTCTTGACGGTTTGCCAGAGGTTCTTGCGCCAGCGGCGGATCGCGACCGGAATCACCTTGCCCACGGCCGGGTGCCAGCTCGGGATTTCGGCGAAGCCTTCCTCCACGACCCAGTCGAACTTGATGCCGGGGATCGCCCGGGCCGCGTCGGTCAGCGCCGGCAACGCATGGATCACGTCACCCAGCGACGAAGTCTTGATCAGCAGTACCCGCAACTTAATGAACCTCGACCACGTTGCCCTGCAAACGCAGCAAGGCGTCGTTCACCGCATCCGGCATCAGTTGGCGCAGGCAGTTGTAGTGGCCGAACCGGCAGGTGCGGTCGAAGCACGGGCTGCACTCCAGACCCAGCCGCACGATTTCCACCTGGTCGGCCAACGGCGGGGTGAAGCCCGGCGACGTCGAGCCGTACACCGCCACCAAAGGGCGGTTCAGCGCGGCGGCCACGTGCATCAGGCCCGAATCGTTGGACACCACCGCGTCGGCGCAGGACATCAGGTCGATGGCCTCGGCCAGCGACGTGCCGCCGCTGAGGTTGACCGATTCCTCGCGCAGGCCGGGAATCAGCCGGGCGCGGATGTCTTCGCCGACCGCGTGATCGTTCTTGGAACCGAACAGCCAGACCTGCCAGCCTTCGCGGATCCGCGCCTCGGCGACCTTGGCGTAATGCTCGGACGGCCAGCGCTTGGCTTCGCCGAACTCGGCGCCGGGGCACAGCACCAGCACCGGGCGGTCGAGGGTCAGGCCGAACTTGGCCAGCGCCGCTTCGCGGGTCACCGGGTCGATCTGCAGGCTCGGGCGCGGATAGGGCTTGGGCAGTTCGGCGTTCGCGTCATAGGCCAGCGCCATGAAGCGCTCGATCATCAGCGGGTAGCGTTCTTTGTCGAGGGTGCGCACGTCGTTGAGCAGGCCGTAGCGGAACTCGCCGCGCCAGCCGGTGCGCTTCGGGATACCGGCGAAGAACGGCACCAGCGCCGACTTCAGCGAGTTCGGCAGCAGGATCGCCTGGTCGTACCGGCCGGCCAGGGACTTGCCGATCCGCCGACGGGTCGCCAGTTCCAGCACGCCATGGCCGAGCGGGAAGCTCAAGGCCTGGCGCACCTCTGGCATGCGCTCAAGGATCGGCCGGCTCCACTCGGGGGCCAGCACGTCGATCTCGCACTGCGGGTGACGCTGCTTCAGACACTGGAAGAGTGTCTGGGCCATCACCATGTCACCGACCCAACTGGGCCCAACGATCAGAATATTCATGTGGTTTCCAAAAACGAACCGGGGAGGCATCACGCCTCCCCGCCTCGAGAGTTCTACAAACACTGTAGAGCCACTGTGGGAGCCGGCCTGCCGGCGATGGGGCCGTCGCATCCGACATCGGTGCGGGCCTGCCATCCGCTTTCGCGCCCACAGGGATAATCAATGTGGCGACAGAGCGGTGTCAGCTCAACCCCAGCCCGCGCCAGATCCGCATCACCTGTCGCCGTTCGTCCGCGAACTGGTCGCCCGGTATCACCCCGGCCTCTTTCTGCAAGGCCTGCCGGTGGGCGGCGGAGCGGTAGGCCTTGTAGGCCTCGCGCAGCAGCGCGGCGTCTTCGACGGGCATCAGCCCTTCGTGCTCCAGCTCCTCCAGGATGCGGATGTTGTCCGTCCAGCGCAGCAGCGGCGGGTGCTTCTGCGACCACGCCAGGGCCGCGTATTGCACCATAAATTCAATATCGACGATACCTCCGGCGTCCTGCTTGAGGTCGAACGGCGCCGTGGCCTCGAAGGCGTTCGCCCCGGTGCCGGCGGCGGTGGCCTTGCTGCCGAGGTTGTCGCGCATCTTGGCGCGCATCTCGCTGACTTCCTGGCGCAGCGTCGCCGGATCCCGCGCCTTGCCCAGCACTTGGGCGCGCACGCCCTCGAAGGCCTGGCCGACATCCTGGCTGCCCACCAGCACCCGCGCCCGCACCAGGGCCTGATGCTCCCAGGTCCAGGCTTCGTTTTCCTGATAACGGGCGAACGCCCCCAGCGAACTCACCAACAGGCCCGACGCCCCGGACGGCCGCAGGCGCATGTCCACCTCATAGAGCTGGCCGGAGTTGGTCTGCGCCGTCAGCAGATGGATGATCCGCTGGCCCAGCCGGGTGAAGAACTGCGCGCCGTCGATCGGCTTCGGCCCGTCGGTCTCCGCCTGGGGGTCGCCGTCATGGATGAACACCAGATCCAAGTCCGAACCATGCCCCAACTCGATGCCGCCGACTTTCCCGTAACCGACAATGATGAAGCCGGGATCGCACAACGTGCCGTCGGTGCGCAGCGGCGTACCGTACTTGGCCACCGTCTGGCGCCAGGCCAGGGCCAGCACCTGCTCCAGGATCGCCTCGGCCAGCCAGGTCAGGTAATCGCTGACCTTCATCAAGGGCAGGCTGCCGGCGATCTCGGAGGCCGCGACACGCAGGCGGTGCGCCAGCTTGAAGTGGCGCAGCGCTTCCATCTGCTGTTCGAGGTCGTCCTCCGGGATCCGGGTCAGGCGCTCGCGCAGTTCGGCCGCCAGCTCCGGGGCCAGCGGCGGCTTGAACAGCCGGCCTTCGTTGAGCAGTTCGTCCAGCAGCAGCGGGAACCGGGTGATCTGCTCGGCGATCCACGGGCTGGCGGCGCACAGGGTCAGCAGGCGGCGCAAGGCGCCGGGGTTTTCCGTCAGCAGCACCAGGTAGGCCGAACGCCGGGCCACCGCTTCGACCAGCGGCAGCACCCGTTCCAGCACCAGATCCGGGTTGTCGTGCTCCACCGCCTGGGCCAGCAGACGCGGAATGAAGGCATCGAGGCGCTCACGCCCCAAGCGCTGCATCGCCCGCAACTGGGCGCTGCAGCGCAGGTTGGCCAACGCCTTCAGGGCCTTGGTCGCGTCCGCGAACCCGGCCTCCTCCAACTGACGGCAGGCAGCCTCTTCATCCTGGGCCTCCTCCCACAGCGGCAGCCATTCGCCGCCGACCGCCACTTCGCTCGGGGCGCCCTCTTCCTCGTCCGGATCGGCGATCACCTGGGCGAAATGCCAGGCCACCCGGTCGCGCCAGAACATGAGCTTTTCGTGGAAAGCGTCCCAATCGGCGAAGCCGAGCATGAAAGCGATGCGCGCCTGGTCCTGGGCGCCGTCCGGCAGCATCTGGGTCTGGCGGTCGGCGATCGCCTGGATGGCGTGCTCGGTGTAACGCAGGAACAAATAGCCTTCGCGCAACTCGCTGACCACCGCCGGCGGCAGGTAGCCCTGCCCCTCCAGCGTGGCCAGCACCTTTAATAGAGGGCGCTGCTGCAGGCTGAGGTCGCGGCCGCCGTGGATCAGCTGGAAGGCCTGGGCGATGAACTCGACTTCGCGGATGCCGCCTGCGCCCAGCTTGATGTTGTCGGCCATGCCCTTGCGCCGCACTTCCTGCTGGATCAGCTGCTTCATGGTGCGCAGGGCTTCGATGGCGGAGAAGTCCAGGTAGCGCCGGTACACGAACGGACGCAGCATCTCCAGCAACTGCGCGCCGGCCGCCTGGTCGCCGGCCACCACCCGCGCCTTGATCATCGCGTAGCGTTCCCAGTCGCGGCCCTGGTCCTGGTAGTACTGCTCCAGCGCATTGAAGCTCAGCACCAGCGCCCCGGACGAGCCGTAAGGGCGCAGGCGCATGTCGACGCGGAACACGAA
Organism: Pseudomonas sp. B35(2017); assembly: GCF_002113645.1. Classification (NCBI taxonomy): domain Bacteria; kingdom Pseudomonadati; phylum Pseudomonadota; class Gammaproteobacteria; order Pseudomonadales; family Pseudomonadaceae; genus Pseudomonas; species Pseudomonas sp. B35(2017). The sequence goes on along the minus strand of NZ_NEIZ01000017.1, from coordinate 116,682 downwards.
GCCGTCGACGGTCATCGGGTCGAGGGCCTTGATCAGGCGCTGGCCGAGGCGGATGAAGAATTCCTGGTTGTCCAGCGGCCGTTTCACGCCGACGGTCTCGCCCCCTTCGGGGTAGGCGAAGATCAGGTCGATGTCGGACGACAGGTTCAGCTCGACCGCGCCGAGCTTGCCCATGCCGAGGATCACCATCGGCTGCGGCAGGCCGCTGCGCCGGCCGGTGGGCGTGCCGAACTGGGTGCAGTGGCGCTCGTACAGCCAGCGGTAGGCCTGGTCGATGCAGGCGTCGGCCATGTCCGAGAGGTCGCGGCAGGTCTGCGCCAGGTCGGCCTGGCGGGTCAGGTCGCGCCAGATGATGCGTACCTGGTGCCGGGCGCGCTGGCGGCGCAGGACGCGCCCCAGCTCGTCGTCGGTCTGCGCGGCGCTCACGGCGTCGGCGATCTGCCCGCACAGCTCGCCGGGGGCGAACGGCCGGTCCAGTTCGCCGCAGCGCACCAGCGACAGCAACATCAAAGGGTCACGCAGGCTCTGTTCAATGACGAAGTCGCTGGCCGCCGTGACGCGGGCGAATTGTGACCAGCGCTCGGGCGTCCAAGTCGAAAGGCCATGGTCGTCGTCCAGGACACCGACGGCGGCACGGAACGACTGCTCGGATCGGCTGACCAACGGCAGGAGAATGGCGGGCAGTTCGGCAAGCGCAGGCAGGGTCATGGTCTATCCTTGATCGGCGTGTGAACGGCCGTTTGTAGTGACGAGTGAAAAACCGCTACGCGAAGGAGTGTCGAACAAAAGTGAGAAATAGCTGAAATTTCTTTCTCTTTGGCAGCCAGCATCAAACTTTCACCTTCTTCAGATGGAAAACGACCAAGCTTAACGATTATTCTCACAACGCAGTCCGAGGCCACAAGCCTTTCATCTGTAGTTTTACTACTCGTCTATACATCCGGGAGGCTGAAATGCCGGATCATTTGTAGTAAAACTACACGCCGCCGGAACAACCTGTCGGCAATCCAAGAATTTTAAATCGTCTGCCCACAAGGCCAGTCGCAACTCAGGCAACCGATTCTGGAAGCCTTTCCGCCCTGGAGCAAGCCATGCAAGACCTCGATCCCGTCGAAACCCAGGAATGGCTGGACGCCCTGGAATCGGTTCTCGACAAAGAAGGCGAAGACCGTGCTCACTATCTGATGACCCGTATGGGCGAACTGGCGACCCGCAGCGGCTCGCAGCTCCCTTACGCCATCACCACGCCTTACCGCAACACGATCCCCGTCACCCACGAAGCACGCATGCCAGGCGACCTGTTCATGGAACGCCGCATTCGCTCGCTGGTGCGCTGGAACGCGATGGCCATGGTAATGCGCACGAACCTGAAAGATTCTGACCTGGGTGGTCACATCTCCAGCTTCGCCTCCAGTGCGACCCTGTACGACATCGGCTTCAACTACTTCTTCCAGGCCCCGACCGACGAGCACGGCGGCGACCTGATCTACTTCCAGGGCCACACCTCTCCGGGCGTCTACGCCCGTGCGTTCATGGAAGGCCGCATCAGCGAAGACCAGATGAACAACTTCCGTCAGGAAGTCGACGGCAACGGTCTGTCGTCCTACCCGCACCCATGGCTGATGCCTGACTTCTGGCAGTTCCCGACCGTGTCCATGGGTCTGGGCCCGATCCAGGCGATCTACCAGGCGCGCTTCATGAAGTACCTGGAGCACCGCGGCTTCATCCAGCCGGGCAAGCAGAAAGTCTGGTGCTTCCTGGGCGACGGCGAGTGCGACGAGCCGGAATCCCTGGGCGCGATCTCCCTGGCCGGCCGCGAGAAGCTGGACAACCTGATCTTCGTCATCAACTGCAACCTGCAGCGCCTCGACGGCCCGGTCCGCGGCAACGGCAAGATCATCCAGGAACTCGAAGGCGTGTTCCGCGGCGCCCAATGGAACGTGACCAAAGTCATCTGGGGCCGTTTCTGGGATCCGCTGCTGGCCAAGGACGTCGACGGCATCCTGCAGCGCCGCATGGACGAAGTCATCGACGGCGAATACCAGAACTACAAGGCCAAGGACGGCGCGTTCGTCCGCGAGCACTTCTTCAACACGCCTGAACTCAAGGCCATGGTCGCCGACCTGTCCGACGACGAGATCTGGAAGCTCAACCGTGGCGGCCACGACCCGTACAAGGTCTACGCGGCGTACCACGAAGCGGTCAACCACAAAGACCAGCCGACCGTTGTCCTGGCCAAGACCATCAAGGGTTATGGCACCGGCGCCGGCGAAGCGAAGAACACCGCGCACAACACCAAGAAGGTCGACGTCGACAGCCTGAAGCTGTTCCGCGACCGCTTCGACATCCCGGTCAAGGACGAAGACCTGGAGAACCTGCCGTTCTTCAAGCCGGAAGAAGGCAGCGCCGAAGCCCGCTACCTGGCCGAGCGCCGCGCCGCGCTGGGCGGTTTCGTGCCGCAGCGCCGCGCGCAGAGCTTCAGCGTGCCGACCCCGGACCTGGACACCCTCAAGGCCATCCTCGATGGTTCGGGCGACCGTGAGATCTCCACCACCATGGCGTTCGTGCGCATCCTCGCGCAACTGGTCAAGGACAAGGAAATCGGCCCGCGCATCGTGCCGATCATCCCGGACGAGGCCCGTACCTTCGGCATGGAAGGCATGTTCCGTCAGTTGGGCATCTACTCGTCCGTCGGTCAGCTCTACGAGCCGGTCGATAAAGACCAGGTGATGTTCTACAAGGAAGACCAGAAAGGTCAGATCCTTGAGGAAGGCATCAACGAAGCGGGCGCCATGAGCTCCTTCATCGCGGCCGGTACTTCGTACTCCAGCCACAACCAGCCGATGCTGCCGTTCTACATCTTCTACTCGATGTTCGGCTTCCAGCGCATCGGCGACCTGGCCTGGGCCGCCGGCGACAGCCGTACCCGTGGTTTCCTGATCGGCGGCACCGCCGGCCGCACCACCCTCAACGGTGAAGGCCTGCAGCACGAAGACGGTCACAGCCACATGCTGGCCGCGACCATCCCGAACTGCCGCACCTACGATCCGACCTACGGCTACGAGCTGGCGGTGATCATTCAGGACGGCATGAAGAAGATGACCGAAGAGCAACAGGACGTCTTCTACTACATCACCGTGATGAACGAGTCCTACCAGCAGCCAGCCATGCCGGCCGGTGCCGAAGAAGGCATCAAGAAAGGCATGTACCTGCTGGAAGAAGACACCCGCGATGCGGCGCACCACGTTCAGCTGATGGGCTCCGGCACCATCCTGCGCGAAGTGCGTGAAGCGGCGAAGATCCTGCGTGAAGAGTTCAACATCGGCGCCGACGTGTGGAGCGTCACCAGCTTCAACGAACTGCGTCGCGACGGCCTGGCCGTAGAGCGCAGCAACCGTCTGCACCCGGGCCAGAAGCCGAAGAAGAGCTATGTCGAAGAGTGCCTGAACGGCCGCAAGGGTCCGGTCATCGCCTCCACCGACTACATGAAGCTGTTCGCCGAGCAGATCCGTCAGTGGGTGCCGTCCAAGGAGTTCAAGGTCCTGGGCACCGACGGCTACGGCCGCAGCGACAGCCGCAAGAAACTGCGTCATTTCTTCGAAGTCGACCGTCATTTCGTGGTGTTGGCAGCCCTGGAAGCCCTGGCTGACCGCGGCGATATCGAACCTAAGGTGGTGGCCGAGGCCATCGTCAAGTTCGGCATCGACCCGGAAAAACGCAACCCACTGGACTGCTGAGGAGAAACTCTGTGAGCGAACTCATTCGCGTACCTGACATCGGCAGCGGTGAAGGTGAAGTAATCGAACTGTTTGTGAAGGTCGGCGACCGCATCGAAGCCGACCAGAGCATCCTGACCCTGGAATCGGACAAGGCCAGCATGGAAGTGCCGGCCCCGAAGGCCGGCGTCATCAAAAGCCTGAAAGTGAAGCTGGGCGACCGCCTGAAGGAAGGCGACGAGCTGCTGGAGCTGGAAGTCGAGGGCGCCGCCGCTGCGGCCCCTGCGCCTGCCGCCCCTGCTGCTCCGGCCGCCGCGCCTGCCGCTGCACCGGCTGCCGCCCCTGCGGCAGCTGCAGCCCCTGCTGCCGCTTCGGTGCAGCAAGTGCACGTGCCGGACATCGGTTCGTCGGGCAAGGCCCAGATCATCGAGATCCAGGTCAAGGTCGGCGACAAGGTCGAGGCTGACCAGTCGCTGATCACCCTGGAATCCGACAAGGCGAGCATGGAGATCCCGTCGCCCGCCGCTGGCGTGGTCAAGGCCATCAGCGTCAAGCTCAACGACGAAGTCGGCACCGGCGACCTGATCCTGGACCTGGAAGTGGCGGGCGCTGCGGCCCCTGCCGCCGCTCCGGCCCAGGCGGCAGCCCCGGCGCCCGCCGCTGCCGCGCCTGCCCCGGCTGCCGCCCCTGCGGCGCCGGTGGCCGACAGCGTCCAGGACATCCACGTTCCGGACATCGGCTCGGCCGGCAAGGCCAAGATCATCGAAGTGCTGGTCAAGGCCGGCGACAGCGTCGAAGCCGACCAGTCGCTGATCACCCTGGAATCCGACAAGGCGAGCATGGAGATTCCATCGCCTGCCGCCGGCGTGGTGGAAAGCGTCTCCATCAAGCTGGATGACGAAGTCGGCACCGGCGACCTGATCCTGAAGCTGAAGGTCAAGGGCGCCGCTCCGGCTGCTGCCCCGGCTCCAGCTGCCGCTGCTGCCCCAAGCGCTCCGGCACCAGCCGCTGCTGCTCCGGCTGCCGCTGCACCTGCCGCTGCCGCTCCGGTCGCCGCCCCAGCCAAACCGGGCGCCAAGGTTCACGCAGGTCCTGCCGTGCGTCAGCTGGCCCGCGAGTTCGGCGTCGAGCTGAGCGCCGTGAGCCCGAGCGGTCCGCACGGTCGCATCCTGAAGGAAGACGTGCAGGTCTACGTCAAGGCCATGATGCAGAAGGCCAAGGAAGCCCCGGCCGCCGCTGCCGGCGCGACCGGCGGCGCGGGCATCCCGCCGATCCCGGCCGTGGACTTCAGCCGCTTCGGCGAGATCGAAGAAGTGCCGATGACCCGCCTGATGCAGGTCGGCGCCGCCAACCTGCACCGCAGCTGGCTGAACGTGCCGCACGTGACGCAATTCGACTCGGCGGACATCACCGAGCTGGAAGCCTTCCGCGTCGCCCAGAAAGCCGTTGCGGAGAAGGCCGGCGTCAAGCTGACCATCCTGCCGCTGCTGCTCAAGACCTGCGCGCACCTGCTCAAGGAACTGCCGGACTTCAACAGTTCGCTGGCCCCGAGCGGCAAGGCGATCATCCGCAAGAAGTACGTGAACATCGGCTTCGCCGTCGACACCCCGGATGGCCTGCTGGTGCCGGTCATCAAGAACGTCGACCAGAAGAGCCTGCTGCAACTGGCTGCCGAAGCCGCTTCCCTGGCTGAGAAAGCCCGGACCAAGAAGCTGTCGTCGGACGAGATGCAGGGCGCCTGCTTCACCATCTCCAGCCTCGGCCACATTGGCGGCACCGGCTTCACGCCGATCGTCAACGCGCCGGAAGTGGCGATCCTCGGTGTCTCCAAGGCAACCATCCAGCCGGTCTGGGACGGCAAGGCCTTCCAGCCGAAGCTGATGCTGCCGCTGTCGCTGTCCTACGATCACCGTGTGATCAACGGCGCCGCCGCCGCACGCTTCACCCAGCGCCTGGGCAGCCTGCTGGCGGACATCCGCACCATCCTGCTGTAAAACGCTCGGCCCTCCCGCCACGGAGGGCCGAACGCCGCACGATTTCGGGCGCCACACGCCCGTACCTCAACCCCGCCTTTGGCGGGGCTTTTTTTGCCCTGAATACCCGCCTTCGCAGCGCTTATTCCCACAAGCCACGCTGACTTCGGCCACAGCCCGGGTCGACTTCCCGTCGATATTTTTTTAAGCCCCGCAACTAACCTTGGCGCGCAAAAGTTCACCCAGAAACTTCATTGCCTGTTTCTTTTTGTTCCACCTACATTCGAATGGATTCGAACATGTTCAAACCGACCGTTGGGCCGATTCTCGGTCACGTAACAACTCATCACGCCCGGATATTCATTCGCGGCGAGCACAATGGAAACACACCGGTATTTGCCGGTGTCCGCTATCGAAAGATCGGCGAAGCGCGTTGGTCAAACGCAACTTTCGTCAAACTCGATGCATGCAGTGACATGTCAGGCGTCGTGGCGCTCAACAACTTGAGCGAAGACACCGAACACGAATACCAGGCGGGCTGGTTCAGCCCGATGAGTCCGGCGCACACCGTGGAGAGCGTCGCGGAGTTGCCGCTGCAATGGCCCAGGGCGACCTATCGCCTGCGTACGCGCTCGGGCAAGCGGTCGCAGCCCCGGGCCTATGTCGTGGGCTCGTGCCGCTACTTGCGGATGACCGCCGGCATCGCCACGCTGCCCGCTCTGGGTGACCGGATCTTCGCGTCGATCCATCGGCTGGCCCATGATGCGCAACCGCCGGTGAGCGCCATGCTGATGACCGGGGATCAAGTCTATGTCGATGACCTGAACCGGATCGCGCCGGATCGGGAACACGAGGACATTCATAAAAAGTATCGAACTGCGTTCTCTCAACCGAACATTCGGCAACTAATGTCCGGCACTTCCACTTACATGATCCTCGATGACCACGAGATCGAAGACAACTGGCCGGCCAATGCCACAAAGAACGATCACGCGTTGTTTCGCAATACCATGGCCGCCTACGAAAGTTACCAGGTCAGCCATAGCCCGGCACATGAGCTGGATGAACAGTCGCAAATCAATCGCGCGAAACCCGAACGCTATTGGTATCGGTTCGCCGACGGTGACATCGAATGGTTCGTGACCGACAGCCGCACCCGGCGCAACCTGGCAGCCGGCGACCGGCGCATCCTCGACGAGGAACAGGAGCAGGCCCTGCTCAAGTGGCTGATCCACAGCCCGGCGCGGGTGAAGTTCGTGGTCACCAGCGTGATGTTCTACCCGGACCGCAAGCTCAACGGCGACGATGCCTGGATGGGTTTCCCCGAGCAGCGCCTGCGCCTGTTGGAGACCATCCGCCGGCACAGGATCGAGAATGTCGTGTTCGTCAGCGGCGACGTGCACGGCTCGCTGACCGCCCGCCTGAGCCACAGCGAAGATCCGGACTTCGAGGTGCACACCGTCGTGTCCTCGCCGCTGCACAACAGCATGCTGTTGCCCTACGCCAAGGCGTCCACCTTCATCCTCGACAAGCCGCTGGCCTGCACCGCGACCGGCGATTACCGACATGAACTGACCGGTCAGGTGATCAGCCAGGACAATTTCGCCCACCTGGTGGTGGAGGCCAACCGTCTGCAGGTTCACTATCACGACCGCGACGGCAAGCGTCTGCAGTCGGTCAGCATCCCGCTGCGCTGATCCGCCAGCACTGCCGTTCCGTGAGCAAAAGGCTCTGGGACGGCACTCTTGCGCCACCCCCGGATTGTTTTTCGCGGCCCGCTGGAGAAATGCGCCGGTCAGCCGACACATTCTTATAGCACTTGGCCTTCATCTCTCTTGTCAGTCGGTGCCGCAATGATGCAACCTTGCCGCAGGCAACAGTAAAGAGGGCGAGAGCCCGGCGCGTTCAGCATATTTCCAAGCGAGTTCCCTTCATGAAGAGCCAACCCGATGCCGCCAGCCGTATGGTGGCCGAGGTAGTGACGCAGTTGCCTGTGCCCTCGCGGCTCGGCATGCTGCGTTTCGAGCGCCTGAATGAAGCGAGCTGGGCGATGCTGTTCCTCGACCCCAACTGCGAACGCCAGTTCGGCCAGCCGGCCGTCGAGCTCTGCGCCCTGGTCGGCTCGCCCTACGCCAGCCTGATGGAGCCGGAGGCGCGCTATCAGCTGCACGACACGATCCAGCAGCAACTGAGCGCGAGCCCCCATTACCTGGTGCGCTACACCCTGCACACCGCCGCCGGCGTGCTGAGCGTGCTGGAACTGGGCGAGGCCTACAAACAGCACAACCGCCATCTGCTGCGCGGTTACCTGCTGGTGGTCGACGATGTGTTCGACGACGTGCCGGCGCTGCCCTCCGTCGACCTGGAAACCCAGAACTCACGCCTGCAGATCGCCCTGGAACTCAACCAGCGCGCCCAGCAGGAACAACTGCAGCACCTGGAGCGGGTGCGCGCCCAGCAGGACCTGATCCTGCTGCTGGCCCGCCAGCGCTACAGCAGCCACAACTCGCTGCAGGAAGCGGCCGAACTGATCACCCGCTGCGCCTGCGACATCTATGAGATCGACTGCGCCAGCCTGTGGAACCTCGAAGGCCAACAGTTGGTGCCGATCTCGGCCTACCACCGCGCCAGCCAGGAATACCTGCTGCCGGACGTGATCGACGTCAGCGGTTTCCCCGACTACATGGAGGCGCTGCACAGCAGCCGCGCCATCGACGCCCACAATGCGATGCACGACCCGCGCACCCGCGACATGGCCGAAGCCCTGCGCCCGCGCGACGTCAATGCGATGCTCGACGCCAGCATCCGGGTCGACGGCCAGGTGGTCGGCGTGCTCTGCCTGGAGCAGACCGGCGTGACCCGCGCCTGGCAATCCGACGAGATCGCCTTTGCCGGCGAACTGGCCGACCAGTTCGCCCAAGTCATCAACAACCACAACCGACGCACCGCCACCAGCGCCCTGCACCTGTTCCAGCGAGCGGTCGAGCAGAGCGCCAACGCCTTTCTGCTGGTCAACTGCGAAGGCGTGGTCGAGTACGTCAACCCCAGCTTCACCGCCATCACCCAGTACACCACCGAGGAAGTCCACGGCCAGCGCCTGTCTGAGCTGCCGGCCCTGGAAAACCTCAGCGAGCTGCTGTTCGACGCGCCGTCGGCGCTGGCCAAGAGCAACAGTTGGCAGGGCGAATTCAAGAGCCGGCGCAAGAACCTCGAACCGTACTGGGGGCAACTGTCGATCTCCAAGGTCTACGGCGACAACCGCGAGTTGACCCATTACATCGGCATCTACGAAGACATCACCCAGAGCAAGCTGGCGCAGCAGCGCATCGAACGCCTGGCCTACACCGACAACCTGACCAACCTGGGCAACCGCCCCGCGTTCATCCGCAACCTGGACGAGCGCTTCGCCCGAGACAGCGATACCCCGATCAGCCTGCTGCTGGTGGACATCGACAACTTCAAGCGGATCAACGACAGCCTCGGCCACCAGACCGGCGACAAGCTGCTGATCAGCCTGGCCCGGCGCCTGCGCAACAGCCTGAGCCCGAGCGGCAGCCTGGCGCGGTTCGCCAGCAACGAATTCGCGGTGCTGCTGGACAACACCGACCTTGAGGCCGGCCAACAGATCGCCAGCCAGCTGCTGATGACCCTCGACAAACCGATGTTCGTCGACAACCAGCTGATCAGCGTCACCGGTTCCGTGGGCCTGGCCAGCGCGCCGCTGCACGGCCGCGATCCGCAGACCCTGATGCGCAACGCGGGCCTGGCGCTGCACAAGGCCAAGGCCAACGGCAAGCATCAGGTGCAGGTGTTCACCGAAGCCTTGAACGCCGAGGCCAGCTACAAGCTGTTCGTCGAGAACAACCTGCGCCGGGCCCTGACCCAGAACGAACTGGACGTGTTCTACCAGCCCAAGCTGTGCCTGCGCAGCGGCCGGCTGCTGGGCATGGAAGCGCTGCTGCGCTGGAACCACCCGGAGCGCGGCATGATCCGCCCGGATCAGTTCATCAGCGTCGCCGAAGAAACCGGGCTGATCATCCCGATCGGCAAATGGATCGCCCGCCAGGCCTGCCGCATGAGCAAGGCCCTGACCGCCGCCGGCCTGGGCAACCTGCAGGTGGCGATCAACCTGTCGCCCAAGCAGTTCTCCGACCCGGACCTGGTGGCGTCCATCGCCAACATCCTCAAGGAAGAAGCGCTGCCGGCCAACCTGCTGGAACTGGAACTGACCGAAGGCCTGCTGCTGGAGGCCACCGAAGACACCCACCTGCAGCTCGACCAGCTCAAGCGCCTGGGCCTGACCCTGGCCATGGACGACTTCGGCACCGGCTACTCGTCGCTCAGCTACCTGAAGAAATTCCCGATCGACATCATCAAGATCGACCGCAGCTTCATCCATGAGATCCCGGACAACCAGGACGACATGGAAATCACTTCCGCCGTGATCGCCATGGCCCACAACCTGAAGCTGAAGGTGGTGGCCGAAGGCATCGAGACCGCCGAGCAGCTGGCGTTCCTGCGCCGCCACCGCTGCGACGTCGGCCAGGGCTACCTGTTCGACCGGCCGATCCCCGGCGCCGAACTGATCGGCACGCTCAAGCGCTACCCGCGCGGCCCGCTGTCCCTGTAAGCCCTGCCCCGGCCCGGATGGGCCAATCCCACATCGTTTGGCTAGTGATTAACTCGGCATCATTGGGCACACTGGCGGTCTGCTGATTGAACATCCCATCCTGACTGAGAGGAACGATCATGGTTCTGCGCTCGGAAATTCTGGTGAACAAAAACGTGCTACCGACTCAAGATCAAGCCCTGCCCGGCCGCGAAACCCCGATGGCCCTGCCCGAAAACCATTTCGTCTTCAAAGACACCCCGCTGCTCGGCCCGTTCTTCGACGATGTCGAGTTCGCCATTTTCGGCCTGGGTTGCTTCTGGGGCGCCGAGCGCCGCTTCTGGCAGCGCGAGGGCGTGGTCAGCACCGTGGTCGGCTACGCCGGCGGCTACACGCCGAACCCGACCTACGAAGAAGTCTGCTCGGGCCTGACCGCTCACGCCGAAGTGGTGCTGGTGGTGTTCGACAAGGCGAAAGTCAGCTACCAGGACCTGCTGAACATGTTCTGGGAACTGCACAACCCGACCCAGGGCATGCGCCAGGGCAACGACATCGGCACCCAGTACCGTTCGGTGATCTACGCCACCACCCCGGAGCAGCTGGATGCGGCGAACAAGAGCAAGGCCGTGTACCAGGCCGAGCTGAACAAGGCCGGCCTGGGCGAGATCAGCACCGAGATCGAGCAGGCCCCGACCGTGTACTTCGCCGAGGCCTATCACCAGCAGTACCTGGCGAAGAACCCGGAAGGCTACTGCGGAATCGGCGGCACCGGCGTGTGCATGCCGCCGAGCCTGGCGGGCAACTAAGCTTGAAACCGTGGCGAGGGCGTTGCTCCCTCGCCACAACTGGTTAAATGTTGATCAGCTCTCGGCGATCAACCAATCCATCTGCCAGCCGCCCTGGGTCTGCCCAAGCTTCTTGGACAGCCACGGCAGCAGCTCGCGCAACTCCTCTTCCAGCCCCCACGGCGGATTGGCGATCGCCAGTCCCGAGCCGTTCAGGCTGTTGGGCGTGTCCAGGGGATGCACCAGCAGTTCGACCCGCAGCAGTTTCGGTGCGCCGGTGCCGGCCAGATCCTGGTAGAAACGGCGCAGGGCGCGCTGGTCCTTCACCGGGTACCAGATCGCCGCCACGGTCTGACGCATCCGCGAGATCGCCTCTTTCAGGGAAGCGGCGCAGCGCTGCATCTCGTCGAGCTTCTCGAACGGCGGATCGATCAGCATCACCGCACGTTTTTCGGCCACCGGCAGCAGCGCCCGCGCCACGTGCCAGCCTTCGCCCAGGTGCACCGCCACCCGACGGTCGCCCTTCATGTTGTCCTTGAGCAGCACGCCGTCCTGCGGGTGCTTCTCGTTGAGCAACACCCGGTCCTGCGGCCGGGTCAGGCGCCGCGCCAGTTCCGGCGAGCCGGGGTAGTAGCGCAGCTGGCCGTCCGGGTTCATCTCGTGCAGCACCTGCATGTAGTCGGCGGTCAGCGCCGGCAGGTCAGGCTGGTTCCACAACCGTGCGATGCCTTCCAGGTATTCGCCGGTGCGGTTGGCCTGATCGCCCTGCAGGTCATACAGGCCGATGCCGGCGTGGCTGTCGAGATAGGCAAACGGCTGCTCCTTGCGCGACATCAGGGCGATGAGGCGGGTCAAGGTCAGGTGTTTGAACACATCGGCGTGGTTGCCGGCATGGAAGGCGTGACGATAATTCATGGTGGCTCCTGCGAGGGCCGCAAAGTTTACCTTTTACCGGGCGGCAAGTCAGGGGGCCGCAGCCGAACGGGCCGCTAAGGCCCCTCGCCCGCCAACCTCACTGCGTTTCCTCCAACAGGTAATCCAGCAGCGCCGTTTCCGACGCCTCTTGCGACACCGAAACCCGATAAAACCTTGCGACCTTGTGGCGCAGCACATCGGCCGGAAATGCCTGGGCCAGCGCCGGATGCGCCTCGTTCAGCCACTGCAAAGCGTTGCGCATCCGGACATCGCCGCCGAACGACGCCAGCAGCCCTTGCGGCACCCGCCACCAAGGAAAGGCACACCCCGAGGCTTGCCCCCGGCCACCGACCGTCACCGCCCGGCCATTGACCAGGGCACGCCCGAAGACCGCCAGCAGCGTCTCCGCATCGACCTCAGGCGACGCCAGGATCGGCAATAGGAAGCGCCCGTCCCAGAACCGGAAGAACGCCGGGCGCCCATCCGACAGAAGCACTTGCGTCAGGCTGCAAAGATGCGCGGCCACTTCTTCAAGGCTTGCCGAGGACACCCCCAGCCACCCCCAATCCTCAGACTCGGTGCTCGCCGCCCATTCCAGAAACTCACTGTCGGCGGCAACGACTCCCACGTAAGGCATTACCGCTTCCCACTCGGAAAATGCCGTTTCCGCCCAGACCGGTGTCGGCGCCTGCGAGGGCCAAGCCTTGAGCGGCTCTCCCGCGCTGGCACCGCTCAACACCGCAAACAACTGTTCCGAAGGCTTCAGCGGCTCAGCCGCCAGCCATTGATCAGGTCGCACAGATTCCCTCCTTGCACCGCTCGCACTCTTCGCAGAACGGCGCATCACTTTTCAGGCTCATGATTTGCGCGGCGGTCAGGATCGCCGCCGGCGCTGTCGCCAACCCCGCCGCCTGCCCCGCCACCGCCGGGGCCGCCGCCATCGGCGCCATCGGCGCGCCGCCCACCTGGATCGGCACGCTGCTGAAGATCCCGCCGGGGCCGATATTGATCCACTGTCCGCCCGCCTGGATCGTCGCGCTGGCGCCGCCGTCGATCACCACCTGCTGGCCGGCGCTGACGTGGAACTGTGCACTGGCGCTGAACGCCTGACTGCTCACGCGGACATGCCGGTCGCCGGTCACCGTGAGGTGGTCGTCCTGCTTCACCTCGGCCTGGCGCCGGCCGTGGGTGATGCGCTGTTCGTCGGCCTTCAGTTCGTGCTTCGCCAGACCGGTGACGACGACGCTGCGCTGGTTGTCCACCCGCACCTGTTGGTCGTGCAGCACATGCTGCGTCCAGTTGCGCTGGGCGCGCAGGTAGATTTCCTCGGCGCCCTTGCGGTCCTCGATGCGCAGTTCGTTGTAGCCCCCGCCGCCGGGGCTGCTCTGGCTGCGGAACACACTGCGGGTCTTGTCTGCCGGAAGCTCCAGCGGCACTGGGGTGGCGGCGTTCGGCAGGCAGCCCATGACCAGCGGCTTGTCCGCGTCGGCATCGACGAACCCCACCAGCACTTCCATGCCGACCCGCGGGATCAGCACGCTGCCGTAGCGGTCGTGGGCCCAACCGGTGGCGACCCGCAGCCAGCAACTGGAATGCTCATTGAGTTCGCCGTCCCGGTCCCAGGCCAGTTGCACCTTGATCCGCCCGTACTCGTCGCAGTGGATCTCGCTGTCTTTCGGCCCGGTGACGACCGCCGGCTGGTAGCCTGACATCCGCGGTTTTTCCGGAACCGCTGACGGGCGGAAGAAGACGTCCCACGGCGTGGCGAGAAAAGTGTTGCGGTAACCCTGGAACGCTTCCCCGTCGCTGGTGACCGATTCCTCCAGCACCTGTGGCTGGCGCCCCCGGTGCTCGACGGCGGTCAACAGCCACAGGTCGTTCCAGTCCTGGCGTGGATGCTCGATCAGTTGCAGGAAATGTCCGCTGAGCAACGCGGATTCGTCGCTGTGCCCCTCCGCCAGGCAGTGGTCGGCCAGGTGCCGCTCCAGGGTTCGCCGGGCCATTCGTTTGCCGGCCTCCCGCTCGGTGAACTGGCCGGGAAAGTGATAGTCCTCCAGCACCGGCCGCTGCTCGCTGTCGACCCGGGCCTCCAGGGACAGCTGCGGCTTTTCGAAATCGTAGTCACGGCGGGTGACCACGCTGGTGCGGGTCTCGACCCGGACACTCAGGCGCTTGACCGCCGGCGCCGCGGCGGCCATGCCGCTGCCCGGCAGGTAGGGCGTCGCCCCGGCCAGACGGGGAAACACGGTCTGGTCATCGCCGAACACCAGCAGATGCCCTTCCGGGCTGTGCTGAAAGTGGAAGTGAATGCCGACTTCGCCGCACAGCCGCTGAATGAACGTCAGGTCGCTTTCGGCGTATTGCACGCAGTATTCCCGGGGCGGGTATTCGCTGCCCAGACGGAATTCGAAGGCATCGCGCAGGATCCCGTGATCCTTGAGCACTTGCGCCACGATCTGCGGGACGCTCTGCCGCTGGAAGATCCGTTGGTTGATTCGGTGCCCGAGGTACGCCAGGCGCGGAACGAGGCTGACGTGATAGCGGGTCAGCCGCTTGCCCGAATCCCCCTGGCCGACGCGATGGATCTGACCGTGGATGCCGGATCCTTGCACACCGAAATTCAGAAACGCCTGACGGTGCAGCAGGCTTTCGAGATCCAGGTCCGGTCGTTCGCTGACCAGTTCCAGGTCGAAGCGAAAAGGTTGGCTGATGGCTTCCTTGCCCGTGAACTCAAGCACTTTGAGGTCATAGTGGGCGCCTTCGAGGGTCAACGTGAAACGCGGTTGATGGGCAGGCGCGAACATCCGATGTGTCTCTGCAGAATGAAGGCGGGCGATTCTGCATGAGGGGCCAAGACTGGAGAGCCAGTGACAGGAAAATCAGATTTGCCCTACTTGAAACTTCGATCTCCCCTTCAAAAATCAGCGCTTTCAACTACAGACACATCCCTCAAATACATCGCTGAATCTGTGGGAGCTGGCTTGCCAGCGATGAGGTCGGCAGATTCGACTGTTCGCTGACCGACACGCCGCCATCGCTGGCAAGCCAGCTCCCACAGGGTTCTCCAATACTCTTGAAAAATTGCAGGCATGAAAAACGGCCCGCCTCCGGGGGGGAGACGGGCCGTTTCAGGTCAGGCAATGGGCTGAGGCTCAGCCCGCCGCCCTCACTTGTTCAGGTGGTAATCCTGCTCGGCCGCCTCGAAGCGCTGAACCATGCCGGCGCTCGGCTGGCCCATCAGGCTGACCAGGTAGATCGCCAGGCTGGCGAAGATGAAGCCCGGGATGATTTCGTACAGGCCCAGCAGTTCGAAATGCTTCCACACGATCACGGTCACCGCGCCGACCAGGATGCCGGCCAGGGCGCCGTTGCGGGTCATGCCCTTCCAGATCACCGAAATCAGCACGACAGGGCCGAACGCCGCACCGAAACCGGCCCAGGCGTAGGACACCAGACCCAGCACGCGGTTTTCCGGGTTGGCCGCCATGGCGATGGCGATCAGCGCCACCAGCAGCACCATGGCGCGGCCGACCCACACCAGTTCCAGCTGCGAAGCGGACTTGCGCAGGAAGGTCTTGTAGAAGTCTTCGGTCAGGGCGCTCGAGCACACCAGCAGCTGGCAGCTCAGCGTGCTCATCACCGCCGCCAGGATGGCCGACAGCAGCACACCGGCGATCCACGGGTTGAACAGCAGCTTGGCCAGTTCGATGAACACACGCTCATGGTTCTCGCTGACCGGAGTGGCCACGGCCGGGTTGGCCGAGAAGTAAGCGATGCCGAAGAAGCCCACCGCCACGGTGCCGCCCAGGCACAGGATCATCCAGGTCATGGAGATGCGGCGGGCGTTGGCGATGGATTTCACCGAGTCGGCGGCCATGAAGCGCGCCAGGATGTGCGGCTGGCCGAAGTAGCCCAGGCCCCAGCCCATCAGCGAGATGATGCCGATGAAGGTGGTGCCCTTGAGCATGTCGAAGTTGCTCGGGTCGTTGGCCTCGATGGCCAGGAACGTGGTGTCCACGCCGCCGGTGGCCAGCAGCACGATGATCGGCGTGAGGATCAGGGCGAAGATCATCAGGGTGGCCTGGACGGTGTCGGTCCAGCTCACCGCCAGGAAGCCGCCGACGAAGGTGTAGGCGATGGTCGCCGCAGCGCCGGCCCACAGCGCGGTCTCGTAGGACATGCCGAAGGTGCTTTCGAACAGGCGGGCGCCGGCCACGATGCCGGACGCGCAATAGATGGTGAAGAACACCAGGATCACCACCGCCGAGATGATCCGCAGCAGGCCGCTCTTGTCTTCGAAACGGCTGGCGAAGTAGTCCGGCAGGGTCAGCGCATCGCCGTTGTGCTCGGTCTGCACCCGCAGGCGGCCGGCGACGAACAGCCAGTTCAGGTAGGCGCCGACGATCAGGCCGATGGCGATCCAGCTTTCGGACAGGCCGGACATGTAGATGGCGCCCGGCAGGCCCATCAGCAGCCAGCCGCTCATGTCGGAGGCACCGGCGGACAGGGCCGTCACGACGCTGCCGAGGCTGCGGCCGCCAAGAATGTAGTCGGAGAGGTTGTTGGTGGAGCGATAGGCCATGAAGCCGATCAGCACCATTGCTGCGATGTAGATCACGAACGTGATCAGTGTTGGATTGCTTGCGCTCATTACGTTTCGGCCCTGGCTTTGTTTTTATGTAGCGGCGGCGGTTGCACCGTCTGCAGACTGACGCCTGAAGGACGAAATGCACGGCCGCGCATTTATGACCGATGTTTCCCCAGGAAAGCCATCGGCCGATGCACCGGGTTGTCCCGGTTGCACCTAGGGCGCGAATCCTATGCAACAAAACAGAACAGGTGCAACCTGTTTCTTGGGAATCAGTTGCACCTACATCGCTTTTTCGGACGAAACGGCTGTTTTTGCCCCCAGCCTGGCGCATTGTCTGCACGACGCCCCCGCGAAAGCAGCACGCTAGAGCGGTCACTTCAAGCCAGAAAATAATTCCTGACGAGCTGCCGATAATTCCGACAAAAAATGGGTTGCACCCGGTTGCACCTCTTCCGGGCCACAGCTAATCTTGCCGCCAGCTGTTGCCGCGCAATTGCGGCACCTATGAGGATAAGAATATGGCTACCACCACCCTTGGGGTCAAACTCGACGACCCGACCCGCGAGCGCCTGAAAGCCGCCGCGACCTCGATTGACCGCACGCCGCACTGGCTGATCAAACAGGCGATTTTCAATTACCTGGAAAAACTCGAGGGTGGTGCAACCCTGAACGAGCTCAACGGCCTGGCCGTCAAGGACGCCGATGACGCGGGCGAAGTCCACGTGGACCATGCCCACCAATGCTTCCTCGAATTCGCCGAAAGCATCCTGCCGCAATCGGTGCTGCGCGCCGCGATCACCGCCGCCTACCGCCGCCCCGAGCCGGAAGTGGTGCCGATGCTGATCGAACAGGCCCGCCTGCCGGCGCCGATGGCCGAAGCCACCAACAAGCTCGCCGCGACCATCGCGGAAAAACTGCGCAACCAGAAGAGCGCCGGCGGCCGTGCCGGCATCGTCCAGGGCCTGCTGCAGGAATTCTCCCTGTCGTCCCAGGAAGGCGTGGCGCTGATGTGCCTGGCCGAAGCGCTGCTGCGCATCCCGGACAAGGGCACCCGCGACGCCCTGATCCGCGACAAGATCAGCACCGGCAACTGGCAGCCGCATCTGGGCAACAGCCCGTCGCTGTTCGTCAACGCCGCCACCTGGGGCCTGCTGCTGACCGGCAAGCTGGTCTCCACCCACAACGAAGCGGGCCTGACCTCGTCCCTGAGCCGCATCATCGGCAAGAGCGGCGAGCCGATGATCCGCAAGGGCGTGGACATGGCCATGCGCCTGATGGGCGAGCAGTTCGTCACCGGCGAAACCATCGCCGAAGCGCTGGCCAACGCGAGCAAGTTCGAAGCCAAGGGCTTCCGCTACTCCTACGACATGCTCGGCGAAGCCGCGCTGACCGAACACGACGCCCAGAAGTACCTGGCCTCGTACGAACAAGCCATCCACTCGATCGGCAAAGCCTCCCACGGCCGTGGGATCTATGAAGGCCCGGGCATCTCGATCAAGCTGTCCGCCCTGCACCCGCGCTACAGCCGCGCCCAGTACGAGCGCGTGATGGACGAGCTGTACCCGCGCCTGCTGTCGCTGACCCTGCTGGCCAAGCAGTACGACATCGGCCTGAACATCGACGCCGAAGAGGCCGACCGCCTCGAACTGTCGCTGGACCTGCTGGAACGCCTGTGCTTCGAGCCGCAGCTGACCGGCTGGAACGGCATCGGCTTCGTGATCCAGGCCTATCAGAAGCGCTGCCCGTACGTGATCGACTACGTCATCGACCTGGCGCGCCGCAGCCGCCACCGCCTGATGATCCGCCTGGTGAAAGGCGCGTACTGGGACAGCGAGATCAAGCGCGCCCAGCTCGAAGGCCTGGAAGGCTACCCGGTCTACACCCGCAAGGTGTACACCGACGTTTCCTACATCGCCTGCGCCCGCAAACTGCTGTCGGTGCCGGAAGTCATCTACCCGCAGTTCGCCACCCACAACGCCCACACGCTGTCGGCCATCTACCACATCGCCGGCCAGAACTATTACCCGGGCCAGTACGAGTTCCAGTGCCTGCACGGCATGGGCGAACCGCTGTACGAACAAGTCGTGGGCAAGGTCGCCGAAGGCAAGCTGAACCGTCCGTGCCGCGTGTACGCCCCGGTCGGCACCCACGAGACCCTGCTCGCCTACCTGGTGCGCCGCCTGCTGGAAAACGGCGCGAACACCTCGTTCGTCAACCGCATCGCCGACCAGTCGATCTCGATCCAGGAACTGGTGGCCGATCCGGTCGCAAGCATCGAGCAGATGGCCACCGTGGAAGGCGGCTTCGGCCTGCCGCACCCGCGCATTCCGCTGCCGCGTGACCTGTACGGCTCCGAGCGCGCCAACTCCAGCGGCATCGACATGGCCAACGAACACCGTCTGGCGTCGTTGTCCTGCGCCCTGCTGGCCACCGCGCACAACAACTGGAAAGCCGCGCCGATGCTCGGCTGCGCCTCCAGCAACGAAGCGCCGGCGCCGGTGCTGAACCCGGCGGACCACCGCGACGTGGTCGGCCACGTGCAGGAAGCCACCGTCGACGACGTCAACAATGCGATCCAGTGCGCCCTGAGCGCCGCGCCGATCTGGCAGGCCACCCCGCCGGCCGAACGCGCCGCGATCCTCGAGCGCGCCGCCGACCTGATGGAAGCCGAGATCCAGCCGCTGATGGGCCTGCTGGCCCGCGAAGCCGGCAAGACCTTCGCCAACGCCATCGCCGAAGTCCGCGAAGCCGTCGACTTCCTGCGCTACTACGCCGTGCAGGCCCGCAACGACTTCAGCAACGACGCCCACCGTCCGCTGGGCCCTGTGGTGTGCATCAGCCCGTGGAACTTCCCGCTGGCGATCTTCAGCGGCCAGGTCGCCGCCGCGCTGGCCGCCGGTAACCCGGTGCTGGCCAAGCCGGCCGAACAGACCCCGCTGGTGGCCGCCCAGGCCGTGCGCCTGCTGCTCGAAGCCGGGATTCCGGAAGGCGTGCTGCAACTGCTGCCGGGCCGCGGCGAAACCGTCGGCGCCGGCCTGGTGGGCGACGAGCGCGTCAAAGGCGTGATGTTCACCGGCTCCACCGAGGTGGCGCGCCTGCTGCAGCGCAACATCGCCGGCCGCCTGGACAACCAGGGCCGTCCGATCCCGCTGATCGCCGAGACCGGCGGCCAGAACGCGATGATCGTCGACTCTTCGGCGCTGACCGAACAGGTGGTGATCGACGTGGTGTCCTCGGCGTTCGACAGCGCCGGCCAGCGTTGCTCGGCCCTGCGCGTGCTGTGCCTGCAGGAAGACTCCGCCGACCGCGTCATCGAAATGCTCAAGGGCGCGATGGCCGAATCCCGTCTCGGCAACCCTGAGCGCCTGGCCGTGGACATCGGCCCTGTGATCGACGCCGAAGCCAAGGCCGGCATCGAGAAGCACATCCAGGGCATGCGCGACAAAGGCCGCAGCGTGTACCAGGTGGCCATCGCCGACGCCGAGGAAGTCAAGCGCGGCACCTTCGTCATGCCGACCCTGATCGAGCTGGAAAGCTTCGACGAGCTGCAGCGCGAAATCTTCGGCCCGGTGCTGCACGTGGTGCGCTACAAGCGCAAGGACATCGACCAGCTGATCGGCCAGATCAACGCCTCCGGCTACGGCCTGACCCTGGGCGTGCACACCCGCATCGACGAGACCATCGCCAAGGTGATCGACAACGTCAACGCCGGTAACGTCTACGTCAACCGCAACATCGTCGGCGCCGTGGTCGGCGTCCAGCCGTTCGGCGGCGAAGGCCTGTCGGGCACCGGCCCGAAAGCCGGCGGCCCGCTGTACCTGTACCGCCTGCTGTCCACCCGCCCGGCCGACGCCATCGGGCAGTCGTTCGCCCGCGGCGACGCGACCAACGCGCCGGACGTGCGCCTGCGCGACGCCATGGCCAAGCCGCTGGCCGCCCTGAAGACCTGGGCCGACAGCAACCAGTACGCTGACCTCAGCACCCTGTGCGTGCAGTACGGCGCCCAATCGCAGAGCGGCATCACCCGCGTGCTGGCCGGCCCGACCGGCGAGCGCAACAGCTACACGATCCTGCCGCGCGAGCACGTGCTGTGCCTGGCGGACATCGAAGGCGACCTGCTGACCCAGCTGGCCGCGGTGCTGGCGGTGGGCGGCTCGGCGGTTTGGCCGGAGTCCGACACCAGCAAGGCATTGTTCGCACGCCTGCCGAAGGACATTCAGGCGCGGATCAAGCGCGTGGCCGACTGGAACAAGGACGAGACGGTGTTCGACGCCGTGCTGCACCACGGTCATTCCGACCAGCTGCGCGCGGTGTGCGAGCAGGTGGCCAA
Organism: Pseudomonas sp. B35(2017); assembly: GCF_002113645.1. Taxonomy (NCBI): domain Bacteria; kingdom Pseudomonadati; phylum Pseudomonadota; class Gammaproteobacteria; order Pseudomonadales; family Pseudomonadaceae; genus Pseudomonas; species Pseudomonas sp. B35(2017). The sequence goes on along the minus strand of NZ_NEIZ01000017.1, from coordinate 95,763 downwards.
GCGCAGCGGCGCGATCGTCGGCGTCCAGGGCCTGTCCCAGGGCGAGACCAACATTGCGCTGGAGCGTCTGGTGATCGAGCGGGCGTTGAGCGTCAACACCGCCGCGGCGGGCGGCAACGCCAGTCTGATGACTATCGGTTAATCAGCGACTCTGCCAGCCACATAAAAATGGGCGCTCTCACCGGCGCCCATTTTTTTTGCCTCTCCATCACCGTTATCAATCTTCCTGTTCAGCCTTTATTCGCACACCTAGACTCGATCCATTCCAAATACAGGTAGGCCGCCATGTCCGAGACGCTGCTCAGTTCCCGCAATCTGGCTTTCGAGCTGTACGAAGTCCTCGACGCCGAAGGCCTGACCCGGCGCGAGCGGTTTGCCGAACACAGCCGCGAAACCTTCGACGCCGCCATCGACACCGCCCGCAGCATCGCCGAGCAGCGCTTTGCGCCGCACAACCGCAAGGGCGACGAGAACGAACCGCGCTACGAGAACGGCCAGGCGATCCTGATTCCTGAAGTGAAGCCGGCGGTGGACGCGTTCCTGGAGGCCGGCTTCCTCAATGCGGCGCGCAGTTTCGAGGCCGGCGGCATGCAGTTGCCGACGCTGCTGTCCCAGGCCTGCTTCGCGCATTTCCAGTCGGCCAACGCGGCGACCACCTCGTACCCGTTCCTGACCATGGGCGCGGCCAACCTGATCGAAAGCTTCGGCACCGAGGAGCAGAAGCAGCGCTTCCTGGAGCCGATGATCGACGGCCGCTTCTTCGGCACCATGGCCCTGACCGAGCCCCACGCCGGCTCGTCGCTGTCGGACATCCGCACCCGCGCCGAACCGGCGGCCGACGGCACCTACCGCCTGAAGGGCAACAAGATCTTCATTTCCGGCGGCGACCATCCGCTGTCGGAAAACATCGTGCACATGGTGCTGGCCAAGCTGCCGGACGCGCCGCCGGGCGTGAAAGGCATTTCGCTGTTCATCGTGCCCAAGTTCCTGGTCAACGACGACGGCAGCCTCGGCAAACGCAACGACGTGCTGCTGGCCGGGCTGTTCCACAAGATGGGCTGGCGCGGCACCACCTCCACGGCGCTGAACTTCGGCGACAACGGCGAGTGCGTCGGCTATCTGGTGGGCAAGCCGCACCACGGCCTGAGCTACATGTTCCAGATGATGAACGAGGCGCGGATCGGCGTCGGCATGGGCGCGGTGATGCTCGGTTACGCCGGCTACCTCTATTCGCTGGAATACGCCCGCGAACGGCCGCAAGGGCGGCTGCCGGACAGCAAGGATCCGACCACGGCGCCGGTGGCGATCATCCGCCACGCGGACGTGCGGCGCATGCTGCTGACCCAGAAGGCCTATGTGGAAGGCGCCTTCGACCTCGGCCTGTACGCCGCCCGACTGTTCGACGACACCACCACGCTCGAGACCGAAGACGGGCGCAAGCAGGCCCATGAGCTGCTGGACCTGCTGACGCCGATCGTCAAATCCTGGCCGTCGGAGTTTTGCCTGAAGGCCAACGAACTGGCGATCCAGATCCTCGGCGGCCACGGCTACACCCGTGAATACCCGGTGGAGCAGTATTACCGCGACAACCGCCTGAACCCGATCCACGAAGGCACCCATGGCATCCAGTCCCTCGACCTGCTCGGGCGCAAACTGGCGCAGAACGGCGGCGCGGGGCTCAAGCAACTGATCCGCCTGATCGCCGACACCGCCGAACGCGCCCAAGCGTTCGATGCGCTCACGCCGCTGCGTGAGCCGTTGGAGAAACTGGTGGCCCGCCTGCAAGGCGTGACCCTCGGATTGCTGACCGACCTGGCCCAGGGCAAGGTCAACGGCAGCCTGGCGAATTCGGCGCTGTACCTGAAAGTGTTCGGCCACGCGGTGATCGGCTGGCGTTGGCTGGAGCAGTCGATCCGTGCCGAGGAAGGCCTGGCCAAGGGCAATGCGGCGGACGCCGACTTCTATAAGGGCAAGCTGCAGGCGGCGCGGTATTTCCTGACCTGGGAGGTGCCGGGGTGCCACCATGAGCTGACCTTGCTGGAGGCTCGGGACGATACCTGCCTGGCCATGCAGGACGCCTGGTTCTGATCCAAGTCATGTGTGGTGGTTGAGCGCCATTCGCCAGCAGGCTGGCTCCCACAGGAGAACGCGTTCCAAGGTGGGAGCCAGCCTGCTGGCGATGGCGTCGACCCCATCAACTCAGCTTGAACCCGCCCATCTGCCGCGCCAGGTCATCGGCCAGGCGCCGCAGCATCTGGCAGTCCTCGCGGCACGCCCTGACCTCTCCCGCCGTGGCCCGGGCCAGATCGGAAATGCCCTGAACGTTGCGGTTGATCTCTTCGGTCACCGCCGACTGCTCTTCGGTCGCCGTCGCCACCTGATGGTTCATGTCGCTGATGCGTTCCACCTGCCCGGTGATAGCGGTCAGCGACGCGCCGGTGCGCTGGCTCGACTCGACCCCGGTGCCGGTGGCGGCCTGGCCGGAGCGCATCGACGAGACGGCGTTTTCCGCGCCTTGCTTGAGGCTGCCGATCATCTGCTGGATCTCGTCGGTGGAGGCCTGGGTGCGCCGCGCCAGCGTGCGCACCTCATCGGCCACCACCGCAAACCCTCGGCCCATGTCTCCGGCGCGAGCCGCTTCGATGGCGGCGTTGAGCGCCAATAGGTTGGTCTGCTCGGACACGCCGCGGATCACCGCCAGCACCTGATCGATGGACGCCACCTGCTGGGCCAGCTCGCCGACCGCGCCGGCCGCGACACCGATCTCGTCGGACATGCTTTCGATATGGCGGATTGAGCCGCCGACCACTTCCTGCGCCTGCTGAGCCTCGTCGCGGGCGGTCTGCGAGGCGAGCGCGGCATTGCCGGCGTTCTGCGCGATCTCCTGCACGGTGAGGCCCATTTCGTGGACGGCGGTGGCGACCATGTCGGTCATTTCCTGCTGGCGGCCGGAACGCTCGGCGGTGTTGTCCACCACCCGGGCAACCTGGCCGACGGCGACGCGCAGGCTTTCGCTGGTGGTCAGCACTTCGCCGATCATGGCGCGCTGGCTGTCCAGGAAACGGTTGAAGCCGCGGGCGAGGTCGCCCAGCTCATCGGCCCGGCTGGAATCTAACCGATGGGTCAAATCTCCACCACCGCTACCGATCGCTACCAATGCCGCTGTTACCTGACGGATCGGCCGCACCAATCCCTGGGCCAGCCACACCACCAGCGCCAGGCACAGCAGCGCCACCGCGACGCCGATGCCGCTGCTCATCCACATCGCCCGGCGGGCCTCGGCGTAGATCTGCGACTGCGGCACTTCGGCCACCAGCGTCCAGCCCAGATCGCGCAGCGGCAGGCTGAAGGCGAGGAAATCTTCGCCATCGCGCCTGAAGGTGGCGTTCACCGCGGTCTTCTGGCCCAGCACGGCTTGCGCGGCACCTGCGCCGATCTGCTCGCTCAGCGTGCGCTTGCCGCTGAACTGCGCCTCGGGGTGCACCTGGATCAGACCGTCGGAACGCACGAGATAGACCTTGCCACGCTCGCCGAAGCTGAAGTCGTGGATCAGCTGCGACAGCTCTTTCATGCTCAGCCCGAGCCCCGCCACGCCCACCGTCTTGCCGGCCTGCTCGACCTTGAGGTCGATGAACAGCGCCAGCTCGCCGGTGGCGCCGTCCTTGTCGATGTTGAGGGTGCGCGGCTGGCCGCTGTCCAGAAAGGCATAGAACCAGGCATCGGCCGGGTTGGAGCGGCTGAGGGTGCGGTCCAGGCCTTTTTCGGTGAGGTAATGGTTGGAGGCGGTACCGACGATCAACGCCGTGAATGCTTTATGTTCGGCGCGGATGCCTTCCAGATACTGCACGAAGGCTGCCGTTTGGCTGCTGTCTTCGCCGTTGGCGAGCCAGTCGCGCACCATCTGGTTGCTGGCGATGTCCTTGGCGGCCGTCAGCGGCTGGACGAGGATGCGTTCGATGTCGTTGCGCGTCGCCTCGATGCTCGACGGCAGCGCCTGTTCCACCAGATAGCTCTGGGCGAGGCGGTTGACCACCAGGGTATAAATACCGACCACGATCAGAATGCTGACCAGCAGGGCGGTGCCCATGCCGAGGATCAACTGCCACTGAATACTGCGCCGCCAGAACTGCATGGATCACCCCCGAGGAATAAGAGGCTGAAACACTGCAACAGCCGTGCCGATTGTATACAGCTCAATCGACAATCTTATTCCCAGGTTGTGCTCAGGCCATCAACCCTGGTGGATGGTCTTGGCGATGGTCTCGACCGTGGCGCTGACTTGCTCTTGGTAACGCTCGAGTTCCTGCTGGTGCTGCTTCTTCATTTCGATCTGCTGCGAGCACAGGTTCATCGCCGCCAGCACCAGCAGGCGGTCGCCGATCAGGGTCGGGTACTTGCGCTTGGTGTCGGCCAGCGCGGCCTTGAGCATCATGGCCGCGTCCATCAGGGTCTGTTCTTCCCCGGCCGGTGCCTTGATCGAATAGTCTTCCCCGAGAATGGAGATGACCTTTACCCCGGCTCCGTGGCTCATACGCTGACCGGACCTGCGTTGACCCGGTCGACCAACGCCTGGATGCGGGCGGCGGTGGCGCCGTGCTTCTCTTCCTGCTCCATCAGGCTCAGTTGCAGGCTTTCGTTTTCATCCTTGGCCTGGGCCAGTTCCGCGGTCAGGGACTGGTTGGTGTGCGAAAGGGTCTGGTTCTGTTGCACCAGGTCGCTGACGAGCTGTTCCAATTGGCTGAGGGAGGCTTCCAACATTTTGATTTCCAGGCATTTTTCAAAGGGCGCGTACGATAAAGAAAAGTCACCGTGGATGCCAGGGTTAAACCGGCGCAAGGCCTTGATTTTCCTGGCGGTCGACCGTTCTCGCGAGCTTTAGAGACTGCCGTCGGCCGATTGGGTTCCTGCACTTCGTCGCTTGGGGCCCGATGCGGCAAATGCGCACAGGGGCTCAAGACTTCCATCCCATGACCGATAAGTCAGCCAACAGCAGTCTCAGCCCGCAAGGACGCGGCCCTTCCTGGTATCCCCAATGTCCCTTCGCAACATGAACATCGCCCCCCGGGCCTTCACCGGTTTCTCGCTGATCGGCGCCCTGATGCTGATCCTCGGCGTCTTCGCCCTGAACCAGATGAGCAACATCCGCAGCGCCGCCGAGAACATCACCACCAGCAGCGTGCCGAGCATCAAGAACCTCGACGAGTTCACCCAGCTGTCCCTGCGCCTGCGGGTGCTGTCGTACCGTTTGCTGGTGAACCGCGAGCCGGACGTCCAGCAAAAGACCATCGAGCTGCTGGAGATGCGCAACCAGCAGATCCGCAAGGCCCAGACCGACTACGAGCCGCTGATCAGCAGCCCGCAGGAACGTGCCGCCTATGACCATTACGTGCAGTTGCTGGCGCAGTACCGCCAGATCGAAGACCGGATGAAGACCCTGTCGCGCAACAATCAGGTGGATGCGCTGCGCAATCTGGTGAACACCGAGCTTTTGGACAACTCCGAAGCGATCAACACCGTGCTCAACCAGCTGATGCAGATCAACGGCGAGCAGATCAGCAAGACCAACCAGAACGCCGCCGACCAGTACGCCACCGCGTTCACCCTGGTGGTGAGCCTGCTGGTGATCGCCACCGGCCTGACCTTCCTGTTCGCCTGGCTGCTGACCGTCAGCATCACCAAGCCGATCGCCAAGGCCCTGGACGCGGCGGAAACCATCGCCGAAGGCAACCTGACCCGCTCGATCCACGTCGATGGCAGCGACGAAGCCGGTCGCCTGCTGGCGGCCATGGCCAAGATGCAGTCCAAGCTGCGCGATACCCTGCAGCGGATCTCCGGCTCGGCCACCCAACTGGCCTCCGCCGCCGAAGAGCTCAACAGCGTCACCGACGAAAGCGCCCGTGGCCTGACCCAGCAAAACAACGAGATCGAGCAGGCCGCCACCGCGGTCAACGAAATGACCAGCGCCGTGGAAGAGGTCGCCCGCAACGCGGTCAGCACCTCCGAAGCCTCCAGGCACGCCACCACCTCCGCCGGCGACGGCCGCGACCTGGTGATGGAGACCGTCAGCGCCATCGAACGCATGAGCGCCGACGTGCAGAGCACCGCCACCCTGATCGGCGACCTGGCCAACGAATCCCGCGACATCGGCAAGGTGCTGGACGTGATCCGCGGCCTGGCCGACCAGACCAACCTGCTGGCCCTCAACGCCGCCATCGAGGCCGCCCGTGCAGGCGAAGCCGGTCGCGGCTTCGCGGTGGTGGCCGACGAAGTGCGGGCCCTGGCCCACCGCACCCAGCAGTCGACCAGCGAGATCGAGCGGATGATCGGCAGCATCCAGAGCGGCACCGAACACGCCGTGGACTCGATGCGCAACAGCACCGAACGCGCCGAATCGACCCTGAACATCGCCCGCGGCGCCGGCCTGTCGCTGGACACCATCAACAGCGCCATCGTCGAGATCAACGAGCGCAACCTGGTGATCGCCAGCGCCGCCGAAGAGCAGGCGCAGGTGGCGCGGGAAGTGGACCGCAACCTGGTGAACATCCGCGACCTCTCGGTGCAGTCGGCCACCGGTGCGAATCAGACTAGTGCGGCGAGCAACGAACTGTCGCGCCTGGCGTTGGATCTGAACAACATGGTCGGCCGCTTCAGCCTCTAAGCCCTCCAGCGGTGAGGGAGCCTGCTCCCTCACCACAAAATCCAAGTCTGTCCGCGGTATCGCAAGGGGTGCGCAAAAAGCTCTTTGACAGCCGCGCATTTGCGCAGGTTATTATCGCTGGCACACAGACTGCATGGTCAGTCCGTGCCCGCCTTTACGCTTTTCTGGAGTGATGCCTTTGAATGCGACGACCATCAACAGCCTGTTCTTGATCGGCGCGTTGCTGGTAGGTGCAAGCATTCTGGTGAGCTCACTGTCCTCCCGCCTGGGCATCCCGATCCTGGTCATCATCCTCGCCGTGGGCATGACCGCCGGGGTCGACGGCGGCGGGATCATCTTCGACAACTACCCGACGGCCTACCTGGTCGGCAACCTGGCGCTCGCGGTGATCCTGCTCGACGGCGGCTTGCGCACGCGGGTGTCGAGTTTCCGCGTGGCGCTGTGGCCGGCGCTGTCGCTGGCCACGGTCGGGGTGCTGATCACCACGGGCCTGACCGGCATGGCCGCGGCCTGGCTGTTCGACCTGAACCTGATCCAGGGCCTGCTGATCGGCGCCATCGTCGGCTCCACCGACGCCGCGGCGGTGTTCTCGCTGCTCGGCGGCAAAGGCCTGAACGAGCGGGTGACCGCCAGCCTGGAGATCGAATCCGGCAGCAACGACCCGATGGCGGTGTTCCTCACCGTCACCCTGATCGACATGCTCGCCAGCGGCCAGACCGGCCTGCACTGGAGCCTGCTCACCCACCTGATCCGCGAGTTCGGCATCGGCGGGGTGATCGGCCTGGGCGGCGGCTGGCTGATGCTGCAACTGGTCAACCGGATCAACCTCGCCACCGGCCTGTACCCGATCCTGGTGATCGCCGGCGGCCTGGTGGTGTTCGCCCTGACCAACGCCCTGCACGGCAGCGGCTTCCTGGCGGTCTACCTGTGCGGCCTGGTGATCGGCAACCGCCCGGTGCGCAGCCGCCACGGCATCCTGCACATGCTCGACGGCATGGCCTGGCTGGCGCAGATCGGCATGTTCCTGGTGTTGGGGCTGCTGGTCACCCCGCACGACCTGCTGCCCATCGCCCTGCCCGCCCTGGGCCTGGCGCTGTGGATGATTCTGTTCGCCCGGCCGCTGTCGGTGGTGGTCGGCCTGCTGCCGTTCAAGGCGTTCCACGGCCGCGAGAAAGCCTTCATTTCCTGGGTCGGCCTGCGCGGCGCGGTGCCGATCATCCTGGCGGTGTTCCCGCTGATGGCCGGGCTGCCCAATGCGCAGCTGTACTTCAACCTCGCTTTCTTCATCGTGCTGGTGTCGCTGCTGGTGCAGGGCACCAGCTTGCCCTGGGTCGCCCGCCTGCTGAAGGTCACCGTGCCGCCGGAGCCGGCGCCGATCTCCCGCTCGGCGCTGGAGGTGCACGTCACCAGTGAGTGGGAGCTGTTCGTCTACCGCCTCGGCGCGGAGAAATGGTGCATCGGTTCGCCCCTGCGCGAGCTGAAAATGCCCGAAGGCACCCGCATCGCAGCCCTGTTCCGTGGCCAGCAACTGCTCCATCCGTCGGGTAGTACGGTGCTGGAAGTCGACGATCTGCTGTGCGTCATCGGCCACGAACACAACCTGCCGGCCCTCGGAAAACTGTTCAGCCAGGCGCCGCAGCGGGGCCTGGACCTGCGCTTCTTCGGCGACTTCGTGCTCGAAGGAGACGCCCAGCTTAAAGCCGTCGCCGCCCTTTACGGCCTGTCCGCCGAGGGCATCGATCCGGACATGACCCTGGGCCGCTTCATCGCCCAGAAAGTCGGGGGCGCCCCGGTGGTCGGCGACCAGGTGGAGTGGAACAACACCCACTGGACGGTCGCGGTCATGGACGGGAACAAGATCGGCAAAGTGGGCGTCAGATTCCCCGAAGGAAGTCGCCCGGGCCCCGGGCTCTTCCTCTAAACTGCGTCCACCTTCACTTGCTTGACCGGTCTCTATGCCTACCCTGCGTTCCTTTTTCGCCGCGGCCCTGCTGGGCCTGAGTCTTTCCGTCGGCCCGCTCCACGCCGCCGAGCCGCCGTCCAGCGAAGCCGTGCAGGCCAGCCTGGACAAGATCGCCGACCGCAAACTGCCCGAGGCCGACCAGAAGGCCCTGCAGACAGTGCTGCAGAACACGCTGACCCAGCTCAACAACCGGCGCGACTACGAACGCAAGCTGAGCGACCTCAAGCAGCAGCTGGCCACCGCCCCCAAGCAGACCCTCGACAACACCCGCGAACTGACGCGGCTCAAGGCCAGCAGCGTGGTGCCGGTGGCGCAGCGCTTCCCCAAGGAATCGATCGCGCAACTGGAACAGATGCTGGCCGAGCGCTCGACCCAGCAGAGTGACATGCAGAAGGCCCTGGCCGACGCCAACAGCCTGATCATCACCGCCCAGACCCGCCCCGAGCGCGCCCAGGCCGAGATCGCCGGCAGCCAGACGCGCATCCAGCAGATCAACACCGTGCTCAAGACCGGCAAGGACAGCGGCAAGCCGCTAACCGCCGAACAGCGCGACCTGCTCAATGCCGAACTCGTGGCCCTGAACGCCCTGATCCCGCTGCGCCGCCAGGAACTGGCCGGCAACAGCCAGTTGCAGGACCTGGGCAACAGCCAGCATGACCTGCTCTCGGAGAAGTCCGACCGCCTGGACCGCGAGCTTCAGGAACTGCAGACCCTGATCAACCAGAAGCGCCTGGCCCAGTCCCAGGAGACCGTCACCCAACAGTCCATCGAGGCCCAGAAGGCCGGCGGCAGCAGCCTGCTGGCCACCGAAAGCGCGGCCAACCTGAAACTCTCGGACTACTTGCTCAAGAGCACCGACCGCCTCAACGAAGTCACCCAGCAGAACCTGCAGACCAAGCAGCAGCTGGACAGCCTGACCCAGAGCGACTCGGCCCTCGACGAGCAGATCAACGTGCTCAAGGGCAGCCTGCTGCTGTCCAAGATCCTCTACAAGCAGAAGCAGGCGCTGCCGCGGCTGCGGGTCGACCGTGACCTGGCGGACCAGATCGCCGACATCCGCCTGTACCAGTTCGAAGTCAGCCAGCAGCGTGAGCTGCTGAGCAACCCGGCCGCCTACGTCGACAACCTGCTGTCCACCCAGCCGCCGGAGCAAGTCACCCCGCAACTGCGCAAAAGCCTGCTGGAGCTGGCCAACACCCGCGCCGACCTGTTGGAGCGCCTGAACCGCGAACTGAGCGCGGTGCTCAACGAATCGATCACCCTGCAACTGAACCAGAAGCAATTGCTGAGCACCGCCCAGAGCCTGCGCGCGACCCTCGACGAGCAGATGTTCTGGATCCCCAGCAACAAGCCGCTGGACCTGGAATGGATGCGCGGCATTCCGGAGCGCCTCAAACGGCAGATCGACACCCTGCCGCTGGCCTCCAGCCTCAGCGAACTGACCGACGGCCTGACCCAGCGTCCGCTGCTGTTCCTGCCGCTGGCGCTGCTGATCGGCGCGCTGCTGTGGCGGCGCAAGCACCTGTATGCGCGCCTGAACAAGGTCCACCAGGACATCGGCCACTTCAAGCGCGACAGCCAGTGGCACACGCCTCAGGCGATCCTGATCAACATCCTGCTGGCGATGCCGGTGACCCTGGGCCTGGCCCTCTGCGGCCTGGCCCTGCAGATCGACGCCCGGGGGCAGAACGCCAACATGGGCGCGGCCTTGCTGCAGATGGCCCAGGCCTGGCTGGTGTTCTACACCGCCTACCGGATCCTGGCGCCGGGCGGCGTGGCCGAGCTGCATTTCCGCTGGGAAAAGCCGCAGGTCGAGTTCCTCCAGGGCTGGATCCGCCGGCTCGGGCTGGTGGTGATGGCGCTGGTGGCCGTGGTGGCGGTCGCCGAGCTGCAACCGGCGGCGCTGGCCGACGACGTGATCGGCATGCCGGTGGTGCTGACCTGCTACGCCCTGATGGCCTGGCTGCTCAGCCGCCTGCTGATCAGCAGCCCGACCCACGAGAACGCCTCGCTGTTTCGCAAGGCCGTGGGGATCATGTTCACCCTGCTGCCGATCGCGCTGTTCGTCGCCGTGTGCTTCGGCTACTACTACACCGCGCTGAAGCTCAGCGACCGCCTGATCAACACCCTGTACCTGCTGATGCTCTGGCTGGTCATCGAGGCCACCTTCGTGCGCGGCCTGGCCGTGGCGGCGCGGCGCCTGGCCTACCAACGGGCGCTGGCCAAGCGGCAGGCGGCCAAGGAGGCCGGCGACGGCGAGGCCGTCATCGAAGAGCCGACCCTGGACATCGAGAAGGTCAACGAACAGTCCCTGCGCCTGATCCGCCTGGCCCTGCTCGGCGGCTTCATCGCCGCGCTGTACTGGGCGTGGGCGGACCTGATCACGGTGTTCTCGTACCTGGACAACGTCACCCTCTACGAATACACCAGCGGCACCGGCGCCAACATGAGCATGGTGCCGATCAGCATCGGCGACATGCTCGGCGCGCTGATCATCATCGGCATCACCTTCGCCCTGGCGCGCAACCTGCCGGGCCTGCTCGAAGTGTTCGTGCTGTCGAAACTGAACCTGGCCCAGGGCAGCGCCTACGCCACCACGACGCTGCTGTCCTACGTGATCGCCGGGGTCGGCTTCGTCTCGACCCTCTCGACCCTCGGCGTGAGCTGGGACAAGCTGCAATGGCTGGTGGCGGCGCTGTCGGTGGGCCTGGGCTTCGGCATGCAGGAGATCTTCGCCAACTTCATCTCCGGCATCATGATCCTGTTCGAGCGCCCGGTGCGGATCGGCGACACCATCACCATCGGCAACCTGTCGGGCACGGTGAGCAAGATCCGCATCCGCGCCACCACCATCACCGACTTCGACCGCAAGGACATCATCGTCCCGAACAAGACGTTCATCACCGGGCAACTGATCAACTGGTCGCTGACCGACACCATCACCCGGGTCACGCTCAAGCTGGGCGTGGACTACGGCTCGGACCTGGACCTGGTCAAGGAACTGCTGCTCAAGGCCGCCCGGGAAAACCCGCGGGTGCTCAAGGAGCCGGAGCCGCACGTGTACTTCCTCAACTTCGGCGAAAGCACCCTGGACCACGAGCTGCGCATGCACGTGCGCGACCTCGGCGACCGCAACCCGGTGATCGACGAGGTCAACCGCTTCATCAACCGCGAGTTCAAGAAGCAGCACATCAACATCTCGTTCCGCCAGATGGAGGTCTACCTGAAAAACCTCCACGGCCAGGAATACAAGATGGTGCCCATCGAGCCCGAGGCCAAAACCATCGTGCCGGTCGCCGACAACCAAAAGCCGCTGCAGGAACCGCCGCCGGCCAAGCTCGACTAACCGGCCTATTCCCAGCAGAATGCTCGGACATTCTGCTGGAGCCGGCCCTTGAAAGCCCTCGACGAACTGACCTTCGACAACCGCTTCGCCCGCCTGGGCGATGCGTTCTCGGCCCATGTGCTGCCCGACCCCATCGACAATCCGCGGCTGGTGGTCGCCAGCCCGGCCGCCCTGGCGCTGCTGGATCTCGACCCCGCAACGGCCGAAACGAAGGAATTCGCCGAACTGTTCGGCGGCCACAAGCTCTGGGCCGAGGCCGAACCACGGGCGATGGTCTATTCCGGGCATCAGTTCGGCGGCTACACGCCGCAGTTGGGCGACGGTCGCGGCCTGCTGCTGGGCGAAGCGGTCAACGATGCCGGCGAACACTGGGACCTGCACCTCAAGGGCGCCGGGCAGACGCCGTTCTCGCGCATGGGCGACGGCCGTGCGGTGCTGCGTTCGTCGATCCGCGAGTTCCTCGCCTCCGAGGCGCTGCATGCCCTGAACATCCCCACCAGCCGCGCCTTGTGCGTGATCGGCTCAGACACCCCGGTATGGCGCGAGAAACAGGAACGCGCGGCGATGGTGCTGCGCCTGGCGCCGAGCCACATCCGCTTCGGCCACTTCGAATACTTCTACTACACCCAGCGCACCGAGCAGCAGAAGCAACTGGGCGAACACGTGCTGGCCGAGCATTTCCCCCATTGCCTGGAACAACCGGAACCGTACCTGGCGATGTTCCGCGAGATCGTCGAGCGCAACGCCGGACTGATCGCCCAATGGCAGGCCTACGGCTTCTGCCACGGAGTGATGAACACCGACAACATGTCGATCCTCGGCATCACCTTCGACTACGGCCCGTATGCCTTCCTCGACGACTTCGACGCCCACTTCATCTGCAACCACTCCGACGACCAGGGGCGCTACTCCTTCAGCAACCAGGTGCCGGTCGGCCAGTGGAACCTCAGCGCCCTGGCCCAGGCCCTGACGCCGTTCATCAGCGTCGAGGCCCTGCGCGAAACCCTCGGCCTGTACCTGCCGCTGTTCCAGGCCCATTACCTGGACCTGATGCGCCGCCGCTTCGGCTTCACCACCGCCGAGGACGGGGATCAGGCATTGCTCGAACAGTTGCTGCAACTGATGCAGAACAGCGGCGTCGACTACACCCTGTTCTTCCGCCGCCTGGGCGAAGAGCCGGCGGAGCAGGCCGTCGCCCGGCTGCGCGACGACTTCGTCGACATCAAGGGCTTCGATGCCTGGGGCGAGCGCTATGTCGCCCGCGCCGCACGGGACGGCGACACCGGCCAGGACCAGCGCCGGGCGCGCATGCACGCGGTCAATCCGCTGTACATACTGCGCAACTACCTGGCCCAGCGGGCCATCGAAGCGGCCGAGAGCGGCGACTATTCAGAGGTTCGCCGCCTGCACGCGGTGCTGAGCAAGCCGTTCGAGGAACAGCCGGGGATGGAAAGCTACGCCGAGCGACCGCCGGAGTGGGGCAAGCATCTGGAGATCAGTTGTTCGTCGTGAGCCGTTTCATTCCAGAGGGTCGATGGCGCTCACGACACGGGCGACGATGTCCGCCATCGTCACGTCGTCCAACCGCTCGATGAACTTGGCCGAGCCTTCTCGCACGCGCTGCTCGATATCGAAACTTCGCACCTGGTTGCACACCGCCACACCATTGGTCTCATGGCCGCTGACGGTCACGGCAAGGCCAGAACTGCGGGCAAAGTTGCCTCCGCTGGTCACCGGGACGGTCATGCTGACGCCCAACGCGTTGATCTCGCATGGCGTGATAACGACAAAGCGGTGGCGGTTCATCATTTCCCTTCCGGCAACGGGATTGGGATCAATCCAGTACACATCCCCCCGCTGCGGGGGTTGCCTGCGCACCATCAACCCAATTCCCGCCCGATCGGACTGCCTTCCCGGGCTTCAGCCGTCTGAGCATTCAACTCTTGAAGCTGCTCGGCCCCCTCAAGCAGCTCAGACAACCGGTAGCGTTTACGTGCGGATGGATCCACCGGGCGGGCAATCAGTTCGCCATCCACCACATTCAGTTCAAGCTGCGCCCCCACTTCGAGGTGCATGAGCTTGAGCAGTGTCGGCGGTATCGTGATGATCGCCGCCCCACCTTGGCGACGGATCCTGGAGGTCACAGACATGGCGTCACTCCGTTCCGAGAAAAAGGAGTCGTTGGACTCCCCGAAAGTGCAACAAAAGTAGCACGCAGATTCAGGCAAAGCGATCTCCTGACGATAGACGCACAAAACGTTCAGGTGCCTTGCAGCGTAGTTTTGATTCGAGCCGGGAACCGGTTGAAACTGTGAGCAGTTGCGACATTGATAATTCGCTCCCGCGACACCAATTAATGCTCACCGAACGCCTATCGAAGAATCCCCATGACTGAAGCACTCCTCATCCCCTGCCCCACCTGCAACGGCCTCAACCGCATCCCCGCCGATCGCTTGGGCGACCACCCGAAATGCGGGCGCTGCAAGGCCGATGTCCTGCTGGACAAGCCTTTCGAGCTGAATCAGGGCGACTACGCCAGCCAGATCAAGGGCGACCTGCCGTTGCTGGTGGACGTGTGGGCGGACTGGTGCGGGCCGTGCAAGTCGTTTGCGCCGGTGTTCGCGCAGGCCGCGGCGCAACTGGCGGGCAAATGCCGGCTGGCCAAGCTCGACAGCGAGGCCAATCAGCAATTGTCGGCGCAGTTGGGGATCCGTTCGATCCCGAGCCTGATCCTGTTCAGGAACGGCAAAGAGGTGGCGCGCCAGAGCGGCGCGTTTCCGCTGCCGCAACTGATGGCCTGGCTGCGCAGCCAGGGCATCTGACAGCGGCCCCAACAATGTGGGAGCGAGCCCGCTCGCGAAGGCGGTTTGCCGTTCGGCATCTGCGCTGAGCAAACGTCCCTCATCGCGAGCAGGTTCGCTCCTACCCTTTTCAGGCGTCCGTCAGCAGGTTGTGCAGCTCGACGAACTGCTGGGTGAGCTTGTGCCGCGGATCCAGGTGGATCAATGGGATGCTGGCCTGGTGCGACTCACGCATCTTGACCGAACTGGCCAGGTAAACCGGCAGCACCGGCAGGCCTTCAGCGATCAGTTCGTCGAGCATCTGCTGGGGCAGGCTGGCCCGGGCCTGGAACTGGTTGACCACGATGCCCTCCACCTCCAGCGCTTCGTTGTGGTCGTCCTTCAGTTCTTCGATCTCCGCCATCAGGCCGTACAGTGCCTGGCGCGAGAAGCTGTCGCAATCGAACGGGATCAACACACGGTCAGCGGCGATCAACGCCGATACGGCATAAAAGTTCAACGCCGGCGGGGTGTCGAGGTAGATCCGGTCGTACTCGCCGTCCAGCTCTTCCAGCAGCTTTCGCAGCTTGTTGATCTTGTGCTTGGCCTCAAGCTTGGGCTGCAGGTCGGCCAGCTCGGCGGTGGCGGTGATGACATGCAGGTTGTCGAACGGGGTCTCGTAGATGTCCACCTGGTTCTTCTTCGAGAACGGCCCCGACGAGAGCGTCTGTTTGAAGAAGTCGGCGATGCCCATCGGGATGTCTTCCCCGGTGAGCCCGGTCAGGTACTGGGTCGAGTTGGCCTGGGCGTCGAGATCCACCAACAGCGTGCGATAGCCTTCGCTGGCGCTGACCGCCGCCAGATTGCAGGCAATGCTGGATTTGCCCACGCCACCTTTCTGATTGAACACCACGCGCCGCATGACTAGACCTCCGTCCATCAAAGAATGACCGAGTGTAGATGCGCCTGGCCCTGCTTCGCTACCTTCGCCGAAGCGGACTACAAGGTCATACGCAAATAGCCGACAACATTCGCGCAGACTCTGCCCGCTCACGCTGACTTGGCTGACAGACACGGCTTGCTCAATCTGGAAAATAGCCACCGGCAGTCCGCAATGCGTACCATTCGGTACATTGTGCTGTACAAAATGTAACCAACATTTGCTACACACTCGTCGCACCGGGATAATGCGCGCCACCCGGCGCCAAGCGCCGCGCCCACGGCACCTGAAGCCCGGCCGCGGCATCGGTCGAACCGCGTCAACGAAGCCCGCAGGGGCGGGATGAATGTCCGTGATCAACTTCAACATCGCCCAATGGCGCGCATGGGCCCCGGGGCTCGACAGCGAGCAGGCCTGGCAGGAATGGAGCCAGCGGCCGCTCGTGCCCGAGGCCAGCGACGCCGCCCCCGATGTGTCGTTCCTGCCGGCCATGCAGCGCCGCCGTCTCAGCCGTCTGGCACGGATGGCGTTCAGCGTCGGCTGGCCCCTGGCCGAAGGCCGGGACGACCTGCCGCTGGTGTTCGTGTCGCGGCACGGCGAGACCCCGCGCACCTTCGACATCCTCAGCGATCTGGCCACGGAACAGCCACTGTCGCCGACCCAGTTCAGCCTGTCGGTGCACAACGCGATCATCGGCCTGTGGTCGATCATGCGCGGCGAAACCAGCGAGATGACCGCGCTCGCCGCCGCCGGCGACGGGCTGGAGCACGGCATGCTCGAAGCCTGCGCACTGCTGGACGAAGGCGCACCGGCCGTCCTGCTGGTGATCGCCGAAGAACAGCCGCCCCAGGCCTATTCGGCGTGGATCGACGACGTGCCGTTCCCCTACGCCCTCGGCCTGCTGCTGACGCCGGGCACCGGCTGGCGGCTGACGCTGAACAGCGCCCCCGGTGCGCTGTCCAACGCGCACTGGCCCCACGCGCTGAACCTTGTGCAGACCCTGCTCGGCCAGCAAACCCTTTGCCAACATGCCTGGAAAAATCGAGTATGGACCTGGCAACGCAACCTGTGACCGGAAAACACCGCGACGCCTACCACTGGCGCCTGCTGGCCACTGCCGCAAGCTTCGCGTTGTTCGGGCTCGGCGGCCTGTGCCTGCGCCTGCTGGTGTTTCCGTTGCTGGCCTGCCTGCCGGGCGACGCCCAGGCCCATCGCCGGCGGGCGCGCCAGACCGTCAGCCGGCTGTTCTGGTTCTTCGTGCGGTTCATGGCCCGCACCGGCGTGCTGACCTACGACATCCAGGGCGCCGAACGCCTCGGCCGGCCCGGCCAGATGATCATCGCCAACCACCCGTCGCTGATCGACGTGGTGTTCCTGATCGGCCTGGTGCCCCACGCCAACTGCGTGGTGAAACAGAGCCTGTGGACCAACCCGTTCACCCGCGGCCCGCTGCGCCGCACCGGCTACATCAGCAACGACGGCAGCCTGGAAATGCTCGATGCCGCCGCCGACGCCCTGAAGGACGGCCAGCCCCTGATCATTTTCCCCGAAGGCACCCGCACCCGCCCGGGCCAGGCGCCGGCCTTTCATCGGGGGGCCGCGGCCATCGCGCTGCGCGGTGCCAGACTTCTCACACCGGTGATCATCAAGGTCAGCCCCACCACGCTGACCAAGGCCGAACCCTGGTATCGGATCCCCAGCCGCCGCGTGCATTTCAGTTTTCGCGTCGGCGCCGATATAGACCCACAGACCTTTGCCGCGCAGGGGCCCGCACCCCAGGCCTCGCGCAAGCTCAACGATTATTTGCACCAACTTTTCATTAAGGAGCTCGCCGAAGATGAGCGATCTGCACCGTGAGATAAAACGGCTGATCATCGATGCCCTGGGCCTCGAAGACATCAGCGTCGACGACATCGGCGACGACATGACGCTGTTCGGCGAAGGCCTGGGCCTGGATTCCGTCGACGCCCTGGAACTGGGCCTGGCCATCCAGAAAAAGTACGGCATCAAGATCGACGCCGATGCCAAGGACACCCGCAACCACTTCGCCAACGTGACCAGCCTCGCGGCTTTCGTCACGGCCAAACAGGCAGCTTGAGACCCACCATGCAAACTCGTGACGACATTTTCAACACCCTGCGCGACGCCCTGGTCGAACTGTTCGAACTGGATCCGGCCCGCGTGAGCCTGGAGTCGAACCTGTACCAGGACCTGGAAATCGACAGCATCGACGCCGTCGACCTGATCGATCACATCAAGCGCCAGACCGGCAAGAAAATCGCCGCCGAGGAATTCAAGTCGGTGCGCACCGTCAGCGACGTGGTCGAGGCGGTCTACCGTCTGGTTCAGCCGGCCGCATGAGCCGACTGATCGGCCTCGGCCTGCTGCTGGCGGGTCTGCTGTACCCCTTTGCGGTGTATTTCGGCATGGAGCACTTTGCGCCGTGGCAGTTCGGGCTGCTGCTGGGCGGCCTGTGGCTGGCCCGGGCGCTGACCGGTCGGCGCAAGCCCGGCAGCCTGTGGATGGCCGCCACGGCCATCGGCTTCTGCCTGGTGCTGGCGGTGTTCGACAGCCCGCGCCTGCTGCGCTGGTATCCGGTGCTGATCAGCGGCTTCATGCTGGCGCTGTTCGGCCTGAGCCTGAAGTACGGCCCGCCGATGGCCGAGCGCCTGGCGCGCCTGCGTGAACCGCACCTGCCGCCCGCCGCGGTGCGCTACACCCGCCGGGTCACCGTGGCCTGGAGCGTGTTCTTCTTCTGCAACGGTTTGTGCGCCGCCCTCCTGACCCTGTGGGCGCCGCTGCATTGGTGGATGTTGTACACCGGCCTGATCTCCTACGGACTGATCGGCCTGATGTTTGCCATTGAATGGCTGATACGACAACGGGTAAGAGGCCGTACATGAACTGGACAAGACTTGAGCAACTGTTGCTCAAGGAACTGCCGGCCCGCGCAGTCGCCTGCGCACCGGCGCTGAACCACGCGCAACTGCGCCGGCAGGCCCTGAGCCTGGCCGCCGGCCTGCAGGCCCGGGGCGTGCGGCAGATCGCCGTGCACCTGGAGGACGCCGCCGAGCTGGCCGTGGCGCTGCTCGGCGCCTGGCGCGCAGGCGTCGGCGTGCTGCTGCCTGCGGACCTGCAGGCCCAGACCCGCCAGCGCTGGTCGGACGACGTCGACCTGTGGCTGACCGACCAGGCCGGCGACCCGCACCTGAACGATTTCGACCCTCCGCCCCTGGACGCCGCCGAGCTCGACCTCGACCGTTGCCGGCTGAGCCTGTGCACGTCCGGCTCCAGCGGCGAACCCAAGCGCATCGACAAGACCCTGCGCCAACTGGCCAACGAGGTCGAAGCCCTCGAACAGCTCTGGGGCGCGGATCTGGGCCAGGCGTGCATCATCGGCAGCGTGGCCACCCAGCACATCTACGGCCTGCTGTTCCGCGTGCTGTGGCCGCTGTGCGCCGGGCGCCCGTTCGTGCGCCGGCAACTGCCGTTCCCCGAAGACCTGCAACGCGCCAGCCGCGAACACCCGTCCTTCGCCTGGGTCGCCAGCCCGGCCTTGCTCAAGCGCATGGGCGACAACCTCGACTGGCCGGCCCTGAGCGCCGTGCGCCGGGTATTTTCCTCCGGCGGCGCGCTGCCGCCGCACGCCGCGCAGGATCTGCACCGGCGCCTGGGGCAATGGCCGACGGAAATCCTCGGCAGCTCCGAGACCGGCGGCATCGCCTGGCGCCAGGGTGAACCGCTCTGGCAGCCCTTCCAGGGCGTCGAGCTGAGTCAGGACAACGACGGCGCCCTGCTGATCGCCTCGCCTTACTTGCCCGCCGGCCACATCGAACACACCGCCGACGCCGCCCGCATGGCGGCCGATGGCCGGTTCGAGCTGCTGGGCCGGCTGGACCGGATCGTGAAACTGGAGGAGAAGCGCATCTCCCTGCCGATGCTCGAACAGGCACTGACGGCCCACGACTGGGTCGCCGAGGCGCGACTGGGCGTGGTGCAGGAAAACCGCGCCTCCCTCGGCGCCTTGCTGGTGCTCAGCGAGCAGGGATTGCACACCCTGCGCGAGCACGGCCGGCGCCACCTGACCGAAACCCTGCGCCGGCACCTGAGCCCGCACTGCGAAGCCCTGGCCCTGCCCCGGCGCTGGCGGTTGATGCGGCAATTGCCCCTGAACACCCAGGGCAAACTGCCCCAGGCCGATGTCGACGCATTGCTGCTGGCGCCCCGGCCGAAGGCGCCGGAGGTGCTGGAGCAACTCGAGAGCGACGGCGAATGGAGCCTGCAACTGGCGGTGCCGCCGGACCTGGCCCACTTCAGCGGGCACTTTCCCAAGGCGCCGGTGCTGCCCGGCGTGGTGCAGGTGGAATGGGCGTTCAACCTCGCCCGGCACTGCATGAACCTCGGCGGAACGTTCGCCGGCATGGAAGTGCTCAAGTTCCAGCAACTGGTGCGCCCCGGCGACGAGATCCAGTTGCACCTTCGCTTCGATCCCGAGCGCGGCAAAGTGTATTTCGCCTACCGCAACGAAACCGCCACCTGCTCCAGCGGCCGGATCCTGCTGGGGGATCCCCGCCCTTCCCAAGCGGAGGGCCGGCATGCATAACCCTTGCGCGGTGATCCCCGTCTACAACCACGAAACCGCCGTCACCACGGTGGTTGACGCCCTGCTCGCCCAAGGCCTGCCGTGCATCCTGGTGGACGACGCCAGCCACCGCGCCTGCGCCCAGGTGCTCGACGCACTGGCCGGGCGCGAACGGGTTCACCTGGTGCGCCTGACCGCCAACCAGGGCAAGGGCGGCGCGGTGATGACCGGCCTGCGCGAAGCGGCGCGGCTGGGCTTCACCCACGCCTTGCAGGTGGACGCCGACGGCCAGCACGACCTGCAGGACGTCGCCCGCTTCATCGAAGCCTCCCGCGCGCTGCCCGGCGCGGTCATCTGCGGCTATCCGCTGTACGACGCCAGCGTGCCCAAGGGGCGCCTGTACGCGCGTTACCTGACCCACGCGATGGTGTGGATCAACACCTTGTCGCTCAAGATCCGCGATTCGATGTGCGGCTTTCGCGTGTACCCGCTGGAGCCGACGCTGGCGGTGATCGACTCGGCGCGGATCGGCAAGCGCATGGACTTCGATTCGGACATCCTCGTGCGCCTGGCGTGGCGCAACCGGCCGATGCACTGGCTGCAGACCCGCGTGCACTACCCGCTGGACGGCGTGTCGCACTTCCGGCTGTTCCACGACAACCTGCTGATCTCGGGCATGCACACCCGGCTGTTCTTCGGCATGCTCGTGCGGGCGCCGGCGATCCTCTGGCGACGGTGGCGGACATGAGCGCCGAGACCGAAGACAAGCACTGGGCCGACCGGCAGGAGCGCGGCAGCTTCCTGCTGATGAAATTCACAGCCTTCGCCGCACGGGTGCTGGGCCGGCGCCTGCTGAGCCCGCTGCTCTACGGCATCGTCCTGTACTTTTTCCTCTTCGGCCGCAGCGCCCGGCAGAGCGCCTGGCAATACCAGCGGCGCCTCGCCGACTGGAGCGGGCGCCGCGACCTGCGCCCCGGCCTGTGGCGGGTGTTCAGCCAGTTCATGGCGTTCGCCGATGCGATGCTCGACAAGCTCGACGTGTGGCACGGCAAGATCGGCCTCGAACAGATCGAGATCGTCGACCCGGCGCTGCTGCGCCACCAGATGCGCGGCAAGCGCGGGCAACTGCTGGTGGGCTCGCACCTGGGCAACCTGGAGGTGTGCCGGGCGCTTGCGGAGATCGGCGAGAAGGTCACCATGAACGTGCTGGTGCACACCAAGCACGCCGAACAGTTCAACCGCCTGCTGGGCGAGGCCGGGGCCACCAACCTGCGGCTGATCCAGGTCAGCGAGCTGGATCCTGTGATCATGCTGCAGCTGCACGAACGCCTGGAGCGCGGCGAATGGCTGGCGATCGCCGGCGACCGCGTGCCGCTGCACGGCGGGCGCAGCGTGACCGTGGACTTCCTCGGCCATCCGGCCGCGTTCCCCCAGGGACCGTGGCTGCTGGCCGGGCTGCTCAAGTGCCCGGTCAATCTCCTGATGTGCCTGAAGCGGCCCGACGGCCGCTACCGCCTGACCCTCGAACCCTTCGCCGACAGCGTGGAATGGAAGCGCAGCGAACGCGAACAGGTCATTCATCAGTGGGCATCCCGCTATGCCCGGCGACTGAGTCACTATTGCCTCGAAGCACCGCTGCAATGGTTCAATTTCTACCCATTCTGGAAAACCGATGACCACGCCAACCCCTGAGCCGGTAACCTTCGGCGAACGCCCCTTGCGCATCGAAGACGTGCTGGCCCTGGCCGAACGCCGGGCGCCCGCGCAGTTGCAGAGCGACGCCGACTACCGTCGGCGCATCGCCAAGGGCGCGCAGTTCCTCGACTCGCTGCTGGACAAGGAAGGCGTGATCTACGGCGTGACCACCGGCTACGGCGACTCCTGCGTGGTCGCGGTGCCGCTGCACCACGTCGAGGCGCTGCCGCAGCACCTGTTCACCTTCCACGGCTGCGGGCTGGGCAAGCTGCTCGACGCCCAGGCCACCCGTGCGGTGCTGGCCGCGCGGCTGCAGTCGCTGTGCCACGGCGTGTCCGGGGTGCGGGTCGAACTGCTGGAGCGGCTGCAGGCATTCCTTGAGCACGACATCCTGCCGCTGATTCCGGAGGAGGGCTCGGTGGGCGCCAGCGGCGACCTGACGCCGCTGTCCTACGTCGCCGCGACCCTGTCCGGCGAGCGCGAAGTGATGTTCCGCGGCGAGCGCCGCCAGGCCGCCGACGTGCACCGCGAACTGGGCTGGACGCCGCTGGTGCTGCGGCCCAAGGAGGCCCTGGCCCTGATGAACGGCACGGCCGTGATGACCGGCCTGGCGTGCCTGGCCTTCGCCCGCGCCGATTACCTGCTGCGGCTGGCCACCCGCATCACCGCGCTCAACGTGGTGGCGCTGCAAGGCAATCCGGAGCACTTCGACGAGCGCCTGTTCGCCGCCAAGCCGCATCCGGGGCAGATGCAGGTCGCCGCCTGGCTGCGCCAGGATCTGGCCATCGACGCGCCGACCGCGCCGCTGCACCGCCTGCAGGACCGCTACTCCCTGCGCTGCGCGCCCCACGTGCTCGGCGTGCTGGCCGACAGCCTGGGCTGGCTGCGCGGGTTCATCGAGACTGAACTCAACAGCGCCAACGACAACCCGATCATCGACGCCGAGGCCGAACGCGTGCTGCACGGCGGGCACTTCTACGGCGGCCACATCGCGTTCGCCATGGACAGCCTGAAAAACCTTGTGGCCAACGTCGCCGACCTGCTCGACCGCCAGCTCGCCCTGCTGGTGGACGAGCGCTACAACCACGGCCTGCCAAGCAACCTGTCCGGCGCCGACGCCGAACGGGCGATGCTCAACCACGGCTTCAAGGCCGTGCAGATCGGCGCCAGCGCCTGGACCGCCGAAGCCTTGAAGAACACGATGCCGGCCAGCGTGTTCTCGCGCTCCACCGAATGCCACAACCAGGACAAGGTGAGCATGGGCACCATCGCCGCCCGGGATGCGATCCGCGTGCTGGAGCTGACCGAGCAGGTGGCCGCCGCCACGCTGCTCGCCGCCCAGCAGGGCGTGTGGCTGCGCAGCCGGGCCGAAGACGCGCGGCCGTTGCCGCCGGCGCTGGCCGCGATGCACGAAACGCTCGCCGAGGACTTTGCCCCGGTGATCGAAGACCGCGCCCTGGAAGGCGAACTGCGCCTGTGCCTGCAACGCATCGGCGAACGCCGCTGGAGGCTGCATGCGTAGCGCCGGGGTGCTTCACGCCGATGCGGAAGTGGTCGTGCCGTTCTTCGACGTCGATTCCATGCACGTGGTCTGGCACGGCCATTACGTCAAATACCTGGAAGTGGCGCGCTGCGCGCTGCTGGACAAGATCGGCCACAACTACAGTCAGATGTCCGACTCGGGCTACGCCTGGCCGGTGATCGACCTGCAGTTGCGCTATGTGCGCGGCGCGGTGTTCGGCCAGCGGCTGAACGTGCGCGCCAGCCTGGTGGAATGGGAAAACCGGCTGAAGATCCATTACCTGATCACCGACGCCGTCACCGGCGAGCGCCTGACCCGCGCAAGCTCGGTGCAGGTGGCGGTGGAGATCGGCAGCCGCGAGATGCAACTGGCGTCACCGAAAGTCTTCACCCAAGCCGTGGAAAGGATGCTGCGATGACCGTTCTCTGCAAATGGCTCGGCGCTTTGGCGTTGCTGGCCGTGACGACGCTGGCCAATGCCTTCGACCTGGAGCAGCTGCGCGATCAGCTGGCCAAGCCTGACGTGATCCATGGCCGGTTCATCCAGGAAAAGCACCTGCGCGCGCTGCCCAAGCCGCTGATCAGCCAGGGCCGTTTCGTCCTGGCCAAAGACCACGGCCTGCTCTGGCTGCTGAAGACCCCGCTGCAGCAGGACTACCGCATCACCGCCCAAGGCATCGCCCGGCGCGATGCCGGCGGCTGGCAGATGCTGCCGGACAAGAGCGCCGGCGCCGAACAGAACCGACTGTTCCTCGCCGTGCTGCAAGGCGACAGCAGCGGCCTGCAGCGGGATTTCGAACTGGCCCTGAGCGGCGACGCCGGTCAGTGGAAACTGACCCTGACCCCGCGTTCGGTGCTGCTCAAGCAGGTGTTCGACCGGATCGACATCGGCGGCGGCGCCTTGGTGCAGACCATCGAACTGCAGGAAACCCAGGGCGACAGCACCGTGCTGCGCATGCAGGACAGCACCGCCGGCCAACCGCTGAGCGACGCGGAGCGCCATGACTTTGCCCCGTGAACGCACGCCGGGCGAACGCCGGCTGCCCTGGCTGTTCCTGATCCTGCTGCTGGCGGTCGTCGCCCTGGGCGCCTGGCAATGGCGCAACGGCGCGCCGCTGTCGGCCAACCTGATGGAGCTGGTGCCGGGCACCCACCCCGACGCGCTGGAGCTTAAGGCCGAACAGCGCATGCAGGAGCCGCTCAACCGCGAGATCCTGGTGCTGGTGGGCCACGCCGACCGCCGGCAAGCCGTCGCCATGGCCCAGGCCCTGGGCGAGCGCTGGCAGGCCAGCGGTCTGTTCGACAAGGTGCAGTGGAACCTTCAGGCGGACCTGCCGGCCCTGCGCACGCAACTGCTGCAAGGGCGGCTGGCGATGCTGTCGGCGGATGACCGGCAACTGCTGACCGAGCACCCGGATGCGTTCATCCAGCAACGGGTGCAGGCGCTGTTCGACCCCTTCGCCGGTTTCAGCCTGGTGCCCAGCCAGGACGACTGGCTGGGCCTGACCGGGCGCATCCAGAACAGCCAGCCCAAGCACGGCACCGTGCAGCTGGACATCGGCAGCGGCGCGCTGGTCGCCGAGGCCGACGGCAAGCAGTGGGTGCTGCTGCGCGCCCGCAGCACCGGCAACGCGTTCGACATGAACCTGCCGCCGCAGGTCGCCGCATTGCTGCAGCACAGCCGCGAACAGGCGGCGACGGCGGACGTGCAACTGCTGGCCGCCAGCGGCCTGCTGTACGCCGCCAGCGGCCAGCGGCAAGCCACGCAGGAGATGACCTGGGTCGGCGGCGGCGCCACCCTCGGCATCCTGTTGCTGCTGCTGTTCGCCTTCCGCCGCTGGCGGGTGCTGCTGGCGTTCGTTCCGGTGCTGGCGGGCATGTTGTTCGGCGCGGTCGCCTGCGTGGCGCTGTTCGGCCACCTGCATGTGATGACCCTGGTGCTCGGCTCCAGCCTGATCGGCGTGGCGGTGGACTACCCGCTGCATTACCTGTCCAAGGGCTGGAGCCTCAAGCCCTGGCGCAGCTGGCCGGCCCTGCGCCTGACCCTGCCGGGGCTGACCCTGAGCCTGGTGACCAGCGCCATCGGCTACCTGGCCCTGGCCTGGACGCCGTTCCCGGCCCTGACCCAGATCGCCGT
Source organism: Pseudomonas sp. B35(2017) (assembly GCF_002113645.1). NCBI lineage: Bacteria > Pseudomonadati > Pseudomonadota > Gammaproteobacteria > Pseudomonadales > Pseudomonadaceae > Pseudomonas > Pseudomonas sp. B35(2017). The sequence continues at coordinate 70,141 of NZ_NEIZ01000017.1, read as the reverse complement.
GTTCTCCGCCGCCGGGCTGCTCGGCGCGTACCTGTCGGCGGTGTGCCTGCTGCCGGCGCTGCTGGGCAACGTCGAGCTGCGGCCGGCGCAATGGCCGCTGCGCCTGGCCGAACGACTGGTGACCCTGCGCGAACGTCTGCTGGCGCACGCCAAGACTCCCGTCCTGTTGGCGCTGCTGATCGCCTTCTGCACCGCAGGCCTGCTGCAGCTGGACACCCGCAACGACATCCGCCAGTGGATCGGCGCACCGAAACGACTGACCGACGAAGCCCAGGCCATCGCCCGCATCACCGGCTTCCAGCCCACCAGCCAGTTCTTCCTGGTCCGCGCCGCCAACCAGCAGGAACTGCTGGAGCGGCAAGCGGCGTTGAGCGAACGCCTGCAGCAACTGGTCAACCTCGACAAGCTGCAGGGCTATCTGGCCCTCGACCAGTTGCTCGGCCCGCCGGACCAACAGCAGCGGGTGCGCGAAGCCTTGGGCAAGCTGCCGCAGTTCTGGCAGCCGCTGATCGACCTCGGCGTGCCGCCCGAAGCGCTGCACGCCGAACTGGCCCGGTTGCAGGCCCTGCCCGCCGAGGACATCGACACCGCCCTGGCAGGCCCGCTCGGCGAGCCGTACCGCACCTTGTGGCTGGGCCCCACCGAAAACGGCGGCGTGGCGGCGATGACCAGCCTGCAAGGCCTGAACAACCCGGCGCTGCTGCGGGTGCAGGCGCGGGACTTGCCGGGGGTGGTGTTGGTGGACCGCCTCGGCGAGCTGAACGAGGTGTTCGCCGCCACCCAGATCAGCGCCGCCGAACTGAAGCTGGCCTCCTGCGTGCTGATCGTGCTGGTGCTGATCCTGCCGTTCGGCCTCGGCGGCGCGCTGCGCATCGTGTCCCTGCCGCTGCTGGCGGCGCTGTGCAGCCTGGCCAGTCTCGGCTGGCTGGGCCAGCCTTTGACCCTGTTCAGCCTGTTCGGCCTGTTGCTGGTGACGGCGATCAGTGTCGATTACGCGATCCTCATGCGCGAACAGGTCGGCGGCGCCGCCGTCAGCCTGCTCGGCACCCTGCTGGCGGCGGCCACGACCTGGCTGTCGTTCGGCCTGCTGGCGGTGTCGAGCACCCCGGCGGTGAGCAACTTCGGCCTGTCGGTGAGCCTGGGGCTGGCGTTCAGCTTCCTGCTCGCCCCCTGGGCCGGCCGTCATGCCCATGAGACCGTCGCCGCGGAGCCGGCAGCATGACGGTCGCCGCGTTCTGGCTGATGGCCTTGGCGCTGTTCGCCGGGGCGACCCGTGCCGGCCGGTGCCTGAGCCTGATCCCGATCGTCAGCCAGTTGCTGCTGGCCAGTTTCGTCCTGCCGGTGCTGATGTATTTCTGGATCGAACCGCAGTGGCACCTGAGCGGTGCGCAACTGATCGCGCCGGACTGGCTGAAACACCTCTACAGCCTGAGTTTCGCCCTGCTGCTGGGGCACATCCTCAGCGACGTGATCGACCTGCGCCTGGACCGCCAGAGCGTGAAGATCGCCGCGCCGAGCTTTGCCGTGCCGTTCGCCTGCGGCCTGGCGACCGCGCACTGGCTGCTGCCGGCGCAACCGTGGATCAGCTCGCTGGCCATCGGCCTGGTGTTCGCCATCACCGCGATCCCGGTGCTGTACCTGTACCTGCGCCACATCGGTTACCCGCCGGCCGCCACCCGGCGCCTGGTGCAGACCGCCATCCTGATCGACCTGGCCTGCTGGACGCTGTTCGGCCTGGCCCAGGGCAGCCTGCACCTGAGCAGCCTGCTGCTGCCGCTCGGGCTGGCCTGCGTGCCGTTGCTGCTGCGCCTGTTGCGCGTGCGTCGGCCGCTGTTCTACAGCCTCGGTTTCTTCGGCCTGCTGGTGGCGGCCGAACACTTCAAGCTCAATGCGCTGATCTTCGGCATCGGCTACCTGCTGTGCATGGCGGTGCTCAAGGTACCGCTGGTACTGCCGCTGCCGGCGCACTGGATGAACCGCCTGCAGACCTGGGTCGCCATTCCGTTGATCCTCACCTTCGGCATCGTCCAGATCGACGTGCACAGCGCCCTCGCCAGCCTCGGAGCCGCGCAATGGGCGGCGCTGCTGCTGTTGCCGGTCGCCAGCAAACTGCTGGGCAACTGGCTCGGCCTCGGCTGGGCCGGCGCCTCGTTCCCGGGCGCCAGCCGCTGGCGCGAAAGCGTGCTGCTGAACATCCGCGGCCTGAGCGAAATCGTCTTTCTCAACCTGCTGCTGCAACAAGGCCTGATCAGCCCGGCGCTGTACTTCGCGCTGATGCTGATGGGGCTGTTCGCAACGCTGATGCCGGCCCTCATCGGCCTGCACCGCGCGTCGCCGAACCCTACCGCCGCCCCGGCCAGGAGCTCACGTGCCGACCGTTGAAATGGAATCCCGCCAGGTGGCCGTGATCGGCGCCGGCCCGTCCGGCGCCATCGCCGCCGCGCTGCTCAAGCGCCAGGGGCACGATGTGCTGGTGATCGAGCGCCAACACTTCCCGCGTTTCTCCATCGGCGAGAGCCTGCTGTGCCATTGCCTGGACTTCGTCGAGGAAGCCGGCATGCTCGATGCCGTCAACGCCGCCGGGTTCCAGCGCAAGACCGGCGCCGCGTTCGCCTGGGGCGAGCGTTACAGCGCCTTCGACTTCAGCGACACCTTCACCGCCGGCAAACCGACCACCTTCCAGGTGCAGCGCGCCGCTTTCGACAAGCTGCTGGCGGATCAGGCCGCCCTGCAAGGGGTGGAGATCCGCTACGGCGAAACCATCGCCGGCGTCGACTTCGACCGTCCGCGGCCGCAACTGACCGTGCAGCGGGAGGACGGCGGCGAGTACCGCGTCGAAGCGGATTTCGTGCTCGACGCCAGCGGTTACGGCCGGGTGCTTGCGCGCTTGCTGGACCTGGAGGCGCCGTCGGACTTCCCGCTGCGCCAGGCGGTGTTCACCCACGTCGAAGACCGCATCGCCCACCCGGGCTTCGACCGCGAGAAGATCCTCGTCACCGTCCACCCGCAGCAGCGGGACGTCTGGTTCTGGACCATTCCGTTCAGCGACGGCCGCTGCTCGGTGGGCGTGGTGGCCGGTGCCGAACACTTCCAGGGGCACGAGGGCGACCTCGACGCCTGCCTGCGCGGCTTCATCGCACAAACGCCGAGCCTGGCCGGCGTGCTGGCGCATGCCGTGTGGGACACCCCGGCGCGTTCCCTCGGCGGCTACGCGGCCAACGTCAAGGCCCTGCACGGCCCGGGCTTCGCGCTGCTGGGCAACGCGGCGGAATTCCTCGACCCGGTGTTTTCCTCCGGGGTGACCATCGCAATGCGCTCGGCGAGCATGGCCGCCGGCCTGCTGCACCGCCAGCTGCAGGGCGAAACGGTCGATTGGCACAGCGAATTCGCCGTCCCCCTCAAACGCGGCGTCGACACGTTCCGCGCCTACGTCGAAGGCTGGTATGCCGGCACCTTCCAGGACGTGATCTTCCATGAGCACGCCTCCCCCGACATCCGCCGGATGATCTGCTCGATCCTCGCCGGCTACGCCTGGGACGGGCGCAACCCGTTCGTCAGCGAAGCGCGCCGCCGGCTGAAAACGATTTCCGAACTCTGCGCAAAGGACGCCCCATGAACTACTTGAGCGACAGCTACGTCGAGGAGACCCGTTTCGGCTTCTGGTTCCTGCGCAGCCACACCTGGCAGCACCATGTGCTGCGCGTGGCGATCAATGACCTGCGCGGTCTGTTCGACGGGCCGCTGCCGGAGCGCCCGGTGCTGCTGGACGCCGGCTGCGGCCAAGGCAAGTCCTTCCGTCACCTGCACCAGACCTTCGCGCCGAAGCACCTGATCGGCCTCGACGCCGACCCCCACAGCCTCGCCCTGAGCGCCGAGGAAGCCGCCAGCCTGAACCTGGACGTCGAGCTGATCGGCAGCGACTGCGCCAGCCTCAAGGTGGCCGACAACAGCGTCGACCTGCTGTTCTGCCACCAGACCTTCCATCACCTGGTGGAACAGGAAAAGGCCCTCGCTGAGTTCTACCGGGTGCTCAAGCCCGGCGGCCACCTGCTGTTCGCCGAGTCCACCGAGGCCTACATTGATACATGGGTGATCCGCTGGCTGTTCCGCCATCCGATGCAGGTGCAGAAGAGCGCGGCGCAGTACCTGGAGATGATCCGCGGGCAGGGCTTCGAGTTCACCGGGCGCAACGTCTCGTACCCGTACCTGTGGTGGAGCCGGGCGAAGGATTTCGGCCTGCTCGAACGCTTCGGCCTGCGCCGGCCCAAACCGTTCGGCCAGCGTGAGGAAACCCTGGTCAACGTCGTCGCCCGCAAACCGCTGGAGGTCGCAGACTGATGCTGTGCGTACCGTATGGGCGCGGGCTCGCCCGCGAAGGCCGTGTGCCGGCCGCCCCCGTTGCCGGGCTTTGGCGCGCCGTGTCCGCGCTGCTGCGCCTGTTCGCGCTCGCGGGCCTGGCCTTGCTGGGCGCCTGCGCCAGCCAGGCGCCGCTGCCGGCGGCCGACCCGACGCTGCCTTTGCCGCTGCAACTGCACATCGAGCGGCAACTGGCCGGCCAGCGCCAGGACTGGCTGCTGGTGATACAGCGCGAAGGCGGCGGGATCCGCTGGTCGATGATGGATCCCTTGGGCATTCCCCAGGCCCGCCAGCGGCTGGTCGACGGACGCTGGCAGGCCGACGGCCTGCTGCCGCCCAACCCGGAAGCCCGGGAACTGTTCGCCGCGCTGCTGTTCGCCCTGACCCCGTCCGCCGAACTGACGCACAATTACCCCGCCGCGCAACAGGGCGGCGGGCATCGTTCCCTGCCGGCGCGCTGGGACATCCGTTACGCACAACCGTTGAGCTTCGAATTGAATCTGCCCCAAGGCCCGCACTACCGCGTGTCCCCGCTCGGTGAACCGACGCCATGACCACCTACCTCAATGCCCTCGGCGTGGTCTGCGCCCTGGGCCGCGACAAGCCTGAAGTCGCCCGCAACCTGTTCGCCGGCGACTGCTCGGGCATGCGCCGCGAGGCCGGCTGGGTGCCGGAGCGCGAGCTGCCGGTGGCGGGCGTCCACGGCGACCTGCCTCCCGTTCCGTCGGCGCTGGCGGCGCACGGCAGCCGCAACAACCGGCTGCTGCTCGAAGCCGCCCTGCAGATCCGCGACGACATCGATCAGGCGATCCGCACCTACGGCCCCGACCGCGTCGGCGTGGTGCTCGGCACCAGCACCTCGGGCATCGACGAAGCCAGCCAGGGCCTGGCCCGCTACCTCCGCGAGCAGCGCTTCCCGGCCGACTACGACTACCGGCAACAGGAACTGGGCGCTCCGGCGAACTTCCTCGTCGACTGGCTGCAACTGAGCGGCCCGGCCTATGTGATTTCCACCGCCTGCACCTCCAGCGCCCGCGCGCTGATGAGCGCCCGCCGCCTGCTCGATCTGGGCGTGTGCGACGCGGTGCTGTGCGGCGGCGTCGACAGTCTGTGCAAGCTGACCCTCAACGGCTTCACGGCGCTGGAAGCGGTATCGGACGAACGCTGCAATCCGTTCTCGGCCAACCGCGACGGCATCAACATCGGCGAGGCGGCGGTGCTGTTCGTGATGAGCCGCGAACGCGGCGCAGGTCCTGCGATCGCGTTGCTGGGCGATGGCGCCAGTTCCGATGCGCATCACATCTCCGCACCGGAGCCCTCCGGCCGCGGCGCGCTGCAAGCGATGCAGAAGGCCTTGGCCCGCGCCGGCCTGCAAGCCTCGCAGATCGGCTACCTGAACCTGCACGGCACGGCGACCCAGCACAACGACGCCATGGAAAGCCTGGCCGTCGCCGGCCTGTTTCCGGACGGCGTGCCGTGCTCCTCGACCAAGCCGATGACCGGCCACACCCTCGGCGCCGCCGGGGCTCTGGAGGCCGCGTTCTGCTGGCTGAGCCTGGCGGCCGAGAACCGCGAAGGGCGCCTGCCGCCGCACATCTGGGACGGTCAGGCGGATCCGGCGTTGCCGGCCCTGCGCTGGGTGACCGCGCACGACCGCCTGTCGTCCATTGCACCCCGCTACCTGATGAGCAACTCGTTTGCCTTCGGCGGCAACAACGTCAGCCTGATTATCGGAGACGCACCATGAACGACTGGCCGCTCGCCGAACTGCTGCCCCACGCCGGCGACATGATCCTGATCGACCGGATCCTAGGCTTCGACGACGAGCAGATCCGCACCTGCCTCACGGTCCGCCCCGACGGCCTGTTCAGCCTGCCCGACGGCAGCCTGCCGGCATGGGTCGGCCTCGAACTGATGGCGCAGAGCGTCGCCGCCTTCGCCGGCTGCCACGCCCGGCAAAAGGGCAACCCGGTGGAGCTGGGCTTCCTGCTCGGCACCCGCCGCTTCGAGTGCAATGTCGAGGCGTTCCCGGCCGGCAGCGAGCTGACCGTCCACGGCATCCGCTCGCTGGAGGACGACAACGGCATGGGCGTGTTCGAATGCCACATCGATGCCCCCGGCATCCACGCCAGCGCCCGGCTCAACGTGTTCCGCCCGCCGCGGCCGGCCGCTTACCTCGATCAAACAACCTCTGGACAGAAAAGGGAGTCGAACGATGACTGAATCCGTACTGGTCACCGGCTCCAGCCGTGGCATCGGCCGCGCCATCGCCTTGCGCCTGGCCCGCGCAGGCCATGACATCGTCTTGCATTGCCGCAGCGGCATGGCCGAGGCGCAGGCCGTGAAGGCCGAGATCGAAGCGATGGGCCGCAACGCCCGGATCCTGCAGTTCGACGTGGCCGACCGCGAGGCCTGCAAGGCCGTGCTGGAAGCCGACGTCGAAGCCCACGGCGCCTGCTACGGCGTGGTGCTCAACGCCGGCCTGACCCGTGACGGCGCCTTTCCGGCCCTGGGCGAGGACGACTGGGACGTGGTGCTGCGCACCAACCTCGACGGTTTCTACAATGTCCTGCACCCGCTGACGATGCCGATGATCCGCCGCCGCGCCGCCGGTCGGATCGTCTGCATCACCTCGGTGTCGGGGCTGATCGGCAACCGCGGCCAGGTCAACTACAGCGCCTCCAAGGCCGGCGTGATCGGCGCGGCAAAGGCGTTGGCGATCGAGCTGGCCAAGCGCAAAATCACAGTGAACTGCGTCGCGCCGGGCCTGATCGACACGGCGATGCTCGACGAGAACGTGCCGGTGGAGGAACTGATGAAAATGATCCCGGCGCAACGCATGGGCACCCCGGAAGAGGTGGCCGGCGCGGTGAATTTCCTGATGTCGGCGGAAGCGTCGTACATCACCCGCCAGGTGCTGGCGGTCAACGGAGGCCTGTGCTGATGAAACGCGTCGTCGTCACCGGCATGGCCGGCATCACCTCGCTTGGCAGCGACTGGGATACCATCGCCGGCAACTTCGCCGCCAACCGCAGCGGCATCCGCCGGATGGACGAATGGGACCGGTTCAGCGAACTCAACACGCGCCTGGCCGGCCCCATCGATGACTTTTCCGTGCCCGCGCACTGGACGCGCAAGCAACTGCGCAGCATGGGCCGGGTTTCGCGCCTCGCCGTCGGCGCCGCCGAACAGGCGCTGGCCGACGCCGGGCTGCTCGGCGACGACTCGATCCGGGACGGCCGCATGGGCGTGGCCTGCGGTTCGTCCACCGGCAGCACCGACGAGATCAAGGCGTTCGGCAACATGCTGCTCAACTCGGTGGCCGAAGGCCTGAACGCCAACTCCTACGTGCGGATGATGCCGCACACCACGGCGGCCAACATCAGCATCTTCTTCGGCCTCACCGGGCGCCTGATCCCGACGTCCAGCGCCTGCACCAGCGGCAGCCAAGGCATCGGCTACGCCTACGAGGCGATCAAGTTCGGCCGTCTGCCGATGATGCTCGCCGGCGGCGCCGAAGAGCTGTGCCCGACCGAAGCCATGGTGTTCGACGCCCTGTACGCCACCAGCCTGAAGAACGACGCCCCGCACACCTCCCCGCGCCCCTACGACAAGGGCCGCGACGGCCTGGTGATCGGCGAAGGCGCCGGAATGCTGGTGCTGGAGGAGCTGGAGCACGCCCTGGCCCGCGGCGCGCGGATCCACGCCGAGATCGTCGGCTTCGGCAGCAACGCCGACGGCCAGCACACCACCCGTCCCGAGCTGGTCACCATGCGCCGGGCCATGGAACTGGCGCTGGAGGACGCCGGCCTTGCGCCGGACGCCATCGGCTACGTGAACGGCCACGGCACCGCCACCGAACAGGGCGACATCGCCGAGACCCTGGCCACCAGCGGCCTGTTCGGTGAACGCATGCCGATCAGCTCGCAGAAGAGCTTCCTGGGCCACACCCTGGGGGCCTGCGGGGCGCTGGAGTCGTGGTTCAGCATCGAAATGCTCAACCGCGACCTGTACGTGCACACGCTCAACCTCGACGAGATCGATCCGCTGTGCGGCAAGCTCGACTACCTGCGCGGCGAATTCCGGCAGATGAGCCATGACTACGTGATGAACAACAACTTCGCCTTCGGTGGCGTCAACACGTCGTTGATCTTCCGGCGTTGGCGCTGAAAGGCGATCTGATGAAGGTGCAGTGGCGCCGGAAATGACAAAGGGCGCCTTGCGGCGCCCTTTCACAGGCAGGTCGGCGTGTCATGGCCCATCACCTGCCTGGCTCTGCGATAGCTGCTTGCACAGGATCCTCAGAGTCTCACAAGCCCCTTGCGGGAACATCGACAGTATTGGCCGACAAGCGATATCGGGCAACGGCTGGCATTTGGCCCCTAACCATCAGAAGACGGCCATGAGACTCGTTTTAATGAAGGGCTGATTCTGGGCAAGACCGAAGACTTTCCCAACGACAGTTCCGTTACGCGAGATGTATAGCGGCAACCTCAATACCGAATCCCTTCGCCAGCACCATCTACACTCGCTCAAGCAGGCCTGCGCAAACGCCTGTCGGAACGGCGGGCCTTTCACTCGCGGTTCTCTTTCGCGTCAAGGAGTAGACCATGCCAGTGAAAGCCCTGATCGCCGCCGCTGTCCTCGCCCTGCTGCCGGTGGCCAGCCACGCCACCAACCTGATGTACATGCCGTTCGAGACCGTGCTGTCGGACGCGATCCGCGCCGGGCGGCTGGACGGCAGCGTGAAGTTCTACCTGACCGGCAACACGCCGCCGGGGGTTCAGCAGATGCTGCGCCGGGACGTGGTCAGCGATCTGGAAACCAACGGGTTCAACAAGAGCGATCACGACTCGTGCGAATGGGTGCTGCAATCGAACCTGATCGCGTTGCAGGCCGAGGCCAAGCGCGTCGGTGCGAATGCGGTGACCAACATCGTGAGTGTCTACGACGGGCACGTGCGCAAGGATCTGAACACCTACGAATGCCGGGCCGGGGTGTTCGTGACGCGGGTGGCGCTCAAGGGGGATCTGGTCAGAGTGCCTTGAGCGTCCTGGCCCCTCCCACAATAGCCGACGCAATCCCTGCGGGAGCGAGCCTGTTCGCGATCGACGGCGCAGCCCTCACGCCGTCAAGGGCTCGACCTTGCGCGTCAGCAGCTCCACGAACGCCTTGGCCATCGGCGATTTCTGATCCTTGCGCTGCACCAGCCACACCGCCGACACCGCCGCCGGGTCGAGCAGCGGGCGGTAGACCACGCCGTCGATGCGCATCCGCTGGAAGGACGCCGGCAGCACCGACACGCCCAGCCCTGCCGCCACCAGGCCGATGATGGTCATCGCCTCGCCGGCCTCCTGGGCGAAATGCGGGCTGAAACCGGCGTCGCGGGCCAGGCTCAGCAGTTGTGCATACAGGCCGCTGCCGTAGCTGCGCGGGAAAAACACGAACGGCTCCAAGGCCAACGCCGACAGGAACAGGCCGTCTTCGCTGCCCGACGCCAACGGATGCTTGGCGCTGAGCACCGCCACCAGCGGCTCCCGGGTCAGTTCCACCACGCTCAGCGAATCCGGCAGCCCCGCCAGCGGGCGCATGATGCCGACCTCGATCGACTCGTCCAGCAGCGCATCGGCCACCATCGTGCTGCTCATCTCCCGCAGCTTCAGGTGCACTGCCGCAAAACGCTGGCGGAAAGCGAAGATCGCCTGGGGAATGGTCGAGTTGAACGGCGCCGACGAAGTGAAACCGATCTTCAGTTCACCCAGTTCCCCCAACTGCGCACGCCGTGCGACGTCCGCCGCCTTGTCGACCTGGGCCAGCGCCAGCCGCGCCTCTTCCAGGAACAGCCGTCCGGCCTCGCTGAGCTCGACCCGACGGTTGGTGCGCTCGAACAGGCGCGCACCGATTTCCTGCTCCAGCGCCTGGATCTGCTGGCTCAACGGAGGCTGGGAAATGCCCAGCGACTGGGCGGCGCGGCCGAAATGCAGCTCTTCGGCCACGGCGATGAAGTAGCGCAGGTGACGTAATTCCATGGCGTTCCCAATAGGTCGTCAAAGCTATCAAACAGGTCGAACAATATATTGGATAGAAACATTAGCCAGCTATATGATTTTTTCACTGCCCGCCTGCCTGTGCCCTCCGAGGTCTGAAGTGAAAACCGCCGTCGCACCCCTCGCCCATGAAATCCCTCCCGTCGCGAAAGACGACGTGATGGCCGAACTGCAAGAGATCTACATCGAAAAAGGCACGCCGGCGTTCATGCGCACGGTGCTGGCGCTGTTCTGCGGCGGCTTCGCGACGTTCGCCCTGCTGTACTGCGTGCAGCCGATGATGCCGCTGCTGTCCAAGGAGTTTTCGGTCAATGCCGCGCAAAGCAGCCTGATCCTGTCGGTCGCGACCGCGCTGCTGGCCGTGGGCCTGTTGATCACCGGTCCCGTATCCGACCGCATCGGCCGCAAGCCGGTGATGGTGGCCGCCCTGTTCGCCGCGGCGCTGTGCACGGTCGGCAGCGCCCTGATGCCGGGCTGGCACGGCGTGCTGTTCATGCGTGCATTGGTCGGGCTGTCGCTGAGCGGCCTGGCGGCGGTGGCCATGACGTACCTGAGCGAAGAGATCCATCCGCAGCACCTGGGCCTGGCCATGGGCCTGTACATCGGCGGCAACGCGATCGGCGGCATGTGCGGGCGCCTGATCGTCGGCGTGCTGATCGACTTCGTCAGCTGGCACACGGCAATGCTGGTGCTCGGCGCCTTGGCGCTGATCGCGGCAGCGGTGTTCTGGCGGATCCTCCCCGAATCGCGCAACTTCCGCCCGCGTTCGCTGCACCCGCGCAGCCTGCTCGACGGTTTCCTGATGCACTTTCGCGACGCCGGCCTGCCGCTGCTGTTCCTGGAAGCCTTCGTGCTGATGGGCGCGTTCGTCACCCTGTTCAACTACATCGGCTACCGCTTGCTGGCCGAGCCGTATCACCTGGATCAGGCGTTCGTCGGCCTGCTGTCGGTGGTGTACCTGTCGGGCATCTACAGCTCGGCGAAGATCGGCGCTTTGGCCGACCGGCTGGGCCGGCGCAAAGTGCTGTGGGCCACCATCGTGCTGATGTCCGCCGGCCTCGCCTTGACGATGGCCACACCGCTGGCGCTGGTGATCACCGGCATGCTGATCTTCACCTTCGGCTTCTTCGGCGCGCACTCGGTGGCCAGCAGCTGGATCGGCCGCCGCGCGACCAAGGCCAAGGGCCAGGCCTCGTCGCTGTACCTGTTCAGCTACTACGCGGGGTCAAGCATCGCCGGGACGGCGGGCGGGGTGTTCTGGCACGTGGGCGGGTGGAACGGCATCGGCCTGTTCATCGGCGCGCTGTTGCTGGTGGCGCTGCTGGTGGCGTTGAAGCTGGCCAAACTGCAACCCCTCGGCGGCGTGAAGGCCTGACAGACCGCCAAAAAACAACGGTGGGAGCGAGCCTTCCCGCGATAGCGGTGAATCCGTCAGAACTTGCGTGTCTGACGCTCCGCCATCGCGAGCTGGTTCGCTCCCACCGTTCGTATCGGGTGTCGGTTACTCGTGATACTGCGCCGACAACTCATGCACCGCCCGCAGGAAGGCGCCGGCGTGTTCCGGATCGACCTCGGGGGTGATGCCGTGGCCGAGGTTGAACACATGGCCGCTGCCCTTGCCGTAGCTGGCGAGGATGCGTCCGACTTCGGTGCGGATCGCTTCCGGCTTGGCGTAGAGCACGGTCGGGTCCATGTTGCCTTGCAGCGCGACCTTGTCGCCGACACGGGCGCGGGCGTTGCCCAGGTCGCACGTCCAGTCCAGGCCCAGCGCGTCGGCGCCGGCCTCGGCGATGCTCTCCAGCCACAGGCCGCCGTTCTTGGTGAACAGGATCACCGGCACCTTGCGGCCTTCGTGCTCGTGGATCAGGCCGCTGACGATTTTCTTCATGTAGGCCAGGGAGAATTCCTGGTAAGCCGCCGCCGACAGGTTGCCGCCCCAAGTGTCGAAGATCTGCACCGCCTGCGCGCCGGCCTTGATCTGGCCGTTGAGGTAGGAAGTCACCGACTGCGCCAGCTTGTCGAGCAGCAGGTGCATGGCCTGCGGGTTGTCGTAGAGCATGGCCTTGGTCTTGCGGAAGTCTTTCGACGAGCCGCCTTCGACCATGTAGGTCGCCAGGGTCCACGGGCTGCCGGAGAAACCGATCAGCGGCACGCGGCCGTTCAGTTCGCGGCGGATGGTGCTGACCGCGTCCATCACGTAGCCCAGGTCCTTCTGCGGATCGGGGATCGGCAGGGCTTCGATGTCGGCCAGGGTGCTGACGACTTTCTTGAAGCGCGGGCCTTCGCCGGTCTCGAAGTACAGGCCCTGGCCCATGGCGTCGGGAATGGTGAGGATGTCGGAGAACAGGATCGCCGCGTCCAGCTGCGGATAGCGGTCGAGGGGTTGCAGGGTGACTTCGCAAGCGAACGCCGGGTTCATGCACAGGCTCATGAAGTCACCGGCCTGGGCACGGCTGGCGCGGTATTCAGGCAGGTAGCGGCCGGCCTGGCGCATCATCCACACCGGGGTGACGTCAACGGGTTGCTTGAGCAGGGCGCGGAGGAAACGGTCGTTCTTCAGGGCAGTCATGTCGGCATCCGGAAAAAAAGTGCGGGCATTTTCTCAGAGCGCGACGCAAAAGGCACGGATGCAGGTCAGCCTTTTGTCTATCGGGTCAATTTGTCGCAATGAATGCGCAGGTTTCGGCAACACCGAGAAACAACTGTAGGAGCGAGCCTGCTCGCGATGGCGGCGGATCAGCCACTGTGCAGTGACTGAAATACCTTCATCGCGAGCAGGCTCGCTCCTACAGGGTTTTGTGCCGCCCGGTCAGACACCCAGGTAGTCGAGGATCCCTTCCGCCGCATTGCGGCCTTCGAAGATCGCCGTCACCACCAGGTCAGAACCGCGCACCATGTCGCCGCCGGCGAAGATCTTCGGGTTGCTGGTCTGGTGCTTGTACTGGCCCTTCTCCGGAGCCACGACGCGGCCCTGGCTGTCGGTCTGGATGCTGAACTGCTCGAACCACGGCGCCGGGCTCGGGCGGAAACCGAAAGCGATGACCACGGCGTCGGCCGGGATGATCTCTTCGGAGCCCGGGATCGGCTCAGGGCTGCGGCGGCCGCGGGCGTCCGGTTCACCGAGACGGGTCTCGACCACCTTCACGCCTTCGACCTTGTCTTCGCCGACGATGGCGATCGGCTGGCGGTTGTAGAGGAACTTCACGCCTTCTTCCTTGGCGTTCTTCACCTCTTTGCGCGAGCCGGGCATGTTCGCTTCGTCACGGCGGTAGGCGCAGGTCACCGATTTGGCGCCCTGGCGGATGGAGGTGCGGTTGCAGTCCATCGCCGTGTCGCCGCCGCCGAGCACCACGACCTTCTTGCCTTTCATGTCGACGAAGTCTTCCGGCGACTTCTCGAAGCCCAGGTTGCGGTTGACGTTGGCGATCAGGAAATCCAGCGCGTCATAGACGCCCGGCAGATCCTCGCCGGCGAAGCCGCCCTTCATGTAGGTGTAGGTGCCCATGCCCATGAACACCGCATCGTATTCGGCGAGCAGTTGCTCCATGGTCACGTCCTTGCCCACCTCAGTGTTGAGGCGGAACTCGATGCCCATGCCGGTGAAGACTTCGCGCCGGTTGCTCAGCACGGTCTTCTCCAGCTTGAACTCGGGGATGCCGAAGGTCAGCAGACCGCCGATTTCCGGGTTCTTGTCGAACACCACCGGGGTCACGCCGCCGCGCACCAGCACGTCGGCACAACCCAGGCCCGCCGGGCCCGCGCCGATGATCGCGACGCGCTTGCCGGTCGGCTTGACCCTGGACATGTCCGGACGCCAGCCCATGGCGAACGCGGTGTCGGTGATGTACTTCTCGACCGAACCGATGGTCACCGCGCCGAAGCCGTCGTTGAGGGTGCAGGCACCCTCGCACAGACGGTCCTGCGGGCACACCCGGCCGCAGACTTCCGGCAGGGTGTTGGTCTGGTGCGAGAGTTCGGCGGCCTGGAGGATGTTGCCCTCGGCCACCAGCTTCAACCAGTTGGGAATGAAGTTGTGCACCGGGCACTTCCATTCGCAGTACGGGTTGCCGCAACCCAGGCAGCGGTGGGCCTGGTCGGCCGACTGCTGGGGTTTGAACGGTTCGTAGATCTCGACGAACTCTTTCTTGCGCTGACGCAACAGTTTCTTCTTCGGATCCTTGCGCCCGACATCGATGAACTGGAAGTCGTTATTCAGACGTTCAGCCATTGTTAAAACCTCATCAAACTCTTCAGGCGCATCACTGCGGGTTGGCACGGGTGCTGGAAAGCAACGATTTCAGGTTGGCGGCCTTCGGCTTGACCAACCAGAAACGGCGCAGGTAATCGTCGAGGTTCTCGGCGAGCTCACGACCCCACTCGCTGTCGGTTTCCGCGACGTACTCGTTCAGCACGTTCTGCAGGTGGCTGCGATAGGCCTCCATCGCCTCGCCGCTGATCCGCTGGATCTCCACCAGTTCGTGGTTGACCCGGTCAACGAAGGTGTTGTCCTGGTCGAGCACGTAGGCGAATCCGCCGGTCATGCCGGAGCCGAAGTTGTAGCCGGTCTTGCCCAGGACGCAGACAAAGCCGCCGGTCATGTATTCGCAGCAGTGATCGCCGGTGCCTTCCACGACCGTGTGGGCGCCGGAGTTGCGCACGGCGAAACGCTCGCCTGCGGTGCCGGCGGCGAACAGCTTGCCGCCGGTGGCGCCGTACAGGCAGGTGTTGCCGATGATGGCGCTGTTCTGAGTCTGATAGGCGCTGCCCTTGGGCGGCACGATGGTCAGCTTGCCGCCGGTCATGCCTTTGCCGACGTAGTCGTTGGCGTCGCCTTCCAGGTGCATGTTCAGGCCGCCGGCGTTCCACACGCCGAAGCTCTGGCCCGCCGTGCCCTTGAAGCGGAAGGTGATCGGCGCCTTGGCCATCCCTTGGTTGCCGTGCTTGCGCGCGATTTCGCCGGAGACCCGCGCACCAATCGAACGGTCGCAGTTGCAGATGTCCAGGCTGAATTCGGCGCCGCTGAGGTCGTTGATCGCCGCGGTCGCCATCTCGACCATTTTCTCGGCCAGCAGGCCCTGGTCGAACGGCGGGTTGCGTTCCACGCCGCAGAACTGAGGCTTGTCCGCCGGCACGTGGTCGCTGCCCAGCAGCGGCGTCAGGTCCAGGTGGTGCTGCTTCTCGGTCTGGCCTTCGAGCACTTCCAGCAGGTCGGTGCGGCCGATCAGCTCTTCGAGCGAGCGCACGCCGAGCTTGGCCAGCCACTCGCGGGTCTCTTCGGCGACGTAGGTGAAGAAGTTCACCACCATGTCGACGGTGCCGATGTAGTGGTCCTTGCGCAGCTTCTCGTTCTGGGTCGCCACGCCGGTGGCGCAGTTGTTCAGGTGGCAGATGCGCAGGTACTTGCAGCCCAGGGCGATCATCGGCGCGGTGCCGAAGCCGAAGCTTTCGGCGCCGAGGATCGCGGCCTTGATCACGTCGAGGCCGGTCTTCAGGCCGCCGTCGGTCTGCACCCGCACCTTGCCGCGCAGGTCGTTGCCGCGCAGGGTCTGGTGGGTTTCGGCCAGGCCGAGCTCCCACGGCGCGCCGGCGTACTTGATCGAGGTCAGCGGGGAAGCGCCGGTGCCGCCGTCGTAGCCGGAGATGGTGATCAGGTCGGCATAGGCCTTGGCCACGCCGGCGGCGATGGTGCCGACGCCCGCTTCAGCCACCAGCTTCACCGAGACCAGCGCCTGGGGGTTGACCTGCTTCAGGTCGAAGATCAGTTGCGACAGGTCTTCGATCGAATAGATGTCGTGGTGCGGCGGCGGCGAAATCAGGGTCACGCCCGGCACCGCATAGCGCAGCTTGGCGATCAGGCCGTTGACCTTGCCGCCCGGCAGTTGACCGCCCTCGCCCGGCTTGGCGCCCTGGGCGACCTTGATCTGCAGCACTTCGGCGTTGACCAGGTACTCGGGAGTCACGCCGAAACGGCCGGTCGCGACCTGCTTGATCTTCGAGCTCTTGAGGGTGCCGTAACGCGCCGGATCCTCACCGCCTTCGCCGGAGTTGGAACGCGCGCCGAGGCGGTTCATGGCTTCGGCCAGGGCCTCGTGGGCCTCGGGCGACAGGGCGCCGAGGGAGATGCCGGCGGAGTCGAAGCGCTTGAGCACCGATTCCAGCGGCTCGATCTCACTGAGGTCCAGCGGCTTGTCGAGGGTCTTGACCTTGAGCAGGTCGCGGATCATCGACACCGGACGGTTGTCCACCAGCGCGGTGTATTCCTTGAACTTGGCGTAGTCGCCCTGCTGCACGGCGGCCTGCAGGGTGTTGACCACGTCCGGGTTGTACGCGTGGTATTCGCCGCCGTGGACGAACTTCAGCAGGCCGCCCTGCTGGATCGGCTTGCGCGGGCTCCAGGCTTCGGTCGCCAAGGCCTTCTGCTCGGCTTCGATGTCGACGAAACGCGCGCCCTTGATGCGGCTCGGCACGCCGCGGAAGCTCAGGTTGCACACTTCCTCCGACAGGCCGATGGCTTCGAACAGCTGGGCGCCGCGGTACGAGGCGATGGTCGAGATGCCCATCTTCGACAGGATCTTGAGCAGGCCCTTGGTGATGCCTTTGCGGTAGTTCTTGAACACCTCGTAGAGGTCGCCCAGCACTTCGCCGGTGCGGATCAGGTCGCCCAGCACCTCATAGGCCAGGAACGGGTAGACCGCCGACGCGCCGAAGCCGATCAGCACCGCGAAGTGATGCGGGTCGCGGGCGGTGGCGGTCTCGACGAGGATGTTGGAATCGCAGCGCAGGCCCTTTTCGGTCAGGCGGTGGTGCACCGCGCCGGTGGCCAGCGAAGCGTGGATCGGCAGTTTGCCCGGCGCGATGTGGCGGTCGCTCAGGACAATCTGGGTACGGCCGGCGCGCACGGCTTCTTCGGCCTGGTCGGCGACATTGCGGATCGCCGCTTCGAGGCCGACGCTTTCGTCGTAGTTCAGGTCGATGATGTGCCGCTCGAACCCCGGACGGTCGAGGTTCATCAGCGAACGCCACTTGGCCGGCGAAATGACCGGCGAGCTGAGGATCACGCGGGAGGCGTGCTCCGGCGATTCCTGGAAGATGTTGCGCTCGGCGCCGAGGCAGATCTCCAGCGACATCACGATCGCTTCGCGCAGCGGGTCGATCGGCGGGTTGGTCACCTGGGCGAACTGCTGACGGAAATAGTCGTACGGCGTGCGCACGCGCTGGGACAGCACGGCCATCGGCGTGTCGTCGCCCATCGAGCCGACGGCTTCGTAGCCTTGCTCGCCGAGCGGACGCAGCACCTGGTCGCGCTCCTCGAACGTGACCTGGTACATCTTCATGTACTGCTTGAGCTGGTCGACGTCGTAGAAGGCCGAACCGTGGTCGTTGTCTTCCATGGTCGCCTGGATGCGCAGGGCGTTCTTGCGCAGCCATTGCTTGTACGGATGGCGGGACTTGAGACGGTTGTCGATGGCGTCGGTGTCGAGGATCTGCCCGGTTTCGGTGTCCACGGCGAAGATCTGGCCAGGGCCGACGCGGCCCTTGGCGAGCACGTCCTCAGGCTGGTAGTTCCAGACGCCGATCTCCGACGCCAGGGTGATGAAACCGTTCTTGGTGGTGACCCAGCGCGCCGGGCGCAGGCCGTTGCGGTCGAGCAGGCACACGGCGTAGCGACCGTCGGTCATCACCACGCCGGCCGGGCCGTCCCACGGCTCCATGTGCATCGAGTTGTACTCGTAGAACGCACGCAGGTCCGGATCCATGGTCTCGACGTTCTGCCAGGCCGGCGGAATGATCATCCGCACGCCGCGGAACAGGTCGATGCCGCCGGTGACCATCAGTTCGAGCATGTTGTCCATGCTCGAGGAGTCGGAACCGACGCGGTTGACCAGCGGACCGAGCTCTTCCAGGTCCATCAAATCGTTGGTGAACTTGGTGCGGCGGGCCTGGGCCCAGTTGCGGTTGCCGGTGATGGTGTTGATCTCGCCGTTGTGGGCGAGGAAGCGGAACGGCTGGGCCAGCGGCCACTTCGGCAGGGTGTTGGTGGAAAAGCGCTGGTGGAACACGCAGATCGCGGTCTGCAGGCGCTGGTCACCCAGGTCCGGATAGAACGCGGCCAGGTCGGCCGGCATCATCAGGCCTTTATAGATGATGGTCTTGTGGGAAAAGCTGCAGATGTAGTGGTCGGTGTCGGCGGCGTTGGCCACGGACGAGCGACGGCGGGCGCTGAACAGCTTGACCGCCATGTCCTGGTCGCTCAGGCCTTCGCCGCCGATGAACACCTGCTCGATCTGCGGCAGGCGCTCCAGGGCCAGGCGGCCGAGGACGCTGGTGTCGATCGGCACCTTGCGCCAGCCGATCAGCTGCAGGCCTTCGGCGAGGATCTCGCGGTTCATGTTTTCGCGAGCGGCTTCGGCCTTGGCCGGATCCTGATTGAAGAAGACCATGCCCACGGCGTATTGCTTGGGCAGTTCGACGCTGAAGGCTTCCTGGGCGATGGCGCGCAGGAACGCATCAGGCTTTTGAATCAGCAGACCGCAACCGTCACCGGTCTTGCCGTCCGCGTTGATCCCACCGCGGTGGGTCATGCAGGTCAGGGCCTCAATGGCCGTTTGCAAAAGGGTATGACTGGGCTCGCCCTGCATGTGGGCTATCAGGCCGAAGCCGCAGTTATCCTTGAATTCATCTGGTTGGTACAGACCTGCTTTCATAGACACTTTCTCACCAGGCTGCCTCTTTTCGAGGCAAATTTCTTTTCAATTCAACCACTTGCGTCTCGCGCCGAACGTACGCCGGCTTTGCGGGGGCAAAAGGGTGGTCATTGTACACAGCGACACAGAGGCTCACAAATTTGACGACGAAATGTCGCAAATTCATGTCGCGTTTGTGAAATGTTTAAAGCGATCTGCTGTGCTAGTCAAAACTTTTTTAATTCTGACCGCAACGACTCAAAGACTACTGTGACGCAGACACCACAAGGCACGCGACCTTGGAAGGAAGCGCGCACTCGTGGAGATTTTGAGGTGCCGGGAGAGGCGGCCTGGGTAAGGCCGCCGAATCTTCAGCGAGTTGTAGCCAGTTCCTGTTGGACGCTGGCGACAGTGCGAGGCCAAGGTTTACCAGCCTGAACCTTCGCTGGCAAGGCCTTGATGGCAGAAACGGCCGCATCACGGTTGGCGAAGCTGCCATAGGTGATCACGTAGAGAGGCTTGCCGTTGAGAACCTTCTTGAAATAGCGGTACTCGCCGCCCTGCTCCTTGACGAAGCTTTGCGCGGTCGCTTCGGAGCTGGTGCCGAGGATCTGCACCACGTAGTTGCCCGGCGCCTGGCCGGCGTACCAGCTGCCGCCGGCAGCCTTGGCGACCGGCTTCTCGGCGGGCTTCTCGGCCGGTTTGGCGGCCGCCACAGGCTTGGCCGGCGCCGGGGCCGGTTTGGCCGCTGGCGCGACAGGAGCAGGCTTGGCGACGGCGACTTGGGTCGGGGCCGGCGCAGGCTTCGCCGCCGGCACGGGCACAGGCACCGGAACCGGGGTCGGCGCAGGACCGGCCGGCACACCTGCCGGCGGCGCGGTGGTGGTCACGGTCGGCGGCGTGGCGCTGGAGCCCTCGACCGGCACACCGTCGTCGCCTTCGGTGATGCCGCCGGCCGCTTCGGCCAGCGGGCCGCGCATCACCGGCTGCGAGTTGCCGACCAACGGCAACGGCATCGGCT
Organism: Pseudomonas sp. B35(2017); assembly: GCF_002113645.1. Lineage (NCBI taxonomy): Bacteria > Pseudomonadati > Pseudomonadota > Gammaproteobacteria > Pseudomonadales > Pseudomonadaceae > Pseudomonas > Pseudomonas sp. B35(2017). Next base: position 50,033 of record NZ_NEIZ01000017.1, on the reverse strand, counting down.
GGGTGTTGCCGTTGAACTCGACGGACGGAGCACCGCCCTGACCGCCCTGGCCCAGCGGCAGTTGGGCCTGTTCGTTGGCCGGTGCCCCGGCGGTCGGCGCCTTGCTGCGGCCCGGCATCAGCCAGGCAGCCGCGACCGCGACCACGACCACGGCGGAAATCGCCAATACGTGTTTCTTCGGCATGTTGAACCCCATACTTGGACGCTTGACCGCAGTGCGGCTGGCGATCATGGCTTCGATCATCGCATCGCGGGCGACCTGGTTGATGTTGCCCGGCCAGCCCTCGGAGCTTTCGTGAATATCAGAGATCTGATCTGCGGTGAAAAGTTCGATGCCGCGGCCTGCGCCTTCGAGCCGCTGGTCGAGGTACTCGCGGGTTTCCTCTTCCGTGTACGGCTGCAGCTCGATCACATGGAAGCGCTCTTCCTCAAGCTGCAGCGCGTCGAGCTGGGCGATCAGCGACGACTCGCCGAACAGGAACACGTGCGGACGGCCCTCCGGCGCACCGGCGCCCAAGGCCATCAGGGCCTCGAGGGCCGACTCGTCGAGCTGCTCGGCGTCATCCACCAGCAGGTAGACCTCCTGACCGGTCAGCGCCAGCTGCACCACCTGGGCGAGGATCGCGTTGACGTCGGCCTGGGCCACGTCCAGCGCCTGGGCCACCTGGCGCAGCACACCGGCCGCGTCGCCGGCGCCACGGGCCGAGACGACGACGCTCTGCACCGACTGCTTGTTGGTGCTGGCCACCAGCGCCTGGCGCAACAGGGTCTTGCCGCTGCCCTGAGGGCCGGTGACCACCAGCAGCAACTGGCTGTAGCGCGCCAGATGATGGAGCTGGCCCAGCACTGGCTTGCGCTGGGCGGGGAAGAATTTGAAGCCCGGCACCCTTGGCGCGAACGGGTCGTGACTTAACTGGAAATGGCCGAGGAACGCCTCGTCGGCATGCAAACTGGTCATCGGAATCCTATCAACCTTTAAGCTGAGCCAGGGCGCGGTAGTCCGCTCCCAGCGTGGCCTGTAGAACCTCTTTCGGATAATCGTCGGTCACCACCGCTTCGCCCATCCGGCGCAGCAGCACCAGGCGCAAGCGACCGTCGATCACTTTCTTGTCAATTGCCATGTGTTCGAGGAAATCGGCCTCGGTCATCTCTTCGGGCGGCACCACCGGCAGGCCGGCGCGCTGGAACAGGCGGATGCCGCGGTCACGCTCCCGGGCGCTGATCCAGCCCAGGCGCGCGGACATGTCCAGGGCCATGACCGTACCGGCGGCGACCGCCTCGCCATGCAACCAGACACCATAGCCCATGTGGGTCTCGATGGCGTGGCCGAAGGTATGGCCGAGGTTGAGGGTGGCGCGAACGCCGGACTCCCGTTCGTCGGCGCCGACCACGGCCGCCTTGGCCGCGCAGGAACGCTCGATGGCGTAGGTCAGCGCCTGCGGGTCGAGGTTGCGCAGCTTGTCGACGTTGTCTTCGAGCCAGGTCAGGAACGGCTCGTCGCAGATCAGCCCGTACTTGATGACTTCCGCCAGACCGGCGGACAGCTCGCGCGCCGGCAAGGTCTTGAGCGAGGCGGTGTCGATCAGCACCACGTTCGGCTGATAGAACGCGCCGACCATGTTCTTGCCCAGCGGATGGTTGATCCCGGTCTTGCCGCCCACCGACGAATCGACCTGGGACAGTAGCGTGGTGGGGATCTGGATGAAGTCGACGCCGCGCTGGTAGCAGGCGGCCGCAAAACCGGCCATGTCGCCGATGACGCCGCCGCCCAGGGCGATCACGGTGGTGCGGCGGTCGTGCCGGGCGGTCAGCAGGCCGTCGAAGATCAGTTGCAGGGTTTCCCAGTTCTTGTGCGCCTCGCCGTCTGGCAGCACCACCGAGATCACCGAGTACGGCGCCAGAGTGCGGGTCAGACGCTCAAGATAGAGCGGCGCCACGGTCTCGTTGGAGACGATCGCCACTTGCCGCCCATGGATGTGCGGAGCCAACAGTTCAGGCCGGTCCAACAAACCTTCGCCAATATGAATCGGGTAGCTGCGCTCGCCCAGATCGACCTTGAGTGTCTGCATGTGTCCCCACAGTGAAGATGGCTGAATTATCGGATGTCCGCGGTCTTAGCCGGTATGACGCCGCCCGCACGCCATCCGCCACACCCCCGGGCATGACGGGACGCCGAGGATAGCGCATTTCGGGCGGCGCTTTAACGGGGCGGAAGCTGCTGCAGACGGTCGAGGATGTCGAGCACCACCAGGCGCGGTGGCCGCTCGTCGGTTTCCACCACCAGATCGGCGATCTCCCGGTACAGCGGGTCACGGATCGCCAGCAGGTCGCGCAGGGTCTTTTCCGGATCGGCGGTGCGCAGCAACGGCCGGTTGCGGTCGCGTGACGTGCGCCCGACCTGCTGCTCGACGGAGGCGTGCAGGTACACCACCCGCCCGCCCTCGTGCAGGGCCTTGCGGTTGGCGTCGCGCATCACCGCGCCCCCGCCGGTGGCCAGCACCACGCCGTCGAACGCGCACAGCTCGGCGATCATCGCCTGCTCGCGGTCACGAAAGCCGGGCTCGCCTTCCTTGTCGAAGATCCACGGGATATTGGCGCCCGTGCGCAGTTCAATTTCCTTGTCGGAATCTTTGAACGGCAGGCGCAGCTCTTTGGCCAGCAACCGGCCGATGGTGCTTTTTCCAGCGCCCATCGGGCCTACAAGAATCAAATTTCGCACAGAATCAACGACTCACAGCAATCGCCTGGTTATTCATGATACGCGGAGTGAGGAAGACCAGCAGCTCGGATTTTTTCTCCGAGACCACATCACGCCGGAAAAGGCGGCCAAGATACGGCACATCGCCAAGAAATGGCACCTTATCTACGACCTTGCTTTGAGTATTTGAGAAAACGCCCCCGATCACGATGGTTTCGCCGTCGTTCACCAGCACCTTGGCGTTGACCTCGTTTTTCTTGATCGGCGGCACATCCTGCACCTTGTTCAGGTAGTCCGGTTCGTCCTTGGTGACCTTGACCTCCATGATGATGCGGTTGTCCGGGGTGATCTGTGGCGTCACCTCCAGCGACAGCGAAGCCTCCTTGAACGACACCGAGGTGGCGCCGCTGGAGCTGGCTTCCTGGTAGGGGATTTCGGTGCCCTTGAGGATCTTGGCGGTTTCCTTGTCGGAGGTGACCACCTTCGGCTGGGAGACGATTTCCCCGTTGCCGGTCTTCTCCATGGCAGTCAGTTCGAGATCGAGCAGCACGTTGTCGGTGATGAAGGCGATGCCGATCCCCGAGGTGTTGCCGGTGGTGCCCATGTCGACGAACGGCGTGTTGGTGCTGGTGCTGCCCGGCGTGCCGATGGTGGTGGACGCGCCGTTGGTCACGCCGGAGGTGTTCCAGTTGCCCTTGTTGCGGATCGATCCGCCCCAGCGCACGCCCAGGCTCTTGTCGTAATCGACGTTGGCCTCGACGATCCGCGCCTCGATCATCACCTGGCGCACCGGGATGTCCAGTTGCGCCACGATCCGCCGCAGCTCGTCGAGGCGATCCTGGGTCTGGTAGGCAATGATGTTGTTGGTGCGTTCATCGACGGTGATCGACCCCCGTTCGTCGACTTTCGCCTCGGCGCTGGTCACCGACTGGAACAGCTTGGCGATGTCCGCCGCCTTGGCGTAGTTGACCTGCAGCAGCTCGCGGCGCAGCGGCGCCAGTTCGGCGATCTGCTTCTGCGACTCGAGCTCCTGCCGCTCGCGGGCGGCGATCTCATCGGCCGGCGCCACCAGCAGCACGTTGCCGATCTTGCGCTTGTCCAGCCCCTTGGTCTTGAGCACCAGGTCCAGGGCCTGATCCCACGGCACGTTCTGCAGACGCAAGGTGATCCCACCCTGCACCGTGTCGCTGGCCACCAGGTTGAGGTTGGTGAAGTCGGCGATCAGCTGCAGCACCGAGCGCACGTCGATGTCCTGGAAATTCAGCGAAAGCTTCTCGCCGCTGTAGCTGTTGCGGTCGGCGTTGCGCTTTTGCAGGTCATCGACCGTCATCGGCCGGATGCTGACGGTGAGCTTGTTGTCGGTCTGGTAGGTCGAGTACTCGTAGGTGCCGACGGGCTCGACGGTCACGGTCGCCCGGTCGCCGCTGACGCTGGAGCTGACGAACTGCACCGGCGTGGCGAAGTCCTTGACGTCGAGGCGCACCCGCAGCGGTTCGGGCAGTTGGGTGCGGGTGAAGTTGAGGACGATCTTGCCGTCGCGTTCCTGGATGTCCGGGGCGATGGCCGGGTCGGACAGGTCGATGACCACATTGCCCTCGCCCGCCGTGCCACGCTGGAAGTCCACGCCCCGGATGGCCCTGGCCGTCGGGGCGTAAGCCTTGGCCGGCGCGGCGGCCGGCACGGGGCGCGATGTGGCCGCCGCCGTGCGGGGCGCAGCCTTGCGGGCGCCCTGGCCGACCACGACGAACAGCGTGTTGCCTTCGACCCGGGTGTCGTAGGGCACCAGCTGGGTCAGGTTGATGATCATCCGCGTCCGATCCTTGGCCTCGACCACCGTGGCCGAGCGGGCATTGCCGCTGCCCAGGTCACGGGTCTTGTTCGCCAGCTGGCTGGAGACGCCCGGCAGGTCGAGGGCGATCCGTGCCGGCGAATCGGTGGTGTAGCCCTTGGGCTGCGGCGGCGGGCCGTCGAAGGACAGCTTCAGCTCGACCCGGTCGCCCGGCAGCGCCGCCACGTCCAGGGCCTTGAGGGTGGCCGCATCGACCATCGGCGACAGCAGCGCTATCCATAGCGAAAGACCGAAGGTTGCGAAAATCCTGTTCATTGTTCGTCTTCCACTATGAGTGCTCTTTCAAAGGAATGGTGCGCGGCCGCTCCAGCCAGGCGCCCTCGCCGTCGGGAACGATTTCGACCACATCGACCTGGGAGGCGCTGATGGCGACGATGCGACCGTCGTTGCGCCCCAGGTAGTCGCCGACCTTCAGCCGGTGCACCCCGCCCGCCCCGCGCAGCAGCGCGAAGGCGCCGGAGGCGTTGGAAATCGTGCCGACCATCTCGAACTGCTCGATGTTGAAACCTTCGAGGTACTGCTTGACCCGGTTGGGGTCGGGCCGAACATTGCGCGAGCCGTGCCGCTGCCCCGCCAGGTCGACCCGCACCTGGCGGGAGAACGGGCTGCGCAGGTTCGCTGCGCTGTAGGTGAAGGTCGGATAGGCATGGAAGACCGGCGTGGGCTCGATCTTGCCGGGCGGGCGCTGGCGGATCTCGTTCATGTACGCGTCGAGGTCGCCGAAGTCGCCGCCCCCGCAGCCACCCAGCCCCAGCGCCAGGGCAAGCGCAATGAAACACCGGATCGGGCTCATGGCGTCGGCCCCTTGTCTTGCGGCTGTCCCTTGTCGTTGTAGCGGTAGGTCTTGGCCAGGATGCTCATGCGCAGCTTCGAGCCGCCTTCGGGGTTGGCCGGCGCGAGTTCGAAATCGTGCAGGGTGACGATCCGGGGCAACCCGGCCACGCCGCTGACGAATGTCGCCAGGTCGTGATAGCCGCCGGTGACGGTGATCTGGATCGGCAGCTCGATGTAGAACTGCTGGACCACCTCCGGCAGCAGCTTGATCTCTTCGAACTCGAGCCCGCTGCCGAGCCCCGTCCGGGTGATGTCCTCCAGCAGGCCCGGCACCTCGGTGTCGCTGGGCAACTGACGCAGCAGCACGCCGAACGAGTTTTCCATCTCCTTCATCTGCCGGGTGTAGAGCTCGAGGTTGGCCGCCATGTGCGCCTTGGTCGCGAACTGCTCCTTGAGCGTGGCCTCTTCCTCGCGCTTGAGCTCGAGCTGGTTCTCCAGGTCGCTGATGAAGAAGTTGTAGCCAAGCGCCAGCACCAGCACCATCAGCAACGCGCCGGCCAGCCCCTTCACCGCGGTCGGCCAGGAGCCGATGTTGCCGGTGTCCAGGTCGTTGAAGTCGATGCTGCGCAGGCTGCCCAGCCATTCGGACGGCTTCATTGGACGTCCTCCGCCAGCTTGGGCCGGGTCTGGCGAACGGTCAGCTGAAAGGTGTTGGCCTGATCCAGCTGCCCGGCGGTGGTCGCCTTCACTTCGTTGAGGACCGGCGCATCGAACCAGTCGGAGGCGTCGAGGTTGCGCATCAGGTCGGAGACGCGGTTGTTCGACTCCGCCGCACCGCTGATCGACAAGGTCTTGCCGACCATCTTCACGTCGGTGAAGTACACCCCGTCAGGCAGGGTGCGGGCGAGCTGGTCGAAGATCCGCCCGCTGACCTGCCGGTTGCCCTGCAGATCCTGGATGATGCGCATGCGCTCCACCAGTTGCTGGCGACGGGCCTTGAGTTCGCTGATCTGTTTGATCCGCTCGTCGACCGAGGCGATCTGCTTGCCGATGTAGTCGTTGCGCGACGTTTGCCGCTCGATGGCCGCGCCGATGATCTGGTCGGCGATCAGCACCGCGCCCACCGACCCCACCAGCACGCCGGTCAACGCCAGCAGGAAACGCTTGCGCCGTTCTTCGCGGCGCTCCTCGCGCCAGGGCAGAAGGTTGATCCGCGCCATCAGTCGAAACTCCTGAGCGCCAGCCCGCAGGCGATCATCAGGGCCGGCGCATCGCTGGCCAGCGCCCCGGCGTTGACCTTGCCGCTCAACGCCATGTCGGAAAACGGGTTGGCGACCTGGGTCGGCGTGCCCAGGCGCTGTTCGATCAGGCTGTCGAGCCCCGGCACCGATGCCGTGCCCCCGGCCAGCAGGATATGGTCGACCGCATTGTACTGGCCGGACGCGAAGAAGAACTGCAGCGAACGCGACACCTGCTGCACCAGCGCCTCGCGGAACGGCTGGAGCACTTCGCCGACATAGTCGTCCGGCAGGCCGCCCTGTTTCTTCGCCAGCCCCGCCTGCTCGAAGGTCAGGCCATAGCGGCGCTGGATCTCCTCGGTGAGCTGGCGCCCGCCGAACAGTTGCTCGCGGGTGTAGATGATCCGGCCGTTGTGCAGGACGCTCAGGGTGGTCATGGTCGCACCGATGTCGACCACGGCGACCGTCAGGCGCTCCTGGGATTGCGCCAGCTGGGTCGCGAGCAGGCCGAACGAGCGCTCCAGGGCATAGGCCTCGACATCCACCACCCGCGCCGTGAGTCCCGCCAGGGCCAGGGCCGCTTCGCGGACTTCGACGTTCTCCTTGCGGCAGGCCGCCAGCAGCACGTTGACCCGCTCGGCATTGCGCGGCGACACGCCCTGCACCTCGAAATCGATGGCGACTTCGTCCAGCGGATAGGGAATGTACTGGTCGGCCTCGATCCGGAGCTGGTTCTCCATCTCGTCGTCGGACAGGCCGGCATCCATCTCGATGACCTTGGTGATCACCGCCGATCCGGCCACCGCCACCGCCACGCCCTTGAGCCCCGTGCGCGCCTTGGCCAGCACCCTGGACAGGGCATGGCCGACGCCTTCGAGTTCGGCGATGTTCTTTTCGACCACGGCGTTCGCCGGCAACGGCTCCACCGCGTAGGCCTCGACCCGGTAGCGCTCGCCCTGGCGGCTCAGCTCCAGCAGCTTCACCGACGTGGAGCTGATGTCGATCCCCAGCAGCGTGTTGGTCTTTTTGTTGAAGAGTCCTGGCACTGCCCAATCCCTATGACTATCCGTGACTTACGGACTCCGTTATGCGCCTTGCGTTCCCTCGCCCCGTCTTGACAGAAGCGCAAATGACGCCCCCAGCGGAAAAGTGCTTATAATGCCCAGCGATTTTTTCCGCTTTTACCGCCAGCGCGGGCCCTTCGGCAGGTCGCCGCAAGCCCGTCGCCAATTTCATTCTTTGCCCTGGATGTCCAAGAGCCTTGATTCGTCTGCTGAAATTTTTCGGTTGGTCCATCGTCGCCGTTTTCTGCGGACTGCTTTTAGGTCTCAGCGGCGCGTTCCTTTACCTTAGTCCGGGTTTGCCATCTGTGGAGGCGCTGAGAAGCATTCAGTTGCAGATTCCGCTCCGGGTGTACAGCAGCGACAACAAGTTGATCGCAGAATTTGGCGAAATGCGCCGCACGCCGATCCGTTTCGCCGACATTCCCCCCAATTTCATCAATGCGTTACTAAGTGCTGAAGACGACAACTTCGCCAACCACTACGGCGTCGATCCGAGCAGCCTGATGCGCGCCGCGACCCAACTGCTCAAGAGCGGCCACATCCAGTCCGGCGGCAGCACCATCACCATGCAGGTGGCGAAGAACTTCTTCCTGACCAGCGAACGCAGCTTCTCGCGCAAGACCACCGAAATCCTCCTGGCCCTGCAGATCGAACGGCAGCTGACCAAGGACGAGATCCTTGAGCTGTACGTGAACAAGATCTATCTGGGCAACCGCGCCTACGGCATCGAGGCCGCGGCGCAGGTGTACTACGGCAAGTCGATCCGCGAGGTCAGCCTGGCGCAGATGGCGATGATCGCCGGCCTGCCCAAGGCCCCGTCGCGCTTCAACCCGCTGGCCAACCCGGCGCGCAGCAAGGAGCGCCGCGACTGGATCCTGGGGCGCATGTACAAGCTGGGCAAGATCACCGAGGCGGACTACACCGCCGCCGTCAACGAGCCGCTGAACGCCAGCTACCACGTGCCGACCCCGGAAGTGAACGCCCCGTACATCGCCGAAATGGCCCGGGCGGAAATGGTCGGTCGCTACGGCAGCGACGCTTACACCGAAGGCTTCCGCGTCACCACCACGGTGCCGAGCAACCTGCAGGAAATGGCCAACAACGCCTTGCATGAAGGCCTGATGACCTACGACCAGCGCCACGGCTACCGCGGCCCCGAATCGCGCCTGCCCGGCAAGACCCGCGAGGCCTGGGCCAACGAGCTGACCAAGCAGCGCACCATCAGCAGCCTGGAGCCGGCCATCGTCACCCAGGTCGACAAGAACGGCCTGCAGGTGCTCACCCGCACCGGCGAAGAACACGTCGCCTGGGACACCATGAAGTGGGCCCGGCCGTTCCTCAACACCAACAGCATGGGCGCCGCCCCGCGCCAGCCATCGGACGTGGCGCAGGTGGGCGACCTGGTGCGCGTGCAGCGCCAGGCGAACAACTCGCTCAAGTTCAGCCAGATTCCTCAGGCCCAGGGCGCGCTGGTGTCGCTGGATCCGCAGAACGGCGCGATCCGCTCGCTGGTCGGCGGCTTCGCCTTCGAGCAGAGCAATTACAACCGCGCCATGCAGGCCAAGCGCCAGCCGGGTTCGAGTTTCAAGCCGTTCGTCTACAGCGCCGCGCTGGACAACGGCTACACCGCCGCCAGCCTGGTCAACGACGCGCCGATCGTGTTCGTCGACGAATACCTGGACAAGGTCTGGCGTCCGAAGAACGACACCAACACCTTCCTCGGCCCGATCCGCCTGCGCGAAGCGCTGTACAAGTCGCGTAACCTGGTGTCGATCCGCCTGCTGCAGGCGATGGGCGTCGGCAAGACCATCGACTACATCACCCGCTTCGGCTTCAACAAGCAGGACCTGCCACCGAACCTGTCCCTGGCGCTGGGCACCGCGACCCTGACCCCGATGGAGATCGCCACCGGCTGGAGCACCTTCGCCAACGGCGGCTACAAGGTCACGCCGTACATCATCGACAAGATCGAAAGCCGCAACGGCGACACCCTGTTCGTCGCCAACCCGCCGACGGTGCCCCAGGGCACGGCGGCGACCGACGGCATCGCCGCCCCGGCCCCCCCGTCGTTCACCGTCAACGCCACACCGGGCGAAGCCCCCGGCAGCAACGTGGCGCCGCAGACGCCGGCGGTGGCCGAACGGATCGTCGACGGCCGCACCACCTACATCCTCAACAGCATGCTGCAGGACGTGATCAAGCTCGGTACCGGCCGCCGTGCGCTGGCCATGGGCCGCAGCGACATCGCCGGCAAGACCGGCACCACCAACGAATCGAAGGACGCCTGGTTCTCCGGCTACAACGCCGATTACGTGACCACGGTCTGGACCGGTTTCGACCAACCAGAAAGCCTCGGCCGCCGGGAGTTCGGCGGCACCGTGGCGCTGCCGATCTGGATGAACTACATGTCCGCCGCCCTCAAGGACAAGCCGCCGCATGTCCAGGCGGAGCCGGAAGGCATCCTCAGCCTGCGGGTGGATCCGGTCAGCGGCCGCGCCGCCTCGCCGAGCACGCCGGGCGCGTACTTCGAGCTGTTCAAGGCCGAAGACACACCGCCGTCGGTCAACGAGATCGGCAATGGCGCCGTGCCGGGCAGTCCGCTGCCGGCGGACGAACAGGCGCCGATCGATCTGTTCTGATCGCAGCCCCAAAAGAGCCCCGCCTTCGCGAGAAGTGCGGGGCTTTTTTTATACCTGTCGGATTTGCAGTGAATGAACTGGTCTCATCGCCAGCAAGCTGGTTCCCACAGAGTGGGTACAGTGCAAAAAACGGTGGGAGCCAGCCTGCTGGCGATGGGGCCGGTGAAGCCGGTACAAGAACCCTCAGGCACAAAAAAGCCCCGACTCTCACGAGCCGGGGCTTCGATTGAAGCGCTACGACGGCTTAGCCGTTGAACACGTCATCCACGCTTTTCAGCGGGTAGTTCTTCGGATACGGCAGGGTCGCCACACCGGTCTCGATGGCGGCCTTGGCCACCGCGTCGGAAACGACGGTGATCAGGCGGGCGTCCATCGGCTTCGGAATGATGTACTCACGGCCGAACTCCAGCGCGTCGACGCCGTAGGCGGCGCAGACTTCCTTCGGCACCGGCAGCTTGGCCAGGTCCTTCAGGGCGTTGGCGGCGGCGATCTTCATTTCTTCGTTGATGCGCTTGGCGCGAACGTCCAGGGCACCGCGGAAGATGAACGGGAAGCCCAGCACGTTGTTGACCTGGTTCGGGTAGTCCGAACGGCCGGTGGCCATGATCACGTCGTTGCGGGTGGCGTGGGCCAGTTCCGGGGCGATTTCCGGATCCGGGTTGGAGCAGGCGAACACGATCGGGTTGGCCGCCATGCGCTTGAGCTGCTCGGCAGTCAGCAGGTTCGGGCCGGACAGGCCGACGAACACGTCCGCGCCTTCGATGGCGTCGTCCAGGGTGCGCTTGTCGGTGGCGTGGGCGAACACGGCCTTGTACTGGTTCAGGTCGTCACGGCCGGCGTGGATCACACCGGTGCGGTCGATCATGTAGATGTTCTCGACCTTGGCGCCCATGCTCACCAGCAGCTTCATGCAGGAGATGGCGGCGGCGCCGGCGCCCAGGCAGACGATCTTGGCGTCGGCCAGGGTCTTGCCGGCGATTTCCAGGGCGTTGATCATGCCGGCGGCGGTCACGATGGCGGTGCCGTGCTGGTCATCGTGGAACACCGGGATGTCGCACTGTTCGATCAGGGCGCGTTCGATCTCGAAGCACTCGGGTGCCTTGATGTCTTCCAGGTTGATGCCGCCGAAGGTGATGGAGATGCGCTTGACGGTGTCGATGAAGGCTTGCGGGCTTTCCGAGTCGACTTCGATGTCGAACACATCGATGCCGGCGAAGCGCTTGAACAGCACGCCCTTGCCTTCCATCACAGGCTTGGAGGCCAACGGGCCGAGGTTGCCCAGGCCGAGAATCGCGGTGCCATCGGAAATGACTGCAACCAGGTTGCCCTTGCCGGTGTACTTGTAGGCCAGTTCAGGATCGCGGGCGATCTCGCGTACCGGCTCGGCTACGCCGGGGCTGTAGGCCAGCGACAGGTCGCGGGCGGTGGCGGTGGCCTTGGTGAGCTCGACACTCAGCTTCCCTGGACGAGGATTGGCGTGATATTCGAGAGCGGCAGTTTTCAGATCAGACATTTTGGCATTCCGCTTTTTACTGTTGGACAGACTGGTCAGCGAGGATACGCGCCTCGCAAAGTCCTCACAAGACTGGCCGGTCACCCCTGTCAAGCGCGCTGTCCTACGACTTTGGGCCAAGAGCCACGGCCCGCAAGGGCTGGACTGTTCACAATCACCGGCAAAAATGTCTACAATTTTTTTCAGCGGGAAGGCTGCAGCATGGCCGGATCCGTCAACGGCAGCAGCCAGCGCGGCTGCCCCGGCGACGATCCGCCGCGCCGCGAGCGGTCGACCACCCAGCCACGGGCCTCGATCTGCCTGCCTTCCAGCCGTTGCAGCGCCGCGCCGTCGAAACGGTCTAGCAGATTGGGCGCAACGCGCAGTACAAGCGCGTCCTGTATTTCGATCAAGATTGCGCCCCGATTGCGTCGGACCGTGCTCACACGCCCGCTGACCACGGCAAAGCCCGAGCGGGCGATCTGCTCCGCTTTCAGTACAGGCGAGCGCTTCCACACGCCGCGCCCGGCCCGTCGCGCCTGGCGCTCGGCGGCCTGCTGGCAGGCGACGAAATCCACGTTCGGCGCCACCGCCACCTGATACCCGAGGCCGTCAGCGAGCATTTGCGCTTCGAGATTGACGCCGCCGCGGCTGAAAACGTGCGCCAGCGTCCGACCGTAACGGTCCTTGGACTCCTTGCCGGGCAGCAGGCCGACGCGCCCGCCACTGTCGGCCACCAGCGACGCCAGGCGTTGGCGCGCCGCCTCGGCGAACGGCTCGTCGCGGCGGCCCTGCTTGCCCAGCTCCGGGGTGTTGAGCCCGATCATCCGCACGCTGCGCCCGTCGCTCAAGCGCAGGGTGTCGCCGTCCACCACGCGCTGCACCGCGACATCAGCCAATCCGCCGGGCGCCGGGCAGAACGCCTGGGCGCCCGGCAGCCAAATCGCGGACACAAAAAAGGCGCCCGCAAGGGACGCCTTTTTCATCAGACCGGAAAAGCCTTGAAGGTTTTCCAGAATGAGCGGCCTTAGGCCTTTTTCGCGCCGAAAGCACCGAAACGGTCGGCGAACTTCTGAACGCGACCACCGGTGTCCAGAGTCTTCTGCTTACCGGTGTAGAACGGGTGGCACTCGTTGCAAACGTCGATCGGCAGAGCTTTGCCGTGAGTCGAACGGGTGACGAACTTGTTACCGCAGCTGCAGGTAACATCGATTTCAACGTAGTTTGGATGAATATCGGCTTTCATGGTGCTTTCCTCAGCTAGCGTGCCGCCACCCAACACGATTGTTGAATACCGCACGGAATTAGGGCGCGGATTCTACCAGACCTTGCCGATCACGCAAGCTGTCCCTTGAACCGACCGTCTGCTAGGCTCCCGCCCCATAGGCGACGCCCCACAGGTCATGTGCGCGACCGCTCCTTTCATCAGTCTGCCGATCGAGACCCCGCGTGCCCGACGCCATCTTGCGCCTCGCCTTGCCCTCCCCCCTGCGCCGCCTGTTCGACTACCGCGCTCCGGCCGGCGTGCCGCGCGACCGTCTGCAGCCGGGCATGCGCCTGCGGGTGCCGTTCGGCCGGCGGGAAATGATCGGGATCCTGGTGGAGGTCTGCGACACCAGCGACGTGCCGGCGGACAAGCTCAAGCCCGCGCTGGCCCTGCTCGACGCCAGCGCACCGCTGCCGCCGGCCCTGTTCAAGCTGTGCCTGTGGACGGCCCAGTACTATCAGCACAGCCTCGGCGACACCCTGAACTGGGCGCTGCCGGTGCTGCTGCGCCAGGGCGAGCCCGCCGAGGCCCGCCAGGAACGCTTCTGGTCGGCGGCCCCAGGCGCCAGCCTCGACGACCCGCGCATCGCCCGCGCCCCGCGCCAGCGGGAGGCCCTGGCCACACTGGCCCAGCATCCGCACGGCGTCGCCCACGGGCTGCTGGGCAAACTGATGCTGAACAAGGACAGCCTCGACCTGTTGCTGGCCAAGGACCTGGTGCAGGTGGAGGTGCGCCGCCATGCGCCGGGCGTGCGCCACGAGCATTGGCTGGCGCAGCCGGAGCTGCCGCTCAACGCCGAACAGCGCGCAGCCTATGAGGCGATCCGCGCCGGCTTCGACAGTTATCACGCGTTCCTGCTGGCCGGCGTCACCGGCAGCGGCAAGACCGAAGTCTACCTGCAACTGATCCGCGAAACCCTCGAAGCCGGCAAGCAGGCCCTGGTGCTGATCCCCGAGATCAACCTCGGCCCGCAGACCCTGGCGCGCTTCGAGCAGCGCTTCAACGCGCGCATCGCCCTGCTCCATTCGGCGGTCAACGACCGTGACCGCCTCGACGCCTGGCTCGCCGCCCGGGACGGCGAGGCCGACATCATCATCGGCACCCGTTCGGCGCTGTTCACCCCAATGAAGAACCCGGGGCTGATCATCATCGACGAAGAGCACGACGGCTCCTATAAACAGCAGGAAGGCCTGCGCTACCACGCCCGGGACCTGGCGCTGGTGCGCGCACGGCAGGAGAACATCCCGATCGTCCTCGGCTCCGCGACGCCTTCGCTGGAAAGCCTGCACAACGCCTACACCGGCCGCTACGGCCTGCTGCGCCTGAACGAGCGCGCCGGCGGCGCCAAGCAACCGCGCTTCCTGCGCCTGGACGTGAAGAGCCGGCCGCTGGACAGCGGCATCAGCGGCCCGATGCAGCAAGCCATCGGCCAGACCCTCGCCGCCGGCCAGCAGGTACTGGTGTTCCTCAACCGCCGGGGCTTCGCGCCGACCCTGCTGTGCCACGACTGCGGCTGGATGTCCGAATGCCAGCGCTGCGATGCGCGGATGACCGTGCACCAGCGCTACGGCGAACTGCGCTGCCACCATTGCGGCCATGTCGAGCGCGTGCCGCGCCAGTGCCCCAAGTGCGAGCGGGTCGACCTGCGGCCGGTGGGCGCCGGCACCGAACGGGCCGAGGAGCGGCTGGCGATCCTGTTCCCGGACTACCCGGTGCTGCGGGTCGACCGCGACAGCACCTCGCGCAAGGACGCGATGAACCAGCTGTTCGCCACCATCCAGAAAGGCCAGCCGTGCATTCTGGTCGGCACCCAGATGCTGGCCAAGGGGCACCACTTTCCCCGGGTCACGCTGGTGTCGATCCTCGACGCCGACGGCGGCCTGTTCTCCGGCGACTTTCGCGCAAGCGAAAGGATGGCGCAGCTCATCGTGCAGGTGGCCGGCCGCGCCGGACGGGCGGAGGAGCCGGGCAAGGTAATCATCCAGACCCACCTCGCCGACCATCCTTTATTGGTGCAACTGACCGAACAGGGCTACTTCGCCTTCGCCGAGCAGGCCTTGAGCGAGCGCCGCGCCGCCGGCCTGCCGCCGTTCGCCCACCTGGCGCTGCTGCGCGCCGAGGCGCACAAGCCGGGCCAGGCCGAAGCTTTTCTCGACGAAGCGTGCAGCGCAGCCGAACGCATGCTGGCCGAGCAGAACCTCGGCGGCATCGAACTGCTGGGCCCGGTGCCGGCACCGATGGAGCGCCGGGCCGGGCGCTATCGGGCTCAATTGCTGCTGCAGGCGACGGCGCGGGCTCCGTTGCACCGGCTGCTGGCCGGTTGGCTGCTGGCCCTTGAGCAGATGCCGAGCGGGCGGGCGGTGCGCTGGTCGCTGGATGTCGATCCGGTGGACCTGTACTGACGGACGGATCGCCATCGCCGGCCGGCCCTCTGCCACAAGGAATCGCGGCGCAATTGTCGCCGCACATCCACATCCTGCCTGCTAAGGTTGGCAAGCCCGTCTTCGCAACGGATAATGCCCAGTTTTTCCACCCGCGCACCGATGCGCCGCCGCGCCAGCGGTCGAAAGAGACGACCATGAAAGACACCATTCGCCAGCTGATCCAGCAAGCCCTCACCCAACTCGTCAACGAAGGTGTGTTGCCTGAAGGCCTGTCGCCGGCGATCCAGGTGGAAAACGCCCGTGACAAGACCCACGGCGACTTCGCCAGCAACATCGCGATGATGCTGGCCAAGCCTGCGGGCATGAAGCCGCGCGACCTGGCGGAAAAGCTCATCGCCGCCCTGCCGGCCGACGAGAACGTCACCAAGGCCGAGATCGCGGGCCCCGGCTTCATCAACTTCTTCCAGAACACCCAGGCCCTGGCCAACCGCCTTGACGCCGCCCTGGCCGACGCCCGTGTGGGCGTGCGCAAGGCCGGTCCTGCGCAGCGCACCGTGGTCGACCTGTCGGCGCCGAACCTGGCCAAGGAAATGCACGTCGGCCACCTGCGCTCGACCATCATCGGCGACGGCGTGGCCCGCGTCCTCGAGTTCCTCGGCGACGACGTGATCCGCCAGAACCACGTCGGCGACTGGGGCACCCAGTTCGGCATGCTGATGGCCTACCTGCAGGAAAACCCGATCACCAGCGACGAGCTGTCGGACCTGGAGAACTTCTACCGCGCCGCCAAGCAGCGCTTCGACGAGTCCGCCGAATTCGCCGACCGCGCCCGCGGCCTGGTGGTCAAGCTGCAGGCCGGCGACGCCGAGTGCCTGGCGCTGTGGACCCGGTTCAAGGACATCTCGCTGTCGCACTGCCAGAAAATCTACGAGCTGCTCAACGTCAAGCTGACCATGGCCGACGTGATGGGCGAGAGCGCCTACAACGACGACCTGATCAACGTGGTCAACGACCTCAAGGCCGCCGGCATGCTGGTGGAGAGCAACGGCGCCCAGTGCGTGTTCCTCGACGAATTCAAGAACGCCGACGGCGACCCGCTGCCGGTGATCATCGTCAAGGCCGACGGCGGCTACCTGTACGCCACCACGGACCTTGCGGCCGTGCGCTACCGCAGCGGCAAGCTCAACGCCGACCGCGCGCTGTACTTCGTCGACCAGCGTCAGGCCCTGCACTTCCAGCAAGTGTTCGCCGTGGCGCGCAAGGCCGGTTTCGTGACCCATCCGATGGAGATGGAGCACATGGGCTTCGGCACCATGAACGGCGCCGACGGCCGTCCGTTCAAGACCCGCGACGGCGGCACCGTGAAGCTGATCGACCTGCTGACCGAGGCCCGCGAGCGCGCCTATAGCCTGGTCAAGGAAAAGAACCCGACGCTGGCCGAGGACGAACTGCGCAACATCGCCCGGGTGGTGGGCATCGGCGCCGTGAAATACGCCGACCTGTCCAAGCACCGCACCAGCGACTACAGCTTCAACTTCGACCTGATGCTCAACTTCGAAGGCAACACCGCGCCGTACCTGCTGTACGCCTACACCCGCGTGGCCGGCGTGTTCCGCAAGCTGGGCAAGGACTTCAGCGAAGTCGACGGCCAGATCGTCCTCGAAGCGGCGCACGAGCAGGAACTGGCGGCCAAGCTGGCGCAGTTCGGCGAAGTGCTGAACAACGTGGCCGAGAAAGGCACGCCGCACGTGCTGTGCACCTACCTGTACGACGTCGCCGGCCTGTTCTCCAGCTTCTACGAGAACTGCCCGATCCTCGCCGCCGACACCCCGGCGCAGATGCAAAGCCGCCTGCGCCTGGCCGCGCTGACCGGCCGTACCCTCAAGCAAGGCCTGGAACTGCTGGGCCTGGAAACCCTGGAGCGCATGTAAGTTGGCTGCCAAGAAAAAACCCGCCCCCAAGCGCGGCGCCAGCCGCTACCAGGCCCCGGCCAAGCAACCGATTCCGGGCTGGCTGTGGATGGCCATCGGCCTGACGGTCGGTGCGTTCATCGTGTTCCTGATGAAACTGGAGCCGGGCAAGGGCAGCGACACGGTCAAGCGCGAGAAGGTCGAGCAGCAGCAACAGCAGAAGGCCACCAAGATCGCCGAGGCCAACAAGACGCCTCCGAGCCCGACGCAACCGGTGAAGCCGAAGTACGACTTCTACACCCTGCTGCCGGAATCGGAAGTGATCGTGCCGCCGGACGCCGTACCGGAGAAAACCTTGCCGACGCCGCAGGTGCCGGCGATCCCGACCACCCCGGTGACCCCGGCGGAAGCGGCGAAGATCGACACCGCGCGGGCCCAGGCGGCGCTGGCCGGCATCACGCCGCCGCCGGCCCCGCCGGTGGCGAAGGCGGCGCCGGTGACCAAGTTCTTCCTCCAGGCCGGTTCGTTCCGCAAGGAAGCCGACGCCGACAAGGTGCGGGCGCAGATCATCCTGCTGGGCCAGGCGGTGTCGGTGGAGTCCGGCACGGTGAAGGACGAGACCTGGTACCGCGTGCTGGTCGGCCCGTTCAGCAACCGTGAGCAACTGACCACCGCACAGAAGCAGTTGGCGGGCAGCGGCTTCAGCAACTTGCTGTTACAACAACGCCAGAGCCGCTGACCCGGCACGTTGCGGCGAGGGCGCTGGCTCCCGACGGGGCGCCAAGCGCCCCCGAACCCTGCGGATCCTGCGCTTCAGACAGGCCAGGATCCCAGGACTTGCGGCGGGAGGGAGCGAACGCCCTCGCCACAGCCGCGCCCACCGCTCGTCCCCTCGCCACCCCCGCAGTTGAAATACCGTCCTCCACCCCCATATGGGTGTGCATAAGGCATTTTCGCCCCGCTGCGTGGAGACTCTTCCCTTGACCACCATCGTTTCAGTCCGCCGCCACGGCAAAGTCGTCATGGGCGGCGACGGCCAGGTTTCCCTCGGCAACACCGTGATGAAAGGCAACGCGAAGAAGGTTCGCCGCCTGTACCACGGCCAGGTCATCGCCGGTTTCGCCGGCGCCACCGCCGACGCCTTCACCCTGTTCGAACGCTTCGAAGGCCAGCTCGAAAAACATCAGGGCCACCTGATCCGCGCCGCCGTCGAACTCGCCAAGGAATGGCGTACCGACCGTTCCCTGAGCCGCCTCGAAGCGATGCTCGCGGTCGCCAACAAGGACGCCTCGCTGATCATCACCGGCAACGGCGACGTGGTCGAACCCGAAGACGGCCTGATCGCCATGGGTTCCGGCGGCGCCTACGCCCAGGCCGCCGCCAGCGCCCTGCTGAAGAAAACCGACCTGTCGGCCCGCGAAATCGTCGAGACCGCCCTCGGCATCGCCGGCGACATCTGCGTCTTCACCAACCACACCCAGACCATTGAGGAGCAGGATCTCGCTGAATGAGCCTGCCGCGCCCCGCGCCACAGCTCGTTTCTGCTTGAGGACCGTCAATCACCATGTCCATGACTCCCCGCGAAATCGTCCACGAACTCAACCGCCACATCATCGGCCAGGACGATGCCAAGCGCGCCGTCGCGATTGCCCTGCGCAACCGCTGGCGCCGCATGCAGCTGCCTGAAGAGCTGCGCGTTGAAGTGACCCCCAAGAACATCCTGATGATCGGCCCGACCGGCGTCGGCAAGACCGAGATCGCCCGTCGCCTGGCCAAGCTGGCCAACGCGCCGTTCATCAAGGTCGAAGCGACCAAGTTCACCGAGGTCGGCTATGTCGGCCGCGACGTCGAATCGATCATCCGTGACCTGGCCGACGCCGCGATCAAGCTGCTGCGCGAGCAGGAGATGACCCGCGTGCGCCACCGCGCCGAAGACGCCGCCGAAGAGCGCATCCTCGACGCCCTGCTGCCGCCGGCGCGCATGGGCTTCAACAGCGACGACGCGCCGACCCCGGACTCCAACACCCGCCAGCTGTTCCGCAAGCGCCTGCGCGAAGGCCAGCTGGACGACAAGGAAATCGAGATCGAAGTGGCCGAAGCCATGGGCGTCGACATTTCCGCGCCGCCGGGCATGGAAGAGATGACCAACCAGCTGCAGAACCTGTTCGCCAACATGGGCAAGGGCAAGAAGAAGGCCCGCAAGCTCAAGGTCAAGGAAGCGCTGAAGCTGGTGCGCGACGAAGAGGCCGGGCGCCTGGTCAACGAAGAGGAACTCAAGGCCAAGGCCCTGGAGGCGGTCGAGCAGCACGGCATCGTGTTCATCGACGAGATCGACAAGGTGGCCAAGCGCGGCAACGTCGGCGGCGCCGACGTGTCCCGCGAAGGCGTGCAGCGCGACCTGCTGCCGCTGATCGAGGGCTGCACCGTCAACACCAAGCTGGGCATGGTCAAGACCGACCACATCCTGTTCATCGCCTCCGGCGCGTTCCACCTGAGCAAGCCGAGCGACCTGGTGCCGGAACTGCAAGGCCGCCTGCCGATCCGCGTCGAGCTCAAGGCCCTGAGCCCGGAAGACTTCGAGCGCATCCTCAGCGAACCGCACGCCTCGCTCACCGAGCAGTACGGCGCGCTGCTCAAGACCGAAGGCCTGAACATCCAGTTCCAGCCCGACGGCATCAAGCGCCTGGCGGAGATCGCCTGGCAGGTCAACGAGAAGACCGAGAACATCGGTGCCCGTCGCCTGCACACGCTGCTTGAGCGCCTGCTGGAAGAGGTGTCGTTCAGCGCCGGCGACCTGGCCAGCGCCCACGACGAGAAGCCGATCCTGATCGACGCCGACTACGTCAACAGCCACCTGGGCGAATTGGCGCAGAACGAAGACCTGTCCCGTTATATCCTGTAAGCCACCCTTACAGATGTAGCGGAACGGTGGAAGCGAGCCTGCCCGCGATGGCGGCGGTTCAGACAACCTCTGGGTTGAATGTGCCGCCCCATCGCAAGCAGGCTCGCTCCCACAAGGTTCCGCACCAGACGGATACCCGGTCATGCTGCCCACCGACATCAAACTGCACAAAGCCTCCAAGACCCTGACGCTCGCCTACGCGTCCGGCGAATCGTTCACCCTGCCCGCAGAGTTCCTGCGCGTGCACTCCCCCTCCGCCGAGGTCCAGGGCCACGGCAAACCGATCCTGCAGTACGGCAAGCTCCACGTCGGCCTGACCAAGGTGGAACCGGCCGGTCAGTACGCACTGAAACTGACCTTCGACGACGGCCACGACAGCGGACTGTTCACCTGGGAATACCTGTACGAACTGGGGCGACGTTATGACGCACTCTGGGCCGATTACCTGGACGAACTCAAAGCCGCCGGCAAATCCCGCGACCCGGACGAGTCCGTCGTCAAGCTGATGCTCTAGCCCGTGCCTCGGGCGGTTTAGAGGGCATTTTCTAAATTCATCTGTTTGAATGCTCCGCTTGTGCGGCCGAGGACTGGCCCGCTTGCGAAAAAAACCAATCTCGGGTAACCAATGGAACTGGCAAGTTCCCTGCAGTGTTCCGTGCACTGCAGATCTGCCCTGCAGAATCAACGGTCACCCGAGCGGCAGTACCTGGCACCGGCTGTAAGACTGCACAGTGAGGACCGGGTACTCGTCTCAGGACAATGGAGCGTCGTAGATGAGTAACAAGAACAACGATGACCTGAAGTACCAAGCCTCGGAAAACACCTTGGGGCTCAATCCCGTCGTCGGGCTGCGCGGAAAGGATCTGCTGGCCTCCGCCCGCATGGTGCTGACCCAGGCCATCCGGCAACCGATACACAGCGTCAAGCATGTCGCCCATTTCGGCCTTGAACTCAAGAACGTGCTGTTCGGCAAATCCGAACTGCAGCCTGCCGGCGACGACCGTCGCTTCGTCGATCCGGCCTGGAGCCAGAACCCGCTCTACCGCCGTTATCTGCAAACCTACCTGGCGTGGCGCAAGGAACTCCACGACTGGATCGACGACAGCAGCCTCTCGCCCAAGGACATCGCGCGCGGGCACTTCGTGATCAACCTGATGACCGAAGCCATGGCCCCGACCAACAGCGCGGCGAACCCGGCGGCGGTCAAGCGCTTCTTCGAGACCGGCGGCAAGAGCCTGCTCGACGGCCTCTCGCACCTGGCCAAGGACCTGGTGCACAACGGCGGCATGCCGAGCCAGGTCAACATGGGCGCGTTCGAGGTCGGCAAGACGTTGGGCGTGTCCGAAGGCGCGGTGGTGTTTCGCAACGACGTGCTGGAACTGATCCAGTACAAGCCGATCACCGAGCAGGTGTTCGAGCGACCGCTGCTGGTGGTGCCGCCGCAGATCAACAAGTTCTACGTGTTCGACCTGAGCCCGGACAAGAGCCTGGCCAAATTCTGCCTGCGCAGCAACGTGCAGACCTTCATCGTCAGCTGGCGCAACCCGACCAAGGAACAGCGCGAGTGGGGCCTGTCGACCTACATCGAAGCCCTCAAGGAAGCGGTGGACGTGGTCACCGCGATCACCGGCAGCAAAGACGTGAACATGCTCGGCGCCTGCTCCGGCGGCATCACCTGCACCGCCCTGCTGGGCCACTACGCGGCCATCGGCGAGAACAAGGTCAATGCCCTGACCCTGCTGGTCAGCGTGCTCGACACCACCCTGGACACCGACGTCGCCCTGTTCGTCGACGAACAGACGCTGGAGACCGCCAAGCGCCACTCGTACCAGGCCGGCGTGCTGGAAGGCAAGGACATGGCCAAGGTCTTCGCCTGGATGCGCCCCAACGACCTGATCTGGAATTACTGGGTGAACAACTACCTGCTCGGCAACGAGCCGCCGGTGTTCGACATCCTGTTCTGGAACAACGACACCACACGGTTGCCGGCCGCGTTCCACGGCGACCTGATCGAAATGTTCAAAAACAACCCGCTGACCCGCCCCGACGCACTGGAAGTGTGCGGCACGCCGATCGACCTCAAGCAGGTCACCGCCGACATCTTCTCCCTGGCCGGCACCAACGACCACATCACCCCGTGGAAGTCCTGCTACAAGTCGGCGCAGCTGTTCGGCGGCAAGGTCGAGTTCGTGCTGTCGAGCAGCGGCCACATCCAGAGCATCCTGAACCCGCCGGGCAACCCGAAGGCGCGCTACATGACCAACAGCGAAATGGCCGACGACGCCGATGACTGGCAGGAAAACTCGACCAAGCACACCGACTCCTGGTGGCTGCATTGGCAGGCGTGGCAGGCCCAGCGTTCGGGCGAACTGAAGAAGGCCCCGGCGAAGCTGGGCAACAAGGCGTACCCGGCGGGCGAAGCGTCGCCGGGCACTTACGTGCACGAGCGGTAACCGACACCCCCCGCCCCACCCTGCGGGGCGGGGGTGAACCCAATAGCCACAGGGCCTGAGCATGCCGCACCCGTTCATCTTCCGCACCGTCGACCTGGATGGCCAGACCATCCGCACCGCGGTGCGCCCCGGCAAGCCTCACTTGACGCCCTTGCTGATCTTCAACGGCATCGGCGCCAACCTGGAGCTGGTGTTTCCCTTTGTCGCGGCGCTGGATCCGGATCTTGAGGTCATCGCCTTCGACGTGCCCGGCGTCGGCGGTTCCTCGACGCCGAGCCGACCGTACCGGTTCGCCGGCCTGGCGAAACTCACCGCACGGATGCTCGACTACCTCGACTACGGCCAGGTCAACGCGATCGGCGTGTCGTGGGGCGGCGCCCTGGCGCAGCAGTTCGCCCATGACTACCCCGAGCGCTGCAAGAAACTGGTGCTGGCGGCCACCGCCGCCGGTGCCTTCATGGTGCCGGGCAAGCCGAAGGTGCTGTGGATGATGGCCAGCCCGCGCCGCTACATCCAGCCGTCCCACGTGATCCGCATCGCGCCGCTGATCTACGGCGGCTCGTTCCGCCGCGACCCGACCCTCGCCGCCAGCCACGCGGCCAAGGTGCGCTCGGCGGGCAAGCTGGGCTACTACTGGCAATTGTTCGCGGGCCTGGGCTGGACCAGCATCCACTGGCTGCACAAGATCCATCAGCCGACCCTGGTGCTGGCCGGCGACGACGACCCGCTGATCCCGCTGATCAACATGCGCATGCTCGCCTGGCGGATCCCCAACGCCCAGCTGCACATCATCGACGACGGCCACCTGTTCCTGATCACCCGGGCCGAAGCGGTGGCGCCGATCATCATGAAATTCCTGGAGGAGGAACGTCAGCGTGCGGTGATGCATCCGCATCCGGCATCGCCGGGGGCATGACCGATCCGGCACGTTTTATGGAAGGTGTGTGGCAGGACGCCGCGCAGGCAACAATCCGCAACAGCGTCTATGGTTCTCTGGTTCGGTGTGTTTGTGTTTGGCCTGAAGACGAAGGAGTGTTGACTCATGCGCGACAAACCAGCGACCGGCGTGGTGCCCAGCCCCGCCGTGTTCATCAATGCACAAAGCGCGATGACCGGGCTGCGCGGCCGGGATCTGATCTCGACCCTGCGCAGCGTCGCGGCCCATGGCCTGCGCAACCCGATCCACAGCGCACGCCATGCCTTGAGGCTAGGAAGCCAGCTGGGCCGCGTCCTGCTCGGTGAGACCCTGCACCCGATCAACGCGCAGGACACCCGCTTCAGCGATCCGGCCTGGAGCCTCAATCCGTTCTACCGGCGCAGTCTTCAGGCCTATCTGAGCTGGCAGAAACAGGTCAAGAGCTGGATCGACGAGAGCAGCATGAGCGAAGACGACCGCGCCCGCGCGCAGTTCGCCTTCAGCCTGCTCAACGACGCCGTGGCGCCCTCCAACACCCTGCTCAATCCGCTGGCGGTCAAGGAGCTGTTCAACTCCGGCGGGCAGAGCCTGGTACGGGGCCTGGGCCACCTGATCGACGACCTGCTGCACAACGACGGCCTGCCGCGCCAAGTGTCGAAGCAGGCGTTCGAGATCGGCAAGACTGTCGCCACCACCACCGGCTCCGTGGTGTTTCGCAACGAGATGCTGGAGCTCATCCAGTACCGGCCGATGAGCGAGAAACAGTACGCCAAGCCGCTGCTGGTGGTGCCGCCGCAGATCAACAAGTACTACATCTTCGACCTGAGCCCGCACAACAGCTTCGTCCAGTTCGCCCTCAAGAACGGCCTGCAGACCTTCATGATCAGCTGGCGCAACCCGGACGTGCGCCACCGCGAATGGGGCCTGTCGACCTACGTCGAGGCGGTGGAGGAAGCGATGAACGTCTGCCGCTCGATCACCGGCGCCCGCGACGTCAACCTGATGGGCGCCTGCGCCGGCGGCCTCACCATCGCCGCGCTGCAAGGCCACCTGCAGGCCAAGCGGCAGCTGCGCCGGGTCTCCAGCGCCACTTACCTGGTGAGCCTGCTCGACAGCCAGTTCGACACGCCGGCGACGCTGTTCGCCGACGAGCAGACCCTCGAGGCGGCCAAGCGCCGTTCCTACCAGCGGGGCGTGCTCGACGGCCGCGACATGGCCAAGGTGTTCGCCTGGATGCGCCCCAACGACCTGATCTGGAACTACTTCGTCAACAACTACCTGTTGGGCAAGGCGCCGCCGCCGTTCGACATCCTCTACTGGAACAACGACAGCACCCGCCTGCCGGCGGCGTTCCACGGCGACCTGCTGGACTTCTTCAAGCACAACCCGCTGACCCACCCCGGCGGCCTGGAGGTGTGCGGCACGCCGATCGACCTGCAGAAGGTCACGGTCGACAGCTTCAGCGTGGCCGGCATGAACGACCACATCACACCGTGGGACGCGGTGTACCGCTCGACCCTGCTGCTGGGCGGCGAGCGGCGCTTCGTGCTGTCCAACAGCGGCCACGTGCAGAGCATCCTCAACCCGCCGGGCAACCCGAAGGCCAACTACGTCGAGAACGGCAAGCTGAGCGGCGACCCCCGCGCCTGGTACTACGACGCGAAAAAGGTCGACGGCAGCTGGTGGACGCAGTGGCTGGAGTGGATCCAGCAGCGCTCCGGCGCCCAGCGCGAGACCCAGATGACCCTCGGCAGCCCCGACTACCCAACGATGGAAGCGGCACCCGGCACCTACGTGCGCGTGCGCTGACGCCCCGAAACCTTTTAAGAAGACTGGATGAAAACCCGCGACCGGATTCTCGAATGTGCCCTGCAGCTGTTCAACGAAAAGGGCGAGCCGAACGTCTCCACCATGGAGGTTGCCAACGAGATGGGGATCAGCCCCGGCAACCTCTACTACCACTTCCACGGCAAGGAGCCGCTGATCCTCGGGCTGTTCGAACGCTTTCAGGGCGAACTGGCGCCGTTGCTCGACCCGCCCGCCGACGTCGAGCTGGCACCGGAGGACTACTGGCTGTTCCTGCACCTGATCGTCGAGCGCCTGGCGCTCTACCGGTTCCTGTTCCAGGACCTGTCGAACCTGTCCGGACGCCTGCCGAAGCTGGCCAAGGGCATCCGCAACCTGCTCAATGTCCTCAAGCGCACGCTGGCGTCCTTGCTGGCGCGCCTGAAGGCGCAGGGGCTGCTGGTCAGCGACACCCAGGCCCTGGGGCAACTGGTGGAGCAGATCACCCTGACCTTGCTGTTTTCCCTGGACTACCAGCGGATCCTCGACCGCGAGGGCGAGGTGCGGCTGGTGGTGTACCAGATCATGATGCTGGTGGCGCCGCACCTGCTGCCGCCGATCAAGGCGGCGACGGAGCGCTTCGCGCTGCAGTACCTCGAAGAGCACGAGTGACCATTGCATCTCCCTTGTGGGAGCGAGCCTGCTGGGGCCGGTGATGCCACATGACACTGTGGGAGCCAGCCTGCTGGCGATGGCGTCGGCAAGGGCGCTGCCGGGCAGGATCAAAAGGGTAAGGCAGCGTTCTGGATAGACAGGACCACAAACAAAAACACCCGGCCTTCACAGGCCGGGCGTTTTCTTGGGCCCTGAGGATCAGGACTGACTGGACGGCGCCGACGGGGTCGGTGCGGCAGTCGGGGTCACGGCGGATGCCGGAGCGGCGGCGGAGTTCGACGCGCTGACCGGAGCGGCCGGAGTCGCAGGCTTGGCGGCGGCCGGTTTCGGCGCTGCAGCTTTCGGTGCGGCCGGTTTTTTCACTGCCGGTTTCTTCGCGGCAGCCGGTTTGGCGGCTGGCTTGGCGGCAGCGGTTTTCGCCGCAGGTTTTGCGGCAGGCTTGGCAGCGGGTTTGGCCGCCGCTTTCGCAGCCGGTTTGGCCGCTGCGGTTTTCGCCGCAGGCTTGGCGGCCGGTTTGGCGGCAGCCTTGGCCAGTGGTTTGGCGGCAGGCTTCGCAGCCGGCTTGGCCGCTGCGGTCTTGGCCACAGGCTGGGTTTTCAGACCGGTGAGTTTCTCGATCTGCTTGGTCAGGGTCTCGACCTTGCTGTGCAGGGCCTTGACCTCATTGCGGCTCGGCACGCCCAGGCGCGAAATCGCGCTGTTCAGGCGCTTGTCGAAAGCCTCTTCCAGTTCGTCCCACTTGCCCAGCGCGCGGTCTTTCACGCCGCTGATGCGCGATTTTGCCGAGGAAGCGGAATCCTTGGCGGCGTCGACTTTCTTGCCGACCGCCGACTTGGTGAGCTTCTCGGCCTTTTCGCCGTCTTTGACCAGTGACTCGAAGAGCTTGCTGCCGTCAGTGTCGATCTTCGAGTACACGCCCAGGCCTGCCAGCCAGATCTTGCGGGAGTAGTCTTCGACCTTCCCGATCCACGAGCTGCCTTCTTTATCGGTGTTCTTTTTGCCAGCCATCCCGTTCTCCTTAAGATTTACGCGCGACGCGTTCGAGCAATGCCGTCAGCTCATCGAGCTTAGCAGAGAGTGCCTCAACGTCATGTTTAGACGGAATGCCGATGCGATTCAAGGCACTGGCGACGCGTGTGTCGAACGCCTTCTCGACCTTGTCGAGCTGCACTTCGACCCGGCCCTTGAAGGTGCTGACTTCGCCCTTGGCCTCATCGATCTCGGCGTTGGCCGCTTCGAGTTTTTCGGCGACGGCTTTTTTGCCTTTCTTTTCAACCGCTTGACCGGCCTTGATCAGCTCTTGAAAGTAGTCGCTGCCCTCTTGGCCGACCTTGGCGTAGGCACCCAGGCCTGCCAGCCAGATCTTGCGGGCATAGGATTTGACGTCGCTCAGAGCGGAAGTCGAAGCGTCGATTTTTTTCTTCAAAATGACTTTGGCCATGGTGCACCTCACGCGCAGAAGGTTTGAGGAACTGCCCGGACGAGTGTCGGGCTCAGGCACAAAGTAGGGAGAAAAATTAGAAACGGCACCCTAACAACTGACATAAAGCAGGTGAACGTGACACGGTACCTGTGGGAGCGGGCTTGCCCGCGAAGACCATGTTCCTGCCACAAGAAATCTTGCGGATGCACCGGCCTCTTCGCGGGCAAGCCCGCTCCCACAGGATTATCCGTTCACCGCAAAGGTCGGGATCAGGCCAGCGCCTTGTCCAGCGCCTTCTCGATCTCGGCCTTGATCATGCCGCTCATGGCCGACATCACCATGCCCAGCTCCACGTCGACGCGGATCGAATCCTCCGCCACATGCACCTCGCCCTTCACGCCGGAGCGCTTGAGGTTCAGGGTGTCCCCCGACCACTGCGGCTCCAGGCCGTATTGGTCGGAGAGTTTCTGCGCCAGCTTGTCGGCTTTCTCGCGGGCGGCGTCCTTGCCCAGGCTATGGGCACGTTCAACACTGATTCGGGCCATCGGATGACTCCTGATTGATGAAGGCTTGTCGGCAGATCCTGACCGCGGCTGCGGCAAATCGTCCCGAGGGTCGCCCATCTTACCTTGAGCCATTCCAAGACAAAGCATGGCTTGGGGATTAGAATGTCGCGCATTCTCTTTTGGTGACAGCGATATGACTGATCAGCGCAAAGGCAGCGATGCCGAACCCACCACCCACTTCGGCTTCAAGAACGTCCCGGAAAGCCAGAAGGCCGAAAAGGTCGCTGAGGTGTTCCACTCCGTGGCCGCCAAGTACGACCTGATGAACGACCTCCTGTCGGGCGGCATGCATCGCCTGTGGAAGCGCTTCGCGATCGAGCTGTCGGGCGTGCGCAGCGGCAACCGCGTGCTGGACATCGCCGGCGGCACCGGCGACCTGACCAAGAAGTTCTCGCACCTCGTCGGCCCGACCGGCCAGGTGGTGCTCGCCGACATCAACGAGTCCATGCTCAAGGTCGGCCGCGACCGCCTGCTGGACGTGGGCGTGTCGGGCAACGTCGAGTTCGTCCAGGCCGACGCCGAAAAGCTGCCGTTCCCGGACAACCACTTCGACTGCGTGACCATCGCCTTCGGCCTGCGCAACGTGACCCACAAGGAAGACGCCCTGCGCTCGATGCTGCGCGTGCTCAAGCCCGGCGGCCGCCTGCTGGTGCTGGAGTTCTCCAAGCCGACCAACGCACTGATGTCCAAGGCCTACGACGCCTACTCGTTCGCCTTCATGCCGCTGATGGGCAAGCTGATCACCAACGACGCGGAAAGCTACCGTTACCTGGCCGAGTCGATCCGCATGCACCCGGACCAGGAAACCCTGAAGTCGATGATGGTCGAGGCCGGCTTCGACCGCGTGACCTATCACAACATGACCTCGGGCATCGTCGCCCTGCACCGCGGCATCAAGCCCTGATGCTGCTGACCGGGCTGCTGGCCAGCGTCGAAACCGGCCTGAACCGGGTGCTGCGTCTCGACAGCACCGCGCTGCCGCGCCTGGCGCACCTGACCGGCAAAGTCATCGCCGTCGACTGCGCAAGCCCGGCGCTGCAACTGTTCATCCTGCCCAGCGACGAAGGCCTGATGCTGGCCTCGCGCTGGGAGACCGGCGTCGACTGCACCCTGCGTGCGCCGGCGTCGAGCCTGGTGAAGCTGGCCCTGAGCAAGGACAAGACCGCGGTGCTGCACGCGCCGGAGGTCGAGCTCGACGGCGACAGCGGCGTGCTGCTGGAACTGGCGGGCATCCTGCAGGACCTGGAGCTGGACTGGGAGTACGAACTCTCGCGCTGGCTCGGCCCCGTCGCCACGCAACTGGTCGGTGGCCACCTGCGCAGCCGTGCCCGCTGGTACCGGCAAGGCTTCGCCAGCCTCAACCAGAACCTCGCCGAATACCTGGCCGAAGAATCGCGCACCCTCGTCGGGCAGCGCGAAGCCGAAGCCCGGTTCCGCGAACTGGACCGGATCAAGCTTGATCTGGAACGTCTCGAGGCGCGTTTCGAGCGCCTTTCCCGATCCCTCGACCCAAGCGATAACGCATGAAGCTGCTTGCCGTCCGCCGTCTGTTGCGCATCCAGCGCGTCGTGATCCGCTACCGACTCGATGACCTGCTGTTCGAACTCCCGTTGCCGTGGTTCCTGCTGGGCCTGCGCTATGTGCTGCCGTGGCGCTGGTTCCCGCGCAAGCCGCTGGCGCTGAGCCGGGGCGCGCGCCTGCGCCTGGCGCTGCAGGACCTGGGGCCGATCTTCATCAAGTTCGGGCAGATCCTCTCGACCCGCCGCGACCTGCTGCCGGAAGACATCGCCGACGAACTGATGCTGCTGCAGGACCGGGTGCCGCCGTTCGACTCGCAACTGTCGGTGCGGCTGATCGAAGAGCAGTTGGGCAAGAGGATCGACGAGGTGTTCAGCCGCTTCGACGTCGAGCCGCTGGCCTCCGCCTCGGTGGCGCAGGTGCATGCCGCCCAGCTCAAGACCGGCGAAGAGGTGGTGGTCAAGGTGATCCGTCCGGGCCTCAAGCCGGTGATCGCCCAGGATCTGGCGTGGCTGTTCATCCTCGCCCGCGCCGCCGAGAAGGTCTCGGCCGATGCCCGCCTGCTGCACCCGGTGGACGTGGTCAGCGACTACGAAAAGACCATCTACGACGAACTCGACCTGCTGCGCGAGGCGGCCAACGCCAGCCAGCTCAAGCGCAACTTCGACGGTTCGCCGCTGCTCTATGTGCCGCAGGTCTATTGGGACTGGTGCCGGCCGAAGGTGCTGGTGATGGAGCGCATCTACGGCATCCAGGTGACGGACCTGGCGACCCTGGCCGACCAGCGCACCGACATGAAGATGCTCGCCGAACGCGGCGTGGAGATCTTCTTCACCCAGGTGTTCCGCGACAGCTTCTTCCACGCCGACATGCACCCGGGCAACATCTTCGTCAGCACGGTCAACCCATGGAGCCCGCAGTACATCGCCATCGACTGCGGCATCGTCGGCAGCCTGACCCCGCAGGACCAGGACTACCTGGCCCGCAACCTGTTCGCCTTCTTCAAGCGCGACTACCGCCGCGTGGCGCAGCTGCACATCGATTCGGGCTGGGTGCCGGCGGAAACCAAGCTCAACGAATTCGAAGCGGCGATCCGCACCGTGTGCGAACCGATCTTCGAAAAACCGTTAAAAGATATTTCATTTGGCCAGGTGCTGATGCGCCTGTTCCAGACGGCGCGGCGCTTCAACATGGAAGTCCAGCCGCAACTGGTGCTGCTGCAGAAGACCCTGCTGAACATCGAAGGCCTGGGTCGTCAGCTGTATCCGGAGCTGGATCTGTGGAACACCGCCCAGCCGTTCCTCGAACGCTGGATGCGCGAGCGCGTGAGCCCCAAGGCCTTGATCGGCAACGTGCAGAGCCAGTTCGAACAGCTGCCGCACCTGGCCAACATGGCCCGCGACCTGCTCGAGCGCCTGTCCCAGCCCCACGCCAGCGACCCGCCGCCGCCCTGGAAAAAGCGCAAGGACGACTGGTTCCTGCGCCTGCTCGGCAGCGCCCACCTGGCGGGCGGCACGATCCTCGCCGCCGGCGGTCCGCTGCACGAACTGGGGCACTGGCCCGCCGGGATCATGGTGGCAGTGGGCTTGTATCTGGTCGTTCGCCGATAGCCAGTTCCGCGATCGGCTGGCACACTGTTCGAACGCCTGAACCCGACCAATGAAGCGTGGGGTTCGCTGTCGGAGTCGAAGATGAAAAACTGGCTGGACGAGATCAAGTGGGACGCCGATGGCCTGGTGCCGGCGATCGCCCAGGATCACAAGACCGGACGCGTGCTGATGATGGCCTGGATGAACCGCGAGGCGCTCGAGCTGACCGCCGCGGAAAACCGTGCAATCTACTGGTCACGTTCCCGTGGCAAGCTGTGGCGCAAGGGAGAGGAGTCCGGCCATGTGCAGACCCTGCACGAGATGCGCCTGGACTGCGACGCCGACGTGATCATCCTGATGGTCGAGCAGATCGGCGACATCGCCTGCCATACCGGCCGTCAGAGCTGCTTCTACCGCGTCTTCGAGAACGGCGACTGGAAAACGGTCGACCCGGTCCTGAAAGACCCGCACGCCATCTATTCCGCCGCAGGACACACACATGAGTGACACCCTGACCCGCCTCGCCCAGGTGCTCGAAGAGCGCAAGGGCGCGGCCGCCGACACCTCGTATGTCGCCAGCCTGTACCACAAGGGCCTGAACAAGATTCTGGAGAAGGTCGGCGAAGAGTCGGTGGAGACCATCATCGCCGCCAAGGACGCCGCCGTCAGCGGCGACTGCAGCGACGTGATCTACGAGACCGCCGACCTGTGGTTCCACAGCCTGGTCATGCTCGCCCAGCTCGGGCAGCATCCGCAGGCCGTGCTGGATGAGCTGGACCGTCGCTTCGGCCTGTCCGGACACGCCGAGAAAGCCTCGCGTCCGTCCGCCTGAAAACCAATTAGAGAGGAGCTGCAAGATGGGCATTTTTGACTGGAAACACTGGATCGTCATTCTGGTGGTCGTGGTGCTGGTGTTCGGCACCAAGAAACTGAAGAACCTGGGCACCGACGTCGGCGAATCGATCAAGGGCTTTCGCAAGGCCATGAACGACGACGAGAAACCGGCCGACCCGGGCGCCGCGCCTGCCCAACCGGTGCCGCCGGTGCAGCCGCAAGCCACCGCCCAGGCCAACCCGCCGCACACCATCGACGTGCAGGCGCAGAAGGTCGAAGAGCCGATCCGCAAAGACGTGTGAGCACTGACTAATGTTTGGTATCAGCTTCTCTGAACTGCTGCTCGTCGGCCTCGTCGCCCTGCTGGTGCTGGGCCCCGAGCGCCTGCCGGGCGCTGCGCGCACCGCCGGCCTGTGGGTCGGGCGCCTGAAGCGCAGCTTCAACGCGATCAAACAGGAAGTTGAACGTGAGATCGGTGCCGACGAGATCCGTCGGCAACTGCACAACGAGCACATCCTGTCCCTGGAGCAGGAGGCTCGCAAGATCCTCACGCCGGTCCAGCAGGAACCGACGCCGGTCGAGCACGTGGGCGGGCAGACGATCCACAGCCCTGCAGCGCCGACACCTGCGGCCCCCGCGCCAGCGCCAGCCGAACCCGCGCCCGCCGCCGCAGCGGCCCCGGCCGAACCCGTTGCCCCAGTTGCCGCGCCGACCGCGCCGGCCCCTCATGACCCGACATTGCCACCGCGAGCCCCATGAGCGATCTCCCCGAAAACGACCAGCACATGCCGCTGGTTTCGCACCTCACCGAGTTGCGCACCCGTCTGCTGCGTTGCGTCGCGGCGATCTTCATCATCTTCGCCGGGCTGTTCGCCTTCACCCAGCAGATCTACACCTTCGTCTCGACGCCGCTGCGCCAGTACCTGCCGGCCGGCGCGACGATGATCGCCACCGACGTGTCGTCGCCGTTCCTGACGCCCCTGAAGCTGACGATGATGGTCTCGCTGTTCCTGGCGATCCCGGTGATCCTGCACCAGATCTGGGGCTTCATCGCGCCGGGCCTGTACAAGCATGAGAAACGCGTCGCGGTGCCGCTGCTGATCTCCAGCATCCTGCTGTTCTACACCGGCATGGCGTTCGCCTACTTCTTCGTGTTCCCGCTGATCTTCAAGTTCTTCGCCTCGGCCACCCCGGCCGGCGTCGAGATGATGACCGACATCACCAGCTACCTCGACTTCGTCATGACGCTGTTCTTCGCCTTCGGCGTGGCGTTCGAGATCCCGGTGGCCGTGGTGCTGCTGGTGTGGATCGGCGTGGTCGACGTCAAGTACCTGAAGAAGATCCGCCCGTACGTGATCATCGGCTGCTTCGTGGTCGGCATGATCCTCACCCCGCCGGACATCTTCTCCCAGACCCTGTTGGCCGTGCCGATGTGGATGCTGTTCGAGGTCGGCATCCTGTTCGGCAGCCTGGTGAGCAAGCGCGAACGCCCGGACGAGACCGCCGACGACCACAACGACCAGCCGCCAGCGACCCAGCCATGAACCTGCTGCTGCTCGAAGAGGCCGATTTCATTGCGGCCGACCGCGTCGTGCTGCGCGACCGCCGCCTGACCCACATGCAGGAGGTCCACCGTTCGGAAGTCGGCGACAGCCTGCGGGTGGGGCGCATCGGCGGGCTGATGGGCTCGGCGCAGGTGCTGCGCCTGGACGCCAATGAGGCGGAGCTGCAGATCAGCCTCGACCAGCCGCCGCCGGCCAAGCTGCCGCTGACCCTGGTGCTGGCCCTGCCCCGGCCGAAGATGCTGCGCCGGGTGTTCCAGACCGTGGCGACCATGGGCGTGCCCAAGGTGATCCTGGTCAACAGCTACCGGGTCGAGAAAAGCTTCTGGCAGACCCCGTTCCTGGAACCCGACGCGATCCGCGAACAATTGATCCTGGGCCTCGAACAGGCCCGGGACACCGTGTTGCCGCAGGTCATCATCGAAAAGCGCTTCAAGCCGTTCGTCGAGGATCGGCTACCGGCGATCGCCGACGGCACCCTCGGCCTGGTGGGCCATCCAGGCGATTTCCCGCCCTGCCCCCGCGCGCTCAGCGAGCCGGTCACCCTGGCCATCGGCCCGGAAGGCGGCTGGATCCCCTACGAAATCGACCTGCTGAACAAGGCCGGGCTGCAACCGGTGCAGCTGGGCGACCGCATCCTGCGGGTCGAAACCGCCGTCACCGCCCTGCTCGCCCGGCTGTTCTGACGGCCGCAAACCGCTCAAGCCCGTGGTGAGGGAACAAGCGCCCTCACCCCAGGATCCCTCGCTGCGGACAAATCGCGTTACAGAATGCCATCACGCCGCCGATACACTCTCCACAAGTCCAATTAGTGGTCCGAGGGGAGTCGTCGCATGTACCGTTGGTTAGCCGAGAATCTTGGAAACGTCAGCGTCAAACGCAAGCTGGGCATCGGCTTCGGCCTGGTGCTGCTGCTGACCTTGCTGATCACCGTGACCGGCTGGACCGGCATGAGCGGCATCATCAGCCGGGGCGACAAGCTCGGCTTCATCTCCAGCCTGAACGAGCTGACCAAGGACCTGCGCCTGGCCCGCCTGGACTATGAGATGCGCCGCGGCGAACAAGGCCCCGGCGCCGTCAACGACCTGCTCGGCAAGCTCGACAGCGGCCTGCAGACCGCCCGCGGACTGATCGAGCAACCGGCCGACGTGGCGATGATCGACCAGCAGCTGGCCGCCGTGGCCGAGTACAAGCGCGCCTTCGCCGACATGACCCAAGCCACCGCCCTGCGCGAAGACGCCCGCGGCAAGCTCGGCGCCACCGCCGACAACGCCGTGGCCCGGGTGGCCGAAGTCGAGAAATCGATGCTGCAGGGCGACAGCGTCGCCCAATTCAACGCGGTGATCGAGCTCAGCAAGCTGATCCAGCAGGCGCGCTTCCAGGTGCGCGGCTACACCTACAGCGGCAAGGCCGAAGCCGAGCAGCCGGCATTGGACGCCATCGACAACGCCCTGAAGAACCTCGAAAGCCTGCCGGCCAAACTGCCGGAACAGCACATCGCCAACCTGCAGCAGGCCACCGAATCGCTCAAGGCCTACCGCGCGGCGGTCAGCCAGTTCCGCGACTCCCAGGTGGCCAGCGCCAAGGCGCTGGCGCGCATGGCGGCCCAGGGCGACATCCTGCTCGACGTCAGCAAGAAGCTCACCGAGTCGCAGACCCTCGTGCGCGACACCGACGCCGCCGCCGCCAAGAACCAACTGCTGATCGCCACCCTGCTGGCCGTGGCCTTCGGCCTGCTGGCCGCCTGGGCGATCACCCGACAGATCATCATTCCACTGAACCAGACCCTCAAGGTCGCCGAGCGCGTGGCCGCCGGCGACCTCACCCATAACCTGGTGTCCCAGCGCCGCGACGAACTGGGCCAACTGCAGCGCTCGATGCAGAGCATGAACCAGGGCCTGCGCGAACTGATCGGCGGCATCAGCGACGGCGTCACCCAGATCGCCAGCGCCGCCGAAGAACTGTCGGCCGTGACTGAGCAGACCAGCGCCGGGGTGAACAATCAAAAGGTCGAGACCGACCAGGTGGCCACCGCCATGAACGAAATGGCCGCCACCGTGCAGGAAGTCGCGCGCAACGCAGAGGAAGCCTCCGAGGCCGCCGTGGCCGCTGATCAGCAGGCCCGCGAAGGCGACAAGGTGGTCGGCGAGGCCATCGCCCAGATCGAGCGCCTGGCCGCCGAGGTGGGGCATTCCACCGAGGCCATGGGCGAGCTCAAGCGCGAAAGCGACAAGATCGGCAGCGTGCTCGACGTGATCAAGTCCGTGGCCCAGCAGACCAACCTGCTGGCCCTCAACGCCGCCATCGAAGCGGCCCGCGCCGGCGAGGCCGGCCGCGGCTTCGCGGTGGTGGCGGACGAAGTGCGCAGCCTGGCCCAGCGCACCCAGAAATCCACCGAAGAGATCGAAGAGCTGATCGTCGGCCTGCAGAACGGCACCCAGCAAGTGGCGACGATCATGGACAACAGCCGCACCCTGACCGACAGCAGCGTGGAACTGACCCGCCGCGCCGGCGGCTCGCTGGACAGCATCACCCGCACCGTGTCGGCGATCCAGGCGATGAACCAGCAGATCGCGGCGGCGGCCGAGCAGCAGAGCGCCGTGGCCGAAGAGATCAACCGCAGCGTGCTGAACGTGCGGGACGTGTCGGACCAGACCTCGGCGGCCAGCGAAGAGACGGCGGCCTCCAGCGTCGAGCTGGCGCGCCTGGGCACCCACCTGCAGACGCTGGTGGGGCGGTTCAAGGTTTGAGCTGATGCATAGACCTCGGTTCACTGCGGACCGAGGTGATGCCATCGCTGGCAAGCCAGCTCCCACAGTGACCGAGTTGAACACAGACTTTATAGTCGACCGAAAACCTGTGGGAGCTGGCATGCCAGCGATGGCGTCCAAGAGGACGCCGCCGCTAGAGCACCTGACGCAGGAAGGCCTGCGCCCGCGGATCCTCCCACAGTGACCGAGTTGAACACAGACTTTATGGTCGACCGAAAACCTGTGGGAGCTGGCTTGCCAGCGATGGCGTCCGAAAGGACGCCGCCGTTAGAGGACTTGACGCAGGAAGGCCTGCGCCCGCGGATCCTTCGGCGCCGCGAAGAACTGCTCCGGCGAAGCGTCCTCCAGCAGCTTGCCGTGATCGAAGAACAGCACGCGATCCGCCACTTCCCGGGCGAAGCCCATTTCGTGGGTGACGCAGACCATGGTCATGCCCTCCACGGCCAGGTTTTTCATCACATCCAGCACTTCGCCGACCATTTCCGGGTCGAGGGCCGAGGTCGGCTCGTCGAACAGCATCACCTTCGGATCCATCGCCAGCGCCCGGGCGATGGCCACGCGCTGCTGCTGGCCGCCGGACAGGCGCGACGGGTACTCGCGGGCCTTCTGCGCGATGCCGACCTTCTCCAGCAGCGCCAGGGCCTTGGCCTCGCTTTCTTTCTGCCCGCGCTTGCGCACGATCTTCTGCGCCAGGCACAGGTTCTCCAGCACGGTCATGTGCGGGAACAGGTTGAAATGCTGGAACACCATGCCGACTTCGCGGCGGTAGGCGTTGATGTCGGTCTTGGGGTCGGCCAGTTGCAGGCCGTCGATGCTCACCGAGCCTGAGTCGAACTGCTCCAGGCCGTTGAGGCAGCGCAGGAAGGTCGACTTGCCCGAACCGGACGGGCCGATCACCACCAGCACTTCGCCCTTGGCGACGGCGGTGCTGACGTTGTCCACCGCACGCACCACCTGGCCGCGGGTGTCGAAGACTTTTACCAGATCGCGGACTTCAATCACTTTGCGCGAGCCTCCGCTCGAGCCGGCTGGCGATTTTCGACAGCGGCAGGTTGATCAACAGGTACAGGCCGGCGACGCAGAACAGGATCTCGAACGGCGAGAACGAAGTGGTGATGACTTCCCGGCCGCTCTTGAGCAGTTCGGTGATGGCGATCACCGACACCAGCGAGGTGTCCTTCACCAGGCTGATGAACTGCCCGGCCAGCGGCGGCAGCACGCGCTTGAACGCCTGCGGCAGCACCACATGGCGCATCGACTGGCCGGCGCTCAGGCCCAGCGAGCGGGCGGCCTCGTTCTGGCCGCGGGCGATCGACTGCACGCCGGAGCGGATGATCTCGGCCACGTAGGCGCCGGTGAACAGCGACAACGCGGCGATCCCGGCGAACTCCCGGGACAGGTTCATCACCGTGCCGATGAAGAAGTAGAAGATGAAGATCTGCACCAGCAGCGGCGTGCCGCGCACCAGCTCGACGTAGATCGTCGAAAGGTCGCGCAGGGTCGGGTTGTTCGAGAGGCGGCACAGCCCCGTCGCCAGGCCGATCAGCAGGCCCAGCACGCCGGACACCACCGACAGCCACAGCGTCGTCCAAAGCCCCCACAGCAGCGGCCCTGCTGCCCAATGGCGGGTGACGCCCACCACGTCGCCTTCGGCGACATCATCGCCCTGGGCGAACTGCAGGCTGTTCTCGTCGACGGTCAGGCGCTGCTCGTCACCGGCGTCGTTGCGCAGGGTGACCTCGGCGCTGCCGCCCTTGCGCACCAGTTCGCTGACGGTGGAGATGTCGGCGGCACGGTGGGTTTCCTCGGCCTGATAGGCGAAGTACTGCGGCACGCGGTTCCAGCGCCACTCGTAGGACATCAGCGACGTCGCGTAGTACAGCGCACCGGCCAGGCCGATCAGCACCAGCACGGTCAGGATGTGCCAGGGCCATTGGGCTTTTTTCTGTTTCATTGGATTTGCAGGTTCCGAAATCTGTGTCGCTTGGGAGGCCGCTATCGCGGGCAAGCCCGCTCCCACAGGGAATTGGGTGAACACAAATGTTGTGTTCGACGCGAAACCTGTGGGAGCGGGCTTGCCCGCGATCGGAGCGACTCGGCCTTAATGACCCGTCGCCATCAGAACGGGCTTATTCCATGTCCTTGAGCCACTCGGTGCTCTTGAACCACTTGTCATGGATGCGATCGTAGGTGCCGTCTTCGTGGATCTGGTGCAGGAAGTTGTTGATGAAGTTGATGCTGTCGTAGTCGCCCTTCTTCAGGCCGAAGGCCAGCGGCTCGTAGGTGAACGGCTTGTCGAGGAACACCAGCTTGCCGGCGCCGACCTTGTTCACCGCCACCACGTTGTACGGCGCGTCGTAGATGAAGGCGTCGGCCTTGCCGTTGACCACGTCGAGCACGGCTTCCTGCTCGTTGTCGTAGCCGTGGTACTTGGCCTTGGCGATCAGTTTCTTGGCCACCAGCTCGCCGGTGGTGCCGAGCTTGGAGGTGATGCGGTAGTCGGCGGTGTTCAGGTCCTTGTAGGACTTGACGGTGCCTTCCAGCTCCTTGCGGATCAGCAGGGTCTGGCCGACCACGATGAACGGTTCGCTGAAGTTCAGGCGCAGGTTGCGTTCCTGGGTCAGGGTCATGCCGCTGCCGATCATGTCGAACTTGTCGGTCATCAGCGCCGGGATGATCCCGTCGTAGCCGGTGGACACCAGCTCCAGCTTGACGCCCATGGCCTTGGTCATGGCCTTGAGGATGTCGACTTCGAAGCCGATGATCTCGCCGCGCTTGTTGGTCATCTCGAACGGCATGTAGGTCGGGTCCATGCCGACCTTCAACGAACCGCGCTTGACCGCGTCGTCGATGGCGCCGGCCTGCGCCGCATTGACCGCAACCAGTGCCGTGACGCCGACCAGCAGCATCGACAGATACTTCTTCATCTTCAAGTCCCCAAAACCATTGCATGTGCGGCGCGAAAACGACAGAAGCAGGCAAGAACGCCCGGGCGCGCCAATTCGGGGACGGATGCTAACGCACTCGCTCGATTGCACAAGGGTTAATGGACGATTTGTTTAACAATCGACAGCGGTTTCCCACCGCGCCCTGAAGGACAGGCGGGCAGCGCAAACAAAAAAGCCCCGCCAGGAGGCGGGGCTTTCGTCAGGCCGGCTGGGCCTGCAGGCTGACCGGCGGCCGCAACGGCAGCAACGGCGCGTGCGGGTCGGCTTTCACCGACGCCCGCCAGGCGTCCAGCCAGTCGCCCAGGCCTTCGCTCCAGACCTGCTCGTGCAGGCGGGCCAGGGCCACCGGGTCGCTCAGCAGTTGCAGGCGGTCGTGGTTGTTCAGCCCGGCGGGGCCGACCTTGACCGCATGGCGCACGCGCTCCTGGCGCAGCCACTCGATCGGCTCGGCCTGACCGTGACGGGACGTCGCCAGCGAGCACGCCAGGGCGTTCTGCTGCGGGTCG
Organism: Pseudomonas sp. B35(2017); assembly: GCF_002113645.1. Taxonomy (NCBI): domain Bacteria; kingdom Pseudomonadati; phylum Pseudomonadota; class Gammaproteobacteria; order Pseudomonadales; family Pseudomonadaceae; genus Pseudomonas; species Pseudomonas sp. B35(2017). Next base: position 10,270 of record NZ_NEIZ01000017.1, on the reverse strand, counting down.
ACCACGGCGCGGACGAAACCGTCGTTCAGCGCATGCCAGCGGTTCTCGTGGGTGTACTGGTCGGTGGCCAGCAGCGCCTGCGGCGGATTGTATTCCTCAGGGATGAGGAACAGGCTCTCGTCGCGGGACTTGAGGCCCAGGCCCACGCGGCTGGAGATCACCGACACCGGGATCGACAGCATCAGGGAACCGACGATCGGCACCAGCCACCACAGGAAGCTCGGGTTCAGCCAGATCACCAGCAGCGCCCAGAAGAAGCCCAGCAGCGTCTGCGGGCCGTGGCGCTTGACCGCTTCGCTCCACGGCGTGGAGTCGTCGTCACGCTGCGGCGAGTTCCAGGTCGCGGCCCAGCCCAGGAACGCGGCGAGGACGAAGCGGGTGTGGAAGATCATCCGCACCGGCGCCAGCAGCATGGAGAACAGCATCTCCAGCAGCATCGACACGGTCACCTTGAACTTGCCGCCGAACTCTTTCGCGCCCTTGGCCCAGATCAGGATGATGCTCAGGAGCTTGGGCAGAAACAGCAGCACGATGGTGGTCGAGAACAGGGCGATGGCCTTGTCCGGGTGCCACTGCGGCCACAGCGGGTAGAGCTGGCGCGGTTCGAGGAAGTACTGCGGCTCCATCAGCGTGTTCACCGCCAGCAGCGCGGTGGACAGCACCAGGAAGAAGAACCACAGCGGCGCCGACAGGTACGACATCACGCCGGTGAGGAACACCGCGCGGTGCACCGGGTGCATGCCCTTGACCAGGAACAGGCGGAAGTTCATCAGGTTGCCGTGGCACCAGCGACGGTCGCGCTTGAGCTCGTCGAGCAGGTTCGGCGGCAGCTCTTCGTAGCTGCCCGGCAGGTCGTAGGCGATCCACACGCCCCAGCCGGCCCGGCGCATCAGCGCCGCTTCGACGAAGTCGTGGGACAGGATCGCACCGGAGAACGCGCCCTTGCCCGGCAACGGCGCCAGGGCGCAGTGGTCGATGAACGGCTTCATCCGGATGATCGCGTTGTGGCCCCAGTAGTGGGATTCGCCCAACTGCCAGAAGTGCAGGCCGGCGGTGAACAGCGGGCCGTACACGCGGGTGGCGAACTGCTGCATGCGCGCATAGAGGGTGTCCATGCCCGAAGCCCGCGGCGCGGTCTGGATGATCCCGGCGTCCGGCGTGGCTTCCATCAGACGCACCAGGCTGGTCAGGCACTCGCCGCTCATCACCGAGTCGGCGTCCAGCACGACCATGTACTTGTAGTCGCCGCCCCAGCGACGGCAGAAGTCGTCGAGGTTGCCGCTCTTGCGCTTCACGCGGCGACGGCGGCGGCGGTAGAAGATTTTGCCGAAGCCTTTGGCTTCGCGGCAGACGTCCAGCCAGGCCTGCTGCTCGGCCACGCAGATGTCGGTGTCGTTGCTGTCGCTGAGGACGAAGAAGTCGAAGCGGTCCAGATCACCGGTGGCGGCGACCGACTCGAACGTCGCCCGCAGGCCGGCGAACACCCGCGGCACGTCTTCGTTGCAGATCGGCATCACCAGTGCGGTGCGGGCGTCCTTGGGAATCGGCTCGTTGCCGGCGCTCTTGCCGGAGATCCGGTACTTGTCGTGACCGGTGAGCAGTTCCAGGAAGCCCATCAGCGCGGTCCAGAAACCGGCCGACACCCAGCAGAACAGGATCCCGAACATGATCAGGATGCTGGTCTGCAGCGCATACGGCAGCACTTGCGTGGCGGTCTGCAGCAGCGGCTGGTGCAGGACCTCTTCCAGGTCGACGAACGACCAGCCCTGGTACGGCATGATGCCTTTCATGTACCAGCCGGCGACGACGGTCTGGCCCAGCATCAGCAGCAGCAGGATGTAGCGGCGGATCGACCCGACGGTGCGCCAGCGGGCCGCCGGCAGCACGTTCTGGTCCTTCGGCGGCTGCGGCGGGTTGGTGCGCCCGGTCAGGCGCCGCCAGCCGCGCACCAGGATGTTGGTGCGCCATGGCTCCGGCACGACCTTGGTGCGCCGGATCGGCGGCGCGGCCTTGAGGCAGACGCGGCCGCTGGCGTCGAGCGCCAGCATTTCCGCGTCCTGCAGCTCTTCGGCGGTGCTCAGGGCCAGGCGCTGGCCCACCGAAGCCTGGGCGGCTTCGGCAGGGGCACCGAACGTGCTGGAGGACAGGCGTTCATGCAGTTCGCTGAAGGACCGGCAGCCCGCGAGTTCCGCGCGCTGCTCGTCGGTCATCGGCAGATGCGCCAGATACTCGGACAGAGTTTCCGGCTGTACTTGAGAGTTACTCATCGGCAGGCAACTGATAGCTCCAGGTCTCGGTCAGGACTTCTTCAGTCGGGGCCGATTCCGGTGTGGCTGGGGCCGCTTCGGCAGCCGCTGGCTGCTTGGCGTCTTTGTTGGCCTTTTCCTTGGCATCTGCCGCAGGCTTGGCGTCGGCTTGTTTAGCCTCCGCTGCCTTGGCTTCCTTGTCGGCTTTTTCCTGTTGCTTGGCGGCGACCTTGTCGGCCTTGGCGACGGACGAGTTCGACGCCGGCACCGAAGTCTTGGCCAGGTCCGCCGGCACCACGTGCTGCACCAGGGCGGCACGCATCTCGGTGGACTTGCTTGCGTCCTTGATCTTCAGGCGCAGGGTCAGGCGCCAGCCCTTGGTCTCAGGGTTGTAGCGCACGCTGTTCTCGACCAGTTCGGCGTTGTCGCCGACGCTGACCTGGCTGCGCACGTCCGCGTCCGGCGACAGCGCCGACAGGGACGGGCCTTCGAAGTCCACCAGGTAGGCGACGCTGCCGTCCGGCTGACGGATCAGGTTGGACTGCTTCACGTCGCCGGTGGAACGCAGGGTCTGGTTGACCCAGGCGCTGTCCGGCGCGTGCAGCGCGGCTTCGTCGATGGTCCAGTGCATGCGGTAGGCGAAGTCCAGCGGCTGGCCTGGCTCCGGCATCTTCTCCGGGCTCCAGAACGCAACGATGTTGTCGTTGGTCTCGTCGGCGGTCGGAATCTCCACCAGGTCGACGGTGCCCTTGCCCCACTCGCCCTTCGGCTCGATCCAGGCGCTCGGGCGCTTGTCGTAGCGGTCGTCGAGGTCTTCGTAGTGGCTGAAGTCGCGGCCACGCTGCAGCAGGCCGAAACCGCGCGGGTTCTCGACGCTGAAATTGCTCACGGCCAGGTGTTTCGGGTTGTTCAGCGGACGCCAGATCCACTCGCCGTTGCCGGCGTGGATCGACAGGCCGCTGGAGTCGTGCAGCTCGCGACGGTAGTTGAGCACCTTCGACGGCTGGTTGGCGCCGAACAGGAACATGCTGGTCAGCGGCGCGATGCCGAGCTTGCCGACCTTGTCGCGCAGGAACATCTGCGCCTTGACGTCGACGATGGTGTCGCTGCCCGGACGCAGGATCAGGCGGTAGGCGCCGGTGGCGCGCGGCGAGTCCAGCAGGGCGAAGATCACCAGGTGCTTGTCGCCCGGCTTCGGTTGCTGGATCCAGAACTCGCGAAAGCGCGGGAACTCTTCGCCCGACGGCAGGGCGGTGTCGATGGCCAGGCCACGGGCCGACAGGCCGTAGGTGTGGCCCTTACCGACGACGCGGAAGTAGCTCGCGCCCAGCATGGTCATGATTTCGTCTTGCTTGTCGGCCTTGTTGATCGGGTACAGCACGCGGAAGCCGGCATAGCCCAGCTGCTCGGTGGCCTTCGGATCGAACTGCAGGTCGCCGAAATCGAAGCGGGACGGGTCGTACTTGATCTCTTCGACGGTGTTCGCGGTGATTTCGTTGATTTTCACCGGCGTATCGAAGTGCATGCCCTGATGGTAGAAGGACAGCTTGAACGGCGTCTTCTGGTCGGCCCACTCAGCCTTTTCGGTGCGGAAACGGATCTTCTGGTAGTCCGCGAACTTCATTTCGCGGAACTCGGTCGGCAGGTTGCTGCGCGGGGCTTCGAACTTCTGCCCGGCCAGCTCTTTAGCCTTGGCGGACACATCGTCCAGATTGAACGCCCAAAGCTGGCCGGCGCTGAGCAGGCACAGGAGCGCCGAGCCCGCTACCAGCGCGCTTCGCATGCGTTTGGCAGACATTCTTGCTGCATTACAGGGACTAACAATCACGAGCAACCCTCGCCGAAAACAGATCAAAAAACCAACGGCCAGCTATCTATGTGCCAGGTTGGCGAGCATTGTTCCGACTCCGCTGGGGCAAAATGATTCCCCAATCGGATCCGTCCAAGTCTCTACCTAAGTCAAAATGGATCAACGAACGCTGATCCCCATAGCGCGCGATTATCTAGTAGCCCGAGTGACAACGCATCAGGGGCAACAAAGTATTTATCGCGAAAATTCCCTGTTTTCAGTCGAAAAGCCCTTGAAATGATGTTTCAAGGGCTTTCATGTCTGTAACAGAAACGTCACCGGGCCATCGTTGACCAGGTGCACCTGCATATCCGCGCCGAATCTACCTGATGCCACAGTGCCATGCACCTGTTTCGCTTTGCCCAATAGATAGTCGAACAGCTCCTCGCCCAGGGCCGGAGGGGCCGCGGTCGAGAAACTCGGGCGCAACCCGCTTCGGGTGTCGGCGGCGAGGGTGAACTGAGAGACCAGCAGCAGCCCGCCGCCCACATCCGCCAAGGACAGGTTCATCTTGCCCTCGGCGTCACTGAATACCCGATAGTTAAGCAGCTTATGCAGAAGTTTGTCGGCGCTGGCCCGCGTGTCGTCGGGTTCGACCGCCACCAGCACCAGCAGCCCCTGGTCGATCGAGCCGACCGTCTCCCCCGCCACGTCGACCCGCGCGCCTTTCACGCGCTGCAGCAGCCCCTTCATGCTTCTTCGGGCGGCAGGTCGAGCAGGCGGCGCGCCATCTTGCTCGCGGCACGCACCAGCGCATCGGTGATGCCCGGTTCCGACGCGGCGTGGCCGGCGTCGCGGATCACCTGCAGTTCGCTGTTCGGCCAGGCCTGGTGCAGTTCCCAGGCGTTGTCCAGCGGGCAGATCACGTCGTAGCGGCCATGGATGATCACGCCCGGCAGGTGGGCGATCTTGCCCATGTCGCGGATCAGCTGGTTCGGTTCGAGGAAGGCGTTGTTGGTGAAGTAATGGCATTCGATCCGGGCGATGGACAGCGCGCGCTGCGGCTCGGAGAAGCGGTCGACCACCAGCGGGTTCGGCCGCAGGGTCGCGGTGCGCCCTTCCCAGATCGACCAGGCCTTGGCGGCGTGCATCTGGGCGATCTGGTCGTTGCCGGTCAGGCGCTTGTGGAAGGCGCCGAGCAGGTCGTCGCGCTCCTCCGGCGGGATCGGCGCGATGTAGTCCTGCCAGTAGTCGGGGAACAGGCGGCTGGCGCCGGCCTGGTAGAACCACTCGATCTCCTGCGGACGGCAGAGGAAGATCCCGCGCAGGATCAGCCCGTGCACCCGCTCCGGATGGGTCTGGGCGTAGGCCAGCGCCAGGGTCGAGCCCCAGGAGCCGCCGAACAGCACCCACTTGTCGATGCCCAGGTGCTTGCGGATGCGCTCCAGGTCCTCGACCAGATCCCAGGTGGTGTTGTTCTCCAGGCTGGCGTGGGGGGTGGAGCGTCCGCAGCCGCGCTGGTCGAAGGTGACGATGCGGTACAGGTTCGGGTCGAAGTAGCGGCGGCTCTGGGCGTCGCAACCGGCGCCGGGGCCGCCGTGGATGAACACCACCGGCAGGCCTTCGGGCGAGCCGCTTTCATCGACGTACAGCGTGTGGGTTCCATCGACGGCCAGATCGTGCCGGGCATGGGGTTTGATCTGCGGAAACAAAGTCTGCATTGCGCGCTCCGTAAGGGGTCGAGGTCATCCCTGGGGGGACTTCTATTATTCTGCCGTCCGGCATCATAAACCCGATTCACGTCAATGAGCATGCCCGCTCGCAGTCACAATTTGTCAGCCATGAACCTCAGCAGGCTGTCGTACAGACGGTCCACCTCGGGCACCCGTCCACGGCCGCGCAGGCAACCGTGCACCAGCCCTTCGCCATAGTAGAGGTCGGCCTCGCCGCCGTCAGCGGCCAGCCGCTCGGCGTAGCGCACGCCATCGTCGCGCAGCGGATCGAACTCGGCCACGGCGATCCAGGCCGGCGGCAAGCGGCCGAGGTCCTGCGCCAGCAGCGGCATGGCGTAAGCGTCGGGTTGACGGCTGCCGCGCAGGTACAGCGTGTGGTAGCAATCGACGTCGCTGGCTGTGAGCAGCGGCGCATCGGCGCATTCGCTGCGCGACGGCAACCGGTCATCGCCGCCGAGCCCCGGATAGATCAGCACCTGGGCCACCGGCAGCGGCTCGCCGGCATCGCGCAGGGCCAGGCACAACGCGGCGGCGAGGTTGCCGCCGGCGCTGTCGCCGGCCACCAGCAGGCGCTGCGGATCCAGTGCCAGCCCGGCACCGCGCAAGCCGCGCCAGACGCTCAGGCAATCGTCGAACCCGGCGGGGAACGGATGCTCCGGCGCCAACCGGTAGTCCACCGCCACCACCCTCGCTTCCAGCTGCATCGCCAGTTCGAAGCAGATGAAGTCGTGGGAATCCAGGCCGCCGACCACCCACCCGCCGCCGTGCAGGTACAGCACGCACGGCCAGCCCTCAGCCGGCGGCGCGCGGGGCGGCAGGTAGGACCTGACCGGCACGCCGTTCAGCGTAAAGTCCTCCACCGCCAGCCCTTGCGGACGGGACGGGGTGAACGCCCGGCACATGCTGTCGTAGGCCTTGCGCAGTCCGGTCAGGCTGGAGTCCTCTGCGGTATGGCTCAGGGTTTCGGCGACGAATGCGGCCATTTCGGCGGAAAGCGGATAGGGAACCATGTCATTTCGATCCGACGGCGTCAGTTGGGAGTGGCGAGGCAGCTTGCTCCCTCGCCACAAGGCAGTGTCACTGCTTCAGGCTGGCCTGCACCGTGGCCACGCCGTCCTTGCCGTCGAAGCTGCTGACCCCCGCCAGCCAGCGCTGCAAGTCCTCGGGATGTTCGCGCAGCCACTTCTTCGCCACTTCCTGGGGTGTCTTGCGCTCCATGATCGGCACCATCAACTGGCTTTCCTGAGCGGCGGTGAAGGTCAGGTTCTCCAGCAGCCGGTAGACGTTGGGGCACCGCTCGGCGTAGTCCGGGGCCGTCACGCTCGACACGGTCGCGGCGCCTTCGTTGGGGCCGTAGACGTCTTCGCTGCCGGTCAGGTAGGTGATCTTCATGTTGATGTTCATCGGGTGCGGGGTCCAGCCGACGAACACCACGAATTCCTTGCGGTTCACCGCCCGCTGCACGGCGGCGAGCATGCCGGCCTCGCCGGACTCGACGATCTTGAAGTCCTTCAGGCCGAAGCGGTCGGTGTCGATCATGGTCTTGATCGTGGTGTTGGCGCCGCTGCCGGGTTCGATGCCGTAGATCTTGCCGCCCAACCGGTCCTTGAATTTGGCGATGTCGGCGAAGGTCCTGAGGCCCGCCTCGGCGACGTAGTCCGGCACCGCCAGGGTGGCCTGGGCATCGGCCAGGCTCGGCTTGTCCATGACCTTGACCTGTTTGGCCGCCAGGAACGGCGCGATGTTGTTGTCCATCGCCGGTTTCCAGTACCCCAGGAAGATGTCGAGGCGTTTGTCGCGGATGCCCGCGAAGATGATCTGCTGCACGGCGCTGGTCTGCTTGCTTTCGTAGCCCAGGCCGTTGAGCAGCACGTCGGCCATGCCGCTGGTGGCGATCACGTCGGTCCAGTTGACCACGCCCATGCGCACGGTTTTGCAGGAGGGGTCGTCATTGGCCAGGACAGGGGCGCTGAGCAGGGCACTGCTCGCGAGGATTAACGCACAACGAGTGAACAGTCTTTTCATGGGGTCGTCTCGTGCGGCAGCGGTTTTATTGTCGGATCGGTGTCTTCATGCACCGTGGCCGAAACATTACGCAGCAGACGGGACGCAAAAGCGACCTGTGGCGACCGGGATTTGCACTGGGGCGACTGTCTTGGGGGGCCTGGTCGGACGCCATCGCCAGCAGGCTGGCTCCCACAGGGATCCCGCCGAACCCTGTAGGCGCGAGCCTGCTCGCGAAAGCGGTGTGTCATTCAACCAGGATGTCGTCTGACACAGCAGGCTCGCTCCCACAAGGATTTGGATCAGCCGTCAAGCGGCGTAACGGCCCTGCGCCCAGCCCAGCAGGCCTTGCAGCAGCTCCTTGAGCACCCCTCGCGTCGGCTCCGCCAGGTCGGCGCGGTAGCGGAACGGTTCGAACTCTTCCATGTAGGTGCACTGGCCCAGCTCCAGCTGCACGGCGTGGATGTGCTCGTCCGGGTTGCCGTAGTGACGGGTGATGTGACCGCCCTTGAAGCGACCGTTGAGCACATGGCTGTAGTCGCCGTGGCGGGCGCAGATGGCTTCCAGCTGGGTGGCCAGCTGCGGATCGCAACTGGCGCCGTTGAAGGTGCCGAGGTTGAAGTCCGGCAACTTGCCGTCGAACAGGTGCGGGATCACCGAGCGGATCGAGTGTGCGTCGAACAGCAGCGCGTAGCCGAACTCGGCCTTCAGCCGCGCCAGCTCTTGCTGCAGGGTGCGGTGGTACGGCGTCCAGATCTGTTCCAGATAGGTCGCACGCTCCGCTTTCGAAGGCTCCAGCCCTTCCTGGAACAACGGGATGCCGTCGAACAGGGTGGCCGGGTACAGACCGGTGGTCGCCCCCGCATACAGCGGCTTGTCGTCGGACGGCCGGTTGAGGTCGATGACGAACCGCGAATACTCGGCAGCCAACGTGCTCGCACCCAGTTCCTGGGCGAAGTCGTACAGCTGCGGGATGTGCCAGTCGGTGTCCGGCAGGCTTTTCGCCGCCGGGATCAGCCCGGCCTCGACCGCCGGCGTCAGGCGCACGCCGGCGTGGGGCATGCTGATCAGCAGCGGCACGCGGCCTTGTTTGAAGTTCAGAACCTTATCCACAACCGCTCTCCTACAGGCTTGATTCGACGCCGTGACGCACGACGCGTTTGTCCAGTTCGCCGCCCAGCCAGTAGGCCAGGTCCGCCGGCCGGTCGATCTGCCAGGCGACGAAATCCGCGACCTTGCCGACTTCCAGCGAGCCGTGGGTGGCGGCCATGCCCAGTGCCTGGGCCGCATGGATCGTCGCACCGGCCAGGGCCTCTTCCGGGGTCATGCGGAAACAGGTGCAGGCCATGTTCAGCATCAGGCGCAGCGACAGCGCCGGCGAGGTGCCGGGGTTGAGGTCGCTGGCGACGGCGATCTTCACCTTGTGCTTGCGCAGGGCATCCATCGGCGGCAACTGGGTTTCGCGCAGGAAGTAGAACGCTCCCGGCAGCAATACCGCGACCGTGTCGGCTTCGGCCATGGCGATGGCGTCCTCTTCGGTCATGAATTCCAGGTGATCGGCGGACAGGGCGCGGTAGCGCGCCGCCAGGCTGGAGCCGTGCAGCGACGACAGCTGTTCGGCGTGCAGCTTCACCGGCAGGCCGAGTTTTTGCGCGACGACGAAGACCCGTTCGACTTGCTCCGGCGAGAAGGCCAGGTATTCGCAGAACGCGTCCACGGCGTCCACCAGCCCTTCGGCCGCCAGCGCCGGCAGCATCTCGGCGCAGATGTGATCGATGTAGGCGTCGGCACGGTCGGCGTATTCCGGCGGCAACGCATGGGCGGCCAAGCAGGTGCTGCGCACGCTGACCGGCAGCTCGTCGGCCAGGCGCCGGATGACCCTCAGGATCTTGCGCTCGCTGGCCAGGTCCAGGCCGTAGCCGGACTTCATTTCGACCGTAGTCACGCCGTCGCGCATCAGGCTGCGCAGACGCTTGGCGGCGCTGGCGAACAGTTCGTCCTCGGACGCCTCGCGAGTGGCGCGCACAGTGCTGGCGATGCCGCCGCCCTGGGCGGCGATCTCGGCGTAGCTGACGCCTTGCAGGCGCTTCTCGAACTCGCCGCTGCGGTTGCCGCCGAACACGGTGTGGGTGTGGCAGTCGATCAGGCCGGGGGTGACCCACGCGCCCTGCAAGTCGTTGACCGCCGGGTATTCGCCCGCCGGCAATTGATGGCGCGGGCCGATCCACTCGATGAGCGCACCGGACGTCACAATGGCCGCGTCCTCGATGATCGAGTAGGCGCCCTGCGCCATGGTCGCGACGTGGCAGTGTTGCCAGAGGGTTTTCATCCCAAGTCCTCGTCTTGTTCAAAATCGTTTCGCTGGCAAGCCAGCTCCCACAGGGGACTGCGCAGAACCTGTGGGAGCTGGCTTGCCAGCGATGAGGCCCTTACAGGCTCGGCAGCAGTTTGGCAGGCACCAACGCGCTCAGGCACCGCGACGCCAGCAGCCCGGTCGC
>NZ_NEIZ01000016.1:0-152586 GCF_002113645.1 Pseudomonas sp. B35(2017) | reverse complement strand
GCAAACTGGCCCGGATCGTATTCGCCCTGCTCAAAGGGCAAAGCGAATATGAACCAAAAGCAGGCTGAGGGCTTTGCCTCAACCATAGAATCTCCCACAGAGTCGGCGCCTTGCATGGCCATGGGGGAGCGACTCCTGGCGTGAAGCCTCACTTCGGCTTCTGGTCCACCCACTTGGGGGCGACGGTCGGCTGCCAGCGGTCGAGGGCATCGAGCAGTGCCTGCGGCGAGTCGCTGACCTGCAGCATGTCCCGGTGTGGCGCGCGGACGAAGCCTTCGCCGACGAGGTGATCGAGAAACGCGGTGAGCTTGCTGTAGAAACCGTTCACTTCCATCAGCCCCAGCGGCTTGCCGTGGTAGCCGAGCTGGCCCCAGGTCCAGACCTCGAACAGCTCTTCCAGGGTGCCGAGGCCGCCGGGCAGGGCGATGAACGCGTCGCTGAGCTCGGCCATCCGCGCCTTGCGGGCGTGCATGCCGTCGACCACTTCCAGGCGGGTGAGCCCCTTGTGGCCGATTTCCTTGTCCATCAGGGCCTGCGGGATGATCCCGACCACTTCACCGCCGGCCGCCAGTGCGGCATCGGCGACGATGCCCATCAGCCCGACGGCGCCGCCGCCGTAGACCAGGGTCAACTTGCGCTCGGCCAATGCCCGGCCGAGGGCGACGGCGGCTTCGGTGTACGCCGGGTCGGTGCCGGCGTTGGCGCCGCAAAATACACAAACGGAAGTGAGAGACATGCCTTGCTCCTGTGTCGATCAGTCGCACAGGGTAGCGGCAGCGGGGCCGCAGTCCAAGGACTAGACTTCGCGTTCCGGCGTTTCACAGGTACCGCTGGCACCGCAGGCGTAGGCGGCAAGCAGGCTGCGCAGCAAACCGTTAAAGAACATGATCGGCACTCCGTTTCAGTGGAATGGGCCGATCATAGGCCCGGGCCGTGGTTCTGGCCGGTAGATTGTTTCGATGAGTGTCATAGCCTGAAAGTTGTATACAATCTTTGACTCAGGTCATAGGAACTTGCGAAGATTTCAGGCAGTCTTCCAACCACTCTTGTTTCTGTTAACCCTGCCTTGGAGATTCACCATGTTTTCCAAAGTTGTTGCGGTATCCCTGCTGGCCCTGGCCAGCGGCCAACTGATGGCTGCAGAGTGCAAAACCACCGTAGATTCCACCGACCAGATGTCCTTCAACACCAAGGCCATTGAAATCGACAAGAGCTGCAAGACCTTCACCGTCGAACTGACCCACTCCGGCAGCCTGCCGAAGAACGTGATGGGCCATAACCTGGTGATCAGCAAAGAAGCCGACATGCAGCCGATCGCCACCGACGGCCTGGCCGCCGGCATCGACAAGAACTACCTGAAAGAGGGCGACGCCCGCGTCATCGCCCACACCAAGATCATCGGCGCCGGCGAGAAGGATTCGCTGACCATCGACGTGTCCAAGCTGACCGCCGGTCAAGCCTACGGCTTCTTCTGCTCGTTCCCGGGCCACATCTCGATGATGAAGGGCACCGTCACCGTCAAGTGACGGCCTAGGGACCGTCGGCAGCGACCGACGTTCAGGCCAAAAGAAAGCCCGCCGGGGATCGACTCCCCGGCGGGCTTTTTCATGTGTCCGACCGTTGACCGCGTCATCGTTCATCGCGAGCAGGCTCGCTTCCACAGGCTTGGCGTTGTCCTTGGGGGCGCGAGCCTGCTCGCGATGAAGTCAGCCGGATCGTTCGTCACTCACGGGGCAAACGGCATCACCCGCTTGTGGTGGGTCTTTTTGTAGGTGTTGACGATGATGTCGAACGCTTCCTGGCGCACCGGCTCGCCGTGCAGGAAGGCGTCGATCTCGACGTAGGTCACGCCGTGGGACGCCTCGTCCGGCTTGCCCGGCGCCAGGTCTTCCAGGTCGGCGGTCGGGATCTTCTCCACCAGCGGTTCCGGCGCGCCGAAGCTGCGGGCGATCGCCCGCACCTGGTTCTTCACCAGCCCGCTGAGCGGCGCCAGGTCGCAGGCGCCGTCGCCGAACTTGGTGAAGAAACCCATCACCGCCTCCGCCGCGTGATCGGTGCCGATCACCAGGCCATGGGCGGCGCCGGCGATGGTGTACTGGGCCACCATGCGCATGCGCGCCTTGGTGTTGCCGAGCACGAAGTCTTTCTGCACCGCTTGCTTGCCTTCGAACGCCGCCACTTCACCGGCCAGGGATTTCACCGCAGGACCGATGTTGACCGTGTGGCGCTCGTCGGGGTCGATGAAGTCCACCGAGGCCTGGGCGTCGTGCTCGTCGAACTGCACGTCGTAGGGCAGGCGCACGGCGATGAACCTGTAGCCGTCGTCGCCGCTGCGCTCGCGCAGCTCACGCATGGCGCGCTGGGCCAGCAGGCCGGCGGTCAGGGAATCGACGCCGCCGCTGATGCCCAGCACCAGGGTCTTGAGGCCGGCGTTGACCAGGCAGTCCTGGATGAAGGCGACGCGGCGCGCGACTTCCGCCTCGAGGGCCTTGTGGTCCGCGAACGGCGGCTGGACCTTGAGCTGTTCAGCAATCTCACGCTGTACGGCTTGCATGAATTCACTCCTTGCTAGATAGGCTGGAAACGGCAGGAACCTGGAAAACGTGTCGCAGGTAGGCGACGAAATTCGGGTCTTTGCAGTGGGTCTTGCCCGGCTCGTCGGAGATCTTCGCCACCGGTTGGCCGTTGCAGGCGGTCATTTTAAGCACGATGCTCATCGGTTCGACACCTGGAATGTCGCAGGTCAGGTTGGTGCCGATGCCGAAGCTCACGTTGATCCGCCCGTGCAGCGCCCGGAAGATCTCCAGCGACTTGGGCAAGGTCAGGCTGTCGGAGAAGACCAGGGTCTTGCTCATCGGGTCGATGCCGAGCCGGTGGTAGTGGGCGATGCATTTTTCGCCCCACAGCACCGGATCCCCGGAGTCATGGCGCAGGCCGTCGAAGAGCTTGGCGAAGTACAGGTCGAAATCGCCGAGGAACGCGTCGGTGGTGATGCAGTCGGTCAGGGCGATCCCCAGCAGGCCCCGGTATTCGCGCACCCAGCAGTCGAGGGCGGCGCTCTGGCTGTCGATCAGCCGCGGGCCGAGTTGCTGGTGGGCCATGATCCATTCGTGGGCCATGGTGCCCAGCGGCTTCATGTCCAGTTCCCGGGACAGGTTCACGTTGCTGGTGCCGACGAAGCGGCCGGGGAAGTCGTGCTTGAGCACGTTCACCACTTCTTCCTGCACGCGGTACGAGAACCGGCGGCGTGTGCCGAAGTCGGCCACCTGCAACTGCGAAAGCTCCTCGGTCGAGGCATTGGCGTTGAGCCAGTCGAACTTGCGGTACAGCTGCTCGCGTGCCAGCTCCAGGGTGATGTCGCGGTAACGGTAGCGGTTGCGCACTTCGCTGACGATCGCCAGCAGCGGCACTTCGAACAGGATCACATGCAGCCACGGCCCGCGCAGGCGGATGAACAGCTCGCCGTTTTCGATGCCGGTGTGCAGGTAGCGCAGGTTGAAGCGGAACAGGCCGAGAAAGCGCAGGAAGTCCGGCTTGAGGAAGGAAATGCGCTCCAGGAAGCTCAACTGGTCGGCGCTCAGGCTCAGCTCGGCCAAGCGCTCGATCTGGAAGCGGATCTCCGCCAGGTACGGGCGCAGGTCCTCGGCGTTGCGGCAGCGGAACTCCCATTCGACTTCGACGTTGGGGTAGTTGTGCAGCACCGCCTGCATCATCGTCAGCTTGTAGAAGTCGGTGTCGAGCAGGTTCTGCACGATGCGATCGGCAAACACACTCTCGCTCATAAACGGTCTCCGGGCGGGCCGTGCGGTGGCACGGCATCAATCGATGGCGCTAGTGGCGCACATCGGCGGCAGGAAACGCCAGCAAAATTTGCCGGCCGAGGCACGTTGCCGCGGCGGGTCAAGGCGCAAGCGGATCCGGGCTGTCGACCTGTTCCAGCATCCATTTCACGAAATCCCGCACCTTGGGCACTTCCGCCGCGTGCTCCGGGTAGGCCAGGTAGTAGGCGTCGGTGCTGGGCATCGCGTGGGGCCACGGGATGACCAGCTTGCCGTCGGCCAGCTCTTCCTCCACCAGGAACCTCGGCAGCAGCGCCACGCCGCAGCCGACCTGGGCGGCGCGGATGCACATATAGAAGGTTTCGAAGCGCGGGCCGTGGTAGCTGTGTTCGGTCTGGCGGCCCTGGCTGTCGAACCAGTCGTGCCAGGCCTGGGGGCGCGAGGCGTTCTGCAGCAGCACCAGGTCCGTCAGTTGCGTGGGGTCGGTGAACGGCGTGTCCGGCAGGCTGCCCGGCGCGCACACCGGCACCAGCTCTTCGCCGAACAGCTTCAGGCACTCGGTGCCGGGCCGCGAGCCCTGGCCGAAGTAGAACGCCAGGTCGCTGCGCCCTTGCAGCAGGTCGTCGGCCTCGTGTTCGTTGCACAGGTCCAGGTGGATCGACGGATGGCGCAGCCGCCAGCCCTTGAGGCGCGGCACCAGCCAGCGGGCGCCGAAGGTCGAGGGGGTGGACACCCGCAGGACTTCGGTCTCGCCGCCGTAGGAACGCAGGTAGTGGGTGGACATCTCCACCTGGGTGAGGATCTTGCGCACCTCCACCAGGTACAGGTCGCCGGCCGGGGTCATCTGCAGGCGCCGGCGCACCCGGCGGAACAGCAGGTGCTGCAGCAATTCCTCCAGTTGCGCCACCTGCTTGCTGACGGCGCTCTGGGTCAGGTTCAGTTCCTCGGCGGCCCGGGTGAAGCTCAGGTGCCGGGTCACGGCCTCGAAGCACTGCAGCGCGGTGATCGACGGCAGGTGGCGTTTGTTGAGCATGGGCAATCCTTTTTCTTGTGTTCTGGCCGGCATTCTCTGGCCGGCATTCTCTGGCTGGCATGACGCAGCATGAATAAACGGAATGATATCTCGCGTAAAGGTCGTTTGTTGCACAGCCGCCCTGAGGCTACAACTAAAGGCCTGCACGGCTGCTTCAGCGCGGCCGCCCACATTCAGTTTCCGCTTGAGGAGTGACCCATGGTTGCCGCATTGCTTGATCGTCTTGGTGTGAACCCGGCCCTGTACCAGAACGGCAAAGTGCCGGTGCATTCGCCCATCGACGGCAGCCGCATCGCCGCCGTGAACTGGGAAGGCCCGGCCGAAGTCGAGCAGCACATCAGTCGCGCCGATCATGCGTTCGCGCTGTGGCGCCAGGTGCCGGCCCCGCGCCGCGGCGAGCTGGTGCGCCAGTTCGGCGAAGTGCTGCGCGCGCACAAGGCCGACCTCGGCGAGCTGGTGTCGTGGGAAGCCGGCAAGATCACCCAGGAAGGCCTGGGCGAAGTGCAGGAGATGATCGACATCTGCGACTTCGCCGTCGGCCTGTCGCGCCAGCTGTACGGCCTGACCATCGCGTCCGAGCGTCCGGGCCACCACATGCGCGAGACCTGGCATCCGCTGGGCGTGGTCGGGGTGATCAGCGCCTTCAACTTCCCGGTCGCGGTGTGGGCGTGGAACACCACGCTGGCGCTGGTCTGCGGCAACCCGGTGGTGTGGAAGCCGTCGGAGAAGACCCCGCTCACCGCGCTGGCCTGCCAGGCGCTGTTCGAGCGGGTGGCGAAGAACTTCAGCGACGCCCCGGCGCACCTGAGCCAGGTGGTGATCGGCGGCCGCGACGCCGGCGAGGCGCTGGTGGACGACCCGCGCGTGGCGCTGATCAGCGCCACCGGCAGCACCCGCATGGGCCGTGAAGTGGCGCCGAAGGTCGCGGCGCGGTTCGCCCGCAGCATCCTCGAACTGGGCGGCAACAACGCGATGATCCTCGGCCCGAGCGCCGATCTGGACATGGCCGTGCGCGCCATCCTGTTCAGCGCCGTCGGCACCGCCGGCCAGCGCTGCACCACCCTGCGCCGGCTGATCGCCCACGAATCGGTGAAAGAGGAAATCGTCACCCGCCTGAAGGCCGCGTATTCGAAGGTGCGCATCGGCCATCCGCTGGAAGGCAACCTGATCGGCCCGCTGATCGACAAGCACAGCTTCGACAACATGCAGGATGCGCTGGAGCAGGCCTTGAGCGAGGGCGGCCGGGTGTTCGGCGGTCAGCGCCAGTTGCAGGAGCAGTTCCCCAACGCCTACTACGTGTCGCCGGCCATCGTCGAAATGCCGGAGCAGAGCGACGTGGTGTGCAGCGAGACCTTCGCGCCGATCCTGTACGTGGTCGGCTACACGGATTTCGAAGAGGCCCTGCGCCTGAACAACGCCGTGCCGCAAGGCCTGTCGTCGTGCATCTTCACCACCGATGTGCGTGAGGCCGAGAAGTTCATGTCGGCGGTGGGCAGCGACTGCGGCATCGCCAACGTCAACATCGGCCCGAGCGGCGCGGAGATCGGCGGCGCGTTCGGCGGCGAGAAGGAGACCGGCGGCGGCCGCGAGTCGGGTTCCGATGCCTGGCGCGCCTACATGCGCCGCCAGACCAACACCGTGAACTATTCGCTGGAGCTGCCGCTGGCCCAGGGCATCACCTTCGACTGAACCGTCGGTGAGATGACGATCCCCTGTGGGAGCCGGCCTGCCGGCGACGGCGGCGGGTCAGTCGACATCAATGTTGGCTGATGTGCCGCTTTCGCCGGCAGGTTGGCTCCCACATTCTGGACAGTGTGTTTGTTGGGTTTCTGTTGGAGTCTGGCAATGCCGTTACGCGAAGAATGTCTGTGGGAAACCCTCACGCCGCAAAGGCCCGACAACGCGGCGCTCAAGGGTGAGGTCAAGGTCGATGTGTGCGTGGTCGGCGCCGGGTTCACCGGGTTGTCGGCGGCCCTGCACCTGCTGGAGAAGGGCAAGCGCGTCTGCGTGCTCGAAGCCCACCGCGCCGGCCATGGCGGCTCGGGGCGCAACGTCGGGCTGGTCAACGCCGGCATGTGGATCCCGCCGGACGAGATTGAGGCCGGCTTCGGCGAAGCGGTGGGCAGCCAGCTCAACCGCATGCTGGGGGCGGCGCCGGCGCTGGTGTTCAGCCTGGTGGACAAATACGCCATCGATTGCCAGCTGCGCCGCGAAGGCACCCTGCACATGGCGCACAACGCCCGGGGCGAGGCGGACCTGCGCAGCCGCGAGGAACAATGGAAGCGCCGGGGCGCGCCGGTGGAACTGCTCACCGGCCAGGCCTGCGAACGGGCCACCGGCACCCGCAAGATCGCCGCCGCGCTGCTCGACCGCCGCGCCGGCACGCTCAATCCGATGGGCTATGTCACGGGGCTGGCCAAGGCGGTTGCGGGCCTCGGAGGGCAGGTGTTCGACCATTCGCCGGTCGTCCGGCTGGAACGGCAAGGGGCGAAATGGTCGGTGCAGACCGAGCAAGGCTCGGTGCTGGCCGAGCAGGTGGTGATCGCCTCCAACGCCTACACCGAAGGCGACTGGACTGAGCTCAAGCGCAATTTCTTCCCCGGCTACTACTATCAGGTCGCCTCGGTGCCGCTGACCGAGGACGCCGCCCAGGAAATCCTGCCGGGCGGGCAGGGCTCGTGGGACACCCGCCAGGTGCTGAGCAGCATCCGCCGCGACAAGGACGGCCGGCTGCTGCTCGGCAGCCTGGGCAACGGCAACCAGAAGCCGGCGTGGTTCCTCAAGGCCTGGGCCGACCGGGTGCAGCGGCACTACTTCCCCAACCTCAAACCGGTGGAATGGGAATGCACCTGGACCGGGCGCATCGCCTTCACCCCCGATCACCTGATGCGCCTGTTCGAGCCGGCGCCCGGCATCGTGGCCGTCACCGGTTACAACGGCCGCGGCGTCACCACCGGCACCGTGGTCGGCAAGACCTTCGCCGACTATCTGTGTAACGGAAATCCTCAGGCCCTGCCGATCCCCTTCGCACCGATGCAGCCTCTGGCGGGCGTGGGCCTGCGCAGTTGCCTGTACGAGGCCGGGTTCTCGCTGTATCACGCGGGCCAGTGCCTGCGCATCGTCATCTGAGTGTTGAAATTTGTTGCTCCACGCGGCGCTTTCCGGCGCAGCGACTAGCCTGTAATGGTGCGGGCCGTAGCAGTCCCGCACCAGCAGTGTGCAGTTCGGTGACGCGGGCTGTTACAGGTGGGTTGCACGTCGTTTGGCGCCGCGGTTGCAATGATGGCGCGCGAAGGTTGCGCCTCAAAAAAACCTTGGTTTCACCTTCCGCGGTTTAGACGGTTGCACGCCCAATGAAAATGGGAACGAAACAGTCGAAATAACAAGAAAGCAGCGACTTTTTGAAGAATAAAAAACCGATGGCACGGCCCTTGCTCTGAGCATTTCGTGAAGTGAAGTCGCAGTGCCAACTAAAAAAAAACCTTGGAGCACCACCTCATGTCCCAGACGTTTTACAAGAAAGGCTTCCTGGCCCTCGCAGTGGCTGCTGCGCTGGGTGTCTCTGCGTTTGCACAAGCTGATGTGAAGATCGGTGTGGCGGGCCCGATGACCGGCGCCAACGCGGCATTCGGCGAGCAGTACATGAAGGGGGCACAGGCGGCGGCGGACGCGATCAACGCGGCGGGCGGCGTCAACGGGGAGAAGATCGTGCTGGTCAAGGGCGATGACGCGTGCGAGCCGAAGCAGGCCGTGACGGTCGCCAAGGACCTCACCAACCAGAAGGTCGCCGGCGTGGTCGGTCACTTCTGCTCCTCCTCCACCATCCCCGCTTCGGAGATCTACGACGAAGCCGGCATCATCGCGATCACTCCAGGCTCCACCAACCCGCAGGTCACCGAGCGCGGCCTGAGCGCCATGTTCCGCATGTGCGGCCGTGACGACCAGCAAGGCATCGTGGCCGGCGACTACATCGTCGACGTGCTCAAGGGCAAGAAGGTCGTCGTGCTGCACGACAAGGACACCTACGGCCAAGGCCTCGCCGACGCCACCAAGGCCCAGCTGGAGAAGCGCGGCGTGAAGCCGGTGCTGTACGAAGGCCTGACCCGCGGCGAAAAAGACTTCAGCGCCGTGGTCACCAAGATCCGCGCGGCCGGTGCCGACGTGGTCTACTTCGGCGGCCTGCATCCGGAAGCCGGCCCTCTGGTCAAGCAACTGCGCACCGAAGGCCTGAAGGACGTGAAGTTCATGTCCGACGACGGGATCGTGACCGACGAACTGGTGACCACCGCCGGCGGCCCGCAGTACGTCGACGGCGTGCTGATGACCTTCGGCGCCGACCCGCGCCTGCTGCCGGACAGCAAGACCGTCGTGGACGCCTTCCGCAAGGCCGGCACCGAGCCTGAGGGCTACACCCTGTACGCCTACGCCTCGGTCCAGACCCTGGCCGCCGCGTTCAACGGCGCCAAGTCCAACAGCGGCGAGAAGGCCGCCGAGTGGCTGAAGGCCAACCCGGTGAAGACCGTCATGGGCGAGAAGGCCTGGGACAAGAAGGGCGACCTGAAAGTGTCCGACTACGTGGTCTACCAGTGGGACGCGACCGGCAAATACCACCAGCTGGAAAAACAGAAATAAGCGTCGGCCCGACCGGCTGATCCCCGCAGATCCCGTGTGGGAGCGAGCCTGCTCGCGATGACGGACCGACAGGCGCCAACGGTGCCGAATGTGAGGCCGTCATCGCTGGCAGGCCAGCTCCCACAGGGGGCGCGGGGGCTGACCGGTCGCGCCTGACCCTGCTCCGACGTAAATCTGTATTTTTCCTAGAAGAGCCGCGCGCCCTCGGGCGTGCAGGTTCTCACTGCGTGAGATTGCGTTATGGATGGTATTTTCCTGCAGCAACTGGTCAACGGCCTGACCCTCGGGTCGGTCTACGGCCTGATCGCCATCGGCTACACAATGGTCTACGGCATCATCGGCATGATCAACTTCGCCCACGGCGAGGTTTACATGATCTCCGCTTACCTCGCGGCGATCAGTCTGGCACTGCTGGCTTACTTCGGTATCGAATCCTTCCCGCTGCTGATGCTCGGCACCCTGGTCTTCACCATCGTGGTCACCGGGGTGTACGGCTGGGTCATCGAACGCATCGCCTACAAGCCCCTGCGCAACTCCACACGGCTGGCGCCCCTGATCAGCGCCATCGGCATTTCCCTGATCCTGCAGAACTACGCCCAGATCAGCCAGGGCGCCCGCCAGCAAGGCGTGCCCACGCTGCTCACCGGCGCTTGGCGGATCGACGTCGGCACCGGTTTCGTCCAGCTCACCTACACCAAGGTCTTCATCCTGGTGGCGGCGTTCATCGGCATGGGCCTGCTGACCTACGTGATCAAGTACACCAAGCTCGGCCGCATGTGCCGCGCCACCCAGCAAGACCGCAAGATGGCCTCGATCCTGGGGATCAACACCGACCGGGTGATTTCCTACGTGTTCATCATTGGTGCGGCGATGGCGGCCCTGGCCGGCGTGCTGATCACCATGAACTACGGCACCTTCGACTTCTACGCAGGCTTCGTCATCGGCATCAAGGCGTTCACCGCCGCCGTGCTCGGCGGGATCGGTTCGCTGCCTGGCGCGATGCTCGGCGGGATCATCCTGGGCATTTCCGAGTCGCTGTTCTCGGGCCTGGTCAACTCCGACTACAAGGACGTGTTCAGCTTCTCGCTGCTCGTGCTTGTCCTGGTCTTCCGGCCTCAGGGCCTGCTGGGCCGTCCTCTTGTGTCGAAGGTGTAAGCGATGTCTTCAACCACTGCCAAATCCATTGATGTGAAAAAGAGTGTGGTCGAGGCCATCCTGGCCGGCCTGATCGCCCTGATCGTGTTCGGCCCGATCGTCGGCGTCGTGCTCGACGGCTACAGCTTCAACCTGGAACCCACCCGCGTGGCGTGGATCATCGCCATCGTCATGGCCGGGCGCTTCGCCCTGAGCCTGTTCCTGCAGACGCCCAGGGGCCTGCGCATCCTCGACGGCTTCGAGAGCACCGGCTCCGGCGTGCACGTGCTGCCGCCGGACTACAAGTCGCGGCTGCGCTGGATCATCCCGCTGATGATCGTCGTCGCCGTGGCGCTGCCGTTCTTCTCCAACTCCTACCTGCTGGGCGTGGTCATCCTCGGCCTGATCTACGTGCTGCTGGGGCTGGGGCTGAACATCGTGGTGGGCCTGGCCGGCTTGCTCGACCTGGGTTACGTGGCGTTCTACGCCATCGGCGCCTACGGCCTGGCGCTCGGCTACCAGTACCTGGGGCTGGGCTTCTGGACCGTGCTGCCGCTGGCGGCGATCACCGCCGGCCTCGCCGGGTGCATCCTCGGTTTCCCGGTGCTGCGCCTGCACGGCGACTACCTGGCGATCGTGACCCTGGGCTTCGGTGAGATCATCCGCCTGATCCTCAACAACTGGCTGTCCCTGACCGGCGGCCCGAACGGCATGCCGGCGCCGCTGCCGACCTTCTTCGGCCTGGAGTTCGGCAAGCGGGCGAAGGACGGCGGAGTGCCGTTCCACGAGTTCTTCGGCATCGCCTACAACCCGGACATCAAGTACTACTTCATCTACGCCGTGCTGTTCCTGGTGGTGCTGGCCGTGCTGTACATCAAGCACCGGCTGGTCAAGATGCCGGTGGGCCGCGCCTGGGAAGCTCTGCGCGAGGACGAGATCGCCTGCCGCTCGATGGGCCTGAACCACGTGCTGGTCAAGCTCTCGGCGTTCACCATCGGCGCCTCCACCGCCGGCCTGGCCGGGGTGTTCTTCGCCACCTACCAGGGCTTCGTCAACCCGACCTCGTTCACCTTCTTCGAGTCGGCGCTGATCCTCGCCATCGTGGTGCTGGGCGGCATGGGTTCGACCATCGGCGTGGTGATCGCCGCGTTCGTGCTCACCGTCGCCCCGGAACTGCTGCGCAGCTTCGCCGAATACCGCGTGCTGCTGTTCGGCATCCTGATGGTGTTGATGATGATCTGGCGACCTCGGGGGCTGATCCGCATCAGCCGCACCGGCGTCACCCCACGCAAAGGTGCCATTCACTATGAGAGGGCTGCGCCATGAGTGAAGTCGTGCTCTCTGTCGAGAAACTGATGATGCATTTCGGCGGCATCAAGGCGCTGAACGACGTCAGCCTGAAGGTCAAGCGCAATTCGATCTTCGCCCTGATCGGCCCCAACGGCGCCGGCAAGACCACCGTGTTCAACTGCCTGACCGGGTTCTACAAGGCCTCCGGCGGCAAGATCGAACTCAACGTGCGCGGGCGGCAGACCAACGTCATCCAATTGCTGGGCGAGTCGTTCAAGCCGACCGACTTCGTCTCGCCGAAGACCTTCGCCAGCCGCCTGTACTACAAGATGTTCGGCGGCACCCACCTGGTGAACCGCGCAGGCCTGGCCCGCACCTTCCAGAACATCCGCCTGTTCAAGGAGATGTCGGTGCTGGAGAACCTGCTGGTGGCCCAGCACATGTGGGTCAACCGCAACATGCTGTCCGGCATCCTCAACACCAAGGGCTACCGCAAGGCCGAGAGCGACGCGCTGGACTGCGCGTTCTACTGGCTCGAAGTGGTGGATCTGGTGGACTGCGCCAACCGTCTGGCCGGCGAGCTGTCCTACGGCCAGCAGCGCCGCCTGGAGATCGCCCGGGCCATGTGCACGCGGCCGCAGATCATCTGCCTCGACGAACCGGCCGCCGGCCTCAACCCTCAGGAAACCGAAGCGCTGAGCGCGATGATCCGGCTGCTGCGCGACGAGCACGATCTGACCGTGGTGCTGATCGAACACGACATGGGCATGGTGATGAGCATTTCCGACCACATTGTGGTGCTGGACCACGGCGTGGTGATCGCCGAGGGCGGCCCTGAAGACATCCGTCACGATCCGAAAGTGATTGCCGCCTACCTGGGCGCCGACGAAGAGGAAGTGGTATGAGCCGACCGATCCTCGAACTCAAGGACCTGAACGTGTACTACGGGCCGATCCAGGCCCTCAAGGGCGTTTCGCTGCACATCAACGAAGGGGAGACGGTCAGCCTGATCGGCTCCAACGGCGCCGGCAAGTCCACCCTGCTGATGTCGATCTTCGGCCAGCCCCGGGCGGAGTCCGGGCAGATCCTCTACCAGGGCGTGGACATCACCCACAAGTCGTCCCACTACATCGCCTCCAACGGCATCGCGCAGTCGCCGGAAGGGCGGCGGGTGTTCCCCGACATGACCGTCGAGGAAAACCTGCTGATGGGCACCATCCCGATCGGCGACAAGCATGCCAAGGAAGACATGCAGCGCATGTTCGAGCTGTTCCCGCGGCTCGAGGAGCGGCGCAGCCAGCGGGCCATGACCATGTCCGGCGGCGAGCAGCAGATGCTCGCCATCGCCCGCGCGCTGATGAGCCGGCCCAAGCTGTTGCTGCTCGACGAGCCGAGCCTGGGCCTGGCGCCGATCGTGGTGAAGCAGATCTTCGCCACCCTGCGCGAACTGGCGAAGACCGGCATGACCATCTTCCTGGTCGAGCAGAACGCCAACCACGCGTTGAAGCTGTCCGACCGGGCGTACGTGATGGTCAACGGCGAGATCCGCCTCAGCGGCACCGGCCAGGAACTGCTGGTGAACGAGGAGGTGCGCAACGCCTACCTGGGCGGGCACTGAGTTTTCCACAGCAAGACAGAGCCCCGGGTCGCAAGCCCCGGGGCTTTTTCATGCCCGGACGGTGCCTTGAACCCTGTGGGAGCGAGCCTGCTCGCGATGGCGGCGGCACATTCGACCTCGCAGGTCGCTGACGCGAGCAGGTTCGCTCCCGCAGTTGACTTTCGATGACGCCTCAATTGTGGAAAACCAAAATCCCAACCTCCCGAAGCGCGACATAAAGACGCTGCAAACGGCTGTTTTTGCACAGTTTTGACTTGTCCCCACCGGCTGTGGAACCGGCTGTGCATAACGTGGGAGTAGCTGGCTGAAAGCCTTTTAAACCGTGGCTTGCAGCTCGATGGGTGTTTTTTGATCAGCGATTTTTTGCTGGGGCGATGACCCGTTTGTCAACCTTTTTGTCAGCCCGGCAAAGGGCCCGTCGGGGTGTGCGCAAGCCTGTGGATAACTTTGTGGGCAATCTCTGGAAAGACGCCGCAGAGGGCCGTGGTTACTGGCCTCGCGCAATCATGGTAGTGACCGGGCGGTCGTGCAGGATGCCCGATGCGGCACAAGTGCTTGTCCAGGGTCAAGGGAAAAACTTTGCATTTGGCCCGCAAAGCCTTGTGCGGCGTGGCTTTGCGCCGGATCAGTTGCCCCCGGAAACTGTGGAAGGGATTGTGGATAACGTGCGGGCATCCGGCTACAGGCCACGACGGCTGGGGTGTTCAGGCGATTGAGCGTTTTTTGTACAGGGAGTGGAGGTTGCCCACAGGGTAAAGGCCGGGCATGCTGCCCGCTGATTGTCCATTCCAAGGGCCGCCCACGGCGGCCGAAGCAAGGAGAACACGATGTCCAACACCCTGTTTATCACCGGCGCGACCTCCGGTTTCGGCGAAGCCTGCGCCCGACGTTTTGCCGAGGCCGGCTGGAAACTGGTGCTGACCGGCCGTCGTGAAGAACGCCTCAAGGCCCTGTGCGCAGAGTTGTCGAAACAGACCGAAGTGCACGGCCTGGTGCTGGACGTGCGCGACCGCAAGGCCATGGAAGAGGCGATCGCCAACCTGCCGCCGTCCTTCGCCACTCTGCGCGGCCTGATCAACAACGCCGGGCTGGCGCTGGGCGTGGATCCGGCACCCAAGTGCGACCTCGACGACTGGGACACCATGGTCGACACCAACGTCAAAGGCCTGATGTACAGCACCCGGCTGCTGCTGCCGCGCCTGATCGCCCACGGCCGCGGCGCGGGCATCGTCAACCTCGGCTCCATCGCCGGCAACTACCCGTACCCGGGCAGCCATGTGTACGGCGCGACCAAGGCGTTCGTGAAGCAGTTTTCCCTGAACCTGCGCTGCGACCTGCAAGGCACCGGCGTGCGCGTGAGCAACATCGAGCCGGGCCTGTGCGAAAGCGAGTTCTCGCTGGTGCGCTTCGCCGGTGACCAGGCGCGCTACGACGCCACCTACGCCGGCGCCGAGCCGATCCAGCCGCAGGACATCGCCGAGACCATCTTCTGGGTGCTCAACGCGCCGGCGCACATCAACATCAACCGTCTGGAGCTGATGCCGGTGAGCCAGAGCTGGGCCGGGTTCGCCATCGAGCGCAACAAGGCTTAAGACCGCGTCATCGTTCTATTCGCGAGCAGGCTCGCTCCCACATGAGGTCTTCGGTGTCGAAGATCCGGTGTGGGAGCGAGCCTGCTTGCGATAGAGGACTGAACGTCAGCGCAGATAGTCGGCCAGCCCGCGGTAGCAGGTCGCCAGGTGATACGGCGTGGTGGACGGCATGTCCTTGCGGCTGACGTCGCCGTCGGCGTCGCGGCACTCGTGCCAGCCGCCCTCATGCAGGAAGCGTTGCTGCAATGCCTGCAACTGGCGCAGCACCGCCGCTTCGCCGTCCGCCCGCAAGGTCAGCGCCCGCAGGTATTCGGCCTGGGCCCAGATGCGCTGGGTCGAGTCCTTCGCGGGACGTTCCGGCAGCGGATCCAGCATCGCCAGCACAGCGCCGGTGGCGGGTTCCACGCCGTGCCGTTCGGTGAACGCGAACGACTGTTCCAGCGCGCCATGCAGCTTCGAGCCACGCAGCAGCGGCGAAGAGGCGAGCAGGAAATACCACTCGAACTGATGCCCCGGCTCATACCAGTTATCCACAGCGCCCAGCGGCTTCTCCAGCAGCACACTCTGCTGCGGGTCGATGAAGCGCGCGTGCATGGCTGTGCACAACTCGGTCAGCGCCTGCCGCACGGCGGCGTCTTCACGCACGGCCAAGGTGGCGAGGAACGCTTCGGCCAGGTGCATCAGCGGGTTCTGCAGCGGGCCGGTCTCCAGGGTGATCCAGTCCGGTTCGAGGCAGGCTTCGTAGAGGCCGTCACCGGTGGCGAAGCGCCGGGCGATGATTTCCAGGGCGGCGTCGAGGGTCGATTCCACCAGCGGTTCGCGCACCTTGTCCCAGTAATGGGCGCAGGCGAACAGGATGAACGCGTGGGTGTAGAGGTCCTTGCGCCGATCCAGCGGTTTGCCCTGCGGGTCGATGCTGTAGAACCAGCCGCCGTGCTCGGCGTCGTGGAAGTGCCGCTGCAGCGAGCGGAACAGCGCCGCTGCACGGGCTTCGGCGCCCTCGACCTGGCCGATCAGGCCGGCGAACAGGTACAGCTGCCGTGCGCAGGCCATCGCCCGGTAGCGCTGCGGCGGCATTGGGTTGTGCGCGGCGTCCAGCGCCTCGAAGGGCAGCGCCAGGTCGGCGTTCCAGCCAGGGCCTTGCCAGAGCGGCACGATCACGTCGAGAAAGTGCTGTTGTACCTGACCGAACAGGGCGGTCAATTCAGGCAGGGAGGCGGAACGGGAAGCTTGCGGCATGGGCGGACGTCGTCACGGCTGGGGCGATTGCGCGACATGGTAGCAGAGAGCTCGGCCTGAGTTGCGCGGTGTCTGTCAGGCCGCCTTCGCCAGCAGGGCTGGCTCCCGCATGGGTTCAGCGCAAGCCCGAAACCTGTGGGAGCCAGCCCTGCTGGCGATGAGGCCCAATCCGGCCGCTAGGATCAACCCGCCAACAGCCACGCTCCGGTCGCCGCCGACGCCGCACCCGCCAGCCGCACCAGCGGCGCCGCGGCCTGAGGCAGCGCGCGCACCACGCCATAGCCCGCCGCATGCAGCGCCGCCGTCGCCACGACGAAGCCGGTGGCATACGCCCATGGGCTCGACATGTCCGGCAGTTCCAGCCC
The DNA here is from genome assembly GCF_002113645.1 of Pseudomonas sp. B35(2017). Classification (NCBI taxonomy): domain Bacteria; kingdom Pseudomonadati; phylum Pseudomonadota; class Gammaproteobacteria; order Pseudomonadales; family Pseudomonadaceae; genus Pseudomonas; species Pseudomonas sp. B35(2017). The sequence continues at coordinate 135,904 of NZ_NEIZ01000016.1, read as the reverse complement.
ATGGGCCACGCCATGGAACAGGGCGAACAGCGCCGTCGCTGCCACCGCCATCACCAGCGGCGGACGCACCGCCAGCGCCACGGCCAGGCCGAGCGCCAGCACCGAGGCGGCGATGCCGCTTTCCAGCGCCGGCAGTTTCAGGCCTTCGAAGCCGAGCAGGCCGCCGATCAGCATGGTGCCGACGAAGGTGCACGGCAGTGCCCAGCGGGCCGCGCCCCGTTGCTGGGCGGCCCACAGGCCGACGGCCAGCATCGCGAGCAAATGGTCGAGGCCCCCGATGGGGTGACTGATGCCGGCCACCAGGCCGCTGTCGCCGTGGCCCGGATGGGCGAAGGCCAGGGCCGGGGCGAGCAGCAGGGCTGCGGCAGCGAAAATGCGTTTGAGCGTCATGGATAAGCTTCCTTGTCGTTGAATGAGTCAGGCCGCCGTCAGCAGCCCTTGGCGTTCGATGAAGGCGATGATCTCCTCAAGGCCCTGGCCGGTCTTCTGGTTGCTGAACACGAACGGCTTGCCGTTGCGCATCCGCTGGGTGTCGCTGTTCATCATCTCCAGCGAAGCGCCGACCAGCGGCGCCAGGTCGATCTTGTTGATCACCAGCAGGTCGGACTTGCAGATCCCGGGGCCGCCCTTGCGCGGCAGCTTGTCGCCGGCCGAGACGTCGATCACGTAAATAGTCAGGTCCGACAGCTCCGGGCTGAACGTGGCGGACAGGTTGTCGCCGCCGGATTCCACCAGGATCAGGTCCAGCCCCGGAAAGCGCCGGTTCAGCTGATCCACCGCTTCGAGGTTGATCGAGGCGTCCTCGCGGATCGCCGTGTGCGGGCAGCCGCCGGTCTCCACGCCGATGATGCGTTCCGGTGCCAGCGCCTGGTTGCGCACCAGGAAATCGGCGTCTTCGCGGGTATAGATGTCGTTGGTGACCACGGCCAGGTTGTAGCGCTCGCGCAGGGCCAGGCACAGGGCCAGGGTCAGGGCGGTCTTGCCGGAGCCCACCGGGCCGCCGATGCCGACGCGCAAAGGTTGTGTGTTCATGCGGTTCTCCAAATTGAAAGGCCCTAGGAACGGAACAGACGGCTGTACTGGCGCTCATGGGCCATGCACGCCAGGGACAGGCCGAACGCGGCGCTGCCGAGGCGTTCGGGGTCGATGCGGGTGGCGTCCTGCTGGGCCTGTTGCAGCAGCGGCAGCAGTTCGCTGGTCAGGCGCTGGGCGGCTTGCTGGCCCAGCGGCAGGGTTTTCATCAATACCGCCAGCTGGTTTTCCAGCCAGGCCCACAGCCACGCGGCGAGTGCGTCCTGGGGGCTGATCCGCCAGGCGCGGGCGGCCAAGGCCCAGCCCAGGGCCAGGTGCGGTTCGGCGCAGCGCTCGAGCACGATCCGGGCCGGGGCATCCAGCTCCGGCAGGCCGCTGAGCAATTGCTGCAGCGAATAGCCCATCTGCCGGCTCTCCAGGTGCAGCTCGCGAGTCTCGCGGCTGGCGCGGTGGGCGTCGCCAAGGTGCAGCAGGTCGTCCCAGCGTTCGTCGGCGGCGGCCTGGCAGTGGGCGAGCAGCAGCGGCGCCTCGAACCGGGCGAGGTTCAGCAGCAGTTGGTCGCCGATCCAGCGCCGGGCGCTGTCGGGGCTGTCGACACGGCCGTTGTCCACCGCCATTTCCAGCCCTTGGGAATAGCTGTAGCCGCCGATCGGCAACTGCGGGCTGGCCAGGCGCAGCAGCGCCCAGGCCGGGTTCACAGGCGCACGCCGAACTGGTGGAGTTTCGGCGCGTAGTTGAAGTCCGCGTCACCGTGGTGCGAATGGTGATGGCCGCCGCCGTAGGCGCCGTGCTCCGGCTGGAATGGCGCTTCGATGGCCTGGACCTGTGCGCCGAGCTGTTCGAGCATGGCCTTGAGCACGTAGTCGTCGAGCAGGCGCAGCCAGCCGTCGCCTACTTGCAGGGCGACATGACGGTTGCCCAGGTGATAGGCCGCGCGGGTCAGTTCGAAGGCGCTGGCGCAGGTGACGTGCAGCAGTTGTTCGGGGCGGGCGCAGACCCGCACGATCCTGCCGTCCTGGGCCTCCAGGCATTCGCCGTCGTGCAGCGGCGGCTGGCCGCGCTCCAGGAACAGCCCGACGTCCTCGCCGTCGGCACTGAAACAGCGCAGGCGGCTCTTGCTGCGGGCCTCGAAGGTCAGGTGCAGCTCGGCGGCCCAGGCGGGCTGAGGGGCGATTCGGCGATGGATCACCAGCATTGGAGCGCTTCCGGCAGTGGACAATGCTCAGGCTAGAGCAAGGGGCTTGCCAATCGGCCGAGGCGTAGGAAAACCCTGTCGGAGCGTAGTGGATGTTTCAAGATGTTGCAGAAATGTGAGGCGTTTTGGTGCGTGAAGTTTTTTACATGCACCAAATGAAGGCCGTGATGCCGCGTTTTTGGAGGCAACTGTATTGATCCGGGCTACGGCGTCATGGCGGGCGCCATTGCCAGCAGGTTGGCTCCCAGAGCAGAAGGGCGGAGCGGCGGGGATTATTCGGTGCTGCCCAGGCCTTGCCAGTGCTTGAGGCCGATGAAGATGAAGCGCAGCTGCTGGGTGATCTTCGCCTGCGGCGTCAGGTGTTCCGGCAAGGCGTCGGCCGGCGGGTCGATGATGTCCGGGAGGGTGGCGAACACCGATTTGACGATCAGGTCGGCCATCACGCTCAGCGCCGCGGCGTTGAGGTGCTGGAGCTTGGGCATCAGCGAAAGGTCCGCCGCCAGGTCCGAGCTGATGCCTTCGCGCAGGCGGCCGATGGCCTGACGCACCGGCAGCGATCCGCCATACTGCTCGCGGGCCAGGAACAGGAACTGCGAACGGTTGGCGCTGACCACGTCGAGGAAGATGCGCACCGACGCATCGATGATGCCGCCCATGACGAATTCGTTGTGGCGCACCAGGCGGATGGTCTCACGGAAGGTCTGGCCGACTTCTCGCACCAGTTCCAGGCCCAGTTCGTCCATGTCGGCGAAATGCCGGTAGAAACCGGTGGGCACGATCCCGGCGGTTTTCGTGACTTCGCGCAGGCTCAGGCTGCCGAATCCTCGGCCGCTTTCCATCAGGTGGCGGGCAGCGTCCATCAGGGCGTTGCGGGTCTGTTGTTTCTGTTCGGCGCGGGGCAGCATCAAAGGTGGGTTCTGGGCAGGACAAGCGCCGCACTCTAGCAAATCGGCTTTGCCGGCGTCGAACGATGGCGGGGATGTTGCGCAGGAAGGGGCAGGGACTTGGGTGCCTGGGGCCGAAAAGTCAAAAGCCCGATCGGTTGATCGGGCTTTTTTTCCGGGCCGTCATGGGCTCAGCTCAGCGCGGCGTTGCGTTCGATCACACGGTCACCACCGCCTTCGGCGAGGGTCTGGCCTTGTGGGGTGCGGTCGGAACCGTCAGCCGCCAGGGTCTGGCCTTGTGGAGTGCGGTCGGAGCCGTCAGCTGCGAGGGTCTGGCCTTGTGGGGTGCGGTCGGAACCGTCAGCTGCCAGGGTCTGGCCTTGTGGAGTGCGGTCGGAACCGTCGGCTGCCAGGGTTTGACCTTGTGGGGTACGGTCGGAGCCGTCCTGAACCAGGCCTTTCTCTTCCAGACGGTCGCGGCCGCCTTCTGCGACGAACTGGCCTTGAGGGGTCTTGTCGTAGCCGTCTTGCACCAGGCCTTTCTCTTCCAGGCGGTTACGGCCGTTTTCTGCCAGGGTCTGGCCTTGCGGGGTGCGGTCGGAGCCGTCGGCGGCCACGGTCTGGCTGAACACCGAATGGCTGGCCTTGGCTTGCGGAGTGGCTTGGTCGGCGGCCGGCAGGGCGAAAGCGGTGCTGGCCAGCATGGACAGGGTAAGGCTGAAGAGTAATTGGCGTTTCATGATGGGTTGCTCCTTGGGAGGGCGATAAAGTGGGTACGAGGGCAATGCTACTCTCGATAAGTCGATATAAAAGTTCATAAACACAATGGTAATAATCAACAGAATTGATTGTTCGGACGGGAGGCTCTAGCCCGGGCCTTTCAGCCGATCGGTTTTGCACCGCGGTGGGTATTTTCCACCCACTCTTGCCTCGCAAAAGTGCGGGGGCGGTAACGCTTCCTCGACCGATCGGTCAGGATCGGCGCGTTTTTTCCGCCGCCGACAGCCTTTCGATTAAACCTGCGTCCGGTTTGCCAGTCGTAGATTCCATGTAGGGCCTCTTGTGGCCCGCCGCCGTCTTCAGGAGCTTTGTGCAATGACGCGCACCCAAAAGATCGTTACTTGGACCTTCGCCACCCTTGCCTTGCTGCTGGCGGTGTTGGTTCTGATCATCGTGTTTTTCGACTGGAACCGGATCAAGCCGCCGCTCAACGCCAAGGTCTCGGAGGAACTGCACCGTACGTTCGCCATCAACGGCGATCTGTCGGTGGTCTGGCGGCGCGAGCCGGACGAGGGCGGCTGGCGCGCCTGGGTGCCGTGGCCGCACGTGGTGGCCGAGGATCTGAGCCTGGGCAACCCGGACTGGTCGAAGCAGCCGCAGATGGTCACCCTCAAGCGCGTCGAGCTGCGCCTATCGCCGTTGGCGTTGCTGGCGCAGCGGGTGGTGATCCCGCGCATCGACCTGACCGGGCCCGAAGCCCAATTGCAGCGGCTGGCCGACGGCCGCGCCAACTGGACATTCACGTTCGATCCGAAGGATCCGGACGCCGAACCGTCGAACTGGGTGGTGGACATCGGCGCCATCGGTTTCGACAAGGGCCACGTCACCCTCGACGACCAACACTTGAAGACCCGGCTGGATGTGCTGATCGATCCGCTGGGCAAGCCGATCCCGTTCAGCGACATCGTCGGCGAAAAAGCGGCGAAGACCGCCCAGGACAAGGGCGCCGCGCCGCAGGACTACGCGTTCGGCCTGAAAGTCACCGGCCAGTACCACGGCCAGGCGCTCGCCGGGCAAGGCAAGATCGGCGGACTGCTGGCCCTGCAGGACGCCGCCAAGCCGTTCCCGCTGCAGGCCCAGGCGAAGATCGGCGAAACCAGCGTCGAGCTGGCGGGCACCCTCACCGACCCGCTCAACCTCGGCGCCCTGGATCTGCGCCTGAAACTGGCCGGCACCAGCCTCGGCAACCTTTACCCGCTGACCGGCGTGACCCTGCCGGACACCCCGCCCTATGCCACCGACGGCCACCTCATCGCCAAGCTGCACGAGCCCGGCGGCGCGCAGTTCCGCTATGAGCAGTTCAACGGCAAGATCGGCAGCAGCGACATCCACGGCGACCTGGCCTACGTCGCCAGCCAGCCGCGTCCCAAGCTCAGCGGCGCGCTGCTGTCCAATCAACTGCTGTTCAGCGACCTGGCGCCGCTGATCGGCGCCGACTCCAACGCCAAGCAAAAGGCCCGGGGCGGCGAGAGCAAGCAGCCGGCGGACAAGGTGCTGCCGGTCGAGGAGTTCAAGACCGAACGCTGGCGCGACATGGACGCGGACGTCGAATTCACCGGCAAGCGCATCGTCCACAGCGAGAAACTGCCGTTCAGCGACCTCTACACCCACCTCAAGCTCAACGACGGCGAACTGAGCCTGGAACCGCTGCGCTTCGGCGTGGCCGGCGGCAACCTGGACGCGCAGATCCGTCTCAACGGGCGCAGCGAGCCGCTGGAGGGCCGGGCCAAGCTGACGGCGCGCAAGTTCAAGCTCAAGCAGCTGTTCCCGACCTTCGAGCCGATGAAGACCAGCTTCGGCGAACTCAACGGCGACGCTGACCTCAGCGGTCGCGGCAACTCGGTGGCCAAGCTCTTGGGCGGCGCCAACGGCAACCTGAAGATGCTGATCAACGACGGCGCCATCAGCCGCGAACTGATGGAGCTGGCGGGACTCAACGTCGGCAACTATGTGGTCGGCAAGGTGTTCGGCGACAAGGAAGTGAAGATCAACTGCGCGGCGGCGGACTTCGACATCAAGACCGGCCTGGCCACCACGCGGCTGTTTGTGTTCGACACCGAGAACGCCATCGTCTACATCGACGGCACGGCGAACATGGCCACCGAGCAATTGGACCTGACCGTCACGCCGGAGTCGAAGGGTTGGCGCTTGATCTCGCTGCGTTCGCCGCTGTACGTGCGAGGCAAGTTCATCAAGCCGGACGCCGGGGTCAAGGCCGTGCCGTTGATGCTGCGCGGGGCGGGGATGGTGGCGCTGGGCGTGATCGCGGCGCCGGCGGCGGGCCTGCTGGCGCTGGTGGCGCCCAGCGGCGGGGAGCCGAACCAGTGCGCGCCGTTGCTGGAGCAGATGAAGGCGGGCAAGGCGCCTGTCACCGTCAAGCCCACCAAGCCGTAGGGCCTGCAGCTCAAAACTGTAGGAGCCAGCCTGCTGGCGATGACGTCAGCAAGCGCGGCGCATAGCCAGGCAAAACAGTGGCTTGCGGTGCTGCGAGTGACGCCGTCGCCAGCAGGCTGGCTCCTACAGGTCTTCGGGTGCGGCGCTGGCGCTACAGGTCTTTCAGGATGTCGGCCATGTCATCGGCATGTTCTTCTTCCTGGGCCAGGATGTCTTCGAAGAGGCGCCGGGTGGTGGGGTCTTTCTCGCCCAGGTACTGGATGATTTCGCGGTAGCTGTCGATGGCGATCCGCTCGGCCACCAGATCCTCGTAGACCATTTCCTTGAGGGTCTTGCCGGCCACGTACTGGGCGTGGGACAGCTTCGACAGCAGGTCGGGGTTGAATTCCGGCTCGCCGCCCAACTGCACGATGCGTTCGGCCAGGCGGTCGGCGTGGGCGGCTTCCTGGGTGGCGTGTTCGAGGAATTCGTCGGCGGCCACATTGGCCTTCAGGCCGTTGGCCATGAAGTAATGGCGCTTGTAGCGCAACACGCAGACCAGTTCGGTGGCCAGCGATTCGTTGAGCAGGCGCAGCACTTCCTGGCGGTCGGCGCTGTAGGTTTCGGTGACGGCGCCGTTTTCCACATGTTGCCGTGCGCGTTCGCGCAGGGTTTGCACATCCGATAAATGCAGGTCGCTCATGTCGGTCTCCTGGAGGCTAATCCGTTTGTGCGCCGCGTTCTGCCGACGCGGTCGCTTCCCAGGTTGTGAGTGTCGGGCGAGGCAAAAAGTTTTATCGGATTTCAGCGCGGCAGGTGTCCCGACAATCGGGCCTCCTCCTGCAGCCAGGCGAAGAATGCCTTCACCGGCGGATGCCGCTCGCGCCCCGGCACGCACAGGGCGCTGTAGCCGGCGCCGTCGACCTGCACGGTGCCCTTGTACGGCACCAGCAGGCCGCCGGCGACGCTCTCCGACACCAGGATGTTGCTCGCCAGCACCAGCCCCTGCCCGGCGATGGCGGCTTGCAGGGCGTAATGCTCTTCGTCGTATTCGCGGATCGCCGGCTGCTGCTTCAGCCAGTTTTCGCCGGACATCGCGCACCAGGCCTCCCAGCCATGGGCGTACAGCTTCGAGTTGTGCCAGCGCACGCTGATCAGCGCGGGGGTGCGCCGGGCGGCCAGCGCCACCTGCTCGGGCGAACCGTACACCCCGAACGACTCGTCGAACAGGCACAGGCCGTACAGGTTCGGGTAGTCGTCCAGGCTGTAGCGCAGCACCAGGTCGACGCTGGCGTCCTGGTGCAGGTCGATCACTTCGCAGTGAGTGTCCAGGCGCACGTTGATGTTCGGGTGGCGGGCATAGAAGCGGCCCAGGCGCGGCACCAGCCACAGCGCGGCGAACGCGGCGGTGGTGGACAGCGTCAGGCTGCTGCCGCTGCGCTGCGGGCGCAGGGTGTCGACGCTCTGCGCCACCTCCAGCAGGGCGCCGTGGAGGCTGCGGAACAGTCGCTCGCCGCCTTCGGTCAGGCGCACCTGGCGCGGCAGGCGCTCGAACAGGGCGACGCCCAGCCAGTCCTCCAGGGAACGGATCTGGTGCGAGATCGCCGTGGGCGTCACCGCCAGCTCTTCGGCGGCGGCCTTGAAGCTCAGCAGGCGCGAGGCGGATTCGAACGCGCGCAGGGCGGTCAACGGCAACGAGGCGAACATGGGAACACTCCATGGATGAAATGGATTCATCCAGACTGATTTTTGCTCATTTGAAGAGAGGCGGCTGCGAACCTCAAGCTGCAAACCACAAGCAGTTCGATTCTAGTCCGGAGGATATACAGATGAGCAAAATTCTTGCGATCCATGCCAGCCCACGGGGCGAGCGTTCCCATTCGCGGCGCTTGGCAGAGGGGTTTCTCAGTGCCTGGCAGGCGCGCCACCCGCAGGCCCAGGTGACCCGCCGCGAAGTCGGCCGGGCGCTGATCCCGGCGGTCAACGAGGCGTTCGTCGCGGCGGCGTTCTATCCGGAGCCCGAGGCGCGGCCGTTGACGATGCAGGCGGACCTTGCGCTCAGCGACCAACTGGTCGGCGAGCTGTTCGACCATGACCTGCTGCTGATCTCCACGCCCATGTACAACTTCAACGTGCCCAGCGGCCTCAAGGCCTGGGTCGACCAGATCGTGCGGCTGGGCCTGACCTTCGACCACACGCTGGACAACGGCATCGCCCAGTACACGCCGCTGCTGCAAGGCAAGAAAGCGCTGATCGTCACCACCCGCGGCGGCTTCGGCTTCGGCCCGGGCGGCGAGCTGGAGGCCCTGAACCACGCCGATCCGTGGCTGCGCACAGCGCTGGGCTTCATCGGCATCAACGACGTCACGGTGGTGGCGGCCGAGGGCGAGGAATCCGCCGAACGCACCTTCGCGGTGTCGGTGGCCGAGGCCGAGCAGCGCCTGCTCGGCCTGGCCCGGGCGTTCTAGGTGGCCTGGCTATTGTTGTCGGTCGCGGCGGCGTTCGAGGTCACGTTCGCCATGGGCATGAAGTACGCCGACGGCTTCACCCGTTTGTGGCCGTCGCTGATCACGGTGGCTGCGGCGGTGGGCGGGGTGTATTTCCTGACGCTGGCGATGCGCGAGCTGCCGGTGAGCGTCGCCTACCCGGTCTGGACGGCCATCGGGTCGCTGGGCACGGTGCTGCTCGGGGTCGTGCTGCTGGGCGAGAGCCTGACCCTGGTCAAGCTGCTGTCGGTGGGGCTGATTGTGGCGGGGGTGGCGGGGCTGAAGTAGGCTGCCGGTTGAGTTGTCATCTTCGGCGCGGATGCTGGGCGGGCGTTTTGCTGGCCCCGCATCCCCTCAACCTTCACAAGGAAGTCCGCCCATGTCGCAAGCCTCGGCCACCCGATATCCCCTGGTGCTGGTGCCGGGCATGCTCGGGTTCATTCGCCTGGTGCTGTACCCGTACTGGTACGGGATCGTGTCTGCGCTGCGCCGGGGCGGCGCCACGGTGATCGCCGTGCAGGTGTCGCCGCTCAGCTCCACCGAAGTGCGCGGCGAGCAGTTGCTGGCGCGGATCGACGAGATCCTGCGCGACACCGGCGCCGAGAAGGTCAATCTGATCGGCCACAGCCAGGGTTCGCTGACCGCCCGCTACGCGGCGGCCAAACGGCCGGACCGGGTGGCGTCGGTGACGTCCGTGGCCGGGCCCAACCATGGTTCGGAGCTGGCGGACTACCTCGAACGCCACTACCCGGCGGACAGCGCCCGGGGCCGACTGCTGGAGGTGCTGCTGCGGTTCGTCGGCTGGTTGATGGGTGTGCTGGAGACCGGCTACCGCGGGCCGAAGCTGCCGGTGGACATCCACGCGTCGCACCAGTCGCTCACGACCGAGGGCGTGGCGCTGTTCAACCGGAGTTATCCACAGGGGCTGCCCGAAACCTGGGGCGGGCAGGGGCCGGAGGTCGTCGACGGCGTGCGCTACTATTCCTGGTCCGGCACCTTGCAGCCGGGCAAGACCGACCGGGGCGGCAACCTGTTCGACGGCACCCACCGCAGCTGCCGGCTGTTCGCCAAAACCTTCGTGCGCGAGGCCGGGCAGTGCGACGGCATGGTCGGGCGTTGCAGCTCGCACCTGGGCACGGTGATCGGCGACGACTACCCGATGGATCACTTCGACATCGTCAACCAGTCGCTGGGGCTGGTGGGCAAGGGCGCGGATCCGGTGCGGCTGTTCGTCGAGCATGCGGCGCGCCTGAAGGCCGCCGGGCTCTGATGTGTGGTGAGGGATCAGGCCAGGCTCGCCCTGCTGCCGATCACGGTGGTCCAGCGCTCGGAGAGAATCACCCCGCCCAGCGTCAGCAGCCCGCCCACCAGGTGGTACATCGCCAGTTGCTCCTTGAGCACCGCCGCGGCGATCAGCGCCGTGATCAGCGGCAGCAGGTTGAAGAACAGGGTCGTGCGGCTCGGGCCCAGGCGCTGCACGGCCTGCATCCAAGCAAGCGGCGCGAGCATCGAGGCCAGCAGGCACGCGTACAGCACCAGCGGCAGGTTGTGCAGGGTCAGGCCGGTCTTCGGCGAGGCGGCGTACAGCGGAAACAGCACCACCACCGCCACCAGCACTTGCAGGTACAGCAGCACCAGCGGCGGCAGGCGCAGCTGCCACTTCTTCAGCAAGGTGCTGTAGACCGCGTAGGCGAGGGTGGCGACCAGCATCATCGCGTCGCCCAGGTTCACGCCGTGCTGCAGCAGGGCGCCGAGGCTGCCCGACGACACCACCACCAGCACGCCGGCGAACGACAGCACCGCACCCACCAGCGCCCCGGCGGTCAGGCGCTGGCCGAGGCTGGCGATGGCCATGGCCAGCGACATCAGCGGCATCAGCGACAGGATGATGCCCATGTTGGTGGCGCTGGTCATCGTCGCGGCGAAGTAGGCCAGGCTCTGGTAGACCGCCATGCCCAGCACGCCGAGCACGAAGATCTTGCCCAGGTTCGGGCGGATCTGCGGCCAGTGGGCGATCACGCCCTTGAGCATGAAAGGCGTGAAGAACAGCCCGGCCAGCAGCCAGCGGTAGAAGCCGATCTCGGCGGGGAAGATCGCACCGACCGCGAGCTTGTTGACCACGGTGTTGCCGGCCCAGATGAAGATCGCCAGCAGGGGAAACGCGTATTGCATGGGGAAAAACCGAAACGTTGAAGGATGGCCAATTATCCTCTGTCCGGATCCAGCCCTATACTGCGAACCGGACAACCTGCCCCTGATGACGGACAGCATGAGCAGCAAACACATCGACCTGCTGGATTTCAGTGAACTGCCGTCGGCGGTGTACTTCCGTTACGCCGACTTCAACGCCCACGAATACGCCGCGCCGCACCGCCACCCTTGGGGCACGCTGGAGTACGCGGCCCATGGCGTGCTGCACATGGACGTCGACGGCAGCCGCTTCATGTCTCCGCCGCAGTACGCGGTGTGGGTGCCGCCGCAGGTCGAGCACAGTTTCTACAGCCATCAGCCGGTCAACTACCGGGCGGTGTGCCTGGCCCCTTCGGTGTGCGCCGACCTGCCGGCGCGGGCCTGCACCCTGGCGATCAGCGACATCCTCAAGGCGATCCTCAAGGACTTCGCCGCCCGCGACGTGAAGATCCCCGACCTCGACGCCGACCGGCGCCTGGCCCAGGTGCTGGTGGACCAGTTGCGCCAGGCGCCGGTGCACGAGTGCTACCTGCCCTACGCCAGCAGCCCGGGCTTGCTGGCGATCCTCGACGCGCTGCAGGCCGAGCCCGGCAACAACCAGCCCCTGGCGCACTGGGCGCAGCAGGTGCATGTGAGCGAGCGCACCCTGGCGCGGCAGTTCGTGCGCGAATTGGGGATGAGTTTCGGCGAATGGCGCCAGCGCCTGCGTTACCTGGCGGCCATCGAAGCGCTGGAGAGCCCGCGCAGCGTGCAGGAAATCGCCTTCGACCTCGGCTACAGCAGCGGCTCGGCGTTCATCGCCATGTTCGCCCGCCAGGCCGGGTGCACGCCGGAGCAGTACCGGCGCAGCCACCTGGACGGCAGGAAGGTGTAACAAGCTTTGACTACACTGCCGGAGAGGCCGCACCCGTCGGTGCGGCGACCAGGAGAAAACTCCATGAAGATGTTGCGTGTCCCTTTGCTGATGATCGGCCTGCTGCTGTGCTCCCAAGGGTTCGCCGCCACGGCGCAACAGAACAAGATGACCACCTGCAACGCCGACGCCACGGCCAAGAGCCTCAAGGGCGACGAGCGCAAGGCCTTCATGAGCACCTGCCTGAAAGCGGCGCCGGCGGCCAACGACGCCAAGGCCCTGACCCCGCAGCAGCAGAAGATGAAGACCTGCAACGCCGATGCGGCGACCAAGGCCCTGACCGGCGATGCGCGCAAGACCTTCATGAGCGATTGCCTGAAGAAAAAATGATCGGCTGAGGCTTGCGGCGGGCGCGCGGACTTAATCGGATCGCCGCCCGTGGCAAGGAGAACGCAGAGGCTGGCATCCAACCTCCCCCTGTGGGAACCAGCCTGCTGGCGATGTGCATATCCCTAGTGCTCACCCCGGATCGCTGGCAGACTGCCAATCCTTTTACGCCGTTCGTTTTGAGGCTGTATGCCAACGTTTTCTGAGCGTCATGTCGTGTTGTGGGCCAGTTGGATCATCATTTTCGGCGGGTTGCTGCTGGTGTTGCCGTTGCGTCTGCTGCCCAGCCTGCTGGCCGGGCTGCTGGTGTTCGAACTGGTCAACATGCTCACCCCGCAACTGCAGCGGCTGATCGAAGGCCGGCGCGCCCGCTGGCTGGCGGTGGCGCTGCTCGGCACGCTGGTGGTGAGCGTGCTGGCGCTGATCTTCGCCGGCGCCATCAGTTTCCTGCTGCATGAGGCGGAGAACCCCGGCGCTTCCCTCGACAAGTTCATGGGCGTGGTCGACCGCGCGCGGGGCCAGTTGCCGCCCTTCGTCGACGCCTACCTGCCGGCCAGCGCCGCTGAGTTCCGGGTGGCCATCGGCGAGTGGATGAGCAAGCACCTGGCCGATCTGCAACTGGTGGGCAAGGACGCGGCGCACATGTTCGTGACCTTGCTGATCGGCATGGTGCTCGGCGCGATCATCGCCCTGCAGCGGGTGCCGGACGTCACCAAGCGCAAGCCGCTGGCGGCCGCGCTGTTCGACCGCCTGCACCTGCTGGTCCAGGCGTTTCGCAACATCGTCTTCGCGCAGATCAAGATTTCCCTGCTCAACACCTTCTTCACCGGGATCTTCCTGGCGGTGATCCTGCCGCTGTTCGGCATCAAGCTGCCGCTGACCAAGACCCTGATCGTGCTGACCTTCCTGCTCGGCCTGCTGCCGGTGATCGGCAACCTGATGTCGAACACCCTGATCACCATCGTCGGCCTGTCGCTGTCGATCTGGGTGGCGATCGCGGCGCTGGGCTACCTGATCTTCATCCACAAGCTGGAATACTTCCTCAACGCGCGCATCGTCGGCGGGCAGATCAGCGCCAAGTCCTGGGAACTGCTGCTGGCGATGCTGGTGTTCGAGGCGGCGTTCGGCTTGCCGGGGGTGGTGGCGGGGCCGATCTACTATGCGTACCTGAAGAGCGAGCTGAAGCTCGCGGGGATGGTCTGACCGGGCGAGCCTGGCTGGCTTGCCCGGTCAGTTGTGGCGAGGGCAGTGGGGTCAGTTCATCGCGCCGTAGCGCTTCATCGCCTCGATCGCCAGCCCGCTGCCGATGCTGCCGAAGATGTTGCCTTCCACATGCCGCGCGTTGGGCAGCATCGCCGCGACGCTGTTGCGCAGCGCGGGGATGCCGCTGGAGCCGCCGGTGAAGAACACCGTGTCGACCTGGCCCACCGCCACGCCGGCGTCGGCCAGCAGTTGGGTGACGCTGGCACGCACGCGCTCAAGCTGGGGGTCGATGGCCGACTCGAACAGCGTCCGGGTCAGTTCCACGTTGAGCCCGGCCTCGATCCGGTCCAGCGCCACCTGGCGGCTGTCGCTGTGGGTCAGCTGGATCTTGGTCTCTTCCACTTCCATCGCCAGCCAGTGGCCGGCGCGCTGCTCGATCAGCTTGAACAGGCGGTCGATGCCGCCGGTGTCCTCGATGTCGTAGCGCATGCTGCCCAGGGCCAGGGTCGATTTCTGCGAGTACACCGAGTTGATGGTGTGCCAGGTCGCCAGGTTCATGTGGTGGCTGGTGGGCATGAACGCGCCGCTCTTCATCCGGCTGCCGTAGCCGAACAGCGGCATCAGGCCCTGCAGGCTCAACTGCTTGTCGAAGTCGGTTCCGCCGATGTGCACGCCGCCGGTGGCGAGGATGTCGTCGTGACGGTTGTCCACACCCCGGCGCTCGGGCGACAGGCGCACCAAGGAGAAGTCCGACGTACCGCCGCCGATGTCGACGATCAGCACCAGTTCTTCCCGTTCCAGGGTCGACTCGTAGTCGAACGCCGCCGCGATCGGCTCGTACTGGAAGGACACGTCCTTGAAGCCGATCTTCTTCGCCACCTCCGCCAGGGTGTCTTCGGCTTCCTGGTCGGCCAGCGGATCGTCGTCGACGAAAAACACCGGGCGGCCCAGCACCACCTGCTCGAACTCGCGGCCGGCGGAGGCCTCGGCGCGGCCCTTGAGCTGGCCGATGAACAGCCCGAGCAAGTCCTTGAACGGCATGGCCGTGCCCAGCACGCTGGTGTCGTGCTTGATCAGCTTGGAACCGAGCAGGCTCTTGAGCGAGCGCATCAGGCGACCTTCGTAGCCTTCCAGGTACTCGTGCAGCGCCAGGCGCCCGTACACCGGACGGCGTTCTTCGATATTGAAGAAGACCACCGACGGCAGGGTGATCTTGTCGTCTTCCAGCGCGATCATCGTTTCCATGCCGGGGCGCAGCCAGCCGACGGTGGAGTTGGACGTGCCGAAGTCGATGCCGCAGGCACGGGCTGGAGAGGCGTCTTTCATGTCTTTCGGTTCCGGTCAAAAAAACGGCCGCGCAGTGTATGCCAGTGCGCGGCAGATTCGAAGGCCGGTCATCCGCAATTTGCCGCCCGGATGCCTTGAAAGCCTGCGCATCGCCCCAAACTTGCTGGCATGGGCCGGCAGATCACCGGCGGTCGCAAGAACCGCCGTCCACTGCCGATAAACTTCTGCTGCGCCGATCGGTCACAAAGTTGAGATCGGTCAAACCGGCCTGCGCGAATCGGCGCAAGCTGACACTGGCGCGAAACCGATGACGATGGTGACTCCTTAGATGGACTTCAAAGACTATTACAAGATACTCGGCGTGGAGCCGACGGCGGACGACAAGGCGATCAAGGCCGCCTATCGCAAGCTGGCGCGCAAGTACCACCCCGATGTCAGCAAGGAAAAGGACGCCGAGGCCAAGTTCAAGGACGCCTCGGAAGCCTATGAGGCGCTCAAGAGCGCCGACAAGCGCGCCGAGTACGACGACCTGCGCCGCTACGGCCAGCACGGCCAGCCGTTCCAGGGCCCTCCGGGCTGGCAGAGCCGCGGCGGCTTCGGCGGCGGATCCGACGGCGGCGACTTTTCCGATTTCTTCAGCTCGATCTTCGGCAACCGCGGCCCCGGCTTCGGCGGTGGCGGCCGGCAATCGCGCAGCGCCGGGCGCCGGGGGCAGGACGTGGAAATGGAACTGCCGATCTTCCTTGAGGAGACCCTGTCGAACGAGTCGAAGAAAGTCACCTTCCAGGTGCCGCAGCACAACGCGGCGGGCCAGCACGTCAGCAACACCAGCAAGAGCCTTAACGTGAAGATCCCGGCGGGGGTGACCGACGGCGAGCGCATCCGCCTCAAGGGCCAGGGCGCACCGGGCGTCGGCGGCGGGGCCAACGGCGACCTGTACCTGACCATCCGCTTCGCGCCGCACCCCAAGTTCGACGTCGAAGGCGACAACCTGATCATCACCCTGCCGCTGGCGCCGTGGGAACTGGCGCTGGGCGCCGAGGTGGCGGTGCCGACCCTGACCGGCAAGATCAACCTCAAGGTGCCGGCCGGCAGCCAGAACGGCCAGCGCATGCGCGCCAAGGGCCACGGCCTGAAGAACAAGGCCGGCGAGCGCGGTTACCTGTTCGTCCAGCTCAAGGCCGTGATGCCGAAGGCGACGGGCGACGACGTCAAGGCCCTGTGGCAGGAACTGGCCAAGAAAGCCGCCTTCAACCCGCGAGAGAACTTCTGAACCCAGCGACGGAGTAGCCCGGCATGAGCAGCCCCCTGATCGTTCAACTGGACATGGCAGAATTCTGTGAGGCGACCGACCTGACGGACGCCTACGTGATCGAGATCGTCGAGCACGGCATCCTCGAACCTCAGGGCGCGCAGCCCCGGGAGTGGCGCTTCACCGATGTCGAACTGACCCTGGCCCGGCGCGCGGCCAAGCTGCGGCGCGACCTGGAGCTTGAGTGGGAAGGGGTGGCGCTGGCGATGGAGCTGCTGGAGGAGGTGAAGGCGCTGCGGGCGGAGAACCGGATGCTGCGCCAGCGCCTGGCGCGGTTGGTGGCCGAGTGATCCTTGCGCTGACTTCATCGGCCTCTTCGTCGGCTCGCAGCCCTGAGCGAGCCCGATGCCACTGTTGACCGCATTCCCCTGAGGGAGCGGGCTTGCCCGCGATGAACGGTCACGCGGACTCTCAGGTCAAGCCTTCCTCGGCAACACCACGCTGAACAGCGTCCCTTCCTCCCCGCTCGAACTGACCTCGATGGTTCCGCCATGGGCGGTCACCACTTCCTTGACGATGAACAGCCCCAACCCGAGGCTGGTGGACGTCTGGCCGAGCACTTCGTCGGCGCTGCGCACCAGCGGGTCGAAAATCGTGCCGATGGCGTCCTCTGAGATCGGCTCGCCGTGGTTGTGCACGGTCAGGCGCACGCTGTCGGCTTCCCCGTGCAGGCTCACCACCACGCCCTGCGGGCCGGTGCCGTGCTGCAAGGCGTTGCCGATCAGGTTCTGCAGCAGTTGGGCCAGCCGTCCGGCGTCCCACACCCCGTGGGTGTCGCCCTCGACCTTCAGGATCGTGTCGCTGTCCGGATTGCCGGCGAAGGCCTCGGCGATGGCCGCCCGCGCGGTGTCCGCCAGGTCCATCGGCGCCGGTTCGATCGGCAGGCTCTTGCCCAGGCGGCTGCGCACCAGTTCCAGCAGGTCGCTGACCATGGCCGCCATGTGCCGCGAACCGTCCTTGATGTTCTGCACGAAGGGCAGGGCGTCGTCCTGCAGCGCGGCCTTGCGCAGCAGCATTTCGGTGGAGATGGTCACGGCCTGCAGCGGCGCGCGCAGGTCGTGGCCGAGAATGGCCAGGAAGATGTCCCGCGAGCGGTTGACCTGTTCGGCGTAGGCCGCCGTGGACTCGGCCAGGGCTTCGTCGATGGCTTCGTTGAAACGGATCATGTCGCGCAGGCCGGTGCGGTCCGGCGTCTGCAGGCTGTCGACCCACAGGCGGATCACGCAGGCGCGCAAGTGGCGGAACTCGGAGGTCATCTGCACCAGGTCGAAGCCCACCGAGTGGCGCATTTCGCCATGGCTGGCGCCGGCCTGGTCCAGGCTCGGGGTCTTGGGCGGCCCTTCGCCCTTGGACTTGTCGGCCTGTTCGTCGGCGGTCTGCGGTTTGTCCATGTCCCGGGCGGCGGCCAGCAGGAGCGAGCGGGCGTGGTCGCGCAGGGCCGGGCTGTCCAGGTAGTCGGCCGCCGGGGTGATGGTGCGGGCGAAGGTCTCCCACTCTTCGACGATGGGATCGACGTTGGCCACGATGAATTCGGAAAGACGCATGAACGGTTACCTGATGCGATTAACAGGGGAGCGTCTCGAAGCGTAGTCCGTCTGGCGAAAAAACGGGATGAATTGCTGTGGCGAGGGCGCTTGCTCCCGCTGGACGGCAAAGCCGTCCCCCGGGATCCTCGCCACAGCCCCTGCGGAGCACCGGATCAGAACAGGAAATACCGCTGCGCCATCGGCAGGGTGTCCGCCGGTTCGCACCACAGCAGCACGCCGTCGGCCTTGACCTGGTAGGTCTGCGGATCCACGTCGATGGCCGGCAGGTAGTCGTTGTGGATCAGGTCGGTCTTTTGCACGTCGCGGCAGCCCTTGACCACGCCGATGGCCTTTTTCAGGCCCAGGGCCTCGGGCAATCCGGCCTCGTGGGCGGCCTGGCTGATGAAGGTCAGGCTGGTGGCGTGCAGCGAGCCGCCGTAGCTGGCGAACATCGGCCGGTAATGCACCGGCTGCGGCGTGGGGATCGACGCGTTGGCGTCGCCCATCAGGCTGGCGGCGATGGCGCCGCCCTTGAGGATCAGCGTCGGCTTGACCCCGAAGAACGCCGGACGCCACAGCACCAGGTCGGCCCATTTGCCCACTTCCACCGAACCCACCTCATGGCTGATGCCGTGGGTGATCGCCGGGTTGATCGTGTACTTGGCGATGTAGCGCTTGGCGCGGAAGTTGTCGTTGCCTTCGCCGTCCTGGGGCAGCGGGCCGCGCTGGCGCTTCATCTTGTCGGCGGTCTGCCAGGTGCGGGTGATGACCTCGCCGACCCGGCCCATGGCCTGGCTGTCGGAACTGATCATGGAGAACGCGCCGAGGTCGTGGAGGATGTCTTCAGCGGCGATGGTTTCGCGGCGGATGCGGCTTTCGGCGAACGCCACGTCTTCGGCGATGCTCGGGTCCAGGTGATGGCAGACCATCAGCATGTCCAGGTGTTCGTCGATGGTGTTGCGGGTGAACGGCCGGGTCGGGTTGGTCGAGCTCGGCAGCACGTTGGGGAAGCCGCAGGCCTTGATGATGTCCGGCGCATGGCCGCCGCCGGCGCCCTCGGTGTGGTAGGTGTGGATGGTGCGGCCCTTGAACGCGCCGAGGGTGGTCTCGACGAAGCCGGACTCGTTGAGGGTGTCGGTGTGGATCGCCACCTGCACATCGAACCGGTCGGCGACGCTCAGGCAGTTGTCGATGCTCGCCGGGGTCGTGCCCCAGTCCTCGTGCAGCTTGAGGCCGATGGCGCCGGCCCTGACCTGCTCGATCAGCGGCTCCGGCAGGCTGGCGTTGCCCTTGCCGGTGAGGCCGATGTTCATCGGGAACGCGTCGGCGGCCTGGAGCATCCGCGCCAGGTGCCACGGCCCCGAGGTGCAGGTGGTGGCGTTGGTGCCGGTGGCCGGTCCCGTGCCGCCGCCGATCATGGTGGTGACGCCGCTCATCAGCGCCTCTTCGATCTGCTGCGGGCAGATGAAGTGGATGTGGGTGTCGATGCCGCCGGCCGTGAGGATCATGCCTTCGCCGGCGATGACTTCGGTGCCGGCGCCGATGGCGAAGGTGACACCGGGCTGGATGTCCGGGTTGCCGGCCTTGCCGATGGCGTTGACGCGCCCGTCCTTGAGGCCGACGTCGGCCTTGACGATGCCCCAGTGGTCGACGATCAGCGCGTTGGTGATGACGGTGTCGACCACCTCGGCGGCCAGCCGCTGGCTCTGGCCCTGGCCGTCGCGGATCACCTTGCCGCCGCCGAACTTCACTTCTTCGCCGTAGGTGGTGAAGTCCTGCTCGACTTCGATCCACAGCTCGGTGTCGGCCAGGCGCACCTTGTCGCCGACGGTGGGGCCGAACATGTCGGCGTAGGCTTGACGCGAGATCTTCATTCCAGTTCCTTGCACGAATGTGTTGTGGCGAGGGAGCGCGCTCCCGTCGGGCTGCGCAGCAGCCCCAAAACCTGCCGATGATTGTCTTCACCCATTGCGCGTTGCCCGGATTGCGGGCGCTGCGTACCCGGGCGGGAGCAAGCTCCCTCGCCACAGGGCCTCAGTCGAGGTCGCCCATGACTTTGCCGGCGAACCCGAACACCCGGCGCAGCCCGGCGAGCTCGACGAGCTCCACCTCGCGGCTCTGCCCAGGCTCGAAGCGCACGGCGGTGCCGGCCGGGATGTTCAGGCGCATGCCGCGGCTGGCGGCGCGGTCGAAGGCCAGGGCGTCGTTGGTCTCGAAGAAGTGGTAGTGCGAGCCGACCTGGATCGGCCGGTCGCCGCGGTTGGCCACCGTCAGGCTGAGGGTGCGGCGGCCGGCGTTGAGTTCGATGTCGCCGGGCCGGATCTGGTATTCGCCGGGAATCATCCGTTCGCTCCTTGCAGGATCTTGTAGTAGAGGGCCGTCGGGCGGTAGGTGCCGTCCGGGCCGCAGGCGTAGTCGGGAATCTCCCCGGCCTTGGTGTAGCCCTGCGCCCGGTAGAAGTCTTCGGCCGGC
Organism: Pseudomonas sp. B35(2017); assembly: GCF_002113645.1. Lineage (NCBI taxonomy): Bacteria > Pseudomonadati > Pseudomonadota > Gammaproteobacteria > Pseudomonadales > Pseudomonadaceae > Pseudomonas > Pseudomonas sp. B35(2017). The sequence continues at coordinate 115,924 of NZ_NEIZ01000016.1, read as the reverse complement.
GAGCCGGCCTCGGTGTCGAGGTACAGCATGCCGCGCCTGTGCTGGCGCGCGGTCTGCTCCAGCGCGTCCATCAGTTGCTGGCCGAGGCCGCGGCGGCGGGCGTTTTCGCGCACCAGCAGCTTCTGCACCTCGGCGCGGTTCAGGCCGTTGGCCTTCTGGCACAGGCTCAATTGCACGCTGGCCTGCACCTGCTCGTCCTTGACCACCACCCACAGCAGGACGCTGCCCTTGTTCACGCTGTCCTGCACATCGTCGAAATAGGCACGGGCCTGGGCGGCGTCGAGGCCGGCCATGAAGCCGACGCTGGCGCCGTAACCCACCGCGTCGAGCAGCAGGTCGATCAGGCCCTGGCGGTAGTGCGCAAAACTTTCGGCATTGACGCGTCGCAGTTGGGCGGGGTTCATCGGTGTCACTCCTTGTGGGCGGCCGGTGGCTGCGCGCCGGGATTGAGGGTCAGTTGCATGAACGTCAGGTCGAGCCAGCGGCCGAACTTGGTGCCCACCTGCGGCATCTGCCCGGTGACGATGAAGCCGGCGCGCTCGTGCAGGCGGATCGACGCCGCGTTGCCGCTTTCGATGGCGGCGACCATCACGTGCTTGCCGCAGGCCTTCGCCCGTTCGATCAGCGCCGTCATCAACTTCGGCCCCAGGCCGTTGCCGCGCTGGTCGCTGCGCACATAGACCGAATGCTCGACGGTGTGGCGGAAACCGTCGAACGGCCGCCAGTCGCCGAAGGAAGCGTAGCCGAGCACGGTGTTGTCGGCGTCGGTGATCACCAGGATCGGGTAGGCCTGGGCCTGGCGGGCGCTGAACCACGCCTGGCGGTTGCCCAGGTCCACCGCCTGTTCGTTCCAGATCGCCGTGGTGTTGAGCACGGCGTCGTTGTAGATGTCGCGGATCGCCGGCAGGTCGGCGTGCAGCGCATCGCGCAGGGTGTAGGTCATGGCGCGGCCTCAGGCGATCGGTTGGTGGACGGTGACCAGTTTGGTGCCGTCGGGGAATGTCGCTTCGATCTGGATCTCCGGAATCATTTCCGGGATGCCTTCCATCACCTGCTCGCGGGTCAGCAGGGTGGTGCCGTAGTGCATCAGGTCGGCCACGGTCTGGCCGTCGCGGGCGCCTTCGAGCAGCGCGGCGGAGATGTAGGCCATGGCTTCGGGGTAGTTGAGCTTCACGCCGCGGGCCAGGCGCCGCTCGGCGACGAGGCCGGCGGTGAAGATCAGCAGCTTGTCTTTTTCGCGTGGGGTCAGGTCCATCGTAGACATCCGTCAGGGCAGTTCGAAAAGGTGTCGGAGCGGCGGATGCCGATCCTTGCGGGAGCGAGCCCGTTCCCGCACAAAAGCTTCATTCAGGTGTTCCAGATCCGTGGCGGCACGGCCTCGCGGCCCAGCAGCACCGGGCGCAGCAGGCGCCACAGGCCGATCAGCCAGGCGCGGGCCTGCAGCGCCTCGGCGGCCAGGCAGCGGGCCACCAGCAACCCCGGCAGTTGGGTCAGGTCGCCGCGCACGCCAGGGTCCAGGGCGCGGCAGCGCTCCAGCAGCCCGGCGTCGATCTCGCCGGTGACCAGCAATGTGGCGAACACCGGATGGCCGTCCAGCCCGATCGGCGAGTCCAGCAGGCCGTCGCCGCCGGCGATGCGCTGGCGTTCGTGCCAGAGCGGCCGACCGTCGCGGCGGATGTCCAGGTGCGCCTGGAAGTGGCCGCGGTCGAAGCGCTCCCCGGCGGCCGGGCGGCCCAGCGCCACCACGTCCCAGTAGAACAGGCGGGCGTCGTCCTCAAGGTCGATCGAGGTGGTGAGTTCGGCCTGGGCGGCGCTGTAGACGATGGTCTCCTGGGGCAGCCATTCCAGGGTCGCCCCGGGGCCGACGCGCAGGTCGAGCCGCTGGAAGGCCGGCCCGGCCGCGCGGTACCACTTGGCCGCGCCGGGGCTGGTGATCTGGGCCCAGGCGTCCCGTTCGACATGGGCGCCGATGTTCAGCCGGTCACCGCCGGCGATGCCGCCCGGCGGGTGCACGATAATGTGCTGGCAGACCTCGGGCCCTTCGGCGTACAGGTGCTTCTGCACGCGCAGCGGGCCGAGGTGGCGGCGCCGTGTGGGGCGGGTGCAGTCGCCGAAGCGGGCGTAGGCCAGCTCCAGCTCGGCGTGCCAGCTCGGGGTGAACAGGGCGGTGGGGACGGGTGAGTTCATGTTCTTCGATGATCGCCGGGACGCTACAGACTAGATCGTTACCAGCCCGCGCACACCCTCGGCCTCCATATTTTCTCCGCGGCCCTGCTGCACGATCTCGCCGCGGGACATCACCAGGTACTGGTCGGCCAGTTCGGCGGCGAAGTCGTAGAACTGCTCCACCAGCAGGATCGCCATGTCGCCGCGGGCGGCGAGCCGCTTGATGACGGCGCCGATTTCCTTGATCACCGACGGCTGGATGCCTTCGGTGGGCTCATCGAGGATCAGCAGGCGCGGGCGGCTGGCCAGGGCGCGGCCGATGGCCAGCTGTTGCTGCTGGCCGCCGGACAGGTCGCCGCCGCGCCGCTGCTTCATCTGCTGCAGCACCGGGAACAGCTCGTAGATGAACGCCGGCACCTCTTTGGCCTCGCGGCCGGGAAAGCGCGACAGGCCCATCAGCAGGTTCTCCTCCACGGTCAGCCGCGCGAAGATCTCCCGGCCCTGGGGCACGTAGGCGATGCCGGCGTGCACCCGCTGGTGCGGCTTGTGCGCGGTGATCGCCCGGCCTTCCCAGCTCACCGTGCCTTCCTTGGCCGGCAACAGGCCCATCAGGCACTTGAGCAGCGTGGTCTTGCCCACGCCGTTGCGCCCGAGCAGGCAGGTGACTTCACCGACCTTCGCCTCGAAGCTCAGGCCACGCAGGATGTGGCTACCGCCGTAGTACTGGTGCAGCTCGTCGACTTGCAGCATCTTCAAGTTCCTTGAGTATCACTCTGCCCCTGTGGGAGCTGGCTTGCCAGCGATAGGGCCGGCACATTCGACATGGCGGGTGCCTGACCCACCGCTATCGCCGGCAAGCCAGCTCCCACAGGATTTGTATTCGCAAGGTTCAGCGACCGAGGTACACCTCGATCACCCGCTCGTTGTCCTGCACCTGCTCCAGCGACCCTTCGGCCAGCACGCTGCCCTGGTGCAGCACGGTGACGCGGTCGGCGATGGCGCCGACGAAGCCCATGTCGTGCTCCACCACCATCAGCGAATGCTTGCCCGCCAGCGACTTGAACAGTTCGGCGGTGAACTCGGTCTCGGCGTCGGTCATCCCTGCCACCGGTTCGTCGAGCAACAGCAACTGCGGGTCTTGCATCAGCAGCATGCCGATCTCCAGGAACTGCTTCTGGCCGTGGGACAGCAGGCCCGCCGGCCGGTTGACCGAGGCGCTCAGGCGGATGGTCTCCAGCACCTCGGCGATGCGGTCTTTCTGCTCGCCGCTCAGGCGCGCCCGCAGGCTGGCCCACACCGACTTATCGGTCTTCTGCGCCAGCTCCAGGTTCTCGAACACGCTCAGGGCTTCGAACACCGTGGGCTTCTGGAACTTGCGGCCGATGCCGGCCTGGGCGATCCGCACCTCGCTCATCTGCGCAAGGTCCAGGGTTTCGCCGAACCAGGCCTTGCCGCGGGTGGGGCGGGTCTTGCCGGTGATGACGTCCATCAGCGTCGTCTTGCCCGCGCCGTTGGGGCCGATGATGCAGCGCAGCTCGCCGACGCCGATGTACAGGTTCAGGTCGTTCAGCGCCTTGAAGCCGTCGAAGCTGACGCTGATGTCCTCCAGGGTCAGGATCGTGCCGTGGCGGGTGTCGAGCCCCGGGCCGACACGCTGGCCGAGGCCCAGGGCATCGCGGCCGGTGCCGGCGTCGCGGTTCGGTTCCAGGGGCGGGAAGAAGGCCGGTTCGAGCATGAACTCGGCGCTGGCGGTCACTCTCATGGCTCACCTCGTTTTTTCAGCAGGCCGATCACGCCTTTGGGCAGGTACAGGGTCACGCCGATGAACAGCGCGCCGAGGAAGAACAGCCAGTATTCGGGGAAGGCCACGGTGAACCAGCTCTTCATGCCGTTGACCAGGCCGGCGCCGAACAGCGGGCCGATCAGGGTGCCGCGCCCGCCGAGGGCGACCCATACCGCGGCTTCGATGGAGTTGGTCGGCGACATCTCGCTCGGGTTGATGATCCCCACCTGCGGCACGTACAGGGCGCCGGCCAATCCGCACAGCACTGCGCTCAACACCCAGACGAACAGCTTGAAGCCGCGCGGGTCGTAGCCGCAGAACATCAGGCGGTTCTCCGCATCGCGCAGGGCGGTCAGCACCCGGCCGAACTTGCTCCGGGCCAGCTTCCAGCCGATGAACAGGCTCGCCGCCAGCAACAGCACCGTAGCCAGGAACAGCGCCGCGCGGGTGCCGGGTTCCGTGATGCCGAAGCCCAGGATCGTGCGGAAGTTGGTGAAGCCGTTGTTGCCGCCGAACCCGGTCTCGTTGCGAAAGAACAGGAGCATGCCGGCGAAGGTCAGGGCCTGGGTCATGATCGAGAAGTACACGCCCTTGATCCGCGAACGGAAGGCGAAGAAGCCGAACGCCAGCGCCAGCAGCCCCGGCGCCAGCACCACCAGGCACAGGGCCCAGAGGAAGTGGTCGGTGCCGCTCCAGTACCAGGGCAACTCGTTCCACGACAGGAACGTCATGAACGCCGGCAAGCCGTCCCCGGCGGCCTGGCGCATCAGGTACATGCCCATGGCGTAGCCGCCGAGGGCGAAGAACAGGCCGTGCCCCAACGACAGCAGCCCGGCGTAGCCCCAGACCAGGTCCAGCGCCAGGGCGACGATGGCGTAGCAGAGGATCTTGCCGACCAGCGTCAGGGTGTAGGCCGAGACGTGCAGCGCGCTGTCCGCCGGCAGCAGCGACAGCAGCGCCAGGGCGATCAACAGGGCGAACGCCGCGGCGCCGACGGCGAGGGTGATGGTAGGGCCGGCCTTTTGCGTGGCCGTGAGCAGCAGTGGCTGGTTCATCAGTCGATCACCCGTCCCTTGAGAGCGAAGAGGCCTTGCGGACGCTTCTGAATGAACAGAATGATCAGCGCGAGGATCAGGATCTTGCCGAGCACCGCACCGATCTGCGGTTCGAGCAGTTTGTTGGCCACACCGAGGCCGAAGGCGGCGCACACGCTGCCGGCCAGTTGGCCGACGCCGCCGAGCACCACTACCAGGAACGAGTCGATGATGTAGCTCTGGCCCAGGTCCGGCCCGACGTTGCCGATCTGGCTCAGCGCCACGCCGCCGAGGCCGGCGATGCCCGAGCCGAGGCCGAAGGCGAGCATGTCGACCCGTCCGGTGGGCACGCCGCAGCAGGCGGCCATGCTGCGGTTCTGGGTGACGGCGCGCACGTTCAGGCCCAGGCGCGTCTTGTTCAGCAGCAGCCAGGTCAGCGCCACCACGAACAGCGCGAAGGCGATGATCACGATGCGGCTGTAGGGCAGCACCAGGTTCGGCAGCACCTGGATCCCGCCGGACAGCCACGCCGGGTTGGCCACCTCGACGTTCTGCGCGCCGAACGCCAGGCGCACCAGTTGGATCAGCATCAGGCTGATGCCCCAGGTGGCGAGCAGGGTTTCCAGCGGCCGGCCGTAGAGGTGACGGATCACCGTGCGCTCCAGGGCCATGCCGATGGCGGCGGTGACGAAGAACGCCACCGGCAGCGCGATCAGCGGATAGAACTCCAGGGCCTGCGGCGCGTGGCGCTGGATCAGCAGTTGCACCACGTAGGTCGAGTAGGCGCCGAGCATCAGCATTTCGCCGTGGGCCATGTTGATCACGCCGAGCAGGCCGAAGGTGATCGCCAGGCCCAGCGCCGCCAGCAGCAGGATCGAGCCCAGGGACAGTCCGCTGAACGCCTGGCCGAGCAGGTCGCCCACCAGCAGCTTGCGCTTGACCTGGCCCAGGCTGGTTTCGGCCGCCGTGCGCACGCCGGCGTCGGTTTCGGCGCCGGGTTCGAGCACGCCTTCGAGGCGGGTGCGGGCCAGCGGGTCGCCGGTCTCGCCGAGCAGGCGCACGGCGGCCAGGCGCACCGCCGGGTCGGCGTCCGCCAGTTGCAGGTTGGCCAACGCCAGGCTCAGGGCGGCGTGGACATGCTCATCGGTTTCGCCGGCCAGTTGCCGGTCGAGGAAGTTCAGTTGGGCGGGCTTGGCGCTCTTCTGCAATTGCTGCGCAGCGCCCAGGCGGATCTTCGCGTCGGCGGCGAGCAACTGGTGACTGGCCAGGGCGGTGTCGGTCAGGCCCCGCAGGCGGTTGTTCAGGCGCAGGGTCTTGGTCTGGCCGGCGACGGTCAGTTCGCCTTGCTGCAGGGCGCCGAGCAGTTCGATGCGCGCCGGATCGGGCTGCGCGGCCCAGGCTTCCAGCAGTTTGGCCTGTTGCGCGGGGGTGGCGGCGACGAAGTCTTCGGCATCCCCGGCGTGGGTGGCCATCGGCAGCAACAGTGCGACGGCCAGGATCAAGCGGATAAGGGCAGTGGGCATAGAGAGGCGCCTTGCTTGGATTGTGTGGGAGCTGGCTTGCCGGCGATGCAGGCGACTCGGTGCACCTGGCGAACCGAGGTGATGCCATCGCTGGCAAGCCAGCTCCCACAGGATCGGTGTCAGGCTCAGGCGTCGTGCCCAAGCCTGACGTTCAAGGGGTCAGTTGCTCTTCACCGCATACTCCGGCTTCTTGTCGTTGCCCGGGATGAACGGGCTCCACGGCTGGGCGCGGACCGGGCCTTCGGTCTGCCAGACCACGTTGAACTGACCGTCCGGCTGGATCTCGCCGATCATCACCGGCTTGTGCAGGTGGTGGTTGGTCTTGTCCATGGTCAGGGTGTAGCCCGACGGCGCGGCGAAGGTCTGGCCGGCGAGGGCTTCGCGCACCTTGTCGACGTCGGTGGACTTGGCTTTCTCCACCGCTTGGGCCCACAGGTGGATGCCGACGTAGGTGGCTTCCATCGGGTCGTTGGTCACGGCCTTGTCGGCGCCCGGCAGGTTGTGTTTCTTCGCGTAGGCTTTCCAGTCATCGACGAATTTCTTGTTCACCGGGTTCTCGACGGACTCGAAGTAGTTCCACGCCGCAAGGTTGCCCACCAGCGGCTTGGTGTCGATGCCGCGCAGTTCTTCCTCGCCCACCGAGAACGCCACCACCGGTACGTCGGTGGCCTTCAGGCCCTGGTTGGCCAGTTCCTTGTAGAACGGCACGTTGGAGTCGCCGTTGACCGTGGAGACGACCGCGGTCTTGCCGCCGGCCGAGAACTTTTTGATGTTGGCCACGATGGTCTGGTAGTCGCTGTGGCCGAACGGGGTGTAGACCTCTTCGATGTCCTTGTCGGCCACGCCCTTGGAGTGCAGGAACGCGCGCAGGATCTTGTTGGTGGTGCGCGGGTAGACGTAGTCGGTGCCGAGCAGGAAGAAGCGCTTGGCGCCGCCGCCGTCCTCGCTCATCAGGTACTCGACCGCCGGGATCGCCTGTTGGTTGGGCGCGGCGCCGGTGTAGAACACGTTCGGCGACATTTCCTCGCCTTCGTACTGCACCGGGTAGAACAGCAGCCCGTTGAGCTCCTCGAACACCGGCAGCACCGATTTGCGCGACACCGAGGTCCAGCAGCCGAACACCACTGCCACCTTGTCCTGGGTCAGCAACTGCCGGCCCTTCTCGGCGAACAGCGGCCAGTTCGACGCCGGGTCCACCACCACCGGCTCCAGCAGCTTGCCGTTGACGCCGCCCTTGGCGTTGATCTCGTCGATGGTCATCAGCGCCATGTCCTTGAGGGACGTCTCGGAGATCGCCATGGTGCCGGACAACGAATGCAGAATCCCGACCTTGATGGTCTCGGCGGCCTGGGCCGTCCAGGTCATGCCCATCGCGGCAATGCTTGCCGAGAGTGTGAAAGCCTTGATCAAACTGCGACGCTTCATTGTGCGATCTCCATGAACGTTAAAGTTTTTTATGGTTGGCAGATGCGGACGACTGAAGGGTGTTTTGCAAGGGCTGTGCCCGGTCTGGATCGGGCAGGAAAATGTCGGTCTAGAGCGGTTGCGCGCAGAGGCGGCGCACCAGGAGGGGACAGGCGGCAGGGTGTGGTGCAAGGAAGTGCTTCATCGTGGTGCTGCCGCCAGGCGGCAGCGGTGTCGGTTGCAACTCAGTTCACGCCGGGGAACGAATCGACGTACTTGATGGTGAAATCAGGGAAGGAATCAACGATCTGGATTTTGTAGTCGGGAAAGCTGTCGACGGTTTTCCATTTGCCGGCCGAGTCCGGGAACGAGTCGACTCTCTTCACTTTGAGGTCGGGAAACGAGTCCACAACCTTCACCTTGTAATCGGGGAAGCTGTCGACGAATTTGATCTTGCCGTAGACCTTCGAGACATCGACGGTCGTATCGGCCAGCACCGCGCTGGATCCCACAAACAGCAACGCGACAACAGCTTTTTTCAACATGACGCTCATCCTGAGAAAAATCGGGTGCGCAGTCTAAGGCAGGCTCAGCGGCGGCGCATCAGGCCGATGAAGAACAGTCCGCCGAGGGCCGCGGTGGCGATGCCGATGGGCAGGTCTTCGGGAGCGATCAGCGTGCGTGCGGCGACGTCGACCCACACCAGAAACACACTGCCGAGCAACACGCACACCGGCAGCAGGCGCCGATGTTCTGCACCGATCAGACGCCGGGCGATGTGCGGCACCATCAGTCCGACAAAGCCGATGGAGCCGCTGATCGACACCAGCACCCCGGTCATCAGCGAAGCAATCACGAACACCCGAAGACGCACCGACCGGGCGTTCAGGCCGAGGGTGACGGCCGTCTGTTCGCCGGCCATCAAGGCGTTCAGCGGTCGGGCCATGCCCAGCAGCAGGATCAACCCGAGCAGGGCGCTGAGCGCCGGCACCGCCAACAAATCCCAACGCGCCAGACCGAGGCCGCCGAGCATCCAGAACATGACTGCCGAACTGGCTCGATGATCGCCCATGAACAGCAGCAGATTGGCGATCGCCATCATCACGAACGACACCGCCACGCCACACAGCAGCAGGCGATCACTGTCCAGCCGACCCTGACGGTTGGCGATGCCCAGTACCAGAAACATGCTCGACAACGCGCCGATGAACGCGGCGATCGGCAAGGTCAGCAGACCGACGATTTCACCGACGTGCAGCACCACGATCACTGCGCCGAGGGTTGCACCGGAAGTGACGCCGAGCAGGTGCGGATCGGCCAGCGGATTGCGCGTGACCGCCTGCAGCACCGCACCGATCAATGCCAGTCCGGCCCCGACCAGCGCACCGAGCAACATGCGCGGCACGCGGATCAGCCAGACGATGTGCTCCTGGCCGGCGCTCCAGTCGGGCACGCCGACGGCGAACAGCTTGTGCAGCAGGATCCGCCACACCACGTCCACCGGCACCCGCGCAGGGCCGAAGCCCAGTGACACCACGCATGACACCAGCAGCGCCGCGCCGAGGGCGATCAGCAGCCAGCCGTAACGACGACTGATCATTCGCCGTGGAACCCTTTGGCCAGGGTTTCAACCGCGAGCACGTTGTCGATCCCCGGCGTGGCCTGCACGTAGGGGATGACGATGAAGCGCTGGTTCTTGATCGCGTCCACCGATTGCAGGGCCTTGTTCTTCAGCAGGAATTCAATCTTCTGCTCGGCGGTGATTTCGCTGTAGTCGACGATGACGATTACCTGCGGATTGCGCTCGACCACGGTTTCCCAGTTGATCCGGGTCCAGCTCGCTTCGACGTCGTCGAGAACGTTGCGCCCTCCAGCGGCGTCGATCAGCGCCTGCGGCATGCCGAGGCGGCCGGAGGTCATGGCGCGGTCTTCGCCGCTGTCGTACAGGAACACACGCGGTTTTTCGGCGGGCAGGTCTTTGCGGATTTCCGCGACCTGGCTTTGCATGCCGGTGATCAGCGCATTGGCGCGATCCTGCACGTCGAAGATCTTGCCGAGGTTGCGCAGGTCGTTGTAAGTGTCGTCCAGCGTGGCGGCCGGGCGCCTCATCACGAAGGCGCAGGACTCGGTCAGCTCATAGACGTTGATGCCCAGCGGTTGCAGGGTCTGTGGCGTGAGATCACCACCGACGCGCATGCCGTAATCCCAGCCGGCGAAGAAGAAATCGACGTTGGCGTTGAGCAACGTTTCCACCGACGGGTATTTGGCTGCCAGTTCCGGCAAACCGTCCAAAAGCGACCGCATCTGCGGCGATACCGATTTCCAGCCACTGATGCCGCTGTAGCCGGCCATCTTCGACTTGAGGCCGAGGGCGAGCATCATCTGGGTCATGTTGATGTCGTGGCTGACCGCGTGTTTCGGCGCTTCCTTGAAGGTGACTTCGCGGTTGCAGCTGTGGATCATCAGCGGGTACTTCGTGGCCTCGGCGAAGGCTTGGGTGGTGCCCAGCAACAGGGCGAGGCAAAGCAGGGAGCGCACAGTCATGGTCGGGTAATCCAGGTGATTCGCGGGTAGCCGTGGAGGGGGTGTGGATCGATCAATGCTTCGACGCCGAACACGTCGCGCAGCAATTCAACGGTGAGCACTGCTTGCGGCGTGCCGCTGGCGACGATGCGGCCGTGGTTGATCACATACAACCGGTCGCAGAACGCGGCGGCCAGGTTCAGGTCGTGGATGCTCGCCAGGGTGCCGATCCGCAAACGCTTGACCAGTTGCAGCAGCTCCAACTGATAACGCGGGTCGAGGTGGTTGGTCGGCTCGTCGAGGATCAGCAATTGCGGTTGCTGGGTCAGGGCGCGGGCCAGGATCACCCGTTGCTTTTCGCCGCCGGAAAGGGTGGCGAACGCGTGATCTTCGAAGCCGTGCAGCCCCACCGATTGCAGCGCCCGAGTGGCGAGGTGACGGTCTTCCAGCGTGTCGCCGTCGAACAGGCCTTTGTGCGGCGTGCGGCCCATGGCGACCACTTCTTCGACGGTCAGGCCGAAGGCATCGGGGAATTCCTGCAAGACCACGGCGATGCGTTGGGCGCACCAGCGCGAGGATTGCTTCCAGACGTTGTGGTGATCGAGCTTGACCTCACCGTGCTCCGGCTGACTGAAACGGTAGGCGCAGCGCAACAGGCTGGTCTTGCCGCTGCCGTTGGGCCCGATCAGTCCGACGAACTCACCGGCGGCCACTTGCAACGAGGCGTCACGCAGCTGGAACTGGTGATGGCAGTGGCCGTGGCCCAGAGGTGTCCAGGCAAGATCGGTGAGGGACAGTGAGGTCATTTCGTTCCTGTTCTAGAAGGTGTAATCAGCCGTGACAAAGAACGAACGAGGCTCACCCAGAATCCACTGCTGGCCCTCATTGTATTGGCTTTGCGCGTACTGCCGGTCAAACAGATTGTTCACCTGCAGACCCAGCGTGGTGTCGCGCAGCGCTTTCCACGACAGCGTCGCATCGACCACGGTGTAGCTCGGCAGCTCGTTGCGGTTGGCCATGTCGGCGTAGCGCGCATCGACATAACGCACGCCGGCGCCGGCCTTCAGATCGTCGGTGAGGGCCTTGTCCAGCCACAGGTTGGCGGTGCGCCGCGGAACGTCCACCGGACGGTTGCCTTTGCGCGAGACCGGGACGCCTGCGACCACCTCTTCGAAGTCGTCGTACTTGGCCTTGACGATGGCCGCGTTGGCCTGCATCCGCCAGGCGTGCGGCAGTTGCAGGTCGAGGCTGGCTTCCAGGCCGTTGGACGACTGCTGGCCGACCTGCTGCTTGAGCGTCGGATTGCCCGGATCGTCGGTCAGCAGTTTCTTTTTCACGATGCGGTAGGCCGCCAGGGTGAATTCGCCGCGGTCGTCCCAGAACAGCTGCTTCATGCCGATCTCGGTCTGCCGGGCGGTGGCCAGGTCGTACTGCTGCTGGCTCGGGCTCAGGGAAATCAGGCCGCCGACGCCGTCGGTGCTGGTGGCCACCTGACCGTAGAACGACGTCTGCGGCGTCAGGGCGAACACCAGTCCGGCCTTCCAGTTGTTGCCGGTCAGGGTCTTGTCGCTGCGGCTGTCGTTGACCAGGTTGTCGCGGTCCACGTGCACGTAGTCGCGGCGCACGCCGGTCACCAGCGACCAGCGCTCGCTCAGTTGCGTGCGGTTTTCGGCGAACGCCGACATTTGCTTCGTGGTGCTCTGGAACTGGCCGCGGTAAGGATCGGCGCTCTCGAAATAGCCCGGCTGCGGACGGTACACGTCCAGCGGCTGGCCGTCCGGCAACACGTCGTTGAACGGCGAGTTGCTGTCGAGGCGGAAGCGGATGCGGTTGTAGTCGACGCCGGTGACGGTCTGGCTGTCGAGGCCGAACAGCGAGTGCTTGAAGGTGAAGGTCTGGCGGTCGCCGACCTGCTCCTGCTTGTGGCCGATGCCGAAGTAGCCGCTGCGGCTCAACTGCTGGCTGTCGCGGTCGAAGTTGTAGTTCTCGGCGTTCTGCCAGCGGCGTCGGGCCTTGAGGTAATAGAGTTCGTTGCTGGCGCTGACCGTGTCGTTGATCTGCCAGTCGCTGGTCAAGCGCGTCCACTGGTCGTTGTAGTGCTGCTTGTCGTCGCGCACGTTGTAGTTCTTGTTGCGCAGGCTGTCCTTCAGGCGGCCGCCGATCAGCGGGGTGCCGAAATAGTTCTGCGGACGCTGGTCGCCGTAGTCGTGGGCCAGGGTGAAGGTCAGGTCGTCCCGGGCCTGCCAGCGCAGGGCGGCGCTGACGAAGTCGGCGGCCGAGTCGCCGCGGTCGATCCAGCCGTTGCTGCGCAGGCGGTTGAGGTTCAGGCGGTAGCTCAGGGTGTCGCTCAGCGAGCCGCCGCTGTCGAGCGCCTGCTGCTGGGTGTCGAAGGAGCCGTAGCCGACGCGCAGGCGGTTTTCGATCTCGCCTTCGAAGGGCTTTTTCGGGATCGTGTTGACCACCGCACCCGTGGCGCCTTCGCCGTACAGCACCGAGGCCGGGCCGCGCAGTACGTCGACGCGCTCCACCGACCAGGTGTCGACCGGGAAGGTCACGGTGCCCATGCCGGTGTACATACGGTTGCCGTCATACAGCTGCATCACCGAGCTCTGCCCGGTGAAGCCGCGGGCCTGCAACGAGGTGCCGCCGTCGCCGGGGGTGCCGGTGCGGCTGATGCCGGTGCTGCGCGACACGGCGTCCTGCACGCTGCGGTCGCCCCGGGTGCGGATCCGCTCGCCGGTGAGGCTTTCGGTGCTGGCCGGGGTCTCCAGGGCGCTGAGGTTCAGGCGCGAGCCGGCGCCGGTCGGGGTGGCGAGGCTGACGGCCTCGTCATCCACCGCCGGTGCGGTGATGGTGCCGGTGGGCAGCGTCAGCGGCGGGGCGTCGGCATGGGCGCCGTTCGCCGCGAACAGGCAAAGGCCGGACAGGAGGTACTTGTTCATCTGAGCTTCAAATCGCTTCTTCAAAAGAAAGCCCGCCGTCCTTCGACGGCGGGCAAAGCGGTCATTTAGCGTTATACAGTAACACTAAAATGTCCGGGGGGCTAAGCCCCGAAAGTGTATAGAAGCGTCTAAATCACGCATCTCGCCTGATTCATGATGAAGTTGAAGCCGATTCAGTTTGCCGCCCCAACCGCGACAGCACCAGCCAGTCCAGCAGCCCCACCACCACCAGCGAAGCCCCCACCAGCGGGAATGCCACGCCCAGCGCCAGCATGATCGCCACCCCGGTCTTCCATTTCGGCAGGTCGTGGCGCAGCGGCGGGACGCCGAACTTGCCCTGCGGGCGGCGCTTCCACCAGATCACCACGCCGCTGACCGCGCTGAGCAGGATCATCAGGCAGATCAGCAGCACGACGATCTGGTTGAAGGCGCCGAACATCTTGCCTTCGTGCAGCATCACGCCGATCTCCGTGGCCCGGGCGACGGCGCCGTAGTGCTCGAAGCGCACGTCGGCGAGCACCTTGCCGGTGTACTGGTCGATGTGCAGGGTGGCGTCGTTGCGCGGGTCGTCGGCGAACACGGAGACGGTGAACACGCCGGTGGCGGTGGTCGGCAGGGTGATGCTGTAGCCCGGCTCGACGTTGCGCTGCGTGGCGATGTCCTGCACCGCTTGCAGGCTGACGGCCGGGGCCGCCGGGCCGTGCTGCATGCCGCCGTGGGCCATGTGTTCGGCGTGGTCGCCGGACATCGGCATCGGCGTGTTCTCCATGGCCCACGGCACGGTCTGGCGGGCGGCCGTGTTGAGGCTGCGGGCCTCGACGTCGGAGGTCGGCACGTTGTCCCACATCGCCGCCGGGAACACGTTCCACACCTGGGCGTACTGCTTGCCCCAGAAACCGGTCCAGGTCATGCCGCTGAGCAGCATCACCAGCAGCAGCGCGGCGCCCCAGAACCCGGTGACCGCGTGCAGGTCGCGCCACAGCAGGCGGCCGCGGCTGCTCAGGCGCGGCCACAGGATCCCGGCGGCCTGGCCCCGGGGCCACCACAGGAACACCCCGGACACCACCAGCACCACGCCCCAGCCGGCGGCGAGCTCGATGAGCCGGTCGCCGACGGTGCCGATCATCAGCTCGCCGTGGATCGCCCGGGCGACGGCCTGCAGGTTCTGCTTGGCGTCCTGCTCGCCGAGGATGTCGCCGTGGTACGGATCGACGAACACGTTCAGTTCGTGGCCGGCGTCCTTGACCACGAACTGCGCGCTGCGTCCCGCGGCCGCCGGCGGCAGGTACTGGGTGACCTGGCCTTGCGGGTAAGCGCCCTTGACCCTTTGCAGCAGGTCATCGGCCGGCACGGTGTGGTGCCCGGCCGGGACGTTGAGCAGGCTGCCGTACATCAGCGAGTCGAGCTGCGGCTTGAAGAGATAGATGATGCCGGTCAGGGCCAGCATCACCATGAATGGCGCGACGAACAGACCGGCATAGAAATGCCAGCGCCAGGCCAGGTTGTAGAAATTCGGTTTGGGCTGTTTCATCACGTGTGCTCCGCTTGGCTTGGATCTTTTAGTTGTTCATTCAGGCTTGACCGCCGCATCCCTTGTGGGAGCGGGCTTGCCCGCGAAGACGGCGGCACAGTCGGCATCGTGGCCGGCTGATGCACCGCTTTCGCGGGCAAGCCCGCTCCCACAGGGAGGGCGGACGTACCCGCGATGCTTTAGAAACTCATGTCCACCTTGGTCCAGAGCGTGCGCCCCGGCTCCTTGATCGCTTGCGGGTCGTTGGCCGGGTAGCCGAACCCGGCGTTGCCCGCCAGGTTCAGGTGTTCGGCGTAAGCCTTGCCGAACAGGTTGTCGACGCCGGTGCTGACCTTCCAGTGCCGGTTGATCCGATAGGCACCGTTGAGCGAGAACACGCCGAAGCCCGAACTCTTGTCGTAGTCCTTGCCGACCACGTTGCCTTTGTTCTGGTCGATGCGGTTCTGCGCGGCCACCACCCGCCACAGGGCGCCGGCGCTCCAGTCGTCTTCGCTGTAGGTCAGGCCGAACCGCGCGTCCAGCGGCGGCATCTGCGGCAATGCCGTGCCGTCGCTGCTGTTCTTGCCCCAGGCGTAGGCCAGGGTCGCGTCGGCTTTCCAGTTTTCGGTGAGCCGGTAGGCGGCCCCGAGCTCGCCGCCCATGATCCGGGCGTCGATGTTCTCGGCGCGGGAGGCCATGCCCGTGTAGTCGAACAGGATGTAGTCGCGCACCTGGCCGATGTAGCCCGAGGCCCAGGCGTCGAGGTCGGCGCTCTTGTAGTTCACGCCGAAGTCGAGCTGGGTGGTCTTTTCCGGCTTGATCGAATCGAACGCGTTCAGCGAACCCGCCGGGCCGGACTTGGGCGAAAACAGCTCCCAGTAGTCCGGGAAGCGCTGGGCGTGGCCCAGGCCCGCATACAGCGTGGTCGGGGTGTTGGCTAGGTCATGCTCGTAACGCACGAAGCCGCTGGGCAGGGTGTCGGCGCGGGTGTCGTCGGCGGTCGGGTTGGGGCGCGACATCATGCCCGAGCCGATGCGCTGGCGGTAATCCTTGGCCGAGGCGCGGTCCACCCGGGCGCCGGTGATCAGTCGGTCGCGGTCGGCGGCGTACCAGGTCAGTTCGCTGAACACGCCGTAGTTGTGGAAATCGGCGTCCTTGTTGCGCGGCACGTCCTTGTAGGCGTCGATGCCCATGGCGGCGCGCTGGCGGTGCTCGTCGGTCTGCGCGTCGAGGCCGGTGACCAACTGGATGTCGGCCCAGCGCCAGGTCGCCTTGATCCGTGCGCCGAGGGTGCGCCGGTCGACGTTGGAGGCCATCGGCCCGGCCATCATCCCGGTGCCGGACGGCGTGCGCAGGGTGTAGTTGTCCATCACGTGGTCGGCGTAGTTGTAGTAGACCTGCGCCTCCAGTTTCTCCAGCACGTCGGTGATGTCGGACTTCTCGAAACGCAGGCCCAGGCTTTCGCGCAGGAACTGCGAGCCGTCCATGCCGCGCCCGGCGTAGCGCGCTTCGCCGTCGCCGCGGCCGGCGGTCAGTTCCAGCAGGGTGTCGGCGTCCGGCGTCCAGCCCAGCGCCACATCGCCGTTCCACTTGTCGTAGCGCGAGGCGACGGTGTCGTTGTTGCCGTCGCGGTAATCGTCGGAGTGGGCGGTGTTGCCGATCACCCGCACGTAGCCCAGCGAGCCGCCGGCGGCGGCATCCACCACTTTGTCGAAGCGCCCGTTGGAGCCCGCCAGCACACTGGCGTTGACCCGGGTGCCGAGCTCGCCGAAGCGCTCCGGCTCGCGTTCGAACAGGATCGTGCCGGCCGAGGCGCCGGGGCCGTAGAGCACGGTCTGCGGGCCCTTGATCACGGTGAGCTTGTCGTAGGTCTCGGGGGAGATGTACGAGGTCGGTGCGTCCATCCGGCCGGGGCAGGCGCCGAGCATCACGCTGCCGTTGGTGAGGATGTTCAGGCGCGAACCGAACATGCCGCGCAGCACCGGGTCGCCGTTGGTGCCGCCGTTGCGCACCAGGGCGAAGCCGGGGATGGTCTTGAGGTAGTCGCCGCCGTCGCTGGCGGGTACGGGCTGGCGCGGATCCTTGGGGTTGGTGACGACGGTCAGCGGCGAGCTCGGGGCCAGGGCGGTGATCACCGTCGGGCTCAGTTCTTCACTTCCGGCGGCGCTGTGGCCGGCGTGTTCATCGGCCAATGCCAGCGGGGACAGCAGGACGCCGCAAAGGACGGCGGTGGCGTGCCTGAAGCGAACGCGGAATTCGGTCAGGGCAAAGGACGTTCGGGCAGGGCTCAAACGCGGGACAGCGGAAAACCTGGACATGACAATTTCCATCGGACAGTCGTAAACGACACGGGCGGCAGCCTGGGGCTGTCTTCTTGACCGTGTGCAATCAGAGGTGGGTGTCTACGCTGCGACGGGCGGGGCGCGGGTGCGGGCGCCGGGGAAGAAGGTCTGCCGGGGATGGCCCAGGCGCGGGGAGGGTGGCGTGAAGGTGGTGGCCAGCGGGATGCTGAACGTGGCGAAGCTGCCGCCGCCGGTCAGCGCCGGGCAGTTGAACAGCAGGCTGCAGTAACCGCACTTCTCCCACATCACGTGGCGGGATGACTGCGGCGGGCAGTGCTCGGCGGCCGGTTGCGCGTCCGGCGCGGCGTGATCCATGCCCGGCATGCCCATGTCCATGTCCATGCTCATCGGCATGTTCATGGAGGCGTGCGAGTCCATCGGCATCGACTGGGAAACCAGCGGGCCGATGAAGATCATCAACATGGCGAACAGGGCGATCCAGCTGCCGCGGGTCAGGTCTCTGGCCTGACGGCGTTGCTGGAAGGGCCTGGCGCTCAGCGGGCGCATGGCCGGCGTCTGCCGTTGCGGTTACTGGGCGTGCGCGTGGGCCGCCATGGCCTGCGGCGCTTCCTTCTGCACGGCGACTTCGACGGTCACGTCACCGGCCTTCTCGAAGTGCAGGGTCAGCGGGAAGCGCTTGCCGTCGCTGAGCAGGCTGCGGTCGCTGGGGTTCATCAGCATCACGTGGTACGCCATCGGCGCGAAGGTCACGTTGCCGCCCGCCGGGATCGCCACGTTCGGCACTTGCTGCATCTTCATCAGGTCGCCCTGCATCACATGCTCGTGCAGTTCGGCCTTGGGGGCGATCGGGGAATCGACGCCGAGCAGGCGATCGTCGGTCTTGCCGGCATTGTGGATCACGAAATAGGCGGCGACGGTCGGGGCGTTGGGCGGCAGTTCCTGCGACCATGGGTGGGCGATTTCCAGCTCGCCGGCCTTGTAGTCGTGGGCATGGGCGAAGCACGCAGGCAACAGCAGCGCGGCCAGGACGATGAATTTGTTCAGCATGACGGTTCTCCAGATCGATTTGAAACGCAGGTCAAATGCGGCAACAAATCAAGCCAGAGGGGAGGCGCGGGGATTGAGGTTGGGCCATTGCTGGCGCGGTGAAGGCGTCTGCAGGGTGACGGGCGCCACGCTGCGGTTGCTTTCGTAACGGGCGAAATACAGCTGCGGCGTATGCCCGGGCAACGCCAGCACCGGCGCTGCGCCTGAGCAGCACCAGCAATGCTGCATGGTGGAATGGTCGTCGCCGCCCTGGGGGGCCTTCTGGTCGACGGTGCCGATGGACACCGCCACCATCTTCGTCCCGCTGCCGGTGCAGAAACTGCTCCACAGCAACTGTTCGGCCGGCGACTGCGCCGCCTGGGCCATCGAACCCGTCAACGGCATGGCGAGCATGTTGAACAGCACTGCGAAGCAGGCGATCCAGGCAATGGCAAGCCGGTGTCGGTTCATGGGACGGATCCGTCGGGTGGGCGATCAGGCGCGGCTATTTAGCCTGATCAGGGCCGATAAGTAAAAAAGCGTCGTGCGGTTTGGTGTCGCAGCAAATCCATCAGTCTTTCGCTCAGTTCGCCGGTACCGCATGAACTTCCATATCTACACCAAGCGTAGCGCGAATTACTGAAAAGATTTTCGCCAGATTGTCCATGCTCGGATTGCCTTTGGCGGACAGCATGCGATGCAGGCTTTTACTTGGCTTTTCAGTCTCTCTTGCGAGTTCTTCGAAACCTACGGTCGCGTTCACGAGGTCGCGCAGTATGATTCTGGCCATTTCGGGTTCGCCATTCAGGAACAGCGTCGCAGCCTCGTCAAGCAGTGCCTGAGCAAATTCCGGGTCACGCTGGGCGCGTTCGGCAATTGAATGTTTGTAGCTTCGAGTGAGAACCATCACATCACCTCCGGTTCTGTTCAGCTTTCTTTCGGGTTCGAAATTCCGCTATCAGCGCTTTCGCTTGTTTGATGTCCTTTTTCTGAGTGGACTTGTCCCCTCCACCGAAAAGAATGATCAGACGTTTTCCTTCTTGCGTCAGATAGATCCTGTACCCCGGCCCCCAGTTGATTCTGTATTCGCCAAGACCATCTAACCACTTGATATTGGAAGTGTTGCCCATCTCCAATCGAACCAAGGCAGTCGAGACCCTGGCTGCGGCCTGCGCATTCAGAGTGGCAAGCCACCGGCCAAAAGGGCTTGAATCGTTTTCTTGTAGATATTCTTCGAGTGAGATCACAGACGGCCCTGAAGGTAACAAATAGGTTACTTATCATGCAAGGCGTGGATCTTGCCTCATCAGCGACCTGTCTCCAATGCGGCAAGTGTATCTTCAAGCGTCAAAAACACCCGATCCACCTCCGGCAACACCGGCCGACCCAACACAATCACCGGCACCCCACGCTCCCGCGCCACCGCCAGCTTCGGCTCGGTCGCCGCGCTGCCGCTGTTCTTGCTGATCAGCACGTCGATCCGCCGCTGCTCGAACAGCGCCCGTTCGTCCTCGATCAGGAACGGTCCACGGGCGCCGATGACTTCGCAGCGTTCGTTGCCGGGGTAGACGTCGAGCGCGCGCAGGGTCCAGAACTGGTGCGCGGGGATTTCGTCCAGGTGCTGCAAGGGTTCGCGGCCCAAGGTGAACAGCGGGCGGCGGAAGGGTTCGAGCGCCTTGACCAGTTCGGACCAGTCGGCCACTTCGCGCCAGTCGTCGCCGGGTTCGGCTTGCCACGCGGGGCGGCGCAGGGCCCAGCAGGGGATGCCCGTCCGTTGCGCCGCGCTCACCGCGTTGTGGCTGATTTGCGCGGCGTAGGGGTGGGTGGCGTCGAGCAGCAGGCCGATGCCCTCGTCGCGGATGAACTGCGCCAGGCCTTCGGCGCCGCCGTAGCCGCCGGTGCGCACCCGGCAGGTCAGGTCGGTCGGCACCCGGCCGATGCCGGCCAGGCTGTAGATGTGTGGCGGCCCCAGGGTGCGGGCGATGGCCAGCGCTTCGGTGACGCCGCCGAGCAACAGGATCCGCTTCATCGAAACGCTCCCGCATGGCCGACGATGCCGCCTTGGCGGTCGATCGCGAAGACTTCGACCTGCACTTGCGCCGGCACCACGCTGCGGGCGAACTCCAGCGCGTGGCGGCAAACCTCGTCGCCGAGGGCGATGCCCGCCGCGCTGGCCATCGTCAGCGCCTGCTGGCTGGTGTTGGCTTCGCGGATGCGTTGCTGCAAGGCCGCATCGGCGCCCACCGCCGCCGCCCAACCGGCCAGTTGCGGCAGGTCGATGCTCGAATGGCGCGAATGCAGGTCCATGTGTCCGGCCGCCAGTTTGCTGATCTTGCCGAAGCCGCCGCACAGGCTGAGCTTGTCCACAGGCACTTTGCGCAGGTGTTTGAGCACCGCGCCGACGAAGTCGCCCATTTCGATCAGGGCGATTTCCGGCAGGCCGTAGACCCGGCGCATGGTGTCCTCGCTGGCGTTGCCGGTGCAGGCGGCGATGTGCAGGTAGCCGTTGGTCTTGGCGACGTCGATGCCCTGATGGATCGAGGCGATGTAGGCCGCGCAGGAGAACGGCCGGACGATCCCGCTGGTGCCGAGGATCGACAGCCCGCCGAGGATGCCCAGGCGCGGGTTCATGGTCTTCAGCGCCAGGGCCTCGCCGCCCTCGACGTTGACGGTGACGTCGAAGCCGCCGCCATAGCCGGTCTCTTCGGCGAGCAGGGTCAGGTGGTCGCTGATCATCTTGCGCGGCACCGGGTTGATCGCCGGCTCGCCGACGGCCAGCACCAGCCCCGGCCGGGTCACGGTGCCGACCCCTTTGCCGGCGTTGAAGCGGATCCCGGGTTCAGCGCTCAGCCGCACCTGCGAGTAGAGCAGGGCGCCGTGGGTCACGTCGGGGTCGTCGCCGGCGTCCTTGATCGTGCCGGCCTCGGCGCCGTCGCCGGTCAAGCGGCAGAACTCCAGGCGCATCTGCACCTGCTTGCCCTTGGGCAGGGTGATCTGCACCGCGTCCGCTGGGGCGCCGCCGAGCAGCAGCCGCGCGGCGGCGAGGCTGGTGGCGGTGGCGCAGCTGCCGGTGGTCAGGCCGCTGCGCAGGGGGGCGGGTTGTTCGGCGGTTTCGTCACGCATCGAGGGGTTTGACCAGTTCCAGCAGGGTGATCGGCAGCGCCTGGCGCCAAGTGTCGAAACCGCCCAGCGGCTGCGCCTGGGCGACGTGGAGGCGGGTCAGTTCGCCGCCGTGGCGTTCGCGCCAGTGCATCAGCGCGGTCTCGCTCTGCAGGGTCACCGCGTTGGCCACCAGCCGGCCGCCGGGCTTGAGCTGCGCCCAGCAGGTTTCGAAGACGTTCTCGCGGGTGACGCCGCCGCCGATGAACACTGCGTCCGGACGTTCAAGGCCAGCGAGCGCCTCGGGCGCGCGGCCGCGAACCAGTTGCAGGCCGGGCACGCCCAAGGCGTCGCGGTTGTGTTCGATCAGTTGCTGGCGGCCCTCGTCGGCCTCGATGGCCAGCGCCCGGCAACTGGGATGGGCGCGCATCCATTCGATGCCGATGGAGCCGCTGCCGGCGCCGACGTCCCACAGCAGCTCGCCGGGGCACGGTGCGAGGCGGGCGAGGGTGACGGCGCGCACATCGCGCTTGGTCAACTGGCCGTCGTGGCGGAACGCCGAGTCCGGCAGCCCGGCCAGGCGCGACAGGCGCGGGGCGCCGGTGTCGGCCAGGCATTGGAGGGCGATCACGTTAAGGTCGGCGACGACCGGGGCGTTCCAGTCGTCGGCGGTGCCGTCGATGCGGCGCTCGGCGTCGCCGCCCAGATGCTCGAGCACCGTGAGGCGGCTCGGGCCGAACCCGCGCTCGCGCAGCAGCGCCGCGACCGCCGCCGGGCTCTGGGCGTCGTTGCTCAACAGCAACAGGCGCACGCCATTGGACAGCTGCGCGTTGAGCGCCGCCAGGGGGCGGGCGACCAGGGACAGCGTCACCACGTCCTGCAACGGCCAACCGAGCCGTGCGGCGGCCAGCGAGCAGGAGGACGGCGCCGGCAGGACGCTCATCTCGTCGCCCGGCACCTGACGGGCCAGGCTGGCGCCGACGCCGTAGAACATCGGATCGCCACTGGCCAGCACGCACACCGCCTCGCCCCGGCGCTCCAGCACCGGCGCCAGCGAAAACGGGCTCGGCCACAGCTGGCGCTCGCCACGGATGCACACCGGCAGCAGATCCAGCTGGCGCTGGCCGCCGACGATCCGCGAGGCGTCCATCAGGGCGCGCCGGGCATTCCTGCCCAGTCCCTTGAAGCCGTCCTCTCCGATACCTACCACTGTCAGCCAGGGCGCCATGCCGCTCCTCAATCCGGGGTTATGGGTCAAGGCGGCATGATAACGCGGCTGACGGCGTCTGGCGCCGGCCGGTTGCCGCTGAAACTTCATGTCGTGGAAAGCCGGTTGTCCTGCCCGGGGCGTTTGCTAGGGTGCAGCCTAAACAAACAGGCATGCCAGGGTTGGCAGCAAGGAATAGGGAAATGAATGAAGGAACAGGGTCGTTCGGGCATGAAGCGACGCTGGTGGGCGATGTCTTGCTCACCGGTGTCCGGGGGCAGCCGATGGCGGACTATGGTTTTGCGCGCGATTGCACCTATCTGGCCAAGAGAGAGGCCGACCGCGTCTACAACAGCAGTACCCAGCCGGGACGGTGGATCGACTATTGCGCCGATCTTTTGTGGTCCCATGGCTGGAACCGTGACCAGCCGTCCGTGGAATACGTTCAGCCACAGTTTTCCGGCAGCGTGAAGCAGGCGTGGATCAGGGTCGCCACCGCGCTGCTGTCCCGTGCCCAGGTGGCCGGCGTGGAGGCCGGGCTGACCTCGCTCGAGCGCAGGGCCGATCTGCTGGAGGCGACCAAAGGGCTCAGCGGGAAGGCCTTCGACCTGAAGATCGTGCCGGTCAGCTACAACGCGGCCGGCGACATGGAACTGGTCGTCACCCATGTGCGGTTCATCAAATCCAGCCTGAACACCCGCTATCTGTTCTGGGACATCTCGCAGGCCATGACCCAGCTGGACATCCGGGCCCGGCGGGTGGTGATCTCGCGCAGGGTCATGGAGGCCCGACGGCCGAGCGTGGCAAAGGCCATGGAAAAACTGTCGTTCGGGTTCAAGGATTACGAGCTGTAGCCGCTTCTCGGGCGTGCCGTGCAGCCTGGTGGAGGGTTTCCGACCGTCAGGCTTTTCATGGCCTCGGGCAAAGCAGGCATAATGGCAGCCTTTCGCCCGCCCACGTGCCCACCCAGCCGGTCAACCCTTGAACGAACGTCCGATGTCCACCGCCCTTCGCCCCTCGGCCTGTCCGGGATTGCTGCGCATTGTCCAGGCGCTGGACGGCGGCATCTGCCGGATCAAGCTCGACGGTGGATCGATCACGGCGGACCAGGCCGAGGCGGTGGCCGAGGCCGCCGAGCGCTTCGCCGGCGGCGTCATCGAGGCGACCAACCGCGCCAACCTGCAGATCCGCGGGATCGGCGACCGCTCCGCAGCCCTGATCGACCAGCTGCTGGCCGCAGGGCTCGGGCCGCGCACCGCCGCCGGCGACGATGTGCGCAACCTGATGCTCAGCCCGTCTGCCGGGATCGACCGGCAGATGCGTTTCGACACCCGTCCGCTGGCGCAGCAGATCCTCGAAACCCTGCAATGCCATCCGCGCTTTCATGAACTGAGCGCCAAGTTCGCCGTGCAGCTGGACGGCGGCGAAGCCCTGGCGATGCTCGAACATCCGCATGACCTGTGGCTGTCGGCCTGGGATCGCGACGGGCAGGCGTTGTTGGCCTTCGGCCTGGCCGGTTGCCCGACGGAACCTGCGTCGGCGGCGGTGGCGCTGGAGGACGGCCATGAGTTGATTGTCGCGGTGCTGGAGTTGTTCCTCGAGTCGGCGCGCCCGGAGCAGACGCGGATGCGCCATCTGCTGGATGAACTGCCGCTGCCGGCCTTCCTCGAACGGCTCGGGGCGCGCGTGCCGCTCATGGCCCTCGACGGCTGGCAGCGCCCGCAGGCTGACGGTGCGCTGCACATCGGCGTTCACCGGCTGCACGTGCCGGGACGGGTCTACGTCGGCGCGGTGCCGCCGCTGGGGCGTCTCGACCCGGCGATGCTGCGTGGCGTCGCGGACCTTTCGCGACGGTTCGGCGACGGCAGCCTGCGGTTCACCCCGTGGCAAAGCCTGCTGCTGCCGAACATCGAAGAGGCCGACGCCGGGCAGGTGTTGCTCGGGCTTGAGCAATTGGGTCTGCGCACCCAGGCACGCGATCCGCTCACTGCCGTGATCGCCTGCACCGGCGCCAGCGGCTGCGGCAAAGGCCTGGCCGACACCAAGGCCGACGCCCGCCGGCTGGCCGCGCTGCTGCCGCAGGCCCAGGCCGTGCACCTGTCCGGCTGCCCGCGTTCCTGCGCCGCCGCACACCGTGCCCCGGCGACGCTGCTGGCCGTCGGCCCCGGCCACTATGACCTTTATCTGCGCGATGCGGCGTTGCCCGGCTTCGGCGCGCTGCACGCTCAAAACCTCACTATCGACGCGGCCGCGAGCTTGCTCGCCGCCCGCTCACGGAGCCCCCTTGATGCTTGATTACATCCGCGACGGTCAGGAGATCTATCGCAACTCCTTCGCGATCATCCGCGCCGAGGCCGACCTGGCGCGCATTCCGGCCGACCTCGAAAAACTCGCGGTGCGGGTGATCCACGCCTGCGGCATGGTCGAGGCGGTCGACGGCCTGCAGTTTTCCGAAGGCGCGGGCAAGGCCGGGCGCGATGCGCTGGCCGCCGGGGCGCCGATCCTGTGCGATGCGCGCATGGTGGCCGAGGGCATCACCCGCGCACGCCTGCCGGCGGACAACCCGGTGATCTGCACCCTGCGCGACGAGCGTGTGCCGGCGCTGGCCCGCGAGCTGGGCAACACCCGTTCCGCCGTCGCGTTGGAGCTGTGGCGCGAGCACCTGGAAGGCAGCGTGGTGGTGATCGGCAACGCGCCGACCGCCCTGTTCTACCTGCTGGAGATGATCGATGCCGGCGCCCCGAAACCGGCGTTGATCCTGGGCTTCCCGGTGGGCTTCGTCGGCGCTGCCGAATCCAAGGCCGCGCTGGCCGCCGACAGCCGCGGCGTGCCGTTCGTGATCATGCAGGGCCGCCTCGGCGGCAGCGCCATGGCCGCCGCCGCCGTCAACGCACTCGCCACGGAGATCGAATGATGCAGGCAAAAGGACGCTTGATCGGCCTGGGCGTGGGCCCCGGCGACCCGGAGCTGATCACCGTGAAGGCCTTGCGCCTGCTGCGCGAGTCGCCGGTGGTGGCCTACTTCGTGGCCAAGGGCAAGAAAGGCAACGCCTTCGGCATCATCGAGGCGCACCTGCAGGACGCACAGAACCTGCTGCCGCTGGTCTACCCGGTGACCACCGAAGCGCTGCCGGCGCCGCTGTCCTATGAACAGGTGATCAGCGACTTCTACGACGGCGCCGCCGAAGAGGTGGCCGCGCACCTGGACGCCGGCCGCGACGTGGCGGTGATCTGCGAAGGCGATCCGTTCTTCTACGGCTCCTACATGTACCTGCACGACCGCCTCGCCGCCCGCTACGAAGCCGAAGTGGTGCCTGGCGTCTGCTCGATGCTCGGCGGCGCCTCGGTGCTGGGCGCGCCGCTGGTGTACCGCAACCAGAGCTTGTCGGTGCTCTCCGGCGTATTGCCGCACGAAGAGCTGAAGCGGCGCCTGGCGGATGCCGACGCGGCGGTGGTCATGAAGCTGGGACGCAATTTCCCCAAGGTGCGCCAGGTGCTGGACGAGCTCGGCCTGGCCGGGCGTGCGCTCTACGTCGAGCGCGCGACCATGGCCAACCAGAAAATCGTGCCGCTGGATGAGGTCGAACCGATGTCGTCGCCGTACTTCTCGCTGATCATCGTTCCCGGCGAACGGTGGCAAGGCTGATGACTCCCATGCCTCCAGCCATCGTCATCCTCGGCCAGGGCAGCCTGGCCACGGCCCGCCGCATTCAGCAGGTCTACCCGACGGCGCAGGTCCTGGGCCTGGCCGGACGGGTCGACGGCGCCGACCGCACCTACGCCGAATTCGGCGCCGCCTTGCGTGAGCTGTACGCGCAGGGGACGCCGATCGTCGCCCTGTGCGCGGCGGGCATCGTCATCCGCACCCTGGCCCCGCTCCTTCTGGAAAAGGGCGCTGAGCCGGCGGTGCTGGCCGTCGCCGAGAACGGCAGCGCCGTGGTGCCGCTGCTGGGCGGCCTGGGTGGCGTCAACGTCATGGCCAGGGAGATCGCGGCCGGCCTGCAGGTCGCGGCGGCGATCACCACCAGCGGCGAGCTGCGCTTCGGCACCTGCCTGCTCAATCCGCCGGAAGGCTACGTGCTGAGCGACCTGGAGTCGGGTAAACGTTTTGTCTCCGATCTGTTGGCCGGGCACCGTGTGCGCATCGAAGGCGCTGCGCCGTGGCTGGATCAGGCGCAGTTGCCGCAGGATCCCCAGGCGCAGCGTTCGATCCATGTCGGCAGCGATGCGCAGGCGGTGAGCGCCGATGAGTTGCGGATCTACCCGCGCAACGTCGCGGTGGCGGTGAGTGCCGAAGGTGCGCAGCACATTCGCGCCGCGCTGCAGGCGGCCGATGTGGCGTTGCCGTCGCTGGCCTGCCTGGTCGCCGCCGACACCCGAATGACGGATCCGGCATTGCGTGAAACCGCGCTGGAGCTGGGTGTGCCGCTGCGTTTTGTCGCCGCCGCGAATGACATCGCCGGGCTGGCCCGCGCGGCCGTCCCAGGCGCGAAGGTCATCGAAGTGTCCTCGCGCATTGCCATCGCCGTGGCCGATCAGCCGCTTTCGGTCGACAGGATCGGCCGCCCGCGCGGACGCCTGGCCGTGATCGGCCTCGGCCCCGGCGCCGCCGAACTGATGGTGCCGGCGGTGAAGGCCGAACTGGCCCGGGCCACCGACGTGCTCGGCTACGAAACCTACGTGCGCATGGCCGGCCCGTTCCGCGACGATCAGATCCAGCACTGCACCGACAACCGCGAAGAGATGCAGCGCGCCCGCCATGCGTTCCGGCTGGCGGCCGAGGGGCGTTCGGTGATCGTGGTGTCGTCCGGCGACCCGGGCGTGTTCGCCATGGCGGCGGCGGTGCTTGAGGCGTTGCACGAGTCGGACGATCCGGCGTGGCACAGCGTCGAGCTGGAAATCCTGCCGGGGGTGTCTGCGTCCCTCGCGACGGCTGCCCAGGCCGGCGCGCCGTTGGGGCATGACTTCTGCGTGATGTCGCTGTCGGACAACCTCAAGCCGTGGTCGATCATCGAGAAGCGTCTGGATCTGGCCGCCGAAGCGGACCTGGCCCTGGCGTTCTACAACCCGATCTCCCGCGCACGTCCCTGGCAACTGGGCCGTGCGCTGGAGATCGTCGCCCGGCACCGCGCGCCGCAGACGCCGGTGGTGCTGGGCCGCGACATCGGCCGTCCGGGCCAGACCCTGCGCACGACCACGCTGGGTGCGCTGACGCCGGATCAGGTGGACATGCGCACCATGGTGCTGATCGGCTCTTCAACGACGTGCACGTTCCCCCGTGCGGAAGGCGGGGAGTGGGTCTACACGCCGCGTTGGTACGGTGAAAAACCAACGTCGTGACAACGTGAAAAACGTGTCGTTGTATTAAGGAAGGCCGTGAAACGGAAAGTTTCACGGCCTTTTTTGTGGTGCAAACAGGAGTGCTCGGAACAGGCTCGAAAAGTGCCGATAAACATTGTCGGCATCATTTGGTTTGAGCATGTTTCGTTGTTCTGTTTTTGAAAAGAATTGCATTCGTTGTCAATGGAGCCGGGGGCCTGCGCTGAGTAGTTTCCTGTTGGACGCAATTCTGCGTACTTCAAAAATGATCAGTGATGTCGAGGCATACATTCCATGCAGGATGCAAAAATCAAAAAGGATGAGGCGTACTGTGAGTTCATCGAACTGTTCAAGTTGAGCGCGCTGGAACAGGCATTGAGCCCATTCAAGGGCAGTCAGGAACACGACGCGGTGTTGCGTTACTACTTCGCCTGTATCGCAAAGCTTGAGTTGCACAGGTTGCAGGAGCCGCTGGCGCTGCTGAGACAAACACTGGAACCGATGCGTCAGACCGGTGCCGGAAAGGGGCCGGCGGACGGATTGACGCCGATCTGCGAAAAGATCGCCGACTATGAAACCCGCGTGCAGCGCAGCCTTGAACAACTGCGAACGCCAGCCACCGAAGTGCCGAAGATCATGCATTTCGTCTGGCTCGGCGGGGGCGTCGGCGAGATTCAGCGCGATTACCTCAATCTCTGGAAACGGGTGATGGCCGGCACCGGCCATGTCCTCAATCTCTGGTACGACAGCGATGCGCTGCTGGCCCACCACACCAACAAGCTGATCGTCGAGGCCGCGAAGGCCGATGCCCTTGCGCAGGTGGACGGCCGAAGCGTCACAGCGGATGAACTGGCGACGCTGTATGAAGCGCGGGCGATCGTGCTCAAGCAGCAGATGCAGGCCCATATCGAGGCGGCCGTCGCCGCCGGCCGGTCGGCGGATGACGCCAGGATCGATCTTCTGGTGCGTGCCTATGGCCAGGATGCCGATGCGTTGCGGGAACGGATCACGCAAAACCTGCTCAGCGTCGCGGCCTTCGGGGACGACGTCCTGACGCTGCGCGACCTTGGCGACCTTGAGGCGCCGATGGCGCTGCAGCACCTCTACGAACGGGAAATCCGCCTGCGCGGCAACCTGGCGGCGGCCTCCGACATCGTGCGCCTGCATGCGCTGGTCAGCGAGGGCGGCAGCTATGCGGATGTCGACGGCTTGCCGCCGCTGGCGGAGCGGCTCGGCGCGGTCGACATCACCGGCTGGGGCGCCGATGCCCGGCTCGGGGCCTTGCAACTGTTGCTCGACCGCAACCCTGACTGGATGCCGGGCCGGCAGGCCGTTCGCGGCCGCTACATCTCCTACTTCGAACGTATCCCTGAACAGTCCAGGGCCGCCCTCGATGCGTTCGCCAGCAGCCATCCGTCGCTGGGAGACGTCTTTCGGCGACCGGCAGAGCGGTCGGCGAGACCGTTCGAACTGCGTGCTGTCGCGGAGTCCAATTCGTTGAGCAATGCTTTCCTCATGGCTCACCCCGGTGCCGGGATGATCGAGGCGGTGCTGGAACGCATGCGCCTGAGCTATGCCGTCGTCGATGGCGCAGCGAAGCTGGCCCGGGAGCGAGGGGTGGCGTTCAGCGACAACGAGAGCATGGTGTCGCTTGCGCACGAGACCGTTGAGCAGGCGTTGGGGCCGTTGCCCGAACTGCCGATGGAAGAGGAAATCTTCGCCGGTTTGCTGGCCGACGCCGCTGCCGGTTACTTCCGTGACGGCATTCGCCCGCAAAGCGAGGGCACCATCTACCTGACAGGGCCTGCCGCCATGCGTGACGGCATGCGCAACTACCAGAAGCGGCATTTCACGCCGCAGGGCGCTGCGGCGCTGGGCAACGACCTGGTCATCGTCCCTTCGGCGACGGTCAACCGCATGACGGAAGAAGAACAGGATCATTCCTGGAAGGACAACGGAACCGATTCGTTGAAGTGGGTCAGCGACGAACAGGCCCATTGGCGGGACGGTCGGTATGCCATCCGTTACGGCGGCGACATCGCCCAGTTGCTCAAGCATTCGACGGTCGAGTTCCAGTCCGGCTGGCCCGTGATCGAAGGACGGGCTGTGCTCCTGAGCGGTGTCCTGCAACGGCTGGTCGACGCCTTGGGAGAACCGTTGGTGCAGGCCATGCGCAGCGGTCTGGACGGTGAGGTCAGGTTCGACAAGCCGCTGCCGCTGCGCTTCGAGGATCGGCAGGCCATCAAGGCGCAGCCGCTGGATGTCCTCCCGCCGGCCTTTGCGGGTGAAACCGGGACCGCAGGCGCAGGGGTGGACGAAGTCTTGGGCATGCTCGCCAAAGGCACCCTGCACGTTGTGCAGGCCGACCCGGTGCAGCGTCTGGCGTTGGGCGCTCTGCTGGGCGCGGACTCGCTGGACAACCGGCGTCTGGTGCAGTTGCACAGCGAGCTGGACAACCTGGCCAACAGCATCGGCGAACGGGGAAGCTCCAATCGTTACGCCGCCCTCGAACGGCATCTGTTCAAGCGCCGTCCACCCGGTTTCCTGGAGGGGCTGGCCAGTGTCGCCGATGAACCGGCGCCTGCCTCCGGCAGGGCGCTGGACCTGATGAAGAGCGTGATGCTCAATGCGCACACACCGTTCCAATGGGGGCGTCATGTGGCGCAGATCCGACAGCTTGCCACGCTGGAACACCGGATCCAGGTGCAGGAGCGCGTGGAACAGGTGCTGCAGCGCTTCGACGCGGCCAGCGTCAAGCTGGTGCCGCAGGATCTGCTGCTGCAAGGTTCGGGGGACGACCTCGCAGGGCGCTGCTATCCGTTGTCCTTGGTGATGGGGGCCGCTTTGGCGCAGGGTGAGCAGGCCTCCCGGCGTCTGCGCGAGCGCTTTTACCTGGCGGTCCTGGAGCCTGAGCAGAGTGATTCCATCGCCTTTCTGAACGGACTGGAGACGCTGCGCGATGTACCGTTGAGCGAGGTGGGCAGGCCTGCGGCGCGGATGGACCTGAGCGGGATCCGCACCAGGCTGGAGGCCTCCGGCGACCGCCTCGGCCTGATGCTCATCTCCGACAATCACGTGCTGCTCGTGGCGAAGACGGCTGCGGATGCCGGCGGCGCCACGCTGCATTTCTTCGATCCCAACTTCGGTCTGTTCGGATTCAAGGAGCCCGCCGCGTTCCAGCAGGCGCTGGAGGATTTCTTCGTCGGCGCAGGCATGGCCGGCCACTACGCCGCATTCGGTGAGCCCGGCCGGCCGATGTTCGATGTGATCGAGCTTCAGGGCGAGCGGGTGTCCGCGTTGCCGCTCTCCGCCGGGTTGCGGCTGGCGCACCTGCTGGAGTCCGACACTTTGCCGGGGCAGCCCTCGGCCCTTCCGATCCGCCGGCGGGTGGCCAGTGCCCGTGGCCGGTCACTGAGCGACAATGCCCATCTGGGACGTAGCCTGCTGGATCTGGACAGCCGCTGGTGGGCCCGGCAGATCGCCGATGCGACGGTGGGGCTGCAGGCGTTGCACGCCTCGCCCAGACCTTGGGTGCCGTTGTTCGAAACGCTTGAAGTCACGCCTGACAGCGCCTACCGGATAACCCTGGTCGATCCTCTGGACGCGACCCATGTGGTGCAGGTCGCCAGCAAGGATCACCGGTTGCTGCGCATCAGGCAGTGGCTGACCGAGCGATTCTCGACCCTGGTGGGCAAACCCCAAGGGGCGGTGCTGCCGTCGGGGCCTGTCGAGGCGGGCGCGGTCCATACGCTCAATGCCGGCTTCGCGCTGCAGTCGCTGATGATGGCGTTGCGTGAGCGTGAAGGGGATGACCGCACACTGACCCTGGCGGTACGCCTGCACGGCTACGTGAATTATGCGCAGCTCGCCCATGGCCTGGCCGTGGATGCGGCCGGCCTGATGAGACTGTATGCCGCTGCGATCAACCAGGAGCCGGTCATTGCCCGCACCTGCGCCCCGCTGGTCGGCGAAGCGCTGGGCCACGTCGCCGATGAAGGGGTGGGATCGCTGCTGGGGCTGGCCAACGTGGGTTTTGACATCTACCAATTGGCGACCGCGAAGCGCGAGGTGGAGGTGGCCCGTTTCGGCACGCAGTTGGCGTTCGACTCGGCAGGTCTCGTCGCGGGGTTGGGGGGGCTGGCGGCGGCCGCCACGGGGGCCGGCACGGCCGCTGCGGTACTCGGCGGGGCGGGCGTCATCCTGGGTGGCCTGGCGATCGGGGCGGCGGCGCTGGCCCAGGGCTTCGCCATCATCGCCGAAGAGGCGAAAACCGTCGGGCTGTTTTTCGACCATCTGGAAAAGGCCTGGAACGGCGCCGTCTACCGCTTCGACGAGGCGTTGCAGGCGTGGGTGGTGGATCCGTCTTCCCTGATCATCGAGTGCGTCGACCTGGGCACCGGCACCTTGACGCTCGGCAGCCCGAAACTGTTCAGGCTGCGCGACCACTTCGGCGTACCGGGCATCAACCCGGATGACAAGGAAGCCTTCGGTATCCGTCAGACGTGGGGGATTTCCAGCCGGATCAAGGCACCGTTGCCCGCCGGGCAATGCGTCGTTCTGCCGTGCACGCCGAACACGAACTACAGCTATGAATACCAGGCCTTGCCGTTCGCGTCATGGCGTCATGACGCCGGTTTCGATGCGGCGCGCCGTCTTGAGCGCAAGGATGGCAGCGGGCAATGGAAATTCCTGTTCTCCTTCTACTCCTTCCCCAGTCACTACATCGTGCATCGCCTGTTCCCCAACTACCTCCCCACGACCGTCGAGGTGCGGCTGGATGCGGCCGAGCGGCAGCTGGCGGTACCGATTGTGCCGCCGGCATGGCACGGGTTGCTGACCTACGCGCTCAAGGGCGCGGGCGGCACCTGCACGCTGTTGCTCAACCCGGGGGTGTCGGTCGAATTGCATTCGACCCGCTTCACACATTGCCGTTGGGTGCTGCGGGCCGATTGGGCCAGCGAGCAGGCGATCAAGAAAGTGGAAGGGGGACTGCTGATCGACGGCATTCGCGTCAAGTTCATCGGCAAGGGCCGGCATGACGTCGCGCTGGCTCTGGCCGACCGGCGTGTGTTCAGCGTCGACCTGGTTTCCGCGAAACTGGATCTGCTGCAGGACACGGCACCCGACGGCCTCGATGAGACGGCGTTGCTTGAACGCTACAAAACGCTTGCGCACGACCATCGCCTGGTTCTGCCGTACACGCCGGTCGACAACTACTTGATCCCGTTCGAGCCACCGCAGACGCCGCGTCACACCAAGGCCTGGTACGACGCGCACGAAGACCGTTTCCTGTACATGCGCGACCTGGCAATCAGCGGTTCCGACAAGACGCAGTTGGCTCTGGTGTCCGGCGGCTCGGCCTATTTCTATGAGCCGTCATCCTTTCTGGTCTGGCAAGTCGATGCCGTCAGCGGCCTGCCCCAGGCGGAGTACCGATTGCTGCTGATGCCCGGCGAAAGTTCGAT
Source organism: Pseudomonas sp. B35(2017) (assembly GCF_002113645.1). Lineage (NCBI taxonomy): Bacteria > Pseudomonadati > Pseudomonadota > Gammaproteobacteria > Pseudomonadales > Pseudomonadaceae > Pseudomonas > Pseudomonas sp. B35(2017). The sequence goes on along the minus strand of NZ_NEIZ01000016.1, from coordinate 82,621 downwards.
CCAGCGCATCGAAGCCGATGCCCGAGGGATGATTCACGTGGTGCAGATGTCCGTCGACCGAGGGCGTGTCAAAGAACTGGGTTACCTGATTCATGACCGGCAATTGCTGCTTTGCTCGGTGACTTGCGGATCAACCCCCAAGCTGCGGGCACAGGCCTTTGCCGGGGAGAGGCTGGCGCGCTGGGCGTCGGTGTTGGGGGAGCATTGGCCGCAAGCGGGCTCGTCCGCGAAGGAAAGCGACACGACGATCGGATGGGCGCCGGCACCCTACGTTTCGGTGTGTTGGCAGATGGATGAGGCGCGGCGGGACCTGGTCTGGATCCGCGGTCGCGACCGTCTGCTGATCAACCCTCTGCCGGCGCCGGGGCAACCGCGGGGCTGGGACGACTCGACCAGGAACCTGGATCGGTTGACGTTGCTGGTTCCGGCGAATGACGAAGAGGTGTACGTGGTTTACGACCGCTCGGCCCAACGCCTTTGCCGGTTGCAGCGGATGCCGGGGGAGGGGCGCTGGTCGCATGCGTGGATCGAGCCTGATCGGCTCAAACAGGTGGTCACGACGCCGGGTGGCTATGTCGCCATCACCGAAGACGGGCACTTCTTCAACCTGAACACCGACGGCCGGCTGCAGTTCGGCGGGCTGACCGAGCACTGGCTGCAGGGCCGCTCCCGCTGGTGGGAGACGCTCAAGGCGGTCGCGCAACGTTATCCGGTGGATCGCTTCGCCCTCATCGGTTTGCTCGAACATGGAGGGCATGGGCATCTGGGCGCCTGGTACATCGATCAGCGGTTGCTGCTGTGCGCGTCGGCGAACGGTGATCGGGTCCGCTTGCTCGGTCTGGCGCCGGACAGGCGCCAGGCCTGGCTGTTCGATCCGTCCGGCGGCAGGATTCTTTCTCAGGCCTTTGTCGATCCCGGGCTTCTGGAACAAGCGTTCGCCAACGGTGCGCAGTTGCTGCGCAGCGGCCTGCTGCCCGCACCGCAGGAGGAGTGGGATGACTGGCGTTTCAGTGACGTCAGGCGCGAGGGCGCCGGGCTCAGAGGCACCACCGTGGACGGTGTGGAACTGGTTCTGCGCTTCGGGGAAACTGAGCGTGTGACCGGCGTCAACCACGCCTGGGTGACTGCCCAAGGGGATCATCTGATCCCGAACCTTCAAGCCCTGCTGCGCTCCGTAGAGCACGACGGGTTTGTGTCCACCGAAGCGGAACCCGGTGTGCGGCAATGGTACGACGTGGAGAACGCTTGCCTGGTCCGGGTCGTCGGCACGGCCCTGCGCGACGGTGACGAGCTGCTGGGCACCCGACGCCGCGAGCAAGTGCTGCTGCATGACCGGCAGGACCGGTGTGTGCTCGTCTACCCGGACGCGAAACGCCTCGGGCCGTTCACGCATGTGCAGCGCGATGCCGAGGTGATGGTGGTCGAAGGGCAGAACCGGGTGACGGATCTGCCTGCGCTGGTGCCTGACGGCGTCGGCACCGTGGTTCTGCGGGCGGGGCAGGGCGCGGTGACCTACTTTTTGCCGACGGCGCTCTGGCTCGAGCGCGATTCAGTCATCGTCGACTGTCGGCCCGTGCCGGCAGACGCCGTGACGGTTCCGGCGAAGCTGGTCTGGCTGCTGGACGATCCGCAGAGGCTGCAGTTGCAGATCGTTGACGGCCATTTGGTGCTGATCGACCCCGACAGCGAACATTGCCTGATACTCAGGGATGTGTGCAGTGACGATCCCCTGCTGCGCGGCGAAGTGTTTCTTGCGTTCGGGGCCTATCCCACCATGTCGGCTTCGCGCCTTGTCCAGCTGATGCGCACTGCACAGGGCGCGCCGGGCGGTGCCGCGCTGGGGACGTTGCTGGCGCCTTCGCGCAGCCGCCTCGCAAGCGCTGGGCCCGACTGACGGTCCGCCGAAAGGAAAGCGCCGCAGGCCTGATTGCCTGCGGCGCTCTTTGCGTGACCGGCTCAAGGCACCAGATAACCCTTTACCCCCGTGAAGATGATCTGCGCCGCCAGTGCGCAGACGAACAGCCCCATCAACCGGCTGACGATCTGCAACCCCTGGTCGCCGAGAATCCGCTCGATGCGGTTCGACAGGAACAGCACCACGCCGACCGTGAAGCTGGCCATGGCGATGCTCATGATCGCCGCGAGCTTGTCGTCCCAGTGCGGCTGGCTGACGCCCATCACCAGCAGCGCACCGATGGTGCCGGGACCGACGGTCAGCGGAATGGTCAGCGGCACGATGGTCACGTCCTGCTGCACGTTGTCGGCCTGCACCGCCGGTTTGCCCTGGGCCATGCCCAGCGCCGAGATGAACAGCACGCTGCCGGCGCCGATGCGGAACGCGTCCACGGTGATACCGAACACATCGAAGATCACCCGCCCGAACAGGTACAGCAGGACGCTGGAGACCAGCGTGGCGATCGCCACCTTCCACGCCAGCCGCCGCTGCTCCTTGCGCGAGTAGCCGCGGGTCAGGCTGATGAAGCAGGACAGCACGAAGAACGGGCTGTAGAGCACCAGCATCTTCAGGTAAACGCTGAACAACTCGTGGAGCATGATGGAAACCCGCGTCGGCGAAAGTTGAGCGGAGTCTATCAGGCGCCGGACGGTCTGTCGGCGCATTCGGTGTTTTGTTTATTGGTTAGTTGTCTTTGTTGTTTTTGGCGTTATTTAGGAGTTGTCGGCGGTTGTAAGTTTTTATTGTTATTCATTGGAAATACTCATTGGCTTGTGGGGGTTTGATGAGTTTCGTAAGTTAGTCCTGTCGGCTCGGGAAGAGTCGAACTAATTAACTAAGGAAGACGAAACATGAATGTAAACACTGTTGTAACCGTAGCCGACCGCCTGGAACGACTGAATGCCTATGATGTGACGCCGCAGGACATCACCCTGGCCCCGCGCAGCCTCAACAGGTTGACGCCCTTCAATATCGAAGTGCCTGATCGCGCTTCTGTCGTGGGCGATGCCATTCTGGCGTTCGTGTCGGGCATGTCCGAGCAGAACCGTGCGGATGTACTGAACACCTATCTGTTCGCCTCGTTGGCCGCCAACAAGAAGTACCCGTTGGAAAGCCAGGGCAAGGAGTGGTACCAGACCTTTCTCACCGTCATGCAGGACGCCGGCTGGATCATCCTGAAGAAGTACTACGATTCCACTTCGGCGTCCGGCAAGAGTTTCAAGATGGATCAACTGGCGCTGACCATCCTGGGTTCCGCCCTGGCCGCTGCGGCGGTCCCCGGGCCGACCTCGGCGCTCCTGCTGAAGGTGGCGACCGATGCGATGGCTTCGCTGCAGGCCAGCGACAAGCCGCTTCAGGTCTTCGACCAGAACATCAAGAACAAGGGCACCGGCGGTTTTGCGGTAGGTTCCTGCCTTGAGACCGAGGGGCAGGAAGTGATCCTGACCCTGGGCGCGGTGCGCTTCATCAACCGGGTCAACCAGACCAAGGTTCTTTTCGTGAATTGGGACAGCAGTTCGGTGGACCTGTACAAGGGCGAATCCAGCATGACCATGGTGCCGGCCATCATCGGAAAGACCCGCGACATCATTGCCGGCAAGTTGGGTGACCGTGCCGTCAAGCAAATCAGCGAATGGGAAATCTGATTTGACGTCATTGAGTGGCGACCACACAGTGGTCGCCACTTTTTCATGTGCAGGAGGCAAAGATGAAAGAGCAATACTCGGTTTATGCCAACTCAGGCGCCATCGTTTTGTTTCCGTACGGGATGGCTGAGCAAGAAATACAAGATGTTCAACATTCAATCTTGTTTGCGCAGTTGGCGGCCAACAAGAAGTTTCCTCTCACGGCCGATCCGGATGATTGGTATTCCATCTGGCAGCAAGTTCTGAAGGGCCAATGGCTGCAAAGGAAAGTGGAGTGGAGCACGGTCACGCCGGCTCAGGGCGTCGGGTTCAAGGCGATGGGCGGGATGATCGACGTTCTGCAGCCGTCGCTGGCCGAGGCAGGGGACTGGGTGCCGGTCCTGCAGGCCATCGCGGCATTGCCGGTCTCGGATCCTGCCGTCGCGTTTCTGCAAGGGAGGATCCGGCAAGCGGTGGGTGCCGAAGGGGAGGATCAGGTAGCCGCAAGTGACCGCTACCGCTTCATGGTGGTTGTGGCGCAACCCGGCCCTCGCCTGAACGCCGCCTATGTGACGCTGAAGTCTTCGGCCGCCGCCGAGGGCAATCCGTACGCCTGGGTCTTCTCCGCGGACACGCTCCATGGGCCGCTGGAGCAACGCTTCTTTCAGGCTGACCTCGCCGCGCCGCTGTTCGATCCCGTCCGTGACACGCTGGCCAAGCGGTTGGAGCCGCATGTCGATCTCATCAGGGAGATCGACTTCAGCCCGCCGGACAGTGTTCGCTGCGAACCGGCCGGTTGATCAGGGCGTTCGCACCGTGTTGCGGTTCTGCTGATCGCGCTGGGCCACCCAGTGTTCGATCAGTTCGCGCAGTTGCGACAGTTCCACCGGCTTGGCCATGTGGCCGTCCATGCCGGCCTGGCGCGCGCGTTCCTTGTGTTCGGCGAGGATGTGCGCGGTCAGGGCCACGATCGGCGTGCGGATGCGCTGGTTGCCGACTTCCCACGCCCGCAGTTGCTGGGTGGCGGAGAAACCGTCGAGGATCGGCATTTCGCAGTCCATCAGCACCAGGTCGTAGCGCTGGGCCTTCATGGCCTGCAAGGCTTCCTCGCCGTTGCTGGCGGTGTCCGGCTGCAGGTTGAGCTTGCCGAGCATGCCGCGGATCACCTTGGTGGAGATCGTGTTGTCTTCGGCCACCAGGATGCGGAAGTCGCTCGGCACCTTGACCGCCGCGCCGGGGACGGCCGGCTGCGGCTGGAACACGGCCTGCCCCTTGTTGCGCTGGTTCAGCTCGTCGGCCAGGGTGGTCTTGAGGGTGTAGCCGGCCACCGGCTTGGCCAGGATGCGCTTGACCCCGGAATTGCGCGCGATGATCTTGCTCGGCGCATTGCTGATGCCGGTGAGCATGATCAGCAGGATGTCGTGGTTCAGGCTCGGGTCTTCCTTGATCTTGGCCGCCAGCTGCATGCCGGTCATGCCCGGCATGTTCTGGTCCAGCAGCACCACGTCGAAGTAGTCGCGCAGGTGCGCCTTGGTGCGCAGCAGGGCCAACGCCTCCTTGCCCGACGGCACGGCGCTGACGTTCAGGCCCCAGGCGCTGCACTGCTGCACCAGCACTTTGCGGCAGGTGTCGTTGTCGTCCACCACCAGCACCCGCGCGCCTTGCAGCGGGCTGTCGAGGTCGGAGGTCGGGTGTTCGAGGCGGTCAGGATCCAGCGGCAGGGTCAGCCACAGGGTGCTGCCCTGGCTTGCGCCGCTCTTGATGCCGAACTCGCCCTGCATGAGCCGGATCAGTTGCCGTGCGATCACCAGCCCCAGGTTGCCGCCCAGGCGGTTGGCCGACAGGAAGTGCTTGCTGTGCAGTTCCGCGTGCAGCAGCGCGTCGCGCTCTTCCTGCTCCATCGGCTGGCCGCTGTCCTGCACGGCGATGCGCAGGCGCGGCTTGACGCTGCGGTCGTCGAGGGCGACGACGATCAGCACTTCGCCTTCGTCGGTTTTCTTCAGGGCGTTTTCCAGAAGGCTCAGCAGGGTCTGGCGCAGGCGGGTCGGGTCGCCGCTGATGACCCGCGGCACCTGGGGCTGGATGAAGCTGATCAGCTCGACGTTCTGCTGTTCGGCCTTGGCGCGGTAGATGCTCAGGCAGTCTTCGATCAGGGCGTTGAGGTCGAACTGCACGTCGTCGAGCTCGATCTGCCCGGATTCGAGGCGGGAAATGTCGAGGATCTCGTTGATCAGGGTCAGCAGTTCGTTGCCGGCGCTGTGGATGGTCTGCACGTAGTCGCGCTGCTTGACCGACAGCGGCGTGCCCAGCAGCAGTTCGGTCATGCCCAGCACGCCGTTCATCGGCGTGCGGATCTCGTGACTGATCTTGGCCAGGAACTCGGCCTTGGCGTTGATCTCGGCGTTGCTCGCCGCCAGGTCGCGGCTGATGCTGAACCGGCTTTCGGTGATGCTGCGCTGACGCTCGCCCAGGGCGATGCTCATCAGCAGGCCGCTGATGCAGATGAACCCCATCAGGGTCATGATCAGGCCCTGCGGCGCGACCAGGGTCAGGCCCAGCAGGGCCGGCAGGATGATCAGCGTGCCGATGTTGAACACCACCATGGCGGCGACGAACAGCCGCGCCGGACGGTAGCCCTTCTGCCAGTGGTAGCCGCCGACCAGCAGCATGCTCAGGCCGGCCAGGGCCACCAGGGCGTAGGTGATGATGTTCAGCGGCAGGGTGTTGACGAACAACAGCAGCAGGCCGCAGATCACGGTGATCAGGATGTCGGCCAGCAGCAGCTTGTTGAGCGGGTGCGGGCCGATCGGGGCGAAGAACCGGAAGGCGAACATCAGGCCGGCCGGTGCGGTCAGCAGCAGGGCCAGATAGGCGCCCGGGGTCTGGATCGCGTGCCAGTCCGGCAGCCAGGGCCCGGCGAGGTTGAGCAGCAGCAGCAGGCTGAGCCCCAGCAGGCCCTCGCAGACCGCCAGCCACAGGCAACTGCGTGAGCGGGTGTAGCCGTAGCGGATCAGGTTGTGCAGGATCAGCATGCCCAGGCAGCCGAACAGCAGGCCATAGAGCAGGGTCTGGTTCTGGTTGGCCGCCGACATCACCGCCGACTGCAGGGTGATGTGCGGGCGCAGCTGGTGGTCGGAGACCAGCCGCAGGTAGACCTCAAGGGGTTTGTCGCGCTGGGGCAGCGGCACCAGGAAGTCGCTGCTGGGCAGCGGCCGGTCGACCTGGGGCTGGCCGGTGCCGCTTTCGCGCTGGTCGATCAGCGTGTCGCCGTCCAGCACGTAGAGATTGAGGCGCGACAGGTCAGGGGCGAAGATCCGCAGCACTTGCTCGTGCTTGCCGGCGGCCAGCCTGAAGCGCAGCCACAGTGCACCATCGGGCTCCGCCGCCGTGAGGCGGTCGAGGTCGATGGGGCTGAATTGGTTGGTGTAGCGGGGCGAGCGGATGTCGCTCAGTTGCAGGTTGCCCTGTTCGTCGAGCAATACCGCCCAGCCACTGCCTTGTCCGGCCTGGGCCGGCAGCATGCAGAGCAGGGTCAACAGCGTGACGGTGAAGCCTATGGCGATCCTGAGCCAGCGCACGGCGAAATCCCTTCGTAGGTTGATGCCAGAATATAACGATGCGCAGCGTCGGAACAGCCCGACCGGGGGATGGCCCCCCGGCCGGACGTCACGGACAACCGATCAGCGGGATTCGCCACGCTCACGGGCGATGGCGCGGTAGCCGATGTCCTTGCGGTAGAAGCAGCCTTCCCAGTCGATCGCCGCCGCCAGGCGGTAGGCCTGTTGCTGGGCTGCGCCGACGCTGTCGCCCATGGCGGTGGCGCAGAGCACCCGGCCGCCGGCGGTCACGATCTGGCCGTCCTTTTGCGCGGTGCCGGCGTGGAAGACCTTGCCTTCCAGCGCGGCGGCGGCGTCCAGGCCGTTGATCGCGGCGCCCTTGGCGTAGTCGCCCGGATAGCCGCCGGCGGCCAGCACAATGCCGACGCTCGGGCGCGGATCCCACTGCGCTTCGACCTTGTCCAGCGCCTGGGCCAGGGCGGCCTCGACCAGCAGCACCAGGCTCGACTGCAGGCGCAGCATCACCGGTTGGGTCTCCGGGTCGCCGAAGCGGCAGTTGAACTCGATGACCTTGGGGTTGCCGGCCTTGTCGATCATCAGCCCCGCGTACAGGAAGCCGGTGTAGACGTTGCCTTCGGCGGCCATGCCGCGCACGGTCGGCCAGATCACCTGATCCATCACGCGCTGGTGCACGTCGGCGGTGACCACCGGGGCCGGGGAGTAGGCGCCCATGCCGCCGGTGTTCGGGCCGCTGTCGCCGTCGCCGACGCGCTTGTGGTCTTGGCTGGTGGCCATCGGCAGGACGTTCTTGCCGTCGACCATGACGATGAAGCTGGCTTCCTCGCCGTCGAGGAATTCTTCGATGACCACGCGCGAACCGGCGTCGCCGAAGGCGTTGCCGGCGAGCATGTCGCGCACGGCGTCTTCGGCTTCGGCCAGGGTCATGGCGACGATCACGCCTTTGCCGGCGGCCAGGCCGTCGGCCTTGATCACGATCGGCGCGCCTTTTTCACGCAGGTAGGCCAGGGCCGGCTCGATCTCGGTGAAGTTCTGATAGTCGGCGGTCGGGATCTTGTGGCGGGCCAGGAAGTCCTTGGTGAAGGCCTTCGAACCTTCGAGCTGCGCGGCACCCTGGGTCGGGCCGAAGCAGTCCAGGCCACGGGCGCGGAACAGGTCGACGACGCCGGCCACCAGCGGCACTTCCGGGCCGACGATGGTCAGGGAAACGTTCTTCTGGGCGAAGTCGGCCAGTTGCTCCAGGGCCAGCACGTCGATGGCGACGTTTTCGCACTTGGCCTCAATGGCGGTGCCGGCGTTGCCCGGCGCCACGAAAACCTTCTGCACGCGCGGATCCTGAGCCACTTTCCAGGCCAGGGCGTGTTCACGGCCACCGCTGCCGATGATCAAAACATTCATTTCAGAAACCTCGGATGACGCTAATTCGGTTGTAGAGCCTAAAGCGCTTCACGCTGTAGGAGGTCGCAATGAAGCCGGTGGATGCAAGGCCGAGGCGACCTCGGTGAGCGCAGTTGCCTGTTGGCAATGAGCATCATCGAGGTCGACTCCTGCGCAGCCGATGCCGGCTTCAGTGCGGCCGTCGGCTGGTTAGTGACGGAAGTGGCGCATGCCGGTGAAGACCATGGCGATGCCGGCTTCATCGGCAGCGGCAATCACTTCAGCGTCACGCATCGAGCCGCCCGGCTGGATCACTGCGGTGATGCCGACCTTGGCCGCGTTGTCCAGGCCGTCGCGGAACGGGAAGAACGCGTCGGACGCCATGACCGAGCCGGCCACCTGCAGACCGGCGTGCTCGGCCTTGATCGCGGCGATGCGGGCGGAGTTCACGCGGCTCATCTGGCCGGCGCCGACACCGATGGTCTGACGGTTCTTGGCGTAGACGATGGCGTTGGACTTGACGAACTTGGCCACTTTCCAGGCGAAGATCAGGTCGTTGATTTCCTGCTCGGTCGGCGCGCGCTTGGTCACGACCTTCAGGTCGTCGGCGCTGATCATGCCGATGTCGCGGCTCTGCACCAGCAGGCCGCCGTTGACGCGCTTGTAGTCCCAGGCCGGGCTGCGGTCGGCCGACCACTCGCCGCAGGCCAGCAGGCGCACGTTGGCCTTGGCGGCCACCACGGCGCGGGCTTCTTCGCTGACGCTCGGGGCGATGATCACTTCGACGAACTGACGCTCGACGATGGCCTTGGCGGTCTCGGCGTCGAGTTCGCGGTTGAAGGCGATGATGCCGCCGAACGCCGACTCGGTGTCGGTGGCGTAGGCCAGCTCATAGGCCTGGCGGATGCCGCCTTCGGCGTCCGGGCTCACGGCAACGCCGCACGGGTTGGCGTGCTTGACGATGACGCAGGCCGGCTTGACGAAGCTCTTCACGCATTCCAGCGCGGCGTCGGTGTCGGCCACGTTGTTGTACGACAGTTCCTTGCCTTGCAGCTGGGTGGCGGTGGCGATGCCGGCTTCGGCCGGTTTGGCTTCCACGTAGAACGCCGCGCTCTGGTGCGGGTTCTCGCCGTAGCGCATTTCCTGGGCCTTGATGAACTGGCTGTTGAAGGTGCGCGGGAATTCGCTGCGGCCTTCGGTGCTCAGCACGTCGGTGGCCTGGTTCACGGTGCCCATGTAGTTGGCGATCATGCCGTCGTAGGCGGCGGTGTGCTCGAAGGCCTTGAGCATCAGGTCGAAGCGCTGGGCGTAGGTCAGGCCGCCGGCCTTGAGGTTCTGCAGCACGTTGGCGTAGTCGCTGGCGTTCACCACGATGGCGACGTCTTTATGGTTTTTCGCCGCCGAACGCACCATGGTCGGCCCGCCGATGTCGATGTTCTCGATGGCGGTCGGCAGGTCGCAGCCGGGCTTGCTGATGGTGGCTTCGAACGGGTAGAGGTTGACCGCGACCAGATCGATCGGCTTGATGCCGTGCTCGTTCATGATGGCGTCGTCGGTGCCGCGGCGGCCGAGGATGCCGCCGTGGATTTTCGGGTGCAGGGTCTTGACCCGGCCGTCCATCATTTCGGCGAAACCGGTGTAGTCCGCGACTTCCACTGCGGACACGCCATTGTCCTGCAGCAGCTTGAAGGTCCCGCCGGTGGAAAGGATTTCCACGCCCAGGGCTTCCAGCTCCCTGGCGAATTCGAGGATCCCGGTCTTGTCGGAAACGCTGATCAAGGCGCGGCGGATCGGCAGGCGGGTAGTCTGGTCGGTCATCTCAATTTCCATCAAAAGCAAGGGAAGTCAGCAAAAAAGGCGACCGGTTTCACGCGGGCGCCTTTCTGGTTGGTATTGAATGCTTACAGCAAATCGTACTGCTTGAGTTTCTTGCGCAGCGTGCCGCGGTTCAGTCCGAGCAGCTCGCTGGCCTTGGTCTGGTTGCCCTTGACGTAGTTCATCACGCTTTCGAGCAGGGGAGCCTCGACTTCGGAGAGCACCAGGTTGTACACGTCCGTGACGGTTGCGCCCTCGAGGTGGGCGAAATAATTGTGCAGCGCCTTCTCGACACTCCCGCGAAGGGTCTGGCCTTCTTCGCTCGGCGTATTGAGGTGCTGTTTCAAATTCACGTTGTCGCTCACGGGTGTTGTTCCACTCACTAAAGTCTCGGTCATCATCGTCATGCGGCCACCCCTTCTCCGTCCCCTGTCAGGCTCTTGTAACGTTCGGCGAAGAACTCCCGAACGTTGGCGCATTGTGTTTCCGTACCATCCAAACGATTGAAGCGGGCGCGGAACTCCCTGGCGCCCGGCAGGGTTGCGAGATACCAGCCCACATGCTTGCGGGCGATGCGCACGCCCATCACGTCCCCATAGAACGCGTGGAGGGCGGCCAGATGCTCAAGCAGAATGCGTTCCACCTCGATCAGCTCCGGCGCCGGCAGCTTTTCGCCGGTGCGCAGGAAATGCTCGATCTCACGGAAAATCCACGGCCGCCCCTGGGCGGCCCGGCCGATCAGCAGGCCGTCGGCGCCGGTCGCGTCGAGCACGTGCCGGGCCTTTTCCGGCGAATCGATGTCGCCGTTGGCGAAGACCGGGATCGACACCGCCTGCTTGATCGCGGCGATCGTGTCGTACTCGGCCTCACCGGTGTACAGGTCGGCGCGGGTGCGGCCATGCACCGCCAGCGCCGTGATCCCGGCCTGTTCGGCGATCTTCGCCACGGTCAGGCCGTTCTTGTTCTCGCGATCCCATCCGGTGCGGATCTTCAGGGTCACCGGCACATCGACCGCCGCCACCACGGCGTGCAGGATCTCGGTGACCAGCGCCTCATCCTTCAGCAACGCGGAGCCGGCGGCCTTGTTGCAGACCTTCTTGGCCGGGCAACCCATGTTGATGTCGATGATCTGCGCGCCCAGCCCGACGTTGGCCCGGGCCGCGTCCGCCAGCATCTGCGCATCGCCGCCGGCGATCTGCACCGAGCGCGGCTCGGGATCGCCTTCGTGGATCATGCGCATGCGCGACTTGCGGGTGTTCCACAGGCTCATGTCGCTGGTGACCATCTCCGAGACCACGAGCCCGGCGCCCAGACGCTTGCAAAGCTGCCGGAAGGGCTGGTCGGTGACCCCCGCCATCGGGGCGAGGACCAAGCCGTTCTGCAATGTGTATGGGCCGATGCGTACCGCCGACATAGGACTTCCCTGAAGTGGGGCCGGATCATGAGAGTTCGAAAAAGGGTTGGCATGATACCCGCTCTCGATGACTGGATAAAGGCTGAATTGAACAAAATCTGAACAGTTATTCTGTTATCGCCAGCGGTTTGGTCGAGCCGGGCAAAGTCAGAAAACCGCCGCCAATCGCGCAGCGGCCGGGCGTTTCACTCGGGGGAGTGGAAACTCAGACTGTAGTTCACCGCTTTGGCCCCGGGGTCGAGGATGTCCAGCGCGATGTGGATCGGCGTCTGCGGCGGCATTTCCGCCATGCCTTCGAGGTCGCCGTTGAGGTACTCGCCGGGCTTGAAGCGACGGCTGGCGATCAGGTGCCCGTTGAGGTCGGCGAAGCGCAGTTCCAGCAACGGGAACGGTTGGGAGAACGGAGCGCGGTTGTAGATGATCGCATCGACCACCAGCGCGCCGCTGAACTCCGGATGGCTGCGCACCACCAGGTTGCTGCTCTTGATCTTGGCGATGTCGACCTTCGACGGCACCGTGCAGCCGATCTGCGGGCACAGTTGCTGGAACCACGGGCGGTACTGGTCCTGGCGGGCCAGTTCGTCGAAATGGTAGGCCACGTACTGGCCGGCCAAACCGGCGGCGGCGAGGATGATCAGCAGCAGCCAGAGAAAGCGCCGGCCCCAAGGGGAGCGGCGTTTCTGCCAGTCCAGCTGCAGCGGGTCGTCGGTCAGGTCCTGCAGCACTTCGGCGCGTACGCCAGGGGCTGCGCGCTCGCCGCGTTCGCGTTTCTTGCGCAGGGGCTCGACCGACGGCAGTTCGCCTTCGGGCTCGTCGTCCGCGGACAGGCGCTCCTGGCGGGCGGCGGGGTCGATCGGGTCGTGCAGCCGCAGTTGCGGGATCGGCGGCTCGTCGTCCAGATCAACAGGTTCCAGCGACAGCGACGGCTCCGTGCGCTGCGGCCTGGCCGGCTCCGGCTCGACGGCCGGTGGCTCGTCGTCCGGCGCCGGCGCGGCCATCCGTTCGTCCGCCGGTTCGCTGAACAGGCTGTCGGGCCAGGCCCCGTCGTCCGGCTCGTGGCTGTCGCGGCGGGCGCTCAGGGACTCTTCGCGGGGCCGGCCGGACTCGGTGATCGGCTGGATTTCACGCTGTTCGAGACGGGCGAGCTCTTCGTCCAGGTCCAGGCTGTCGAGGTCCAGCTCGGCGGCGCTCCATTGCTTCTGGCTGATGGCGCGCGGCGGTGCCGGTTCGACAGGGGCGGCAGGCTGCGGTACGGCGGCTGCCGGCTCCGCGGGGCGCGGCGGCTCGCTCGGCGCTGGCGCGGCCTGCACGGCCGTTTCCCTGCCGGCCCGCTGTTCAAGCAGCTGTTTGGCGGCGTTGAACACTTGCAGGCACGAGCCGCAACGGACCACTCCGCGGGCCACGCTCAATTGGGCGTGGCTGACGCGAAAGCTGGTTTGGCAATGCGGGCACTGGGTGACGAAGCTGTCGGTCATGCGAGGATCCGGATTGTGCAGGCGGCCATTCTAGCGCCGACGGCCGGTGATGCGCACCCAGCCGTCACGGTTGGCGATCGGATCCAGGTCGAAGTCCTGGGCGTAGGCGGCGGCGACCTCATCGCCCTGTTCGGCGAGGATGCCGGACAACGCCAGGCGTCCGCCGGGCTTGACCAGGCCGGACAGTTGCGCAGCGAGGGAGACCAAGGGGCCTGCCAGGATGTTGGCCACCAGCACGTCGGCCTTTTCCTGCGGCAGATCCTGGGGCAGGTAGAGCGGGAACAGTTCGTCGGCGATGCCGTTGCGCCCGGCGTTGTCGCGGGAGGCTTCCAGCGCCTGCACGTCGATGTCGGTGCCGACCGCTTCCTTGGCGCCCAGCAGCAGGGCGGCGATGGCCAGGATCCCCGAGCCGCAGCCGAAGTCCAGCACGTTGCAGCCTTTGAGGTCCTGGCCGTCGAGCCATTCCAGGCACAGGGCGGTGGTCGGGTGGGTGCCGGTGCCGAACGCCAGACCCGGATCCAGCAGCAGGTTGACCGCGCCGGGCTCGGGTGCGGCGTGCCAGCTCGGCACGATCCACAGGCGCTGGCCGAAGCGCATCGGCTGGAAGTTGTCCATCCAGCTGCGTTCCCAGTCCTGGTCTTCGATCACTTCGCTGTGGTGCTCGGGCAGCGGGCTGCCGGTCAGCAGCTCAAGGTGGGCCAGCACGGCGGCGGCTTCGGTGCCGCCCTCGAACAGGGCCAGCAGATGGGTGTGCGACCACAGCGGGGTGGTGTTGAGTTCAGGCTCGAAGATCGGTTGGTCTTCGGCGTCCATGAAGGTCACCGAAACGGCGCCCACTTCAAGGAAAGCGTCTTCGTAGGTTTCGGCTTGTTCTGGGCTGATGGCGAGACGGACTTGCAGCCAAGGCATGGCGGGCACCTGTGAAAAAGATTGATGTGCAGCCTAGCGGTCTGCGCGAAGCGCGCAAGTTTACGCGAGCGCACGGCGTTTGTGGGAGCAGTGTTGACCGCAGCCTTTCCCCTGTAGGGGCGAGCCTGCTCGCGAAGGCGGTGTGCCATTCACCGTATGTGTTGAATGTGCCGACGTCATCGCGAGCAGGCTCGCTTCCACAAGGAAGCGGAGGTGCGGATACGACAAGGCCGCCCGGAGGCGGCCTTGTCGTGCGCAGGCTGAAGCTTAGTGCTTGTCGCCGGCCAGCTTGTGCTCGAGGTAGTGAATGTTCACGCCCCCTTTGCAGAAGCCTTCGTCGCGGGTCAGGTCACGGTGCAGCGGGATGTTGGTCTTGATCCCGTCCACCACGATTTCGTCCAGGGCGTTGCGCATGCGTGCCATGGCCTCGTCGCGGGTGGCGCCGTAGGTGATCAGCTTGCCGATCAGCGAGTCGTAGTTCGGCGGAACCGCATAACCGCTGTACAGGTGCGAATCGACGCGAACGCCGTTGCCGCCCGGTGCATGGAAATGCTTGACCGTGCCAGGGCTCGGCATGAAGGTCTTCGGGTCTTCGGCGTTGATCCGGCACTCCAGCGAGTGGCCGCGGATGACCACGTCGTCCTGGGTGAACGACAGCTTGTTGCCGGCGGCGATGCTGAGCATCTCCTTGACGATGTCGATGCCGGTGACCATCTCCGAAACCGGGTGCTCCACCTGAACGCGGGTGTTCATTTCGATGAAGTAGAACCGGCCGTTCTCGTACAGGAACTCGAAGGTGCCGGCACCGCGGTAGCCGATGTCGATGCACGCCTGGACGCAGCGGGCGAGGACTTCCTTGCGGGCCTGCTCGTCGATGCCCGGTGCCGGCGCTTCTTCGAGGACCTTCTGGTGACGGCGCTGCAGCGAGCAGTCGCGGTCGCCCAGGTGGATGGCGTTGCCTTGGCCGTCGGAGAGCACTTGCACTTCGACGTGGCGCGGGTTGGTCAGGAACTTCTCCAGATAGACCATCGGGTTGCCGAACGCTGCGCCCGCTTCGGAACGGGTCAGTTTCGCCGAGGCGATCAGGTCTTCTTCCTTGTGCACCACGCGCATGCCGCGACCGCCACCGCCGCCGGCAGCCTTGATGATCACCGGGTAGCCGACTTCACGGCCGATGCGCAGCGCCGTCTCTTCGTCTTCCGGCAGCGGGCCGTCGGAGCCCGGTACGGTCGGAACGCCGGCGGTGATCATCGCGTGCTTGGCCGAGACCTTGTCGCCCATCAGGCGAATGGTGTCGGCCTTCGGGCCGATGAAGGCGAAGCCGGAGTTCTCGACCTGCTCGGCGAAGTCCGCGTTTTCCGCGAGGAAGCCGTAGCCTGGGTGAATGGCGGTGGCGCCGGTCACTTCGGCGGCGGCGATGATCGCCGGGATGTGCAGGTAGGAGTGCGCGGCGGAAGCCGGGCCGATGCAGACGGATTCGTCCGCCAGGCCCAGGTGCATCAGCTCTTTGTCGGCCTTGGAGTAAACGGCGACGGTCTTGATGCCCATCTCTTTGCAGGCACGCAGAATCCGCAGGGCGATCTCACCGCGGTTAGCGATCAGAACTTTTTCCAACTTCGCAGTCATCAAAGGCTCTCCGCAGTTCAAACGATGGTGAACAGCGGTTGGTCGAACTCAACCGGCTGACCGTCTTCGACGAGGATGGATTCGATCACGCCGCTGGCTTCCGCCTCGATGTGGTTCATCATCTTCATGGCTTCGACGATGCACAGGGTGTCGCCTTTCTTCACGGTCTGGCCGACTTCAACGAAGGCCGGCGAGGTCGGCGATGCCTTGCGGTAGAAAGTGCCGACCATCGGCGAACGGGCGACGGTGCCGTTCAGCGCTGGAGCGGCAGCGGCGGCCGGGGCGGCTGCAGCCACTGGGGCGGCGGCCGGTGCGGCTGGGGCGGCGACCGGAGCAGGCGCCGGCGCGTAGTACTGCTGCGGCGCAACTTTGCTGTTGCGGCTGATGCGTACGGACTCTTCGCCTTCCTTGATCTCGAGCTCGTCGATGCCGGACTCTTCCAGCAATTCGATCAGTTTCTTAACTTTACGGATATCCATGAATCATCAACTCCCAAGGGTCGGTCAGGGGCGTTTAACGCTTGTTGTTCAAGCCGTTGCCTGTCGTTCAAGCTGTTCCAGGGCGGCCTCCAGGGCCAGTCGGTAACCGCTGGCGCCAAGGCCGCAGATCACTCCCACCGCAACATCGGAGAAGTAGGAGTGATGGCGGAAAGGTTCGCGTTTGTGCACGTTGGACAGATGCACTTCGATGAATGGGATGCTCACCGCCAGCAGCGCGTCACGTAATGCGACACTTGTGTGCGTAAAAGCCGCCGGATTGATCAGGATGAAGTCCACGCCCTCGTCGCGGGCGGCATGGATCCGGTCGATCAGTTCGTACTCGGCGTTGCTCTGCAGGTACAGCAGGTGATGGCCGGCTTCGCGGGCGCGGCGCTCCAGGTCCTGGTTGATCTGCGCCAGGGTGGTCGAGCCGTAGGTGCCCGGTTCCCGGGTGCCGAGCAGGTTCAGGTTGGGGCCGTGCAGCACCAATAGCGTTGCCATCTGCGTGTACCTTGTTTGGGGTGAGCCTTCGTCGGAACCCGGCGACTATGCCGCAAAGACTTTGTGACTGTCCAGTTCTCTGCAATAGCCAGCACGATGCCCGATGTTTGCGCAAAGTATGTGACCGAGTGATTAAATCCGGTCATTCGCCTGGCGGATCCGCTCAAGGAAGCCGGCCGCGCCGATCTCGCCGATCACCCGCACATCAAGGCGTTCGTTACCGTCCTTGCCGAAGAACATCAGCGCCGGCGGGCCGAACAAGGTGTAGCGGTCGAGCAGGGAGCGCTGTTCGGCGGTGCTTGCGGTGATATCGAAGCGGATCAGCCGGTAGCCCTTGAGCCGCTCCATGACCGTGGCGTCGTTGAGCACTTCGTGCTCGATGACCTTGCAGCTGATGCACCAGTCGGCGTACCAGTCGAGCAGCAGCGGGGTGCCGGCGGCCTTCGCCTCCAGCAGCACGCGGTCCAGCTCCGCCGGGGTGCTGACGGTCTGCCACTGACCGCTGTCCTGGGCCGGTGCGTCATGTTGGGCCATGCGCGGAGCAATGGGGTTCAGCGGGTCGGTCTGGCCGCTGAACGCGCCGTACCAGCAGGCCAGCGCATAGAACAGCAGGAACATCCCCAGCAACTGGCCGAGGCGTTTGCGCGGCGGCTTGTAGACGAACTCCAGCGCACCGAGGAACAGGCCCACGCCGCCGGCCAGCAGCCCGATCAGCAGCAACGTGACCTGGCCCGGCAGCACGCGGCTGAGCAAACCGATCGACAGCCCCAGCAACAGCACGCCGATGCCGTTCTTCACGTACATCATCCATGGCCCGCTCTTGGGCAGCCATGCGGCGCCGCCGGTGGCCACCAGCAACAGCGGCGCGCCCATGCCCAGGCCGAGCATGAACAGCTTCAGCCCGCCGCCCAGCGCATCGCCACTGGCGCTTATATATAGCAGCGCACCGGCCAGTGGCGCCGAGACGCACGGCGACACCAGCAAACTGGAGACCACGCCCAGCACCGCCGCGCCCCACAACGAGCCGCCTTCGGTGCGTCCGGCGATACGGTCGAGGCGGCTGCTGATGACGTGCGGCAGCTTGAGCTCGAACACGCCGAACATCGCCAGGGCGAACACCGCAAAGAACAGGGCGAACGGCACCAGCACCCACGCCGACTGCAGCCGCGCCTGCAGGTTGAGCTGCGCACCGAACAGTCCCATCAGCGCCCCCAGCAGGGCAAAGCACGCCGCCATCGGCAGCACATAGGCGAGCGACAGGTTGAAGCCGCGTAACCCGCCGACCTGGCCGCGCAGCACCACGCCGGAAAGGATCGGCAGCATCGGCAGCACGCAGGGCGTGAACGTCAGGCCCAGGCCCGCAAGGAAGAACAGCGCCAGGTCGCGCCAGTCCCAGGCGGGCGGCGCCGTGCCGGCCGAAGCGCTGCCTTCGATGTTCAGCCGTTCGGTCTCCGGCGGATAGCACAAGCCCTTGTCGGCGCAGCCCTGATAGGTGACGGCGAGCGTGAAGGGGCGGGCATCGTTGCGCGGCAGTTCGACATCGGTGATGCCGTGGTAGACCTCCACGTCACCGAAGAACTCGTCGTGCTTCTGCTCGCCCGGCTGCAGTTGCGCGGCGCCCAGCGTCACGTCGGACGGGTCGGCGCGGAACTGGAAGCGGTGGCGGTAGAGGTAATAGCCCTCGGTGGCGACGAAGCGCAGCTTGACCGACTGCGGCGTGGTTTCGACCAGGCTCAGCCGGAAGGCTTCGCGCACCGGCAGGAAGTCGGCGCTGTTGTTGATCGAGCCCAGGGAGGCGCTGGGTTTGCTGTCGAACAGCCCGGCGGCGCCGGCCGGCAGGGCAAGGATCAAGAGCAGGAGGCAAAGCAGGCGGCGCATGACAATCTCGCGTATCGGAATTGAGGGCATGATAGCGGACGGTGCCGGGGGCTGCAGGACGCGCTGCGGCGATTGGCCTGACGCAGCGCAATGGTGTGTGCGATATCGTGCCTGGGGGAGCCGGCCTGCCGGCGATGGGGCCGGCAGCGCAAGACGGTTGCTCCCGCAGGCCCAGCCCGCCCATGCCGCCGGTCAGACGCGGAAAGCCTGCACCGCCGTGTGCAGTTGCCCGCCCAGCTCCAGCAGGTTTTCGCCTTGCTCGCGCCCTTGGCCGATGCGCAGCAGGTTGTCCCCGCCCAACTGGTGGATCCGCTCGCTGTGGTCGCGGATCTCGCTGACCGCGCCGCTCTGCTGGGCGGTGACGTCGGCGATGCGTACGGCGGTGGCGGCGATGGTCTGGATCGCGCCGACGATCTTGTCCAGCGCCCCGTCCGCCGCCTGGGCCTGGTTGGCCGTGGCTTCGGCGTGTTCGACCTGGGTGCGCATGCCTTCGACCGATTGACGGGCGGCGGTCTGCAGGCCGGCGATCAGCGTCTGGATCTCGGCGGTGGCCCCGGCGGTGCGTTGCGCCAGCGAGCGGACTTCCTCGGCCACCACGGCGAAGCCGCGGCCCATCTCGCCGGCCCGGGCCGCTTCGATGGCGGCGTTGAGCGCCAGCAGGTTGGTCTGGTCGGCGATCGAGCGGATCACCGTCAGCACGCCGCCGATGGTGGCGGACTCCTCCGCCAGGTGTTCGATCATCTGCGCGTTGCCCTGCACCTCGCCGACCAGCGCATGCAGCCCGGTGAGGCTCTGGCCGATCACCTGCTGGCCGTGCTCGACGGCCTGCCCGGCATGGCGGCTGGCGTCGGCGGCCTGGCGGGCGTCGCCGGCCACTTGCTGGATGGTCGCTTCCAGTTCGCTGAGGGAGTCGCGGATCAGCGCGGTGTCCCCGGCCTGGTGTTCGGCGCCGCTGTGCAGGTCGTTGCTCAGCTCGGCCAGGGTGCGACTGCTGCCGGCCACCTGCTCGGCGTTGCCGCGGATGGTGCCGACCAGATCCACCAGGTAGGCGCGCAAGCGGTTGAGCGAGGCTTCGATGTCGTGCAGTTCGCGGTTGGTCTTGCCCAGCCGGATGTCGCGGCTGAAGTCGCCCTCGGCCCAGGTCGACAGCGCCGGCGCGAGATTGGTGAGCGTGCGGGCCAGGCGCCGCTGCAAGGTGTCGATCAGCAGCGCGATCAACAGGATCAGGCCGATCATCACGCCCTGCATCAGCCGCACCTCGCCCTGGATCTGGCCGTGCTGGGCGCGCACGGCCGGCTCCAGCCCGGCGATGGCCTGCTGCACGGCGGCTATCTTCCGGTGGGTGGCGGCGGCAAGGTCGGTTCGCTTCTGGATCTGCTCGCGGGTGCGCGAAAGCTCCGCCGGGTAGCGGCCGAGCAGGCTGTTGAGTTCACGCTTGAGGCCGACGCCGGCGTCTTCGGCGGCGGCCTTTTCGGTGCTTTCGATGCCCATCATCGCGGCGAAGTCGTCGCTGCCGGATTCGCTCTGGCTGATCACGCCGAGCAACGGCAGGGCATCGATGGCCTGGGCCTGGGCACGCAGGTTGGCGACTTCCCGTTCGACGTCGGCGGCCAGTTCGCTGCGGCCGCTGCTGACCAGTTTGTCCCGGGCCAGCGTCAGCTTGCCCAGGTGCTGCGCCGCGTTGAGCAGCGGCGCCAGGTACGCCGCATTGCCGTTGGCGTAGGTGCTGAGCTGGTCGAGGCTGGCGCTCAGCTCCCGTTCGGCCTGCACCAGCAGCGCTTGCGGGTCGCCGGCCAGCTTGCCGGCCGCCAGCAGGTCGGTCTTGCTGAAATCGTCCAGGTCCGAAAGGCTCGGCCGCAGGGTGTCGGCCAGGGCGGGCGACAGTTCGCCGAGTTCCTTTTGCAGGTCGTCGAGGGCGGCGGTGGCGCCGCTCAGGCGCAGGGCGTCGCCGCTGGCGAGGTAGTCTTCGACGTTGCGTGCCGCATCGTTCTGAAAGCGCTGCGACAGACCCAGGTAGCGCTCCATCAGCAGGTAAGGGCGCTCCAGGGCTCTCTGCGACCACCACAGCGTGGCGCCGAGGGCCACGCACACGGCGACCAGCAACAGCGTGTTGAGATTGGTGAGCAACTTCAGGCGCATGACGGCTACCAACGGCAGAAATGGTAAGCGCCTGAATTTATTGCGGTTCTGTTACAGGGTTATGACCGAATCAGTGGATTCCGATGAAAAAGTGGCACTTTGCTTTGAGTCCCGGGCGACCTGCACCCGGTTGCGCCCTTCGCCCTTGGCGCGGTACAGGGCCTCGTCGGCCTGGGTGGCCATCATCAGGCTGTCGGAGTCCTCGCTCATCTCCACGACACCGGCGCTGAAGGTGCACCACAGATCCTGCGGCTGCGCCGGGTAGTGGATCTCGGCGAAGCGCTGGCGGATCTCGTCGAGCACGTTGTGCGCGGCGGTCAGGTCGGTGTCGGGCATGACGATGGCGAATTCCTCGCCGCCGTAGCGGCCGATGAAGTCGGTCTTGCGCAGGCGCTGCTTGAGGAACAGCGCCAGGCTCTTGATCACCCGGTCGCCCATCGGGTGGCCGTGGCTGTCGTTGACCCGCTTGAAGTGGTCGATGTCGAGCATGGCGAAGCTCAGCGGCTTGCCCTCGCGGCGGGCGCGGAACGAGCAGTCCTCCAGCAGTTGCAGGATGTGGGTGTGGTTGTACAGGCCGGTGAGACTGTCGCGCACCATCCGCGCCTTGAGGTTGCGCGCCCGGGCGGCGCGGTTGCGCACGGTGGTGATCAGGTGGCGCGGTTTGATCGGTTTGGTCAGGAAGTCGTCGCCGCCCTCGCTCATGGCGTCGAGCTGCTTGTCCAGGTCGTCCTCGGCCGACAGGTAAATGATCGGCACGCTGACGTAGCGGTCGTTGTGGCGGATGACCTTGGCCAGTTCGGTGCCGGTGCAGGCCGGCATGTACATGTCGAGGATGATCAGGTCCGGCTGGAAATCCGCCAGTTCGGCCATGGCCTGGATCGGCTCGATCAGGGTGCGGGTGACGATGCCCGCGCTGTTGAGCAGGCGTTCGGTGTGCAGGGCCTGGGCGCGGGAGTCGTCGATGATCAGCACTTTATAGGGTTCGTACTGGGCGACGCAGGTCAGCACCTCGATCTTCTCCAGCAGGCTCGACGCTTCGAGGGTGCCGGTGAGGAACTCCCGGCCGCCGGCGCGCACGGCGGCCAGGCGGGTCGGGGTGTCGGTTTCGTGCAGGCTGAAGAACAGCAGCGGCAGCGGCTCCTCCAGGCCCTGCTGGGCTTCGGCGGCCAGGGTCAGGCCGACGCCGGGGGCGCTGAAGTCCACGTCCATGACGATGGCGGCGGGCAGGCGCTCGACCATCGAGGAACGGAACGCCGACACGCTGTCCAGCGCCTGGGCGGTGAGGCCGAAGAACTCCAGTTGCTTGGCCAGCCGCTCGGCGCGGTCATGGTCTTGCAGCAGCACGTAGATCGGTTTGCGCAGCGGCGGCAGGAACGTCTGGTCGAGCTGGTCGCCGTGGCGCAGGCCAGTGCGCGACAGGCGCTGCATCAAGCGGTTGAGGTCGGTGATCAGGCCGCTGCTCAGCCGGCCGCGGTTGGCGTCGACGGCTTCCAGCGACTGGCTGATGTGGCGGGCCAGCTGCGTGTGCTCAGGCTGTTCGAAGCGCTCGGCGAAACGCAGCAGGCGCAGGTTGGCCTCGCTCAGCTCGGCGAGGTCGGCGGTGGACCATTCGCTGCGTTGCAGGCGCTGCCATATCTCAAGAATCTGACGTGCCTGATGAATTACCCGCTGGGCAAAGTGGTGCTTGAGGCGCTCACGGCTGGGGTCTTCTGGCTCGGTCATATCCTGACTACTAGTTAGGGTGCATGCTGAGATCGACTGGTGGCTCTATGCTAGCACCTCTTTTCCCTTACATGAGTGTCGTACGTCAATAATCTGCGGCGCAGCACCATTCAGTTTTCGACTTGGCGGTTTCGGCCTGGACATGCGCTTGCGAAAAGTGCCCGTAGGCTGGGCTTACAGGAAGTTTCCTCTCATGGTTGAAGAGATTTCCCGACGCGTTTCGGATGTTGTCCTACAGGGCGTTCTGCTTTTCTCCAGCATCGGTTTCCAGGGTGTTTATCGTTGATAGGGTCAGGGAAACCCCTAGAAGACGTTTGCCCGGTCATGACCCCATGTTTCAACGAACAAGGAGCGGCGCCATGCCAATCCCAGCCCAGCCTTCCTTTTTCGGGACGCGGCAGCGCTGTTTTTCCCGGATGCCCGCAACGGCGGGTGCCGGGGCAAGGCACGTTGCTGTATGGTTGCTGTCGAACCGTTGAACCCAAGTCTGAAAGGATATCGCCATGCTGGACTGGAAGAACCGCGCGGGCAGCGCGCCTGAACGTGCCGCCGAACCCAAGTCGGCCACCCGCAGCTATCTGGGCGGCCTGCTGTTCAGCCGTGCGCTGGCCACCCTGGTGGGCATTTACCTGTTGGTGACCATTGGCCTTGGCTGGTACTGGAGCCAGGAGCCGGCGCTGTTTCCCGTGGCGCAGAACGCGCAGGTCGCCGCCGAGAAGGAAGGCAAGCAGATGGTGGTCGGCTACACCACCGTCGAGACCCTCAAGACCGTGGCCGGCACGTTGCTGACCAAGCCGGGCGGCTACATTTCCAACGACCGCTTCCCGCCGGGCCTGTGGATGGACAACATGCCGAGCTGGGAATACGGCGTGCTGGTGCAGGTGCGCGACCTGACCCGGGCCCTGCGCAAGGACTTCGCCCGTTCGCAGTCGCAGTCGGCCGAAGACGCCGACCTGGCCAAGGCCGAGCCGCGCTTCAACTTCGACAACAAGAGCTGGATCCTGCCGTCCAGCGAGTCGGAGTATCAGGAAGGCATCAATTCCCTGACCCGTTACCAGGCGCGCCTGGCGAGCCCCGACCAGAAGAGCGCGCTGTTCTACGCCCGCGCCGACAACCTGAACAACTGGCTGGGCGATGTCGGCACCCGTCTGGGTTCGCTGTCGCAGCGGCTGTCGGCCAGCGTCGGCCGGGTCAAGCTCAACACTGCGCTGAAGACCGAAGTGCCGGCCGTGGGCGAAGTGCCGCAGGTCGACGAGGAAGTGGTCGAGACCCCGTGGATGCAGATCGACAACGTCTTCTATGAAGCCCGCGGCCAGGCCTGGGCGCTGTCGCACCTGCTGCGCGCCATCGAAGTGGACTTCGCCGACGTGCTGGCCAAGAAGAACGCCACGGTCAGCGTGCGCCAGATCATCCGCGAGCTGGAAGCCTCGCAGGAGCCGGTGTGGAGCCCGATGATCCTCAACGGCAGCGGTTTCGGGGTGCTGGCCAACCACTCGCTGGTGATGGCCAATTACATCTCCCGGGCCAACGCCGCCGTGATCGACCTGCGCCAACTGCTCAACCAGGGTTGAGCCATGAGCGACCTTCCCGACGAGGCGGCCCACCGCGCCGCCTCGGACGCCGAACGCATCGCCTGGGTCGACGAGCGGGACAACCTGCTCGGCTCCCTGGCGCGGGCCGAGCTGCGTGAGCGCGGGCTGATCGGCCGCGGCACCTACATCATGCTGTTCAACTCTGCCGGCGAGCTGTGCGTGCACCGGCGCACCTTGAGCAAGGCGATCTATCCCGGGTATTGGGACGTGGCGGCCGGCGGCATGGTGCTGGCCAGCGAAACCTACGCCGAATCGGCGGCCCGCGAGCTGGAAGAGGAGCTGGGCGTGAGCGGCGTCGAACTGACCGCCCACGACCATTTCTTCTTCGAGGACAGCGAAAGCCGCCTATGGTGCTCGGCGTTCTCGGCGGTGTGGGACGGCCCCCTGAAGCTGCAGCCCGAAGAAGTGCTGGAGGCATGCTTCATGCCCGTCGGACAGGTCATGCTGGAAATCACGCAAAAGCCTTACTGCCCGGACTCCTTGGCGGCGTTGGAACGCTATCTGAAGGCCCGGGGCAACGACGTCGCAAAGAAGGTGTAAATTGGCGCCGATTGGCTCTTAGCAAGTCGGCTTTTTGCCGTTACACTGCGCGACCTTTTCAAGCTGCGCCGGCCCGCTTTCCCGAAAGCGTCGGTGCAGTAGCGCTGCCCCTGCCTGAGTGGGGCTTCGCGGTCGATCGCCTTGCCCAAGGCGGCGGCCAGTCTTTTGTCCTCCCGAGAGGATTGCCGGTGGCCAAAAAAGCCGCATCCTTCGCCGCCCTGGGCGGCCTGGTGTTTTCCACCGACGCAGGTCGTCATTGCCCGGAATGCAGTAAACCGGTGGACGCCTGCATCTGCAGACAGACGCAAATCCCGGCCGGCGACGGCATTGCCCGCGTGCGACGCGAGAGCAAGGGCCGTGGTGGCAAGACGGTGACCACCATCACCGGCGTGCCGCTGGCCATCGACGCGCTCAAGGAGCTGGCGGCGACGTTGAAGAAACGTTGCGGCACCGGCGGTGCGCTGAAGGACGGGGTCATCGAAATCCAGGGCGATCATGTCGAGCTACTCTTGGCCGAGCTGATCAAGCAAGGTTTCAAGGCGAAGAAGTCCGGCGGCTAGCAGCCTCTGTGAAAGCCACTCGCGGCTTGATCCGGCCCTGAATCCCTTCAGGTCCGGCGTCGTCTCATTGGTTTTCACAGAGCCTGTTCATGACCGGTCTCTAAACTCGTGACAGCGGGCGCGGTCTACCGCCCGCTGACGAACCGTCATTTTCATTCTTTAGACTGCGCCGGCCTGACTGTCAGGCGACGCTTCATGACTTCTTTATAGGGGACTTCGATGTCCGTACGACGCACACGCAAAGACGATGGCAGCCAATGGACAGTTGCGGACAGCCGCAGTGTTTACGGGATCCGCCATTGGGGGGCCGGGTATTTCGCGATCAATGACGCCGGTCGCGTCGAAGTTCGTCCGAACGGCCCGAGCAGTTCGCCCATCGACCTGTTCGAACAGGTCGACCAGCTGCGCAAGAGCGGCTTGTCCCTGCCGTTGCTGGTGCGCTTCCCCGACATCCTGCAAGACCGCGTCCGTCAGCTGACCGGCGCCTTCGACGCGAACATCGAGCGTCTGGAATACCAGAGCAAGTACACCGCGCTGTACCCGATCAAGGTCAACCAGCAAGAAGCGGTGATCGAGAACATCATCGCCACCCAGAACGTGTCCATCGGCCTTGAGGCCGGTTCCAAGCCTGAGCTGCTGGCGGTGCTGGCGCTGGCGCCGAAGGGCGGCACCATCGTCTGCAACGGCTACAAGGACCGCGAGTTCATCCGCCTGGCGCTGATGGGCCAGAAGCTCGGCCACAACGTGTTCATCGTGATCGAGAAGGAATCGGAAGTCGGCCTGGTGATCGAAGAGGCCGCCTCCCTGCGGGTGAAGCCGCAGGTCGGCCTGCGCGTGCGCCTGTCGTCGCTGGCCTCGTCGAAGTGGGCGGACACCGGCGGCGAGAAGTCCAAGTTCGGCCTGTCGGCGGCGCAGCTGCTGTCGGTGGTCGAGCGTTTCCGCGCGGCGGGCCTGGATCAGGGCATCCGCCTGCTGCACTTTCACATGGGTTCGCAGATCGCCAACCTCGCCGACTACCAGCACGGCTTCAAGGAAGCGATCCGCTACTACGGCGAGCTGCGCAACCTCGGCCTGCCGGTCGATCACATCGACGTCGGCGGCGGCCTGGGCGTGGACTACGACGGCACCCACTCGCGCAACGCCAGCTCGATCAACTACGACATGGACGACTACGCCGGAGTGGTGGTGGGCATGCTCAAGGAGTTCTGCGACGCGCAGAGCCTGCCGCACCCGCACATCTTCTCCGAGAGCGGCCGTTCGCTGACCGCCCACCACGCCATGCTGGTGGTGCAGGTGACCGACGTCGAGAAACACAACGACGACGTGCCGCAGATCGAAAACAAGGAAGCGCTGCCGGAAACCGTGCAGTGGCTGGTGGACCTGCTCGGCCCGACCGACATCGAGATGGTCACCGAAACCTACTGGCGCGCCACCCACTACATGAGCGACGTGGCGGCCCAGTACGCCGACGGCAAGCTGACCCTGGCCGAAAAGGCCCTGGCCGAGCAGTGCTACTTCGCCGTGTGCCGTCGCCTGCACAACTCGCTGAAGGCGCGTCAGCGTTCGCACCGTCAGGTGCTGGACGAACTCAACGACAAGCTGGCCGACAAGTACATCTGCAACTTCTCGGTGTTCCAGAGCCTGCCGGACACCTGGGCGATCGACCAGGTGCTGCCGATCATCCCGCTGCACCGTCTGGATGAAGAGCCGCTGCGCCGCGCCGTGCTGCAGGACCTGACCTGCGACTCCGACGGCAAGATCAACCAGTACGTCGACGAGCAGAGCATCGAGACCAGCCTGCCGGTGCACGCACTGAACGATGGCGAGGATTATCTGCTGGGCGTGTTCCTGGTCGGCGCCTACCAGGAAATCCTCGGCGACATGCACAACCTGTTCGGCGACACCGACTCGGTGAACATCTACCAGAACGCCGACGGCAGCGTGTACCACGCCGGCATCGAAACCCACGACACCATCGAAGACATGCTGCGCTATGTGCACCTGTCGCCGGAGGAACTGATGACCCACTACCGCGACAAGTGCGCCAGTGCCCGCATCAGCGCCAACGAGCGCACCCAGTTCCTCGATGCCCTGCGCCTGGGCCTGACCCGCTCCTCCTACCTGTCTTCCTGAGACACGGCACAGCTCTGCCGGGCCATCTGAATGTTTTCCTGACGTTGTGGAAAATTCGGATGGCCCGGTAGGGCTTTTCTCAATTTCCGCGTGAAACAGTTCGCTGCCTAGACCGACAAAGTGAAGCGGTCTGCTTTTCACGTAGGTCATTTCCTAAGTTGTACTTCGGCCCTCTACTCGGCCAAGGCTCTCGGCGAGAATCCCCGGCTGTCCCTCCTGTAGAGATCCGCCCCATGTTCGATCCAGTCAACGAGCCGTTGTTTCGTCTCGACGTCGCGGGACTGCCCGAGCCCCTGGAAGTGCTGGCCTTCACCGGTCGGGAAGGGTTCGCCGAGCCTTATGCCTTCGAGGTCGATGTGCTGATCGACGATCCGCACCTCGACCTGGCCGGGCTGATGTTCCGCGCGGCGTTCCTGCAGTTCGGCCCGGCGCCCGAGGGCGTGCACGGGCGCCTGCACAGTCTTGTCCAGCGTGAGCACGGCCCCGGGGCCCGGCTGTGCCGGGTGCGCCTGGCGCCGGCGTTGAGCTGCCTGGCGCTGCGCTGCAGCCAGCGGATGTTCAGTGGCCGTTCGGTGCCGCAGATCCTCGACCAGGTGCTCAAGGAGCACGGCATCGTCGGCGTCCAGCGGCAGTTTCGGCTTTCGGGCCAATACCCGGCCCGAACGTTCTGCACCCAGTACCGCGAGTCGGACCTGCAGTTCGTCCAGCGCCTGTGCGCGCAGGCGCAGATCCACTATCACTTCGAACACCGGCGCGACGGGCATTGCCTGGTGTTCGGCGACGACCCGGCGAAGTTGCCCCAGATAAGCGTAGGCCCGTTGGACGGCGCGGGCGTGCACCCGTGGCAGGCGCGCACCGATGGCCGGGCGCAGACCGCCGAGGGCGGCACGCGGATGCCGTTGCTGCGCAGCGGCCGGAGGCTGTCGTTGAGCGGTCCTGCGGCCATGGGCGGGGAACGGGACTGGCTGGTGGCGCGGGTCGAGCATCAGGCCGGCACGGCCCTGGATCCTCCTTACCGCAACCGGATCGCCTGCGTTGCACCCGGCAGTCCGGCGCCCGTCCCCCCGCCGGCCGCCATCCCGGCCCTGCACAGCCTGCAGCGGGCCTGGGTGGTCGGGGTGGACGAACCGCCGCCCGACCCCTTGCGGCGGGTGGCGGTGCAGTTCGACTGGCTCTACCAGGGTGAAGGCGCGGCGCCCAGCCATTGCTGGCTTGCCCTGGCGCCGGGCCTGGCCGATGTGCCCCCGGCGGCGCTGCGCGAAGGCGTTGAAGTGGTGGTGGGGTTTCTGGAGGGGGATCCCGACCGGCCTGTCATCAGCGGCATTCTTCAGGCGCCGGTCGATGCCGGGTTCGATGCCGGAGCCGATGGCGAGGACGACCCGCCGATGGAGGCGCCGCGCAGCGAAGGGCTGGCGCAATGGCTGGGCTCGGCGCAGCCGCTGCTGTTGCTGTGCCTGATCCCCGGCGGAGGCAGTTTTGCCCATTGCCCGCAGCCGCTGTGCAGTTGCCGGCTGCTCGGCGCGCTTGAGCCGGGCGGCGCCGCATGAGCGGCCGGTCGCCGGAGCCGCAGGCGCAATGGCTGCTGCTGGACGCCCCGCTGACGCCCCAGGTGCAGGCCACGCTGCGTCAGGGGTTTGCGCATCAGCATCAGGTGTGGCTGTTCGAGGCCACCGAGTTTCAGCCGGTGCGCGAGCAAGGGCCGCTGCTGGTCGCGCTGGCGGGGAGCCCGGCGTTGACGGCCCTGTGCCACAGCGATCCGCAGACCTGGCGCGGTCTGCTGATCGGCTGCGAGGCGCCGGTCGAACGCTTGCTGGCGCATCTGCGCTGCATGCTGACCGTCTCGGTGGGCCTGCATCACCGGGCCTTGTTCGGGTTCTACAACACGCAGACCGCCAGTTATTTCTTCGACGCCTGCGATGCGGCGCAATTGAGCTGCTGGCTCGGGCCGATCCGCCGGTTGCGCTGGTACGGCGGCTCCTGGGCCGACCGGGCGCTCGGCAGCCTGGGCTGGCAGCAGCTGCGCAATCCCGGGCTTGCGGTGACGCCGTTGGCGGTGGATCAAAGTCTTACGGCGCTTCAGCAGAGGCGTTTGCGCACGTGCCTGCTGGAGCAGCATGCCTGGCGCTGGAGCCGGGCGTTGAACGCCGATTACGCGGCGTTGTGGCGATATGTCCAGGAGGGGTTGGGCCTGGGCTTCAGCGAACGCGCCGTGCTCGACGGCTGGCTGTGGCTGCGGCTGCAGCATCCCCGTGCGCCGTTGGTGCCGCCGCCGGCGGGCCTGACCCCGCAGCAGCGGCTCGATCACCTGCATCGCCTGTGGCAGCGCGACGGCCCCTGAGGGTTCAGTGGGCGGTGGCGCTGAACCAGCCATCGTCGCGGCCCAGCCGCAGCGCCTGGGCGCCCAGCGTCAGGCTGCGCAGCGCCATGAACAGCAGGAACGCGATCCACAGCCCGTGATTGCCCAGATCCTGCAGCAGCCAGGCCAGGGGCAACAGCGCCACCACCGTCAGCAGCATGCAGTTGCGCATTTCCCTGGCGCGGGTGGCGCCGATGAACAGGCCGTCGAGCAGGTAGCTCCACACGGCGATCAGCGGCAGGGCGGCGAGGTAGGGCAGGTACAGGTACGCCGTGCTGCGCACGCTCGGGATGTCGGTCTGCAGGTCGATGAACAGGTGCCCGGCGTAAAGGAACCCCACGGCGAAACCGATGCTGGCCAGCAATGACCAACCGCCGGCCACCACCAGCGAGCGGCGCAGGGCGGTGCGGTCGCGGGCGCCGATGGCGTGCCCGCACAGGGCTTCCACCGCATGGGCCAGGCCGTCGAGGGCGTGGGCCGTCAGCAGCAGGCCGTTGAGCAGCAGCGCGTTGGCCGCCACGGTGGCGTCGCCCAGCCGCGCGCCTTGCACGGTGATCAGGAAGAACACCGATTGCAGCGCCAGGCTGCGGATGAAGATGTCGCGGTTGACCGTCAGCAGCGGCCGCCAGTTGCCCCAACGCTTGAGGGTCGCCCAGACGATGCGGCCGGGATAGGCCCGCAGGGCCTTCGACGTCAGCGACAGGCCGAGCAGGGCGCCGCACCATTCGGCCACCACCGAAGCCCGGGCCGAACCGGCCACGCCCCAGTCCAGGCCGATGACGAACCACAGGTTGAGCACGATGTTGATCAGGTTGGTGGTCAGCAGGATCGCCAGCGGCGCCCGGGCGTTCTGGGTGCCGAGGAACCAACCGACCAGCGCATAGGTGGCCAGGGCCGCCGGCAGGCCGAACAGACGGGTGTGGAAGAACTCCCGGGTCAGTTGGTCGAGCTCCGCCGACGGTTGCATGACGTGCAGGGCGATGCCGCTCAGGGGCACGCCCAGGATGCCGAGCAGCACCGCCAGCCCCATCGCCAGCAGCAGGCCTTGCAGCAGGATCTGGCGCAGCGCGGCGCCGTCGCGGCGTCCCGCCGCCTGGGCCGCGAACCCGGTGGTGCCCATGCGCAGGAAACCCATGGCCCAGGCCAGGAACGTGTACAGGCTGGCGCCCACCGCCACGGCGCCCAACTGATGGGCATGGGGCAGGTGGCCGATCACGGTGCTGTCGACCAGCGCCACCAGCGGCACGGAAATGTTGGAAAGGATCATCGGGGCGGCGAGGGCCCAGACCCGGCGGTGGGTCGGACGGTCACGCCAGTCGGCGGTCAGGTTGGACATGCGGGCTCCTTGAGGTGCCCGCATTGTAGCGGCTGCTTGCGGGGATGGCGTCAGTGGATGATCCAGCTCAGCAGCCACAGGCCCAGCAGCAGCCAGATGATCCCGGCGACGATCCGCACGTTCATGAAGGCGCGGATCGCCGACCACAGCAGCATCAGCCCGACGATCAGCGTGACGATGCTGATGATCGACGTGTCCATGCCCAGCGTGCGCGCCAGGCCGTCGATGAAGTTGCCGCCGGCGTTGCCCAGCAGGTTGAACAGGCCGCTCAGACCGTCGACGATGAAGCGGATGACCGAGCCGAGCGCCTGGCCCAGCCATTCGAAAAAGCTTTCTGCCTGCATGTATCCATCCTGATCAAAAGGCTGAACCTTGGACCGCCGCGAGCGCGGCCCGGTTCCCTGCAAGCATAGTGGTTTTGCTTCGTGCCCACAGTGAATCCCACTGCGCCGCCGGACCTGCGCCCCTTGCCTTCGCCGGGCATCCCCCCGAAGCTATGCGCATTCAGGAGAGCCCGATGAACCTTGTTGAACTGACCGAACGCCTGCACGCCATCCGCGACCGCAACGACTGGCGGCAATTTCACAGTCCGAAGAACCTGGCCATGGCCGCCAGCGTGGAAATGGCCGAGCTGGTGGAGATCTTCCAGTGGCTGAGCGAAGACCAGTCGCGCGAACTGCCGGCGGACAAGCTCGCCCATGCCGGCCAGGAAGTCGGCGACATCGTCCTCTATCTGCTCCTGCTGTGCAGCGAGCTGGGGCTGGACATGAACGAGGTGGTGCGCAGCAAGCTGGCCGACAGCGAACGGCGGTTCGGCGCATGAGCGACCGTCACTTCGACCGGTTGGCGACCCGCTTCGCCGAAAAGATCTACGGTGGCGCCAAGGGCGCGATCCGTCTGGCGGTGCTGCAGGCGGACCTTGCCGAAGCGTTGCCGGAGCGGCCGCTGCGGGTGCTGGACATCGGCGCCGGGCTGGGCCACATGTCGCTGTGGCTGGCCGAGCGCGGGCACGCCGTGACCTTGGCCGAGCCGGCCGAGCCGATGCTCGAAGGCGCACGCCAGCGCTTCGCCGAGGCCGGGCGGCAGGCGACGTTCATCCAGGCGCCGTGGCAGGAACTGCCCGGGCTGCTCAGCGAGCCCTATGACCTGGTGGTCTGCCATGCGGTGCTGGAATGGCTGGCCGAGCCGCACACGATCCTGCCGGTGCTGCATCAATTGACCGCGCCCGGCGGCTGGCTGTCGCTGGCGTTCTACAACCGCGATGCGCTGGTCTACCGCAACCTGCTCAAGGGCCATTTCAAGAAGCTGCGCAAGAACGACATGGCCGGCGAAAAGCAGAGCCTGACCCCGCAGCAACCGTTGGACCCGCGGGAGCTGGCCGCGCAACTCGCGGGCCTGTGGCAGGTCGAAAGCCAGAGCGGCGTGCGGGTTTTCCACGATTACATGCCGGTGGAGTTCCAGTCCCGCGCCGCACTGCCTGACTTGCTGGAAATGGAGCTTGCCCACCGCCGCCACCCAAGCTTCGCCGGGCTTGGGCGTTACCTGCACTGGATCTGCCGGCCGATCTGATCGGAGCACGAAATGAAGACGCATTGCGGGTTACTGCTGATCTGCCTGGGGTTGGCCGCCTGCCAGGGCAGCAACCCTTACGTGGCGCAATCGCGCCCCTTGCCGCCGGCGCCGCCGCAGGCCGCCACGGTGTTCGACCGCAGCGCCTACCCGGCGCCGCCGCGGGACTACGGGCGCTACCGCAGTTGGGCGTGGCTCAACGGGCGTCTGCCGCCGGGCACGGCCTGGGCCGATTCGGCGCAGGTGGCCGAGGCCGTCAGCAACGCCCTCGATCAGCGCGGCTTGCGGCCGTTGCGCGACAACCGCCCGGCCGACCTGTTCGTCAGCGCCGACCTCCGGCTGGAGACCCGTCTGCGCCAGGTGCAGGACGATTACGGCTACTACGGCGGATACGGCGGCTATGACCGCTATGGCCGGGGTTACGGGATGTACAACACCGTGCCGGTCGTGCGCACCTATCAGGAGCAGGTCGTGGTGGTGCGGGTCGATCTGTTCGACGCCGGCACGGGCCAACCGGTGTGGAGCGCCAGCGCCGAAACCGGCACCCGCGGCAACCAGATCGAACGTGCCGACGCGATCCGCGAGGCTGTGGAAAAGGCCATGTCGGCGTATCCTCCCAGTTAGCTTCAAGGCAACGCGAAGCCCCCGGGTTCATGTCTTCCACCGGAGAAAAACCATGTTCCGCCGTCTCGCTCTACTGGCTGTGGCCGCGCTGCTCGGCGCCTGCGCCGCCAACCAGGTCAACCATGACTTCGACGCCAGCCGCGACTTCGCCGCCTACCGCAGCTGGAGCTGGAAAGAACCTGCCCTGCAATACCGCCCCGACGACCCGCGGATCAAGAGCGACCTCACCGAACAGCGCATCCGCCAGGCCGTCGCCGACCAGCTCGACCAACGCGGCCTGCGCCCGGCCGCCCAAGGGGCCCGGGGCGACCTGAACGTACAGACCTACCTGATCGTCGAAGACCGCCAGCAGCAAGTGACGACCAACTACGGCGGCGGTTGGGGCGGCCCCTGGAACGGCTACTGGGGCGCGCCGATGTACAACGAAACCCGCAACGTCACCTACAAGGTCGCCACCATCCAGATCGATCTGATCGACGGCAAGGACGGCAAACTGGTCTGGCGCGGCAGCGACGAACAGATGCTCAGCCGCACGCCGAACCCGTCCGACCGCAGCAGCGCGATCCGCGAGACCGTCGGCCGGATCCTGGCCAACTACCCGCCGCGTTAGGCTCCTGGCGGGAACTTGCCTGCAAGCGATGAGGCTGGCATTTCCGTTGCCTGACCCACCGCCATCGCCAGCAGGCTGGCTCCCACAAAGGTTCTTGGGTGGATGCCGAGCCTGCGGTCACCGCCGAACCCTGTGGGAGCTGGCTTGCCAGCGATGGGGCCAGCGCGGCTTGCATTCTATTGCCTGACCGGCCGCCCTCAATGCATCAGCCCGATCCACGTCGCCAACCGATGGGCTGGCGTGTTGCCAGCAGTGTCGCGCCGCCGCGTCTACACTGAGGGGCACCAATGGAGGTAGCGCTCGGCCGTGCGCCGGCAAAGGAGTGCGCGATGTCGCCTCGTTCGCGGTTTTGCGGCCCCGCCCGGCAGCGGGGGGCCATCGGGTTGATGGCGGCCGCCACGTTGAGCCTGGCCGTGGTGATGCTGCTGCTGGTGGTCGACAGCGGCCGCTTCTACATGGAACAGCGCAAATTGCAGCGGGTGGCGGACAATGCCGCCCTGGAAGCGGTCAGCCGCGGCGGCACCTGCGCCGGCGGGCTGACGGCGGCTGCGTACGCCACGCAGAACGCCGCGCGCAACGGTTTCACCACCGATACCGACAACACCCTCGCCGCCACCTGCGGCACCGTGCAGACCGCCGCTTCGGGCCTGCGCACCTTCACCGTCGACGCGACCCAGACGGGCGCCGTCAAAGTCGTCGTCACGCACATCCTCACCACCAGTTTCGCCGGCGGCGTCCAAGCGCTGTTCACCGGCACCCCGGTCAGCCTGAACACCCAACTCACCGCTTCGGCGGTGGCCGCCAAGCCGCAGCCGCCGCTCGCCCAGCTGAGCATCCGCAGCAACCTGGCCACCATCAGCACCGCCCAGTCGAACATCCTCAACCCGCTGTTCTCCGGACTGCTGGGCGGCAACGTCAACCTGACGGCGCTGGGCTGGAACGGGCTGCTCAACACCGACATCAACCTGCTCAGCTACTTGAACCAACTGGCCATCGACCTGAACGTGGCCGCCGGCAATTACAGCCAACTGCTCAACACCCAGGCCACGGTGACGCAACTGATCCAGGCCGCCGCGAAGGTGGTGCAGCTCAACGGCGCCACCGCCGAGGTGATCACCGCGCTCGGCACGCTGCAAGTGGCGGCCGCCAATGCCTCACCGGTCAAGCTGGGCGACATCCTGCAATTGCAGACCGGCACCACGGCGGCCGGGCTGGACGCCAACCTGCAACTGCTGCAACTGATCCAGGGCATGGTGCAACTGGCCAACAGCAAGAGCGCGGTGGCCGCGACGCTGCCGGTCAACGTGCTGGGGCTGGCCAACGTCACGGTGCGGGTCAAGGTGATCGAGCCGCCGCAGTTGTCCGCCGTGGGCGACCCGTCGCTGGCCAAGGCCGATCCGCTGGGGACGAACCGGATCTACGTGCGCACGGCCCAGGTGCGCACGATGTTGTCGGTGAACTTGCCGGTGCTGTCCGGGGTGACCGGGCTGACCAATGCGGTGCTGGGGCTGGTGGGCGGTTTGACCCCGACGCTCAATGCGTTGCTGAGTCTGAATTTGGTTGCGGTGCTGAATTCGGTGGCTTGCGTTGCTTGCGAACAACTCGATCCAAAGCTGTTGCCCTATACGCAAATCGATATCAGCCTGGATGCCGGCGGTGCCAAAAGCTACGTCACCGATTACAGCTGCCCGACAGGCAACACCGGTACGAAAAGCCTGACAGCGCGAACCGTCTCCTCCATCGCTGATCTCAAACTCGGTCAGATTGACTCGACCAACGCGTTCTCTTCCGCCGCCGAACCCACCGTCACGCCGTTCCCATTGGTGGATCTGGGCACTGTGACCTGCCACAAGATTCTCGGGATCGGTAGTTGCGATCCGACGACCCACGTTAAATACGGGGCGGGTGGCATCGCAATCATGGTCGATACCAGCGTGGCCCAGAACACTCAGGATCTGCTGTTCTCCAGCAGCACCCCGTTCACCACACCGCCGAACCTGAAATTGCCGCCGAGCGTGCTGCCCGCCGCGCCCACCAGCAACATCGTCGCCAGCCTGTCCAACACGCTGGCCGGCATCAATCTGATTGTCTACAAACCGGTTGGCAGCAATCCGCTGGGCATGGCTCTGACCGGCGTCGCGAGTCTGATCGTGGACGTCAGCAACATTCTCCAGCCGCTGATCACCGGGCTGGTGAGCCCGCTGCTCGACCCTCTGCTCAACAACCTCCTGGCCAGCCTCGGCATCAACCTGATGAGCGTGGACGTCGGCGCCAACATGACCTGCGGCCAGACCGGCAAGGCCTATCTGGTCATCTAGGCCTCGTCCGGGGCGATGGGCAGCTCGATGCAGAACCGCGCCCCGTCCGCCGAGTTGCGCACGCTCAGGTGGCCGCCCATGTTCTCGACGATGCCGTAGCTCACCGACAGCCCCAGCCCGGTGCCGACCCCCACCGGCTTGGTGGTGAAGAACGGCTCGAAGATCCGCTCCAGCAGCCGCGGGTCGATGCCGCCGCCGTTGTCCTCGACCCACAGGCGCACCTTGTGCTCGTCGCGCTCGGCGTAGATCGAGATCCACGGCTTGAACACCGGGTCGGATTCGCGCTTGCCCAGCAGCGCATCCCGGGCGTTGACCATCAGGTTGATCAGCACCTGCTCAAGCTGATCGACGTAGCCACGGCAGTGCACGGCGAACGGGGTCTCGCTGATGCGCAGATCCACCCCCTTGCCGCGCATGCCCTCGGCCAGCAGCGACAGCGTGCCCTCGATGGCGGTGGCCGGGTTGAACAGTTGCTGCTCGATCTCCGAACGGCGGCCGAACACCCGCATGTGATCCACCACCTTCGCGGCGCGCTGCACCTGGGCGTCGATGCGGTTGAGCTTGTCGGTCAGGTAATCGACCTGCACATCGCCGTTGCCCAGGCGCTTGAGCACGTTGACGATGGCCATGCGCATCACGTTCAGCGGCTGGTTGATCTCGTGGGCCAGGCCCGTGGCCATTTCGCCGAGGGTGGCCATTTTCGCGCTCTGCGTGAGCTGCTGCTGGGAGCGGCGCACTTCGGTGTTGTCGCGGCCCACGGCCTGCACTTCGGTCAACCGGCCGTGCTCATCGAACACGCCGCGGTCCGACCACACCCACCACGCGTGCTCGCGCCCCGGCAACTGCAGGCTGATCTCCGCCGTGCTGACCGGGTTGTCCGGGGTCAGTGCGGCCAGGCGCTGGAGGAAGGCGGCGCGCTGTTCGTCGGACAGCCAACTGCCCAGGTCGGTGCCCGGCAACTGCTGCGGCGTACATTCCAGGTAGTGGGCCAGGGGCTGGTTGCCGAAAGTCAGGATCAGGTCCGGGCGGTAGCGGCAGATCATCGCCGGCGAGTCCTCCACCAGGATCCGGTAGCGCTCTTCGCTCTGGCGGATCTGCTCGGCGGCCACGGTCGCGTCGGTGACGTCCAGCCACAGGCCGACCGCCTCCACCGGCAGGCCGAGGTCGTTGCGCAGCAAGCGGGCTTCGTCGAGCAGCCAGTGGTAATCGCCGCGATGGTCACGCAAGCGGTAGCGGGCCCGCACCGAACCTTCGCGCAGCAGCTGCCGGCAGCGCTCGAAGTAACCGTCGCGGTCGTCGGGGTGGATCCGCTCGGCCAGCGCCGCCGCGTCGAGGTCTTCCAGGCGCCAGCCCAACAGCGGTTGCAGGCTGGCGCTGAAGAACGAAGGCAGCAGCGCGCCTTCGACGTAGCGCTGGACATAGATCACCGCCGGGGAACTGGCGATCAGGTTGTCTAGGCGCGCGTGGGCGGCGGCGGTCTGCTGTTGCTGGTTCTTGATGTCGCTGATGTCGAGCATGAAGCCCACCAGCCGCCGGCCCTCGCCGCTGCCGGCGACCTGGCCCTGCACGCGGTACCAGGCGTCGGGACGGTGCAGGCGCACGCACAGCGACAGGGCTTCGCCGTGCAGTTGCAGGGCCGCGAGGCGGCTGCGCAGTTCTTCGCGGTCGGCGGGGTGGATCTGCTCCAGCCAGTGCCCGACCGGCAGGGCCTCGGTGCCCAGTTGCAGGTCGGCCGCCAGCGCCGGCGCCAGCTGCACCGACTCGCCGTTGCCGGAGAGCTCCCACCAACCGGTGCCGAGCAGGCCCTGCAAGGACTCCAGCCGTTCCAGTTGGCGATGGTGTTCCTGCTCGCGCAGGCGGCCGAGCAACGGCCCGGCCAGGGCACTAGCCAACAGCATCCAGTCGAGGTCGGCCAGGTGCGGCGCGCCATCCTCCGCCCGGTAGAAGCCGCAGAGCAGCCAGGCCACGGTTCCGCGGTCGTCGCAGTACGGCACGGCCAGGCCGTCGGCGTTGCCGAACGTGGCCTGCACCCGGGTGTGCTCATCCAGCCCGTGGTGGGCGCCGATCCGCTGGGGCGCGCTGCCGTTGAGGCTGTCCAGCGGCGTGCCCAGGCGTTGCCCGTCCTCCCACAGCGCCGGCGCGTCGTGGGCGCCGTAGCAGCCCTGGATGCGCCAGCCTTGTTCGCGCTCGTCCGGCAGGGCCAGCGCCAGGCAGGGGATGCGCCAGCGCTGGGCGATGACCTGCAACTGCTCGGCCATGACGCTCGGCAAACGCAGCAGGCTGCAGGCGCGCAACTGCTCGGCGATGTGCCCGGCCATCCGTTGGCAGGCTTCGCGCTGGCGCGACTGCTGGCGTTCGAGCAGCAGGTCGGCGATGTCCATCAGTTGCATCAGCCAGCCGTCGCCCTGGGGCTGCACCCAACCGCGCAGATGCAGGGGCTGGCCGCCGAGGCCGGAAAAGTCCAGATCCAGGGGCTGGGCTTGCCAGTCCGCCGGCCGGCCTTCGATGGCCAGCGTGCTGTGGGGCAGCAGCCAGGCGGCAAGCGGCAGGGGGCTGTCCGTCGGTGCCTGCTGGCCCAACAGGTGCCGCAGCGGGCCGGCGGCCTGCAGCACGCGGCCGTCGGCGTCCAGGTACAGGTGCAGGCCCGAGGCGGGTGAGCCGAGCAGGTTGGGCAGGTCGAGGGCGGCGGGCGGTGCGCGTTTGAGCAGGCGGCCGAGGAGCTTGTCCCCCGAACTCAAAATTGCAGGCTCGACGTGGCGGTCAGGTTGGCCGGCAGGCTGGGCACCGTGCCGACGCCGGGCAACACCAGGAACGGCAGCACCTGATTCAGCTTGCTGGTGGGATAGTTGACGCTGACGGTCAGGGTGCCGGCGCTGTAGACCGCGCTGGTGTCCACGCCGATCACCAGGTTGAACGACGCCGGCACCCAGGCCAGTTGCTGCTGCAAGGTGGTGTTGGCGGTGTTCACCAGCACCGTGGAATAGTTGGCCGTGGCGGGATCCACCGCCACGCCGCGGCGCACCGCTTCGGACGTGGCCTGGTTGAACGACTGCATCAGCACGAACGGCAGGCTGTAACTGACCAGCCCGTAGAACACGGCGAAAAAGATCACGAACACCAGGGCGAACTCGATCGCCACCGCGCCTTTTTGCGACTTCCGGAAGCCGGTTTTCATGAGTGCGTCTACCCTGACAGTCACTGCGTAGTATCAGCATAGAATCATTCAGCGGAAACGGACGGTTTTTACCCGATGCAGACTGTCGTCCTCCTGGCCTGGCTGGCGCTGTGCGCCGCCCAGGACGCCCGCCAGCGGCGGATCGCCAATGCCCTGACCCTCGGTGCGGGCGCGTTGGCGCTGGCCTGGCTGCTGCTCACCGGACGTACCTGGATCGGTGCGGACGCGGTTCAGGGCGGCTGGGCGTTCGGGCTCGCGCTGGCGTTCACGCTGCCGGGCTACCTCATGGGCCGGATGGGCGCCGGGGATGTGAAACTAATGACAGCCTTGGGTCTTGCGACGGACGGTCTTTGGGTGTTGGCGGCGGTGATCGGCGCGGCGGCGGCGAGCGTGGCCTGGTGGCTGCTGGCGCCAAGAGTCTGGCTGCATATGAGTCAAGGGCTTAGGGAGCGTTTGCGCTATCTGGGGCCAGATTCGTCAAAAAAGCTGCCATATGCGCCGTTTGTGCTGGTTGGTGTCGGGCTCGCCTGGCCCTGGATCCATTAGTCGCGAAACGCCACTAGTCTTATGTACATAGTCGGAAAGTGCGTCTACTTTCAAAGCAGGGTATTTCTGCCATCGGTTGGCAGTACAGGAATGGTCAGCTTTGGCCTGGGCATGGAGTGGGACGTGAACAAGCTTACATCGGCGGTGAAGGTTCTGGTGGTCGACGATCAGCCGTTGATCGTCGAAGAACTCTGCGAATTTCTCGAAAGCAGCGGCTACCGCTGCGTCCCTTGTGTCTCCAGCGTGGAGGCCCTCGAACGGTTCAACGATGACGCGGGCATCGGCCTGGTGCTGTGCGACCTGCACATGCCGGAGATGGACGGCATCGAACTGGTGCAGGCGATGCAGCGCCTGGCGGGCAAGCAGCGGGTGTTCGAGGCGATCATGCTCACCGGCCGCGCCGACAAGCAGGACGTGATCAAGGCGCTGCGCGCCGGGATCGCCGACTACTACCAGAAGCCCATCGACCTGGACGAGCTGCTGCAAGGGCTGCAACGCCAGGAGGCGGCCTTGCAGGAGCGGCAGAAGACGCTGCAGCTGGGGCACCTGAACCAGAAGCTGCAGGACCTGTCGTCCTCGATCGACGATCTGTACCAGGACCTGGACAAGGTCCGGCGCGGGCCTTCGGTGCGCGAGGATGAGCCGGCGCAGGGCGATGAGCTGGAGATGCCGGCGATCTTCCATCAGTTGTCGCCGCGTCAGCTCGATGTGGCGCGGCTGGTGGGCAAGGGGCAGACCAACTATCAGATTGCCTGTGAGTTGGGGATCACCGAGAACACGGTGAAGCTGTATGTGTCGCAGGTGTTGCGGTTGACGCATATGCATAACCGGACGCAGTTGGCGTTGGCGCTTTCGCCGGGTGGGGTGGGGGGGCGGCAGCGGGTGACGGCTCACTGACTTTTTGGGGGGTGTTGGCCTTGGCGGCCTCTGGGCCGACCAGGTTGTGGGTTGTTTTGTGTGTATATCCGTTTCTGCGGGTGTGGCGGCTGGCGGTTCCGCCCTTACGGCGGGTCACTTTTTTCAAACGCCCGGAATGCCGGCCCAGAAAAAAGTAACCAAAAAGGCTGGGCCCCGGCGTACGGCCCCTCGCTGAGGCTCGGGGTTCCTTCGCTCCGGGATTCATCCGGGGGCATCGGCTACGGTTTGCTTCGCTGCACCTCCTTCCGATGTGTTTGGCTGCGCCAAACGGCGCTGCGCGCCCACCCCCGGATGAACCCCTCCGCTCAGCCTTCCGAAGGGGCCGGCAGATCAAGATCAAAAGCGAGGCGAGCTGACACTCGGCCTTTTGAGAAGCGCGCGATGGCGGCCTGACAGCCGACCAAATCCTCCCAGACTGCACCCGATCCAACTGTAGGAGCCAGCCTGCTGGCGATGACGGCCTGCCAACCAACCAATTTCTACCAGACCACCTCAGACCCTGTGGGAGCTGGCTTGCCAGCGATGACGGCCTACCAGCCGACCAACCTCTACCAGACACCACCCGATCCAACTGTAGGAGCCAGCCTGCTGGCGATGACGACCTGACAGCCGACCAATTCCTACCAGACCACCTCAGACCCTGTGGGAGCTGGCTTGCCAGCGATGACGGCCTGCCAGCCGACCAACCTTTACCTGACACCCACCCGATCCAACTGTAGGAGCCAGCCTGCTGGCGATGACGACCTGACAGCCGACCAATTCCTCCCAGACCACCTCAGACCCTGTGGGAGCTGGCTTGCCAGCGATGACAGCCTGCCAGCCGACCAACCTTTACCTGACACCCACCCGATCCAACTGTAGGAGCCAGCCTGCTGGCGATGGCGGCCTACCAGCCAACCAATTCCTCCCAGACCACCCCAATCCCCTATAGAACCTGGCTGCGGTTCAGAGCCGAAATGTTTAAAGGCTGTTTCAAATTTTACGAACTCTCCCACAAGGTTTTCAGGTTGTCCGTCAGAAGCCCGCTCTCTAGTCTTGGGCTGTCGCTGACACCTCAGCGATCGGGTGTGGAAACCCGAATCCAAGTAGATGCATTGCATCACCACCGTAAGCGTTGCCGGCGTCCTCTTTCGTCTGCAAACTGCGTCACGGCGGCTGTGCGTGGGCAGACTCAGGTCTGGCCGGTTGCCTACTTATCGGTTTTCCACCCTGCGTACAGCTGCCACCCTTTTGCCGTGTGGAAACGGCAACCGGATGGCTCCCATTGCCAAGTAGGAGCTTCACATGAGCAAAGTCATCCCCGATCCCCCCTACAACATCACCAACCCCTTCGCCGAAGACAAGCGCGCCGAAGACCTCATCAAGGACCGCAACGCCTCCCGCCGCGCCCTCGATTTCTATCTCAACCCGGAGCCGGCCAACCCGCGTCAGCCCAGCGAGATGTTCGGGGTGCATCCGAACATCGATTCCGAAAGCCTGCTGGTTCACGCCTGCGAGTCCCTGGCCTCGGCCCATGTCATGTCCGGCAATTTCGCCAACGAGCTCAAGGGCCCGCAGCGCAGCACGGCGCTGGCGATCCAGCAGATCGTCATGTTGGCCGAGCTGTCGGTGAACCGCGCGCTGGACCGGGTCAAGCTTAACGGGCTGGGCATCGTGTAACCGTTCGGCACGGGCATCTTCGGCGCCGGGTACATCGCCATCGCCAGCCTGCTGGCGATGAAGGCCCAACGGATGTCCCGTCAGTTCTTGGTCTCGATCTTCCCGCCCGCATCCGGGTCGTAGAAGTCGGGGATTTCGTATTTGTATTTCTTCAGCCACCGCTGCATCGCCAGTTCCCGTTCGGCGGCCGTGGCGGTCTGCGGGGTGGGGGAGGCGGCCTTGTTGCGGCTTTGCAGCAGCAGCCAGCCTTCGGTTTCCTGCTGCTGGGCCGAGGCGGGGCCGGCGTCGATGGCGTGGGCGCCGAGGGGCAGGCTCAGCAGGGTCAGGCAGCACAGGCCTTTGAGGGTGTTCATGGCGGCCTCCTTGGGGGTCATTTGAGTGTCGACGGCTGCGGGTCGGCGACGACGGCGACCTGGTTGCCGGCAGCGGGCCGGGTGGGGGCCGGGGCCTTGAGCCGTTCGGCGCGCTGCTGGGCTTCGGTGAACTGTTCCGGGGTCAGGTGGGCGCGGCTGACGATTTCGGCGGCCTGCTGCCAGTTGTCTTGGTACAGCAGCAGGGTGACCAGGTTCAGGGTCGCCAGCGGGTTGTTCTGCTGAAGCTCGATGGCGGTGAGGAATTCGAAGCGGGCGTCTTCCAGGCGCAGTTGGTTGAGGTACACCACGCCCAGGTCGTTGCGGATTTTCTCGTTGGTCGGGGCCAGGCGGGCGGCCCGTTGCAGGTGGGCCTGGGCCTGGCCGTTGTCGCCCCGGGCCGCGTAGAGCTGGCCCAGGCCGTGTTCGGCGTCGGCGTTCAGGCACGAGCCCAGCAGGCTGCGGTATAGGGGTTCGGCTTCGCTGCGCCCGAGCAGGCGATAGACCTTGGCCTTGCGCAGGCGCACCTCGCCGAGGCTGTCGGGCAGGCTTTGCAGGTTGGCCAGGCTGGCGTGCAGTTTGCCGTCGTTGGCCAGGTCGTCGGCCAGGTTCAGGGCCAGTTCCTGTTCGGAGCTCAACTTGCTGCAGCTGGCCGGCGCGAGGATCGCCGTCCACGGCGCCTGGCCGTCGGTGGCGCAGCCGCCGAGCATCAACAGGGTCGCCACGACCATCAGTGCTTTCATCAAACGCTCTCCTTAGCCAGGTTCAGGACGCGAACGCCCGGGTAATCGCGGTGAAGCCGGGACCGGCCAGCACGATCAGCAGGGCCGGGAACAGAAACAGCATCATCACCACCGACATCTTGGCCGACATCTTCGAGATGTATTCCTGAAGGCGCGTCAGGCGCCGGTCGTCCAGCAACTGCTTGAGCGCCAGCAGCGATTTCATCGCGCCGCCGCCCTGCTGGATCAGCTGTTGCAGGATCACGCAGGTGTCGGTGAATTCGTCCACTGCCAGCTGTGCGGCGGTCTTGTTCAGTTCTTGGCCGAGTTCGAGGCCGGAGTCCACGCGAGACAGGATCAGGCGCAGTTCGCGGGTCAGCTCCGGCAACAGCTTTTGCCCTTCGAGGCTGAGCACGCGCAGGGCCTGTTCGACGGCCATGCCGGACTCGAACAGGATGCGCAGCAGCGGAATGAACGTCGACACTTCCACCGCGATGGTCTTCTGCCGGCGGGCGGCGGCGTAGGCCAGCAGGCGTTTGGGCAGCAGGTAGCCGGCGCCGGTGGCGAGCATCGGCACCAGCCAGCCGTTCGCTGCCTGGGGGAAGAACACTTCGCGCAGGAACAGGCCCAGCCCCAGGGTCAAAAGCGGCGTGCCGATCTGGCAGGCGGCGTACAGCGAACGTTCGCTGGCGCGGCGCCAGCCGAGGCGGGCGAGCAGGGTCTGGGTTTCGCTGTCGATGCTCACCGAACGCTGGCCGAAGCGACTGCTGCCCAAGGCCCGCAGCCACTGGCCGACGCGGTTCTCGCGCACCAGGTGGCCTTGCAGGCGTTCGTTGACCTGGCGCACCCGGCGCCGTTCGGTCAGCAGGTGGTTGGCCACCAGCAGCAGGGCGCCGAGCAACAGCAGGAAGGCCGCCAGGATCACCATCTCAGACGCTCCTCAGCATGCGCCACAGCAGCAGGCTGCCCGCCACCTGCAGCAGCACCGCGACGATCAGCATGGTGTGGCCCGC
This sequence comes from Pseudomonas sp. B35(2017), assembly GCF_002113645.1. Classification (NCBI taxonomy): domain Bacteria; kingdom Pseudomonadati; phylum Pseudomonadota; class Gammaproteobacteria; order Pseudomonadales; family Pseudomonadaceae; genus Pseudomonas; species Pseudomonas sp. B35(2017). The sequence goes on along the minus strand of NZ_NEIZ01000016.1, from coordinate 38,111 downwards.
CGGGTCGTTCCACATGACCAGCATGTAGCCGGGGTTGGTGAGCATGAAGTAGCTGACCAGCAGCACCGGCAACGAGCCCAGCACCCAGGCGGTCATCCGCGTCTCGCCCGTCAGGGCGCGCAGTTGGCGGGCGCCCTGGTCGCGTTCGCGGATCAGCTTGATCAGGTTCTCCAGCAGTTCGCTGGCGTTGCCGCCGTAGCGGTGGTTGACCTTCAGGCCCAGGGCGAACATGCGCAGTTCATCCTGTTCGTAGAGTTCGGCGAAGTCGCTCACGGCGTCCGGCAGGTTGACCCCCAGTTGTACGTTGCGCTGCACCCGGCCCATGGCGCTCTTGAGCGGATCCTCGCTGCTTTCGATGCTGCCCAGCACCGCGTCGCTCAGGGTGCGCCCGGACTTGAGGCTGCGTACCGTGTGGTCGAGCAATTGCGGCAACTGCTCGATCATGCGCTTGAGGCGGCTGCGGTACAGCCAGGCGATGTACAGCCGCAGGGCCAAGGGCGGCGCCAGCAGCGCGGTGAGCAGGCCGAACCAGTCGGCCAGCAGGTAGCCCAGCAGCAGGGCGACGGTCCACAGGGTCAGCCACAGCCCGAAACGCTCGCTCGGCCGGCCCAGCCCGGCCTGCAGGAACATCCGCTCCAGGGGTGCCCAGGTAGGCTTTGCCACGGCCGTCTGCGGCTGGCCCGCCGCGAGGCGGTTCAGCACCCGTTCGTTGGCGGTCTTGTGCACGCCGTGCAGGAACAGACGGATCGACAGCCCCAGCAACAGCAGGCAAATGGCGATCAGGATCACCGGCCCCATCATCATGAAAGCTCCGTGCGGCCCAGGCCCGTTTCGTGGCGCAGCTTGTCGCCGGCCGGGTTGACCGCCTCGCGCAGGAAGCCGAAGCCGGTGCGCCGGTCCAGGCGGAACAGGGTGTTGGTGACGTAGATGTCCTCGCGCACGCCCACCACTTCCACCACCTCGCTGACGCAGCGGCGGCCGTCGGGCATGCGGGTCAGCTGGATGATGAGGTCCAGCGCCGCGCAGATCATCTGGCGCAGGGTGCGCTCGGCCACGCTGCGGCCGGTCAGGCCCACCAGGGTCTCCAGGCGCAGCAGCGCGTCCTGGGCGTTGTTGGCGTGCACGGTGCTCATGGAACCGTCGTGGCCGGTGTTCATCGCCGTCAGCACGTCGAGCACTTCGACGCCGCGGATCTCGCCGAGGATGATCCGGTCCGGGCGCATCCGCAGGGCGTTGCGGATCAGGTCGCTGGCCTTCACTTCGCCGTGGCCTTCGGCGTTCGGCGGGCGGGTCTCCAGGCGCACCACGTGAGGGTGGCCCAGTTGCAGTTCGGCGACGTCCTCGATGGTCACCAGCCGTTCGTGGGGGTTGATCAACTGGCTGAGGATGTTCAGCAGCGTGGTCTTGCCGGTGCCGGTGCCGCCGCTGATGAGGATGTTGCAGCGCCGGCCCACGGCCTCCTGGAAGCACTCGAAGATCGGCAGGTCGATGGTCTGCATGGCGATCAGGTCGCTGCTCTTGAGCATGTCCTTGCGGAACTTGCGGATCGACAGGCACGGCCCGTCGAGGGCGATGGGCGGGATGATCGCGTTGACCCGGCTGCCGTCCGGCAGGCGCGCGTCGACCATCGGTGACGACTCGTCCAGCCGCCGCCCGAGGGGCGCAAGAATGCGTTGCATGACCCGCTCGACATGGTGCGCATCGATGAAGCGCAGGTCGCTCTGGTGCAGTACGCCGTCGCGTTCGATGAACACCCGGTGCGGGCCATTGACCAGGATTTCGGTGACGGCGCTGTCGCGCAGCAGCACTTCGAGGGGGCCGAAGCCGGTGAGCTCGTCGACGATCTCTTCGGCCAGGCGCTCCATCTCGTAGCGGGAAATGGCCAGGTGCAGGCGGGCGATGTATTCGGCGACCTTGTCGATGACGAACTGCGCCAGTTGCTGGCGCGAGCCTTCGAGCAGGTTTTTCCCGGACTCCTCGATGGCGTCGATGATATAGCGGTGCAGCACCAGTTTCAGGCCTTCGTGGTCGGCGTTGCCGGCGGGGCTGCGCGTGGGGGCGCCGAACAGTTTTTCCGGGCTCATGAGGTGCCTCGCAGGCGGTCGAACCAGGTGACCTTCGGCTTGGTCAGGCTTTCGGAGCGCTTGGCCAGCCGCTCGCCGAGGGTGCGCAGGCTCTGGGTGAGCTTCTCCCTCGGGGCCAGCTCGAACAGGCTGACGCCCTGGTTCTTGGCGTTCAGGCGCAGTTCCGGGCTCAGGGCCAGCACGGCGATGACTTCCAGGTTGAAGGTCTTGCCGAGGGTGTCCGAGTCCGGCGCGACGTTGTTCAGGTAGCGGTCGATCAGCAGGCGGCCGTGGTCGAGCTTCATGCCCTTTTCCCGCCACAGGTTGTACACCGCCAGGTTGCGCCGGCAATCGAGGACGTTCTGGTCGGTGTACCACAGCAGTTTGTCGCAGTGGCTGACGAAGGTGCGCAGGGCTTCGCTGTCGGGCTGGCCGGTGAGGTTCACCACGATGTGCTGGAAGTGCTGGCGCAGGGCGCTGAGCAGCATGTACAGCTCGGCGGCGCTGGTGCTTTCCAGCGGTTCGTCGTTGTCGGCGTAGGCCAGGATGCGCAGGCCCGCTTCGGCGCTGGTGAAGGCGCTGTCGATCAGGGTGGCGTCGAGCCGGCGCAGATGGCGCAGGGCGTCGCCGAAGTGGAACGAGCTCTCCAGGCCCAGCAGCGCCAGGCTGTCGCCTCGGGGCAGGCCCAGGTCCAGCAGCAGCGTCTGCTGCCCGCTCTTCTGCACCACCAGCGCCATGTGGTTGGCCAGCAGCGCGCCGTCGGAGCCGCCCTGCACGCCGTACATCACCGTGAGGCCGCCCAGTTGCGTGTTCGGCGCCACCGGCGGCAGGCGTTTGCTCAGGCGCCGCACCAGGCCGGCGACCTCGCTTGAGCGCGAGCCGTAGGCAACGAAGTCCCGGGCGCCGGCGCGCATGGCGTTGAGCACCAACTGGTTGTCCATGCCGTCGCCGAGGGCGACGATGGCCAGCATCGGCTTGGCCTCCAGCGCCCCTTCGATCAGGGCGCACTGGGCCACCACGTGGTCGCGGTCGAGGCCGACGAACACCAGGCTTGCGAACGTGACGTCCACCAGCGCCAGCAGTTCGTCGAGGCTGCCGCCACCGGCGCTCACCACTTGCCCCAGCGGCGCAAGGGCGTTCTGCAGCCATTCCAGGTCGGTGCTGTTGCGGGTGATGGCGAGGAACGTCTGGCTCAGGCTCTGGCTCATTGGGATAACCCGCTGCGCTTGTCGAAGTTGCCGTTTTCCAGGAAGAACATGCGGTAGAAGTTCGGGTCGTAGTTGCGCAGTTTTTCCCCCGGCAATGCCGGCAACTGCGCCTGGGCCGACAGCGGCTGCACCAGGTGCGGGGTGACGATCATCAGCAGTTCGCGCTCTTCGCGCTTGATCTGCGAGCTCTTGAAGAACGCCCCCAGCACCGGGATGTCGCCCAGGCCCGGAAACTTGTCGACCTGGGAGGAGTTGGTGGTGCTGATCAGGCCGCTGATGACGAAGCTTTCGCCGTCGGCCAGGGAAATGCTGGTGTCGGTGCGCCGGATGGTCAGGGCCGGCACGGTGGTGCCGGCGATGTTCACGGCGTTGCTGAAGTCCAGTTCGCTGACTTCCGGCGCGACCTTCAGGGCGATGCGGTCGTGGCCGATGATGGTCGGGGTCAGGGTCAGGCGGATGCCGAATTCCTTGTACTCGATGGACACGCTGTCGCTGCCGGAGCTGGGCACCGGGATGGGAATCTCGCCGCCGGCCAGGAAGCTTGCGCTCTGCCCGCTCAGGGCCACCAGGCTGGGCCGCGCCAGGGTGTAGGCGAAGCCGCTGCCCTCCAGCGCGTTGATGATCGCCATGGTCTTGCCGCCGATCCACGAGAAGTTGAACAGCGAGTTGTCCACCGGCAGTTTCGGCGTCGGCACGCCGTCCACCGGCGGCAGGGTGCCGGGGGAGCCGAACAGGAAGTTGCCGCGGGTGCCGATCAGCGAGGCGGTGGCCTGCTTGAGCTTGGTGCGGCTGACTTCGACGAAGCGGATGTCGGTCTGCACCTGCGACGGCAGCTGCGGGTCATCCGACGGCAGCGCGCCGGCGCTGGTCAGGGCGGCGGTGGCGGCGCCCTGGACGAACACCATGCTCTGGCGCGGCTCCTTGGCGCAGGCGGTCCAGACCATCAGGCTGGTGGCGCCGGGGGCCATGCCGGTGAGCAGGAACGAGGAACTGCCGTTGGCATGCACGTCGGCGATCTTCGGGTCGCCGATGGCCAGGCGGGTGATCGCCACCGGCGACTGCATGTCCTGCTGCAACCCTTCGCCGATCTCGATCACCGGCGGCAGCCGGCCCAGGCTCGCACAGTTGCCGGTGGCCGCCAGGGCGGCGTCCATCGACAGCCCGGTCAGCAGCAAGGCCATGAGCGCGTTTTTGAACGTCGGCCGGAAGCGACTCTGCATGCACGTGGATCCTTGCTCAGTCATGGGGTTTGTTGGGTGATCTGGTTGCCGCGGATGATCTCCACCGCCGCCCGCGGGCTGCCCGCGCTGCGTTCGGCTGCCGGCGGTTTCGGCGCGCTGCCCAGGGCCAGTTGGGTGAACTGGAAGAGTTGGCTGTCGGCGGCGTCGAGGCGTTGCGGCGCCTCGTGTTCGCCGGCCCAGTACTTGGCCAGGCGCTGTTCTTCGCTGCTGCGCACCGCCAGGCGCAAAGTGCCGACCTGGGTGGCGAGCATCAGCCGGCTCAGCAGGGGTTCGGGCACGGCCAGCACCACGGTGCGCGCGGCGATCCGGCGCTGGTCCTGCTTGAGCTTTTCGTCGGCGCCCAGGGTCGGCGAGGCGGGCTGGCCGTCGTTGGTCAGGCCGTACTGCTCGCCGACGCCCAGCACGCGCAGGGCCGGCACCACGGTCTGCGCCGACTGCTGCGGGTTGCTGGCGTCCTGGCGCAGGTACAGCAGCACGTCGACGTAGTCGCCGGGGATCAGTTGCCCGGCGGCGCCGATCACCTCGTCGACCGCCACCGCCAGGGCGCGCTCGTCGCGGCGGATCATGCGCGCCAGCGTGCCGCCGGCGGTGAAGCTGTCTTCGTTGAGCCAGGTGCCGGCGCTCAGGTGGCGCCAGGGCATGCGGCCCACGGCCTGCTCCAGGGTGCCCAGGCTGCCGGCGGGCGCGCTGCGCAGCTTTTCGATGGCAAGGTCGGCGGCGGTCAGCGGTGTGAAGGGGGGCACGTCATGCAGCAGCACCACCACCGGTTGACGGGTCTGGTCTTCGGCGGCGGCGACGGTTTTCTCGACGCTGGCCGCCGGCGCGGCGGGGGCGGCAGGGGCCTCGGCGACGGGGGCCGGCTGGCGGCTGAGCACCAGGCCCCAGTAGCCCACCACGATTGCCCCGAGCATAAGCAGGGCCGCAAGGCCCAAGGTGACGCGACTGTTCATGACGGCTCTCCCTTTCCTGCTGCACCTCTGGCCCGCACTTTCCTGAACAAGGGAACTTCGCAATCAGGCAGCTATGAACATGCAACGATTTGGCTATTTCCACGCTAGCTGATCCGAGCCAAAACGCCATTACTGCCCGGAAAATAACCTACGAAAGTAGGGTCGGCGGCCAATTAGCAGACGCAAACCGCCGCGTCACGAACGGATTAATCCTTTGTGATTAATCCGTTCTTACAGTTGTTGCGCCGGGCTTTGTTGGCAATGCTCAAATGGCACGGTGGAGGCTTTGCCGCCGTTGCGTGAATCGGCGCCAGGCGCGCAAAGGAGTGGACGTATGCTTCGCATGATCATTGATTATCTGGTGGCCCGGGCCCTGCTGTTCTTCAAGAAGGATGACGGCGCCTCGGCGATCGAATACGCCATTGTGGTGGCGATGGTGGCTGTCGTCGTCGTGGTGTTCGTGACCCCGGTCGGCGCAAGGGTGCTGAACATCTTCAACGCCATTCTGACCTCCCTCGGCGGGACAACGGTGACCCGTCCGGTGATCCCTTGAGCGAATTCCCCCCCTGTTCTCGTCGGTGCCTGCCCGCGGCCCCTGAAAGGGTGCGTGCAGGCATTACCCTAGCGACCGGATCCCCGGTGTCGGAAGGAGAACGATCATGTTCCTTGATTACCTGATGATGCGTGTGCGTCTGTTTCTGGCCCGTACCGATGCGGCGTCTGCCATCGAGTACGCCATTGTCGTGGCGATGGTGGCGGTGGTGGTCGTGGTGTTCGTGACCCCCGTGGGGGGCAGGGTGCTGGCGATCTTCAACAACATCCTGGTGGCGCTGGGCGGCTCGGCGCAGTCCGCTCCGGCGCAGATGCCGTAGCCGGAGCGGTCGCCTGCGGCGAAAGCCCCGCTACACTCGGTTCCACCTTTTGCCTTTCAGGGATTGCCCATGACTGCCTCCTCTTTGCCGCGCCAACAGTTGCTTCTGGTTGACGATGAGGAGGACGCGTTGCTGGAGCTGGCGGAGCTGCTGGAGGGCGAGGGGTTTGTCTGCCACACGGCGACGTCGGTGAAGCTGGCCCTGCACCACCTGACCCGGCATCCCGACATTGCCCTGGTGATCACCGACCTGCGGATGCCGGAGGAGAGCGGCATGTCGCTGATCCGGCGGCTGCGCGAGCATACGTCCCGCGAGCATTTGCCGGTGATCGTGACGTCGGGGCATGCGGACATGGAAGACGTCAGCGACATGCTGCGGTTGCAGGTGCTGGATCTGTTTCGTAAGCCGATCTATCACGTCAGGTTGTTGGAGACGCTGGATAATTTGTTTCCTAAGCCGAAGGTGAATGTGTCTTGAGCTTTTGGCCTTTTGGCCTTTTGACCCTTTAGCCTTGGCGGCCTGTGGGCCGACCAGGCTTTGGTTTGGTTGATTACATATCCGTTTCTTCGGGTGTTGCCGCTGGCGGTTCCGCCCTTACGGCGGGTCACTTTTTTCAAACGCCCGGAATGCCGGCCCAGAAAAAAGTAACCAAAAAGGCTGGGCCCCAGCGTACGGCCCCTCGCCTAGGCTCGGGGTTCCTTCGCTCCGGGATTCATCCGGGGGCATCGGCTACGGTTTGCTTCGCTGCACCTCCTTCCGATGTGTTTGGCTGCGCCAAACGGCGCTGCGCGCCCACCCCCGGATGAACCCCTCCGCTCAGCCTTCCGAAGGGGCCGGCAGATCAAGATCAAAAGCGAGGCGAGCTGACACTCGGCCTTTTGAAGAGCCGCGATGGCGGCCTGACAGCCGACCAACCTCTACCTGACACCACCCGATCCAACTGTAGGAGCCAGCCTGCTGGCGATGACGACCTGACAGCCGACCAATCCTCCCAGACCACCTCAGACCCTGTGGGAGCTGGCTTGCCAGCGATGGCGGCCTGACAGCCGATCAACCTCTACCTGACACCACCCGATCCAACTGTAGGAGCCAGCCTGCTGGCGATGACGGCCTACCAGCCAACCAATCCCTCCCAGCCCACCTCAATCCCTGTGGGCACTACAGTGCGACGACTCAACTTGCCACCGACAGGGCCGGCACACCCCCCATCACCAACAAAACTGTGGAAACCAACCTACAGCTGATAACTGAAACTGATGCTGTAGCGCATCCGCCGGTTGAAGGTGTCCAGCGCCTCGTCCGACATCGGCTTGGCCGCCTCCAGGGCGATGTTGTAGTACTTCGCGTCGCCGAACCTGAGCCCGAGCGCCGCCGAAGACAGGCTGTTGGCCTGCACCGGCAAGCGGTTGAACCAGCTGCGCGAGCGGTCCAGCACCACGTACGGCTGCAGGATGCGCACCCAGTTGCCCTCGCGGTTGAAGCTGTAGTTGATCTCGTAGGCCACGCCCCAGCCCTTGTCGCCGGAGGCCTGGTCGTCGGGGTAGCCGCGGCCGAAGTTCTGGCCGCCGAACACCGCCCGTTCGCTGTCGGGCAAGGTGTCGTCGCTCCAGTACAGCGCCGCCGACGCCACGCCCTGCCAGTTGTCGAGGAATTTGTCGCTCTGCACCCCGGACAGCCGCAGGCGGAAGAAGCTCAGGTCGATGGCGTCGTTGTTGGTGTGGGCGCCCATGCTGTCGAAGCCCTGGTAGACGCCGCCGCTGAGGATCCGCAGTTGCCGGGCATCGGCCTTGCGCCAGTCGCTTTCGAAGGCGAGGGCGCGGATGTCGGTGCGTTCTTCGACGCTCAGCGGGTAGCCGATGACCTTGTAGCGGGTCTTGTCGTTGACCGCGTACAGGCGCGAGCCGGCGGTCAGCAGTTCGTTGGGCGAAGCGATCAGCGGCAGGCTGAAACCGAAGGAGTAGCGGTCGTTCTCGCGGTGCGGCTTGAGTTGCAGACCGTTGTCCAGCAGCACATTGGTGCCGGGGTCGGCGCGGTAGCGTGAGGCGGACAGGATCAGCTGCGAGCCTTCGTCGTCGATGAACTGGCTGTAGTCCGCGCGGTAGTAATGTTCCTGGTCGTCCCCCGGCGGAAACAGGCCGCTGAGGGTCAGCTGTTCGCCCATCGACGTCTGCGAGTTGCTGCTGACGCCGAGCAGGGCCTGGGTGCCGTTGCGGTTGTCCTCGGTGGTGCTCAGGGTGCTGGTGAACGGCTTGCGGCTGGCCTGGGCCAACAGCGTCGTGGCGCCGTCGGTGGTGCCGGGCGGCGGCACCTGGGCCTGCAGGGTGACGCCGGGGATGCGGGTCATCAGGGTGGTGTAGCGTTCGAAGGTCTTGCGGGTCAGCGGGCGTTCGGCCTGGATCTTGGCCGCCAGCCGGTCGAGCAGGCCCTTGACCCGGCCGATGTCGCCCTGCACCTGCACGTCGCGCACGTAGCCTTCCACCAGCACCACCCGCGCCACGCCGTCGCCGAAGGACTGCTGCGGCAGGAAGGCGTAGGACAGCAGGTAGCCGTCCTGCTGGTAGCGGCGGCTGATGCTGCGGGTCGCCTCGATCAGGTCGGCGAGGCTGGATTCGCGGCCGATCAGGGGTTGGTAGATGGCCGCCAGTTCGTTCAGCGGGTAGAGCGTGCCGCCTTCGATCTGCACGGTCTTCAAATGGATCTTGGTGCCCATCATCAGCGGTTGCGCAGCGGTGGCGCCGGGTTCTGGCACCTGCAACGGCGCGGCGCTGGGGCGGTAGGCGTCGGCCGGCAGGTTGGGCACCGGGAGGTTGCGGATGGTTTCGTTGCTGTTGAGGAAGCTGGGCAGGGTGTCGGCGAGGGCCGTGCAACTGAGACCGAAGAACAGCAGGGACGCCATGATGCGCATAGGACACTCCATGTTCAGACCGCAGCACTTGGCTGATGCTTTCCCAAGAAAAAGGCGGAAGATCCGCGGGGATCTTCCGCCTCCAACCAAGCGTAGGCGCTGTAGGGATGGCCGTCGAATCGGCCAGGTGCAATTAGCGTTGGGTGCCGCCCAGCGCGCCGGTGAGGCCGCCGAGGGCTCCCCCCAGTCCGCCGCCGGTATTGCCGGTGTTGCCGGTGCCGCCGGTGACCAGGCCGCCGACGGCGGAGACGGTGCCGCCCACGGCGGTCACGGTGTTGCCCACGGCGGTGACGACAGGGTTGCTGCCGGTGCCGGCGATGGCGCCGCCCACATTGGCGACGGTGGCGCCGACCTGCCCGGTGAGGCTGGCCACCGGACTGCCGACGCCGGTGGCGGCGCCGACGTTCTGGGTCAGGCTGGTGACGGCCGTGGTGACCGGGGCCAGTCCGCTGCCCACGTTGGTGCCCAAGGTTGCCAGCGGCGTGGTGGGGCTGGTGATCGGGGTGCCCGAGCCGCCGAGCACGGTGTTGACCGAAGCCACCACGTTGCCGACCGAGGCCACGACACCGCCGGGCGCCGTCAGGCTGCCGTTGCCGGTGGCCGCCCCGCCGCCGACGTTGACCGCCGCGCCGCCGACGGTCTGCAGCAGGCCGGTGCCGCCCAGGCCACCGCCGATGCCGCCGGTGGAGCCGCCGGTGCCGTTGTCGGTCAGCCCGCCGGCCTTGGCGACCGTGGTGCCGACGTTGCTGAGGGCGCCGCCTACGGTGCTGGTCAGCGCATTGCCGCTGCCGGCGCCGGTGACGTTGTTGCCCAGGCCGTCGACGGCGCCGCCGACCTTCTGCAGCACACCGTTGAGGGGGGCGCCCAGCCCTGTGGCGCTGCCGAGCTTGTCGGTGGTGCTTTCGACCATGGCGATCACCGGCACCAGTTGCTTGCTCACCTGTTGGGTGGCCGAGCCGAGCGGGCCGCTGGTGGTGGCGGTGCTCAGGGTGTCGCCGAGCATGGTGACTTTTTCGCCGACGCCGTCGAGCACCGGCGCGACCCGGGTGACCACGCCGCCGACCACCGGAATGCTGCCGGTGGCGCTGGCCAGTTTGCCGCTCAGGTCGGACACGCCGTTGCCCGCATCCTGCACCACGCCGCCGAGCGCCGAGGCGGTCACGCCCAGGCCGTTGTCCGTGGTGCCCAGCTTGCCGAGGCCGTTGGCCACGCCGTCACCCAAGGTGCTCACGACGTTGCCGGCGGTGGTGGCGAAACTCTGTACGATGCCGCCGGCCACCGGCAGGCCGCTGAGCGCATCGCCGACCTGACCGACGCCGTTGCCGACGCCTGCCACGGTGTTGCCCACGTCCTGCACCAGAGTGCTGGTCACCAAGGGTTGAGGGCCGGAGGGGTTGGTGGGGCCGGTCGGATCCGTCGGGTTGGTGGGGTTGGTCGGATCGGTGCCGCCCGTTCCGCCAGTGCCGCCTGTACCTCCGGTTCCTCCTGTGCCACCGGTTCCTCCGGTACCGGCGGTGTCGCCGCTGCCGCCCGTGCCGCCCGTGCCGCCCGTGCCGCCCGTGCCGCCCGTTCCGGTCGAGCCGCCTGTGCCGCTGGTGCCGGCGGCGGTGCCGTCGGACGAGGAACTGCCGGAGCTGCTGTGATGGCCGCCACCGCCGCTGCTGCAGCCGGCGAGGCCGAGGGAGAGGATCAATGCCAGAGCTGTCGCTGTTTTGCACCACGCTTGATTGTTCATGATTGAGAGTCCTTGCACCTGTCACAACGTTCGTTGTTGCCGAGGGCTCCCCGGTTCTGTCGCCGGCGATGCCTTCGTCCGTTGTGGTCATCTCAATCGAGCGGTTGGATCCACGCCATTCTCAAGTTGGTATTAACGCCTTCCTGCAAGGGGCGGCGGATGCTGCCTAAGGACTAATCCTGTGGTGATAGGTGCGCCGAAAAAAGCCTTGCAAATCAATGGCGGCGTTTGGCGCGGCAGGGGCGGGCGGTGCGGAAAAACTTAAGTGATATACACACAATTTCCAGGTCGCTCCCACCGCTCGCGGCGAGGGAGCGTGCTCCCGCCCGAGGCACAGCCGCCGGCCGGAACCCCGCTCAAGCGACCGGTCGCCAGTCGCCCACCATGTGCTCCAGTCCAGCGGCTCCGGTCAGGCGCAATTCGCCGCTGGAACCGGCGGCGCTGGCCAGCAGCGTCACCTCGCTGGGCAAGCGCACCGGTTTGCGAAAGTGCACGGTCACCTCCAGGTTGGCCTTGGGCAGCCGGTCGGCCAGCGCGGCGAGGGTGCGGGCCTTGTTCCACAGGCCGTGGGCGATGGCGCTGGGGAAGCCGAACAGCTTCGCGCTGGGGCCGCTCAGGTGGATCGGGTTGCAGTCGCCGGACACCTTGGCGTATCGCCGGCCGATGTCCGCCGGAGCGTTCCACTGCGCCACTTCCGTCAGGGGCAGCGACGGTTCCCACGACGAGGCCTGCGGCTCGCCCTCAAGCTTCACGCCGCGGCACAGCATCCGGCTTTCGGCTTCCCACAGCGGCCCGAGCTGATCGTCGAGGGTGGTCAGCAGATCGAAGGTCGCGCCTTTGGGATGGGGCTGCAGGTTGCGCACCTGCACGCCCGCCAGCGCCCGGCTGACCCCGCCCATCGGCCGCAGCACGCGGAGCCGGTTGCTCAGGTGGATCAGCCCCAGCAAAGGGAACGGAAACGCCTTGTCCGTCAGCAGGCGCATCTGCAGGGCGAACGCCAGAATGTGCGGATAGGTCGGCGGCAGCAGGCCGTCGTCGGCGAAGCCGCAGACGGTGCGGTAGGCCGCCAGCCGCCGGCCATCGACGTCCACCCAGCAGCGCAGGCCCAGGTCGGGCAGGGTGGTGCCGGTGATTTTGCGGCGGGTCGCGGCCCGCAGGTAAAGGCCGGGCAAGCCCGGTTCGCGCTCCAGTGTCTGCCAGTCGTTGCTCATGCCTAGGCCCCCAACACGCTTTGTCCGCAGACCCGCAAGGCCTGCCCGGTGAATGCCCCGGTGCCCGGCTGCGCCAGCCACGCCACCGCCTCGGCGACGTCCTGGGGCAGGCCGCCCTGGCCCAGGGAACTCATGCGCCGGCCGGCCTCGCGCAGGCCGAACGGAATGTGCGCGGTCATCTGGGTCTCGATGAAGCCGGGCGCCACGGCGTTGATGCTGATGCCCCGTGCCTGCAGCGTCGGCGCCCAGGCCTGGGCCAGCCCGATCAGCCCGGCCTTGCTCGCCGCGTAGTTGGTTTGCCCGCGGTTGCCGGCGATGCCGCTGATCGAGGCCAGCAGGATGATCCGTGCGTGGTCGTGCAGGGCGCCGCTGTCGAGCAGGGCCTGGGTCAGTGTCTGAGGGGCGTTGAGGTTGACCGCCAGCACCGCGTCCCAGAAGTCCGGCGTCATGTTGGCCAGGGTCTTGTCGCGGGTGATGCCGGCGTTGTGCACGAGGATGTCGAGGCCGTCGGGCAACTGTTCGGTCAGTTGCGCGGCGGCGTCCTCGGCGCAGATGTCGAGGGTGACGGCGCGCCCGCCCAGCCGTGCGGCGAGGGCCTCCAGGTCGCTTTTGGCCGGCGGCACGTCGAGCAGGATCACGTCGGCGCCGTCGCGGGCCAGGGTTTCGGCGATGGACGCGCCGATGCCCCGTGCCGCGCCGGTCACCAGCGCCTTGCGCCCGGCCAGGGGGCGTGTCCAGTCGCTGACCTGGGTGCTGCAGGCCTGGAGGCGGATGACCTGCCCGGACACGAAGGCGCTCTTGGGCGACAGGAAAAACCGCAGCGGGCCTTCCAGTTGGTCCTCGGCGCCGTCGCCGACGTAGATCAGCTGCAGGGTGCCGCCGCTGCGCAGCTCCTTGGCCAGCGAACGGGAGAACCCTTCGAGCGCCCGTTGCGCGCTGGCGGCGAACGGATCGTCCAGCGACTCCGGCGCGCGGCCCAGGATCACCAGGTGGGCGCAGCGGTCGAGGCTCTTCATCAGCGGCTGGAAGAATTCGCGCAGGCGCTTGAGCTGATCGGTGCGTTGCAGGTCGCTGGCGTCGAACACCACGGCCTTGAGTTTCGGGCCTGCGCCGGGAATCCACTCGGTGAGGGAGGCCGGTTCGTCGCCGTAGCGGTAGATGGCGTCGGTCAGGCGGTTGGCGAAGGCGCTGACGCGGGCGGCCAACGGCCCGCCGCCGATCAGCAGCGCGCCCTCCACCGGCCGCAGGCGCCCGGCCTGCCAGCGCTCCAGCCGCACCGGCGACGGCAGGCCCAGGGCGCCGACCAGGCGGTGTCCGAGGGACGAGTTGGCGAAGTCGATATAGCGGTCAGACATGGAACGCTCTCCGGAAAAAGATGCTCAGAGTGTGGACTGCCCAAGGCAAACAATCGTTCGGTCCGTGCAATAGGGCCTACGCTTGAACACTGAGGTTTAGCAGGTCTTGCGCAGAAATGCGGATCGGGCAGGCGCAACCGTCCTGCTCGGCGGCGGATCTGGCGCCGCAGGGTTTGGATCAAGACAGCCATGCCCCAGGAACTTGCTTAGGTGTGCCATCCAACAAGGAGCTTTTCATGACTCAGCTGCGCCGCGTCGCGATCATCGGCGGCAACCGGATACCGTTCGCCCGCTCCAACGGGCCCTACGCCACCGCCAGCAACCAGGCGATGCTCACCGCCGCGCTCGAAGGCCTGATCGAACGCTACGGCCTGCACGGCCTGCGCCTGGGCGAAGTGGCGGCGGGGGCGGTGCTGAAGCTGTCGCGGGACATGAACCTGACCCGCGAATGCGTGCTCGGCTCGCGGCTGTCGCCGGCCACGCCCGCCTACGACATCCAGCAGGCCTGCGGCACCGGCCTTGAGGCGGCGCTGCTGGTGGCCAACAAGATCGCCCTCGGCCAGATCGAGTGCGGCGTGGCCGGCGGCGTCGACACCACGTCGGACGCCCCCATCAGCGTCAGCGAAGGCCTGCGCAAGATCCTGCTGCAAGCCAACCGGGCCAAGACCACGGGCGACAAGCTCAAGACCTTTCTGCAATTGCGTCCCCGGCACTTGATCCCGGAGTTTCCGCGCAACGGCGAGCCGCGCACCGGCCTTTCGATGGGCGAGCACTGCGAGCTGATGGCGCAGACCTGGAACATCTCCCGCGAAGACCAGGACCTGCTGGCGCTGGACAGTCACCACAAACTGGCGGCGTCCTACAGCGAAGGCTGGCACAACGACCTGACCACGCCGTTTTTGGGCCTCACCCGCGACAACAACCTGCGCCCGGACCTGACCCTGGAAAAACTCGCGACCCTCAAGCCTGCCTTCGAGAAAAGCGCCAAGGGCACGCTGACCGCCGGCAACTCCACGCCGCTGACCGATGGCGCCTCGGTGGTGCTGCTGGGCAGCGAGGAGTGGGCGCAGGCGCGGGGGCTGCCGGTGCTGGCGTACTTGCGGGACGGCGAAGCGGCGGCGGTGGATTTCGTCAACGGCGCCGAGGGGCTGCTGATGGCGCCGGTCTACGCGGTGCCGCGTCTGCTGGCGCGCAACGGCCTGACCCTGCAGGACTTCGACTACTACGAGATCCACGAAGCCTTCGCCGCCCAGGTGCTGTGCACCTTGAAGGCCTGGGAAGATGCGGACTACTGCAAGACCCGTCTGGGGCTCGACGCGCCGTTGGGCGCCATCGACCGCAGCCGGCTGAACGTCAAGGGCAGTTCGCTGGCGGCCGGGCATCCGTTCGCCGCGACCGGCGGGCGGATCGTGGCCAACCTGGCCAAGCTGCTGGACGCGGCGGGCCAGGGGCGCGGCCTGATCTCGATCTGTGCGGCGGGCGGGCAGGGCGTCACTGCCATCCTCGAACGCTGAGGGACTGTCGGCGGCCTCTCGGCCGCCATCGCCAGCAGGCTGGCTCCCACAAGGGGCTTGCGGTGACCACAGGTTTAGCATTCACCCCGAAACCCTGTGGGAGCCAGCCAGCCTGCTGGCGATGGCGCCAGTGAAGGCGCCGCAGAAAACGTCAGGTGCGGAAGCGTCTGACCAACCCGTCCAGCTCGTTCGACAGCCCCGCCAGGCTCTGGGAGTCCAGCCGCGCCGAGTTCGCCAGTTCCGCCACCAGTTGCGCATCGCCATGGATCTGGCTGATGTGGCGGTTGATGTCTTCGGCCACCTGGTGCTGCTCTTCGGCGGCCGTGGCGATCTGGGTGTTCATGTCGCGGATCACGTCCACCGATTCGCGGATCTGGCCGAAGCTTTCCCGCGCTTCGCCGATGCGCGCCACCGACTGCTGCGACACGTCGAGGCTGGCGCGCATCTGCTGGGTGACTTCGCTGGTGCGGCGGGCGAGGTTGCCCAACAGCCCGTCGATTTCCGCCGTCGAGTCCGCCGTGCGCTTGGCCAGCGCCCGCACCTCATCGGCCACCACCGCGAAGCCGCGGCCCTGCTCGCCGGCCCGGGCCGCCTCGATGGCGGCGTTGAGCGCCAGCAGGTTGGTCTGTTCGGCGATGGAGCGGATGGTGCCGAGGATCGACTGGATGTCGTTGCTGTCGCGCTCCAGCTGCTGCATCGACTGGGCCGACTGCTCCAGCTCCTGGCTCAACTGGTCGACGCTGTTCACCGCCGCGTCGATCTGCTGCTGGCCGTGGCGCGCCTGGCGCTGGCCGCTGTCGGCGGACTCGGCGGCCTGGCTGCACGAGCGGGCGACTTCGTTGGCGGTGGCGACCATTTCGTGGAACGCCGTGGACACCATGTCCACCGCTTCGCGCTGGCGCCCGGCGGCTTCGGCCATGTCGCCGGAGACCCGGGTGGAGCTCTGCGAGGTGGCGAGGATTTTCCCCGCCGCGCCGCCGATGTGCTGGATCAGGCTGCGGATCGCGGTGAGGAACTGGTTGAACCAGTTGGCCAGTTGCGCGGTTTCGTCGCTGCCGCGGATGTCGAGGTTCTTGGTCAGGTCGCCTTCGCCCTGGGCGATGCCTTCCAGGCCGCTGGCCACGCTGCGGATCGGCCGCACGATCAGGCTGGCGAAACTGGCGCCGACCACCGCGAACACCACCGCCAGCACCGCGGCGATGATTGCGATCAGCCAGGTCAGCTGGGTGGCGGAACTCATCACGTCGCTGCGCTTGATCAGGCCGACGAATGTCCAGCCCAGTTGCTCCGACGGCCAGACGTTGGCCATGTAGCGTTCGCCGTCCAGCTCGACTTCCACCAGTCCCTTGCCGGCCTTGGCCAGTTGCGCATAGCCGTCGCCGAGGCTGTCGAGGGCCTTGAAGTTGTGTTCCGGGCGCTTCGGATCCACCAGCACCGTGCCGCTGTTCTCCAGCAGCATCAGGTAGCCGGTTTCGCCGAGCTTGATCTGTTTGACGATCTCGGTGAGCTGCTTGAGCGTCACGTCGATGCTGACCACGCCGCCGTTGGCGCCCAGCTTGTTGTCGATGGTGCGCACGGTGCTGACGTAGGTCGCGTCGTCCTGCGCCCAGTAGTAGGCGGCGGTGCGCAGCGGCTTGCCCGGCTTGGCCTGGGCGGCCTTGTACCAGGGGCGCTGGCGCGGGTCGTAGTTGTTCAGCTTGGGGTCGTCGGGCCACGACACGTAGCCGCCGGCCGCCGTGCCGACGATGGCATAGGCGTAGGCCGGGTGGCTGTTGCCCAGGTCCTGCAGGAAGGCGAACACCTTTTTGTCCATCTCGCCCTGGGGGACGCTCTCGGCGTTGGCGCTCATGTAGGTCTTGAGGCTGTCGTCGGTGTTCTTGATCAGCGGTTGCGTCGCCAGGTAGTCGACGTTCTGGCTGATGCCGTCGAAGAACAGCTGCATGGCGTTGCTGACCTGGCGGATCTCGCGTCCGCTGCCGTCGACGAATTCGTCCCGGGCATCGCTGCGCAGGTTCAGTACCACCAGGGTGGCGACCAGCACCACCGGCAAGCAGGCGATGATCGCAAACGCCCAAGTCAACTTCTGTTTGATGTTCATCCGCGCTCCAGATTTTCTTGTTAGCCCACGCAGTGCAGATGACTCGCGGTTATTGGCAGCCGAAAAACGTTGTGCAGCGTCCGGATCCTTCGGGGCGGCTTCGTTCTTTTTCGGGGAACGATTGTCGGACAAAATCCTCTGTCTCTGAGGACTTCGGCTGGCGGAGAGGGAAGTTGAGGGCCGCGCGGAAAAATCCTTCGGGCGGCGGCTCCCTGTGTCAGATTCTGTCGCAAATGCCTTCGGGATCCGCCGATAACAGTCCGCTCAGGCTCGGCTATGATTCGCCACGTTCCGGCACAGTGTGTGCATCGCAGGTTCACAGGTCGGCAACCCCTCCCCGTGACGCGAGGATTGCCGTATAACGAGTGACATTCGCGTGTTTGGTTATAAAGGACCCACAATAAAAGCTGATGAAGACTCCAAAACGCATTGAACCCCTGATCGAAGACGGTCTGGTCGACGAAGTGCTGCGCCCGCTCATGAGCGGTAAAGAAGCAGCTGTTTATGTGGTGCGCTGCGGCAATCAGTTACGTTGCGCCAAGGTCTACAAGGAGGCGAACAAACGCAGTTTCCGTCAGGCGGCCGAGTACCAGGAAGGCCGCAAGGTGCGCAACAGCCGGCAGGCCCGGGCGATGGCCAAGGGCTCGAAGTTCGGGCGCAAGGAGGCCGAGGACGCCTGGCAGAACGCCGAGGTCGCGGCGCTGTTCCGCCTGGCCAACGCCGGCGTGCGGGTGCCCAAGCCGTACGACTTCCTGGAGGGCGTGCTGCTGATGGAACTGGTGGCCGACGAGCACGGCGACGCGGCCCCGCGGCTCAACGACGTGGTGCTGGAGCCGGACCAGGCCCGCGAGTACCACGCGTTCCTGATCTCGCAGATCGTGCTGATGCTGTGTGCCGGCCTGGTGCACGGCGACCTGTCGGAGTTCAACGTGCTGCTGGCGCCGAGCGGGCCGGTCATCATCGACCTGCCGCAGGCGGTGGACGCGGCGGGCAACAACCACGCCTTCAGCATGCTGGAGCGGGACGTCGGCAACATGGCGTCGTACTTCGGCCGGTTCGCCCCGGAGCTGAAGAAGACCCGCTACGCCAAGGAAATGTGGGCGCTCTACGAGGCCGGCACCTTGCATCCGGGCAGCGTGTTGACCGGTGAGTTCGCCGACTCCGAAGAGCTGGCGGATGTCGGTGGGGTGATGCGCGAGATCGAAGCCGCCCGCCGCGAGGAGGAACGCCGCCGGGCCCTGCGTGAAGCGGAGGATGCGCCCCCGGGCAAGTCCGACGAGCCGCCGACGCCGCCGTGGATGCAGTGAGCGAGTGACTCCGGACACTGAAATCCTGCTGGCGATAGCTGCCAGACAGCCAACCGAGATTTGGCTGTGCCGGCCCTGTCGCTTGCAGTCAATCTCCCGCAATGGTTTGGGATGAGCGCCGATCCTGAGTGGATTCGCAGTACCTGTGGGAGCTGGCTTGCCAGCGATAGCGGCCTGACAGCCTCCCCCAATGTTGAATGTTCTGGCCCCATCGCTGGCAAGCCAGCTCCCACAGTGATTGGCGTGAATCACGATGCCAGTGTGGGAGCCAGCCTGCTGGCGATGGATCTCAAGCGCGGACCGGCTGCGCGCAGCACCCCGAGGCCAGTTCCTTGAGGATCGGGCAGTCCGGGCGGTGATCGCCGTGACAGTGCTCCACCAGGTCCTGCAGGGTGTCGCGCAGTTCGCCCAGTTCGCGGATTTTCTGGTTCAGCTCGTCGATGTGCTGGCGGGCCAGGGCCTTCACGTCGGCGCTGGCGCGCTGGCGGTCTTGCCATAGGGTCAGCAGCTTGCCGACCTCCTCCAGGGAAAAGCCCAGGTCGCGCGAGCGCTTGATGAACGCCAGGGTGTGCAGGTCGCCGTCGCCGTAGATCCGATAGCCGCTGTCGGTGCGGTGGGCCGCCTGGAGCAGGCCGATCGACTCGTAGTAGCGGATCATCTTCGCGCTCAGGCCACTGTGGCGGGCCGCTTGGCCGATGTTCATCGGTTGTCCTCCGGATCCTCGGGTTGCCAAGTCTTCAACAGTAGCGCATTGCTCACCACGCTGACGCTGGA
This sequence comes from Pseudomonas sp. B35(2017), assembly GCF_002113645.1. Lineage (NCBI taxonomy): Bacteria > Pseudomonadati > Pseudomonadota > Gammaproteobacteria > Pseudomonadales > Pseudomonadaceae > Pseudomonas > Pseudomonas sp. B35(2017). Next base: position 18,878 of record NZ_NEIZ01000016.1, on the reverse strand, counting down.
CAGCGCCATCGCCGCACCGGCCAGCACCGGGTTGAGCAGGCCGAACGCCGCCAGCGGGATGCCGATCAGGTTGTAGACGAAGGCCCAGAACAGGTTCTGGCGGATCTTGGCGTAGGTCTTGCGGCTGATCTGCAGGGCCGCCGGCACCAGGCGCGGGTCGCCGCGCATCAGGGTGATGCCGGCCGCATGCATGGCCACGTCGGTGCCGCCGCCCATGGCGATGCCGATGTCCGCGGCGGCCAGGGCCGGGGCGTCGTTGATGCCGTCGCCGACCATCGCCACCACGCCGGATTTCTTCAGCTCGGCGACCGTGGCGGCCTTGTCCGCCGGCAGCACTTCGGCGTGCACGCTGTCGATGCCCAGTGCCTCGGCGACCGCCCGGGCGCTGCCGCGGTTGTCGCCGGTCAGCAGGTGGCTGTGGATGCCTTCTGCGGCCAGGCGCTGCACGGCGGGCAGGGCGCCGGGCTTGAGGGTGTCGCCGAAGGCGAACAGGCCGAGCACGCGCGGTTCGGGGCCTTGCTCGATCAGCCACGACAGGGTGCGGCCTTCGGCCTCCCAGGCGCTGGCGGCGTCGGCCAGCGTGCCGGCGCCCAGTCCGCTTTCCTCCAGCAGCCGGCGGTTGCCCAGGGCCAGGCGCCGCCCGTCGAGGTGGCCGGCGATGCCGCGGCCGGTCAGGGACTGGCTGTCGCTGACGTCCGGCACGCTCAGCCGGCGTTCGGCGCAGGCGTCCAGCACCGCTTTGGCCAACGGGTGTTCGCTGCCGCGCTGCAAGGCGCCGGCCTGTTTCAGCAGGGTGTCTTCGTCGCCGTCCAGTGCGCTGAAGTGGGCGATGCGCGGGGTGCCGGATGTCAGGGTGCCGGTCTTGTCGAAGACTACGGCGTTGACCTCATGGGCCCGCTCCAGCGCCTCGGCGTCCTTGATCAGGATCCCGTGGCGCGCCGCCACGCCGGTGCCGGCCATGATCGCGGTGGGCGTGGCCAGGCCGAGGGCGCACGGGCAGGCGATCACCAGCACGGCGACGGCGTTGATCAGCGCGGTCTCCAGCGGTGCGCCGTACAGCCACCAGCCGACCAGTGTGGCCAGCGCCAGCACCAGCACGGTGGGCACGAACACTTGGCTGACTTTATCCACCAGTTTCTGGATCGGCGCCTTGGCCGCCTGGGCGTCCTCCACCAGCCGGATGATGCGGGCCAGCACACTTTCGGCGCCGAGGGCGGTGGTGCGCACCAGCAAGCGGCCTTCGCCGTTGATGGCGCCGCCGGTGACCGTGTCCCCCGGCCGCTTGGGCACCGGCAGGCTTTCGCCGCTGATCAGCGCTTCGTCGGCATGGCTCTGGCCTTCGAGCACTTCGCCGTCCACCGGGAAACGTTCGCCGGGTTTGACCAGCACGATGTCGTCAAGGCGCAAGGCGCTGATGGCCACGTCCTGTTCGCGGCCGTCGACGACCTGGACGGCACGCTCGGGCCGCAGCGCCTCCAGCGCACGGATGGCGCTGGCGGTCTGGCGCTTGGCGCGGCTTTCCAGGTATTTGCCCAGCAACACCAGGGCGATCACCACCGCCGACGCTTCGAAGTACAGGTGCGGCATGCGCCCGGCGGCGGTGGCCCATTCGTACACGCTCAGGCCATAACCGGCGCTGGTGCCCAGGGCCACCAGCAAGTCCATGTTGCCGGCCCCGGCGCGCACGGCTTTCCAGGCCGCCTTGTAGAACCGTGCGCCGAAGATGAACTGCACCGGCGTGGCGAGGGCGAACTGCGCCCAGGCCGGCAGCATCCAGTGCACGCCGAACGGTTGCAGCAGCATCGGCAGCACCAGCGGCAAGGCCAGGGCGATGGCGCAGAACAGCGCCCAGCGCTCATGGTTCAGGCGTTGTTCTTGGGTGTCGGCGCCGGGCTGCTCAAGCTCGAAGACGCTGGCCGAATAGCCGGCCTTGCTCACGGCGGCGATCAGGCGCTGCGGGTCGACGGCGCCGAGCAGCTCCAGGTGGGCCCGTTCGTTGGCGAGGTTGACGCTGACGTGCTTCACCCCGGCGACTTTGGCCAAGGCGCGTTCGACCCGGCCGACGCAGGAGGCGCAGGTCATGCCGTCGATACTCAGTTCCAGCGTCTGCTGCGGTACGCTGTAGCCGGCGTGCGCCACGGCGTCGATCAGCGCCGGCAGACTGTCGCCGGGCGCCTGCACGCGGGCCTGCTCGGTGGCGAGGTTGACGCTCACGGCGCTGGCGCCGCTGACCTTGCTCAAGGCCCGCTCGACCCGACCGGCGCAGCTGGCGCAGGTCATGCCCGCGATGGGCAGGTCGAAGGTGATGGATTCGGACATCGGTCGTACTCCCTGTAGTGGATGCCTACAAGGATCAACCTTGCCATGCGGGCAAGGTCAAGCGCCAATCGCCAGGTTGTCGCAGGGGAGGGCGGTGCACTTGGGGGGCCTATCGTCAGCAGGCTGGCTCCCACAAGTGTTCCGCGGTGTCAGGCGAGATTCCCTGTGGGAGCCAGCCTGCTGGCGATGGCGCCCGCCCAGACACCGCAAAGCAGGAATCAAGGCTCAGTAGCCCAGCCCGGTGCGCTTGAGGTACATGCCGTCGCGGGTCATGGCGATCCGGTATTTCTGCACGTCGCCGGCCTTGAGCGTGATGTCCTGGGAACCCGGCGCCAGCATGCCCGGATTGCAGCCCGGCATTTGCCCCGGCAGCAGTTTCAGGCGCAGCGACACGGTGCCCGGCGGCAGGTTGAACGAGGTGCTCTGTTCCTGGAACAGCCGCGCCGACAGTTGATCCTGGATGTAGATGCCGATCTCGCAGGGGGTCGAGACTTCCAGGCGCTCGCGGGAAATGATCAGCACCCCGTAATCCTCGGCGGCGGCGTGCGCCGAAGGGATCGCGGCAAAGAGACTGAGGAAGCCAAACAGGCTGAAAACTGACCAGCGCATGGCTGAATCTCCTGAAATCGAGTCATTGATGCACGCAGCTTGGCCGACTGAAGCGTCGATTGCCAGCCCGGCAGTTGTTCGCAGAACTTGACCTTGCCATGGTGGCAAGCCTGAGACTGCCGGCAACCTCACTCGAAAAGGAGTCGTTCCATGCAAGTGTTCACGGTAGAAGGCATGTCCTGCGGTCACTGCGTCCGGGCCATCACCCAGGCGGTGCAGAGCAAGGATCCCGCCGCCAGCGTGCGGGTCGATCTGGCGGCCAGGGAAGTGGGTGTCGAGAGTGCGCTGAGCGCCGAACAAGTGATCGCCGCCATCAGCGAGGAAGGCTACGCCGTCAAGGTTGCCTGACCGGTTCGATAGATAGCGAGCTACCGGACTGTCCGAGGCGTCCCGGCGCGGCTAGACTGTCGGGCTTGTCCCATGCCCGACACCTTGCCCGACCTGGATGCCTGATGAACCTGCGTACAATTCTGATTCTCGGCGCCTTGAGCGCCTTCGGCCCGCTGGCGATCGACTTCTATCTGCCGGCCTTCCCGTCCATGGCGCAGGCGTTCGGCACCGATGAGAAACACGTTCAGCTGACGTTGGCGGCGTATTTCCTCGGGCTGTCCTTCGGCCAGTTGCTGTACGGCCCGGTGGCTGACCGTTTCGGCCGGCGCATTCCGCTGCTCACCGGCATCGGCCTGTTCACCGTCGCCTCCCTGGCGTGCGCCTATGCGCCGAGCCTGGAGTGGCTGATCGGCGCGCGGTTCGTGCAGGCGCTCGGCGGCTGCGCGGGGATGGTGATCTCCCGGGCGGTGGTCAGCGACAAGTGCGACGCGGTGGGCGCGGCCAAGGTCTTTTCGCAACTGATGCTGGTGATGGGGCTGGCGCCGATCCTGGCGCCGATGCTCGGCGGCCTGCTGGTCAACACCACGGGATGGCAGTCGATCTTCCTGGCGCTGACCGGCTTCAGCGCGCTGGCCGGAGTGGCGGTGGCGCTGGGCCTGCCGGAAAGTCTGCCGGCCCATGTGCCGCGTCAACCGTTGTCCGGCGCGCTGCGCCAGTACGGACGGCTGATCAAGGATCCGATCTATCTCGGCCACGCCCTGACCGGCGGCATCGCCATCGCCGGGATGTTTTCCTACATCGCCGGTTCACCGTTCGTGCTGATCAAACTCTACGGCGTCCCGGCCGAGCATTTCGGCTGGTTCTTCGGCGCCAACGCGGCGGGGTTCATTCTGGTGGCGCAGGTCAATGCGCGGCTGCTGGCCAAGCGCGGCCCGGCGTTCCTGCTGGCGCGTGCGGTCTGGGTGTACCTGACGGCCGGGCTGACGCTGCTGGCGGTCAGTGCGCTGCATACCGCTGCGCTGTGGCCACTGCTGATTCCGCTGTTCATCTGCATCGCCAGCCTGGGCTGCATCCTGCCGAATGCGTCGGCCTGTGCGATGAACGGCCAGGGCGCCCGGGCCGGCAGCGCGTCGGCGATGCTCGGTTTCCTGCAGTTCAGCGTGGCGTCCGGGGCGGCGGCGCTGGTCGGCGTGCTGCACGACGGCAGCGCGATGCCGATGGCCATGGTCATCAGCCTGTGCGGACTGCTGGTGGTGAGCGCGGCGGTGTTCACCCGTCGTTTGCAGAATGCCCGTGCGTTGGCGCTGGCGCTGGCGCAGGCCGAGGCCTGAGGCGCTTGGGTCAGCCGGCGGCGCGTTGCTGGCCGGGGTCGGGGATCCGGTGGGGCGCGTGAAGGCGCGCTTCGAGGGTGCGGGTGAAGGCCAAGGCTTCGGCCTCGCTGCGGAAGGTCACGGCGTGCTGGTCAAGACGGACTTGCCACTGGGACTTTGCCACTTCTTTTATCAGGATCTTCATTGCTGACCTCCCGTACGTAAAAGATTGCATCGCAGAGGTCTCGATTGTAGACCCGAATGCGATCGCATTTGTGACAAGGGTCAATTCTCGGACTGACGGTGCCGCCCGCCGTCGGACGGCACCGTCAGCCCTGCGGATCAGAAGCCTTCCAGCACGATCTTGCCCTTGGCCTTGCCGCTTTCCAGCAGCGCGTGGGCGCGGCGCAGGTTGGCGGCGGTGATGCGGCCGAAGTGCTCGCCGACCGTGGTCTTCAGGGTGCCGTCGTCAATCAGCCCGGCTACGCGGTTGAGCAGCTTGTGCTGTTCGAGCATGTCGGCGGTCTCGAACAGCGAGCGGGTGTACATGAACTCCCAGTGCAGCGACAGGCTCTTGCGCTTGAGCTTGGTCACGTCCAGCGACTTGGGGTCATCGATCAGCGCCAGTTTGCCTTGCGGCGCCAGGGCCTCGACCAGTTGGTCCAGATGCTGGTCGGTCTGGGTCAGGCTGGCGACGTGGGTCACGTGGCCGATGCCGGCGCGCTTGAGCGCTTCGCTCAGCGGCTGGCTGTGGTCGATCACGTGGTCGGCGCCCAGTGCGCTCACCCAGTCGCGGGTCTGCGGGCGGGAAGCGGTGCCGATCACCGTCAGGCCGGTCAGGCGGCTGGCCAGTTGGGTCAGGATCGAGCCGACGCCGCCGGCCGCGCCGACGATCAGCAGGCTCTGGCCTTCGTCTTGCGCGCCTTCGCGGATCTGCAGGCGTTCGAACAGCAGTTCCCAGGCGGTGATGGCCGTCAGCGGCAGGGCGGCGGCTTCGGCAAACCCCAGGGACGTGGGCATGTGGCCGACGATCCGCTCATCCACCACATGCAGCTCGCTGTTGCCCCCGGCCCGGGCGATGGAGCCGGCGTAGAACACCTTGTCACCGGCCTTGAACAGCGTCACCTCGCTGCCGACCGCCTTGACCGTGCCGGCCACGTCCCAGCCCAGCACTTTCGCCGCGCCGCCTTCCGGCGCCACGTTCTGGCGGACCTTGGTGTCCACCGGGTTGACCGAGATGGCTTTGACTTCCACCAGCAGGTCGCGGGGGCCGGGGACCGGTTCCGGCAGTTCGATGTCTTGCAGGGATTTCTCGTCGCTGATCGGCAGGGACGCGTAATAGGCGATGGCTTTCATGAGGGACTCCGGGAAAAGGGAAAGGGATCAGGCGATGGCGCGCAGGCGCTTGAGTTCGAAGTGTTCGAGGAACTCGCCGGCCTGCGCCCGGAAATGCTGGATGTGGGCGCTGGCGTCGTGGGCCTGGAGGGCTTCGTCGCTGGCCCAGCGTTCGATCATGTAGAAGGCCAGCGGGTTGGCCAGGTCCTGGTGCAGGTCGTACTGGCTGCAGCCGGCCTCGGCACGGGTCGGTGCGATGAGGGCGCGCAGGTGCTGTTCGAGGGCCTCTTGCCGGCCGGGTTTGGCGATCAGGGTGGCGATGGCGGTGAAGGGTTGGGACATGTTCGGCTCCGCAAGCGTGATGTGTTCGATGGGGTGGATCATTGGCTATTTCGGTGCGCGATAAAACCGGCTAAAAGAACAGTCTCTTTCAATGGTTTTTTGATAATCGAGGTCGGAATGCTGCGTTTCGATGACTTGCAGCTGTTTGTGCGGGCTGCGGACCTGGGCAGCCTGTCGGCGGCGGCCCGGGTGATGGACATGTCCGCCGCAGTGGCCAGCGCGGCGCTCAAGCGCATCGAACGTCAGTTGGGCGCGCGTCTGCTGGCGCGCTCCACCCGCAGCCTGCGCCTGACCGCCGAGGGCGAAGGGTTTCTCGAATACGCCCGGGCGGCGCTGGGCAGCCTGGATGAAGGCCGGCGTTTGCTGGCCAGCGGGCAGGATCAGGTCAGCGGTGTCTTGCAGCTGTCCGCGCCCTCGGACTTCGGTCGCAACCTGCTGTTGCCGTGGCTCGACGAGTTCCAGCGCGAACACCCCAGGCTCACCGTGCGCCTGTTGCTGGGCGACCGCATCGCCGACCTGTTCCGGCAACCGGTGGACATCGCCCTGCGCTACGGTGAGCCGGAAGACTCCAGCCTGGTGGCGCTGCCCGTCGCGCCCGACAACCGCCGCGTGCTGTGCGCAGCGCCGGCCTACCTGAAACGGTGCGGGGAGCCGCGCCAGCTGGAGCAGTTGGCGCAGCACAATTGCCTGCTGTACATGCTCGGCGGCCGGGTCCACGACCACTGGACCTTTCACGACGGCAAGCGCGAGGTCGGGTTGACCGTCAGCGGCGACCGCTTCAGCGACGATGCCGACGTGGTGCGCCTGTGGGCGGTGGCGGGGGCGGGCATCGCCTACAAGTCCTGGCTGGATGTAGCGGCGGATGTCGAGGCCGGGCGCCTGCGGGTGCTGCTGCCTGAGCTGCTGTGTGAGCGGGCTCCGCTGAATCTGCTGTGCGCCCATCGCGCTCAGTTGAGTAAGCCGGTGAACCTTTTGCGGGCGATGCTCGCCAGCCGATGCGCGGAAGTGGGTAGCCGGTTTCCCGCTTTGCGCGCGGTTGATCATTAGTCGCATGCAAATAGAGAAATTTCCCTCAGGATCAATCACCACTCAAGCCCGTCCCGGCGCGGGACGCGGCGACCATCGCGCTTATACTAGCGCTCGCCTCGTGCCTGCCCGGGCGTTTGCGCGAGCGGTCCGCTGCACGGCCGCCGGCGCGCCTTGGCCGTCGGTCCTTGACCGGTCAAGATGCCCGCGGGCAGTAGTCGAATCGATTCAACAGGGAGTGAATACATGGAACATGCACCTTGCATCAGCCAGATCGCCGCGTTGCTGGCCGATCCCAAGCGCAGCGCGATGATGTGGGCGCTGATGGACGGTTCGGCCCGGCAGACCGAGGAACTGGCCCTGCTGGCAGGGCTGTCGCCGTCTTCGGCCAGCGCGCACCTGACGCGGTTGTCCTCCGGTGGTCTGTTGAAGGTCGAAAACCGTGGGCGCAAGCGCTTTTTCCGCTTGGCGGCGCCGGAGGTCGGGGCCGCGATCGAGGCACTGGCCAGTGCCTCGATCGCCAGCGCCCCCCGGGACATTCCGCCAGCGCTCACCCGCACCGCACCGATCCTGCGGCCGCGACCGGCCCCGTCGCCGCTGCTGCGCGCGCGCTTTTGCGATGACCACCTGGGCGGCACGCTGGCCGCCGATCTTTACCAGAGCCTGCTCGATGCCGGCTGGATCGAGCAGCTTGAGCAACGGGTCGCGGTCACCCACAAGGGGGCCACGCAACTGGCGGCCCGGGGCGTGTTCATCCAGGCCCTGGCCCATCGCAACGTGCAGGTGGCCTGCGCCTGTCCGGACTGGAGCGAACGCCGCCCGCACATGGGCGGCTCGCTCGGCGCGGCGTTGCTCCAGCTGTTCATGCAATCGGGCTGGCTGATGCTGCTCAACGAGTCCCGGGCGCTGCAGCTGACGGCGGCGGGGCAGCGGGAAATCCATCGGTTTGTCCGCGAGCCCGAGCTGGAGATGGCGTAGCGGCGATGCGGGTGCGGGAGCCCGAATGCCGGCGATGGCGGATGTCCAGTCAACGGAGAGGTTGAATGCCATGGCCCCATCGCCGGCAGGCGGGCTTGTGCAGTTTCGGCGTCAGGGTTTTACCAACCGTGCGTCCAGGCTGTTCTGCGCCAGGCGTTTGGCCTGGTCTTGGGTCATGCCCAGGTGGGTGTGCAGCGCGTGGAAGTTCTCGGTGACGTAACCGCCGAAGTACGCCGGGTCGTCCGAGTTCACCGTCACCTTCACTCCGCGTTCGAGCATGTCGAGGATGTTGTGCTGGGACATGTGGTCGAACACGCACAGTTTGGTGTTCGACAACGGGCACACGGTCAGCGGGATCTGCTCGTCGATGATCCGCTGCATCAGGCGCTCGTCTTCGATGGCGCGCACGCCGTGGTCGATGCGCTGGATCTTCAGCAGGTCGATGGCTTCCCAGATGTACTCCGGCGGGCCTTCCTCGCCGGCGTGGGCGACGGTCAGGAAGCCTTCGCTGCGGGCGCGGTCGAACACCCGCCGGAACTTGCTCGGCGGATGGCCCATCTCGGAGCTGTCCAGGCCCACGGCCACGAACGCATCGCGAAACGGCAGCGCCTGGTCGAGGGTCTTCTGCGCTTCGTCTTCGCTCAGGTGGCGCAGGAAGCTCAGGATCAGGCCGCTGGTGATGCCCAATTGCTGCTCGCCGTCCTTCAGGGCGGCGGCGATGCCGTTGAGCACGGTCTCGAACGGGATGCCCCGGTCGGTGTGGGTCTGCGGGTCGAAGAACGGTTCGGTGTGGATCACGTTCTGTGCCTTGCAGCGCAGCAGGTAGGCCCAGGTCAGGTCGTAGAAGTCCTGGGAGGTGCGCAGCACGTCGGCGCCCTGGTAGTACAGGTCGAGGAATTCCTGCAGGTTGTTGAAGGCGTAGGCCTTGCGCAGGGTGTCGACGTCGCTCCACGGCAGGGCGATCTTGTTGCGTTCGGCCAGGGCGAACAGCAGCTCGGGCTCCAGCGAGCCTTCGAGGTGCAGGTGCAGCTCCGCCTTGGGCAGGGCGTTCAGCCAGTCGTACATGGTCTTTTCTCATCAGGTGCGGTTGGCGGGCATTCTACAGATGTGCGCCGCAACAGATGGCAAAACCTGACCGGGCGATCATCGTGCGGCTCGGACAAAAACGCTGGGCGCCAGCCAGCTGGCGATGGCGTCGGTCGAGGCACCGCAAGGCAGGAGCAATACCGTCGCTCCCACCCTGGATGCCCGAGGATCAGGCGCCGGCGATCAGTTGCCGGGCCGCCTGGCTGTGGTCGGCGATCAGGCCCTTGAGGTCCAGCCCTTCGACCTGGCCGTCGATGACCCGCCACTGGCCGCCGACCATCACCCGGTCGGCCCGGTCCGCGCCGCACAGCAGCAGCGCCGACACCGGGTCGTGGCTGCCGGAGAACCGCAGTTCATCGAGCTTGAACAGCGCCAGGTCGGCCTGCTTGCCCACCGCCAGCTCGCCGATGTCGGTGCGCCCCAGAAGGCTCGCCGAGCCTTTGGTCGCCCAGCCCAGCACCCGTTCCGGGGTGATCTTTTCGGCGCCGTAGCGCAGGCGCTGGATATACAGGGCCTGGCGTGCTTCGAGGATCATGTTCGACGCGTCGTTGGACGCCGAACCGTCCACGCCCAGGCCCAGCGGCGCGCCGGCGGCGGTCAGTTCGATGCTTGGGCAGATGCCGGACGCCAGGCGCATGTTCGAGCTCGGGCAATGGCAGATGCCGGTGCCGGCGGCGCCGAGGCGGGCGATTTCGTCGGGGTTGAAGTGGATGCCGTGGGCCAGCCAGGTGCGCGGGCCGAGCCAGCCGACGCTGTCCAGGTAGTCCACGGTGCGCAGGCCGAACCGTTGCAGGCAGAAGTCTTCCTCGTCGAGGGTTTCGGCCAGGTGGGTGTGCAGGCGCACGTCGAGCTTGTCGGCGAGTTCGGCGCTGGCCGACATGATTTGCGGGGTCACCGAAAACGGCGAGCACGGCGCCAGGGCGATCTGGATCTGCGCACCGTCGCCGCGCTCGTGGTACTCGCGGATCAGGCGCTGGCTGTCGTCCAGAATCACTTGGCCTTCTTGTACGGTCTGCTGCGGCGGCAGGCCGCCGTCCTTCTCGCCCAGGCTCATCGAGCCCCGGGTGAGCATCGCCCGCATGCCCAGCTCGCGCACGCTCTGCACCTGCACGTCGATGGCGTTCTCCAGGCCGTCCGGGAACAGGTAATGGTGATCGGCGGCGGTGGTGCAGCCCGACAGCAGCAGTTCGGCCAGGGCGACCTTGGTGGCCAGCGCGAGCTTCTCCGGCGTCAGGCGCGCCCACACCGGGTACAGGGTCTTCAGCCACGGGAACAGCGGCTGGTTGACCACCGGCGCCCAGGCGCGGGTCAGGGTCTGGTAGAAGTGGTGATGGGTGTTGATCAGGCCCGGCAGGATGACGTGCTCACGGGCGTCGAACACTTGATCGCACGGCGCGGACGGTCGCTGGCCGGCGGCGAGCGTTTCGGCGATCAGGCCGTCCTGCAGCACCAGGCCGCCACGGGCGTCGAGGTGGTTGGCGGTGAAGATCGCGAGGGGATTCTGTAGCCAGATACGGGTCGCAGGCATGGTGGCCGGCTCCTCTGAAAGTAGGGTTCAGGGTTGCCAGCTCAGTGTTGCCCTGTCTGCTGATCCAGGGTCGCCGCGGGGGCGAGGTGCGCAGTGTCGGGCAAAACCGTGCCGCGGGCAAGCCGCTTCCGACCGGACAGCCCCCGCAAATGCGCTGCCCTCACTGACGCCATCGCCAGCAGGCTGGCTCCCACAGGAAGCTTGGGGTGAATGCAGAATCTGCGGCCACCCAAAAGCCCTGTGGGAGCGGGCAGGGGATCACCAGGGAATGGTCTCGCCCTTGTAGTTGACGAAATGATGCCCGCCCTTGCCGGCGAACGCATCCACCTGATCCACCAGGCCGCGGGTGCTGGTGTCCACGTCGATGTCGGCGCCTTCGCCGCCCATGTCGGTCTTCACCCAGCCCGGATGCAGCGACAGCACGGTGAGCTTCTGCTCGCCCAACTGGGTGACGAAGCTGTTGGTCATCGAATTGAGCGCTGCCTTGCTGGCCTTGTAGAGGGCCAGTTCCGGCGCGTCGGGCATGGTCACGCTGCCCAGCACCGAACTCATGAACGCCAGCACACCGCTGCCGTCGCGGATCTGCCCGACGAAGCGCTGGGCCAGGTTGATCGGTGCCACGGCGTTGGTGAAGAACAGCTGGCCGACCTCCGCCAGCGTCGCGCCGCCGGGCGTCTGCACCTCGGGGCCCTTGACCCCGGCGTTGACGAACAGCAGATCGAAGGTCTCGCCCTTGAGCTGCTGGCTGAGGGCGATCACGGCTTGCTGGTCGTCCATGTCGAGTTTCTCGATGCGCACCTTGCCCAGCGCTTGCAGCGCCTGGGCCTTCTGCGGATCGCGGACGGTCGCGGTGACTTGCCAGCCGTCGGCCAGCAGGGTTTTCACCAGGCCCAGGCCCAGGCCTCGGGAGGCGCCGATGATCAGTGCGGTTTTTGCGGACATGAAGGGCTTCCTTGAATGTTCAGGCTCGTGGGTTCAGCGGGCACGCCTGGCCGAGCCGCTGCTGCAGCTCGGCGCGCAGGGCGCCCAGTTCGTTGATGCGGGTTTCGATCAATTGCAGCTTGTCGCGCAGCAGTTGCGCGACGGCGCTGTCCGGGTCGGGCGCCTGCCACAGCGCGGCGACGCTGCCGCCGATTTCGTTGAGGGTGAATCCCAGGCGCTGGGCGGTCTTGATGTAGAGCACCAGTTGCACCGTCTCCGGCGGATAGTCGCGGTAGCCGTTGGCCGTGCGCTGTGCGGCGATCAGCCCGCGCTGCTCGTAGAAGCGCAAAGTGTCGCGGCTGACGGCGCTGACCTGGGCTAACTCACCGATGCGCATCTGGGACATCCCGAAAGTGTTTGACCTTGGAGCATACTCCAGGCTTTAGCGTGAGTGCTCCCTGAATGTTCGGAGCATGGACGATGTGGACTTCAACGCAGTATCGCCGCCTGGTGCGCGGCAGTGCCTGGTATGACCTGATCGTGACGGCGGCGTTTGCCACACCGTGGAGTTTTGCCTGGGTGCATGAAGGTTTGACGGTGCTGGGCCGGGCACTGGGTCTGCCCGGAGAGCTGCCGGCGTTTGCCCCGGAGCACTTGCTGATGGCGAACCTGTTGGGCTCAGTGGTGTGCGTATGGGCGGTGCTGCGGATCCGTGATCCGCAACCGCTGTACGGTCGGTACGACGCAGTGGCGAGGTTTCTCTTCGCGACCTGGCAAGCCTACGCCTGGGTGCACGGCGCCAGCGCGTTGTTGCTGGGCTTCCTGCTGTTTGAGCTGGCGTGGGGAATCGCCCAGGTGCTGCCTGTGGATAAAGCGGTTTCCTGGCCATCTGGTCAGAACCACGCTGCGGCAGGGGCCGGCGGCCATTGATGCAGAGCGCTCAACCCCAAAAGGCTGCATGAGCAGACGCCACTTGGCGCCGAGGCCGTTGCTCCGGCACAGGTTTTGCGCGTCGTGGGCTGGTCAAAAAACGATCAAGCCAGTGGAAACCTTGCGGGATCGGCGGCTGCGCCAGCCATGAACGGCTTATCCACAGGTTGCTCCACAGTATTTGTGCGCAAGCGCAAACGCCGGGCATAAGCGCCGCCCGGCTTTCTTCCAAAGGTGATAAACCGAGCTAACTGATTGTTTTAGTGTGGAATTTGCTTTTCGATCGGCAAATTGGGCGAAAAGTGAACAAACCCCGCAAAGCCCCATGACAGAAGGGTTACAGCGGGATGTGCTCAGGTTATCCACAGCCGGGCCCACAGGCGATGTGGGCAACTGTGTGGAATAAGCGGTCAGGGTGCCTCGGCGGGCCTCAGCGCTGGAGCACGATCCGCCCGCGGCTCAAATCGGCCAGTTGCGTTTGCAGTGCCTCGATCTGCGCCGAACCGACGGCCAGTCGCAATTCGACGCCGTTGGCGGTGAAGATTTCCTCTTCCACCAGCCCGCCGAGTTCCGCCACCCGCAGTTTCACCAAGGCCAGTTCGCCGAAGGCGCAGGCGCAGCGCAGCGGCACGCGACTGACCAGCTCGGTTTTCGCCGCTGCCTGCAGGCACTTGTTGGCCCCGCCGCCGTAGGCCCGGGCCAGGCCGCCGGTGCCCAACTGAATGCCACCGTACCAGCGGATCACCAGCACCGCGACCCGGTCGCAGTCCTGGGCCTCGATGGCCGCCAGGATCGGCCGCCCGGCGGTGCCGCCCGGTTCGCCGTCATCGTTGCTGCGGTACTGGTCGCCGAGTTTCCAGGCCCAGCAATTGTGCGAGGCGTTCAGGTCGCTGTGCCGTTCGATGAACGCCTGCGCCTCGGCGGGGCTGTCGATCGGTGCGGCGAAGGTGATGAAACGGCTTTTGCGAATCTCTTCGCGGAATTCGCAAAGGCCGCTGAGGGTGAATGGCATAAGCGTCTTATATAGAAGGAGTGAGGCCGCAGCCCTTGAGGATGATGCGGATCAGGTTGTCGCCGGCGTCTTCCATGTCCTGCTTGGTCAGTTTGCTGCGGCCGGTGACCCGGCAGATCTGTGTGGCGAAGTCGGCGTAATGCTGGGTGCTGCCCCACAGCAGGAAGATCAGGTGCACCGGGTCCACCGGATCTATCTTGCCGGCGTCGATCCAGGCCTGGAACACCGCTGCCCGGCCCTGGAACCAGGCGCGGTAGTCCTGGTTGAAATACTCGGTCAGGCATTCGCCGCCGCTGATCACCTCCATGGCGAAGATCCGCGAGGCCTGCGGCTGACGCCGGGAGAATTCCATCTTGGCGCGGATGTAGCGGGTCAGCGCTTCGGCCGGATCGTCGTCGGCGGTGAGGGTGTTGAAGGTGCTGTCCCACAGTTGGAGGATGTTGCTCAGCACCGCCACGTACAGCCCCAGCTTGTTGGTGAAGTAGTAATGCAGGTTCGCCTTGGGCAACCCGGCCTTGGTGGCGATGGTGTTCATGCTGGTGCCTTTGTACCCGTGACGGGCGAACTCGTCTTCGGCGGCTTTGATGATGGTCTCTTCGTTCTTCTGACGAATGCGGCTGGCGGGCTTGCCGCCATGGGCTGGGACTTCAAGGGTCATAGGCGCTTCCGGGTCGGTTTTGTTGGGGAAACCAGTGGTGTTGATAGCGCACCCGCACGTCCCAGACAAGACCTGGTGCGATAAACCCCGTGCAGGCGCCAGCCTGCTGGCGATGGCGCTGGGGCGCACGGATTTCAGCGCGTGGCCGCCAGGCTGTCGAGAAAACTCTCCAGCACCAGATGCGGGCGCCGTCCCTTGCGCGTGACCGAAGCCAGGCTCAGGTCATAGAAGCGGCTGCCGGCCTTGAGCGCCCGCAGACGTCCCTGCTGCACCCAGAGGCTGGCGTAGTGATCCGGCAGGTAACCGATGTAGCGCCCGGTGAGGATCAGGAACGCCATGCCCTCGCGGTCCGAAGCGCTGGCGGTGCAGTTGAGCGCCTGATAGTGCGCCTGGATCTCAGCCGGCAAGCGGAAGGTCGGGGCGATGGCGTCCTGGCTGTTGAGGCGCTCGTCGTCCAGTTGCTTGTCGTCCGCATAGAACAGCGGATGCCCGACCGCGCAATAGAGCAACGAGCGTTCACTGTACAGCGGCTGGTACTCCAGCCCCGACAGCGCGCTGGCCTGGGGCACCACGCCGACGTGCAGGCGACCGTCGAGCACGCCTTGCTCGACTTCGTTGGGGGCGATCATGCGGATCTGGATCTGCACGTCCGGCCCGCGCTCCTTCAGTTGCGCCAGGGCATGGGTGATGCGCATGTGGGGCAGGGTGACGAGGTTGTCGGTCAGACCGATGATCAGCTCACCCCGCAAATGCTGGTGCAGGCCGTTGACCTCGGTGCGGAAGGTTTCCAGCGCGCTCAACAGTTGCAGCGCCGACTGATAGACCTCCCGGCCTTCTTCGGTCAGGGAGAACCCGGCGCGCCCGCGTTGGCACAGGCGCAGGCCGAGGCGCTGCTCAAGGTCGCTCATCTGCTGGCTGATCGCCGAGCGGCCGATGCCGAGCACGGTCTCCGCCGCGGAGAACCCGCCGGACTCGACCACGCTGCGGAAGATGCGCAGCAAGCGAATGTCAAAGTCGCTGACCTGGGCCAGCGGATCGGGGCGGCGGCTGCTCATGTTCAAAGGCTCAATGTTTAGCGGTGTTCTAACTGAAGGTTAGAAAAGTTGAATTTCACCGACTTTATCGGCGTGGCAACGTAGCTGCAACAACGACTTTCATCTCCCTGCCGCTTATCGCCCTGCGAGGTTTTGCCCATGAACATGCCTGAAAACGCGTCGTCGCCACTGGCCAGCCAACTGAAGCTGGACGCGCACTGGATGCCGTACACCGCGAACCGCAACTTTCAGCGCGATCCGCGCCTGATCGTCGGCGCCGAGGGCAGCTGGCTGATCGACGACAAGGGCCGCAAGGTGTACGACTCGCTGTCCGGCCTGTGGACCTGCGGCGCCGGGCACACCCGCAAGGAAATCCAGGAAGCGGTCACCAAGCAGCTGGGCACCCTCGACTATTCGCCGGGTTTCCAGTACGGCCACCCACTGTCGTTCCAGCTGGCGGAGAAAATCACCGCGCTGACCCCGGGCAACCTGAACCACGTGTTCTTCACCGACTCCGGCTCCGAGTGCGCCGACACTGCGGTGAAAATGGTGCGCGCCTACTGGCGCCTGAAAGGCCAGCCGACCAAGACCAAAATGATCGGCCGCGCCCGTGGCTACCATGGCGTGAACATCGCCGGCACCAGCCTGGGCGGCGTCAACGGCAACCGCAAGCTGTTCGGTCAGGCGATGATGGACGTCGACCACTTGCCGCATACCCTGCTGGCGAGCAATGCCTTCTCCCGCGGCATGCCGGAGCAGGGCGGCATCGCCCTGGCCGACGAGCTGCTGAAGCTGATCGAACTGCACGACGCCTCCAACATCGCGGCGGTCTTCGTTGAGCCGCTGGCCGGTTCCGCCGGCGTGCTGGTGCCGCCGCAGGGTTACCTCAAGCGTCTGCGCGAAATCTGCGACCAGCACGGCATCCTGTTGGTGTTCGACGAAGTGATCACCGGTTTCGGCCGTACCGGCACCATGTTCGGCGCCACCACGTTCGGCGTGACCCCGGATCTGATG
Organism: Pseudomonas sp. B35(2017); assembly: GCF_002113645.1. Lineage (NCBI taxonomy): Bacteria > Pseudomonadati > Pseudomonadota > Gammaproteobacteria > Pseudomonadales > Pseudomonadaceae > Pseudomonas > Pseudomonas sp. B35(2017). Next base: position 2,446 of record NZ_NEIZ01000016.1, on the reverse strand, counting down.
TGCATCGCCAAGCAAGTCACCAACGGCGCCATCCCGATGGGTGCGGTGATCGCGAGCACCGAGATCTACCAGACCTTCATGAACCAGCCGACGCCGGAATATGCGGTGGAATTCCCCCACGGCTACACCTACTCGGCGCACCCAGTGGCCTGTGCCGCCGGCATCGCGGCCCTCGACCTGCTGCAGAAGGAAAACCTGGTGCAGAGCGTGGCCGAAGTCGCGCCGCACTTCGAGAATGCGCTGCACGGCCTGAAGGGTTCGAAGAACGTCATCGACATCCGCAACTACGGCCTGGCCGGCGCGATCCAGATCGCCGCCCGCGACGGCGACGCCATCGTGCGTCCGTTCGAGGCCGGCATGGCGCTGTGGAAAGCCGGGTTCTACGTGCGCTTCGGCGGCGACACCCTGCAGTTCGGCCCAACCTTCAACAGCAAGCCGCAAGACCTCGACCGTCTGTTCGACGCGGTCGGCGACGTGCTGAACAAGCTCGACTGATTCTTCTCTCTATATAGACCTACAAATAGCAGGCACCCGGCCATGGGTGCCTGTGGACAAATTCAGGAGTTCCCGATGAGCGTTATCCCGCATTTGATCAATGGCGAACTGGTGACCGAGAACGGTCGCGCGGTCGATGTGTTCAACCCGTCCACCGGCCAGGCGATCCACAAGCTGCCGCTGGCCAGCCGCGAAACCATCCAGCACGCCATCGACGCGGCCAAGGCAGCATTCCCGGCCTGGCGCAACACGCCGCCGGCCAAGCGCGCCCAGGTCATGTTCCGCTTCAAGCAACTGCTGGAGCAGAACGAATCGCGCATCGCCCAACTGATCAGCGAAGAGCACGGCAAGACCCTGGAAGACGCCGTGGGCGAGCTCAAGCGCGGCATCGAGAACGTCGAGTTCGCCTGTGCCGCCCCGGAAATCCTCAAGGGCGAGTACAGCCGCAACGTCGGCCCGAACATCGACGCCTGGTCCGACTTCCAGCCGCTGGGCGTGGTGGCCGGCATCACGCCGTTCAACTTCCCGGCCATGGTGCCGCTGTGGATGTACCCGCTGGCTATCGTCTGCGGCAACTGCTTCATCCTCAAGCCGTCCGAGCGTGACCCTAGCTCGACCCTGCTGATTGCTCAGTTGCTGCTGGAAGCGGGCCTGCCCAAAGGTGTGCTGAGTGTCGTGCATGGCGACAAAGCGGCCGTGGATGCGCTGATCGAGGCGCCGGAAGTCAAGGCACTGAGCTTCGTGGGTTCGACCCCGATCGCCGAATACATCTATGCCGAAGGCACCAAGCGCGGCAAGCGCGTCCAGGCCTTGGGCGGGGCGAAGAACCACGCGGTGCTGATGCCGGACGCCGACCTGGACAACGCCGTCAGCGCACTGATGGGCGCGGCTTACGGTTCGTGCGGCGAGCGCTGCATGGCGATTTCGGTGGCGGTGTGCGTCGGCGACCAAGTGGCGGATGCCCTGGTGGCCAAACTGGTGCCGCAGATCAAGGCACTGAAGATCGGCGCCGGCACTTCCTGCGGCCTGGACATGGGGCCGCTGGTGACCGGTCAGGCCCGCGACAAGGTCAGCGGTTATGTCGATGACGGCGTGGCGGCGGGGGCGACCCTGGTGGTCGACGGTCGCGGCCTGAGCGTACCGGGGCACGAAGAAGGCTTCTTCCTCGGCGGCTGCCTGTTCGACAACGTCACTCCCGAGATGCGTATCTATAAAGAAGAGATCTTCGGGCCGGTGCTGTGCATCGTCCGGGTGAACAGCCTGGAAGAAGCCATGCAACTGATCAACGATCACGAATACGGCAACGGCACCTGCATCTTCACCCGCGACGGGGAAGCGGCGCGGCTGTTCTGCGACGAGATCGAAGTCGGCATGGTCGGCGTCAACGTGCCGCTGCCGGTGCCGGTGGCCTATCACAGCTTCGGCGGCTGGAAACGTTCGCTGTTCGGCGACCTGCATGCCTACGGCCCGGACGGCGTGCGCTTCTACACCCGCCGCAAGGCGATCACCCAGCGCTGGCCGCAGCGTTCGAGCCATGAAGCCTCGCAGTTCGCGTTCCCTAGCTTGTAAATAGAGGGAAAAGAAGGCCGACCTCGAAGAGGTCGGCCTTCTTGTTTTCGGGGTGCCTTGACCGATATGACAGAAATATGAAAAAGGTGTTGACGGCAGATTTCAGTTCTCTATAATTCGCCCCACTTCCGGCGCAGTCGAAACGGAAAACTCCTTGAGATTCAACGAGTTACGAAGTTTTCGGCAGCGGGTCGCTTCAGTTCAGCGAAGCCCGGAGGGAGTCGAAGAGGGCGGTGATGTTTGGCCCTTTCGGCGTTTCGATCCTCCCGGTCGAAAGCGGAGAAAAAGAGGTGTTGACAGCAGCGTGCAACGCTGTAGAATTCGCCTCCCGCTGACGAGAGATCGAAAGCGCAAGTGGTTGAAGTTGAAAAAGAAATTTTGA